>NZ_JBXWOA010000042.1:0-1043 GCF_059610645.1 Ruegeria sp. CDSC054 | reverse complement strand
CGATCAGGCAATGGCGATCTTGACAGGGAAAGTCCCGCAAATGATCCCAATGCCCAGATAGGGCGTCTCAGATCAGGCCATCTTCTTCTAGGAACGGACGGTATTTCCTGCTGACCGGAACAAGCTCGTCGTTCTTCAGGCGCAACATGGTCTTGCCACCCTTACGTTCGACCCCAGCAATGGCGTCATCGACAACCCAATGCGATCGGTGCGTGCAATGGCCCGGAATAGGTTCCATTTCCTCTATGGCGTCGGTAAAACGCGACCGGATCGTAAACGTGCCCTCAGAAGTCACCACATCCACATAGTGGTCTTGGACCGTCAGGCGATAGACCCGACCCTGAAAGGATCCCGGCAACCGCTTGTACATGCGCGGCAGCGGAATTTCAGCATATTCGGATTGAGGTTTCGATGCCTCACGCCGCACCAGGATCAAGCCGACCGACAGCAAGGCGCCATAAGATGTTACGGATAACATATCCGGGCACGGCAGTCCGTTGGCCGAAAACAGCAACCAGACCATCAACCAAAGGCTTGGAACGAAAAGGACGAAAACCAAAGATATCAGCACAAGGTCGCGCCCAGAAAACTCGGTCTCAGCGAACAACCTACGCAACAATCTTCTTGCGACGCAGGTCACCCCTAGCGCCAGCCCCATCACCCCGATCCAGAAGGCCAAGCGCCAAGGAAAGGTTACTTCGATGGCCTGAAATGGTTGGAATACGAAGGACAATAGCAGAAGGAAAACCAGCCCGGCAATCAACCGGTACCCTACTATTTCGGCGAAAACTGGGCGCAGTTTCGTGAACATAAACACTCGACAACAACTCTCCGGGTCCAGCCAATACTACCGGGGACTTGCCATATTACAACGTAACCGGCTGGAATAGAAAGTTTATCACCAATACAGGCACATTCAATGCCCGTAATCTCACACTTAGTTTACATATTAACAAATTTTAGGCCGGGGAGTTCCCCGGCCCTGAAAATCTACATGCACGACTGTCCGCTATGGGTCACACAGTCAGGCCTTCTGGTTCGGG
>NZ_JBXWOA010000041.1:0-1173 GCF_059610645.1 Ruegeria sp. CDSC054 | reverse complement strand
ACGATCCGGGTTCTTAGGCCGAACAGCGTAATGCTGTCCTGAGTGGGGTTTTGCAGCGGGTTAGAAATGAACTGCAGTGACGGCGTCATTTGCAATCCGGGTGAGATTGAAAAACGGTAGAACGCTTCCAGAGTGAACTGATCGCCATCTATGCCTCTTGCCTCGGCCCAGTTCAGGCCCAGCCCGGCCAAATCGGTATTGCGACCGTAGTAACCGAGACCGGCAGAAACGGACCGATCATAGAGTGCTGCTGTCCCTTTTGAGGCCCCTGCCCGGAAGAACGGCATCCATTTATTGCCAACAAACCATGCCGCCGAAAACGCAGCGCCGTAGTCTTCTGGACGGCTACCATCGTCAGCCGCATCCGCATGCCAAAGGGTCAGATGGATATTGTCGAAGTAGATGCGATCAAAGCCGGAGGTGTAACCAAGTTCAAGTGATTTGAAGAGATTGCCATCGCTGAACACATCAAAGTTTGGATCAGACGGGTCGGCGTTTGCGTCCGAGACGCTCGCAACAGCATAAACGTTTTCGTTAAGTTTTACGCCACCAGCAATGCCAAGACCTTGATTGGGCGTGTTAATTGTCGGATTGGTATTAAAAGACAGGTTTTGGAAACCGCTGTAGGGGCTTACCAACCCATAGATATCCACAAAGTCCGTTACATCAATCTGCCCGACTTGCAGCGTCCACGAGCCGTTCGCGGCTCTTTGGGTCCAAAACAGGTTGGTCAGCAGCAAACCATTATCGTTGAAGGCTGTCCCTGTGATCGAAAGGGCTCCACCATCCAGACCAAGAAACTGCGGGGCAACATCTGTATAGCCGTGCCGGTCTTCGATCTTGAATGTCAGGGAACCGCGTTCAGTTGCCTGCCAACTACCGTAAAGGCGCGCAATTCCGCTGGCCGCTTCGCTGGCACCCAGATCAGCATTCGTAGTTTGGCCCAATGCCAAGTAATCAATGTTGAAACGAAACCCACCTTCAGCCAGCCGGTCTTTCCACTGAAACCAACCCGGTGCGATGTTGCGTGGAAAATCCGAACGATACTGCGGATCGGTCAACCCATCTCCGGGGTCGAGGTCAGCTTCGACCGAAGATGGCCCAGATAGTCCCTGAGCCGACGCTGCGCCAGCAATGGAAATACTCAATACGGCAACCAGAAGTCTTATCATT
>NZ_JBXWOA010000040.1:0-1372 GCF_059610645.1 Ruegeria sp. CDSC054 | reverse complement strand
AAGCGGTTCTCTGATCGCGGTATTGTCAAGGGCGTTGGATTTGTTGTCCGCCGGGGTCTTGGTTCTCTCCGAAGTCAGGTGATGCTGCTTCATGATGGCGTCCGGGGCTGATCGTCTGGAATGTCATTCACGAGGTTGATGCTGGTTGCGCCACCTCGACCGCTTTACGCGAGATCGATCTGCCTCCGTCCCGGAGGACGCCAAACCCACCCTATCCTCGGGCGGGCTTTCTGGTTGTCAGCTTGCAGGCTCCTTTGTCCAATTGAAATCTGTCCCGTCGCGCCAGATCGCGTGGAGGATCACCGCGATTTTGCGCGCGGTGGCCACAGCGGCCTTCTTGAAGCCTTTTCGCGTACTGAGCCGGATTGCCCAGGATTTGAGGGCTGAGAACCGCCTGACCTGTGTCATCAAGGACGTGGCGGCGGAAACAAGCAATCGACGCATCTCGGCATCCCCGCACTTGGAGATGCGGCCTGTTCTGTCGATCTCACCGGATTGATATCGTCTTGGTGTCAGCCCCAGGAACGCGCCGACATCGCGCGACCGGCGGAACCGGCTTGCATCATCTATTGTCGCAATGAAATTCAACGCAACCAGCGGCCCCACACCCGGCACGGTCATGAGGCGCCGCGCCAGTGGGTTCTGTTTGGCGACATGTATCAATTCATCACCCAGCATTTCCGCCGAGGCGCAAAGCTTTTTGTGGATCGGGATCATCGTTTGCGCCAGCAGCTCCAACATTGGATCACAAGAACCAGCCTCGGCCAGCTGGTCGCGGAACCCTTGTCGATAGTGCGCGCGCAGGACAGGCCCCATGCGGATGCCGAAAGTCTTCAGGACGCCCCGGATATGAGCTTCAAGATCCTTGCGCATGCGGATCAATCTCTCCCGCGCTGCAACCAGTGCTCGCACGCGGTCCGACGCTTCACTGCGAATGTGGACCTCGGTGAACCAGCCGGTCCGCGCCAACTGTGCCAACCCTTCCGCGTCTGCCTTGTCTGACTTGTTGAGGCGCGCCGACAGAGCCTTATGCGCCATGCGCGCGTCGATACAGGTGATCGGCACAGCTCGGCGCGCAAGTTCACGCGTCAGCCAAGTGGCCATTATCCCGCTTTCATGCACGACGCGCTCCACATCGGGGGCTCTCCGCGAAATGTATTCCGCAATGGTATCTGGTTCGGTCGGAATAGACGCGCGATGCAAGACCGTGCCTTCCGCATCCACAACGCAAACCGAGACCTCTTTCAATGAAACGTCGAGACCAACATAATGGCTCATGGTCGTTCTCCTCACGGCTTTTGATTGGTGAGGCTGATAATATCAGGCCTCGTTTGCCCAAGGAGAGCGACCACCGCGATCACACCATGTCATT
>NZ_JBXWOA010000039.1:0-1528 GCF_059610645.1 Ruegeria sp. CDSC054 | reverse complement strand
AATCCTACTCCCGCAACCACTTGGGTCGAACAAAGTACCGAACAAGCCGCCGCAAGGCGGCTTTGTTCATTCTGGGCCATCCGGTGCCAAAAGACCGACCGCTTCGGAGGGCTGGGCCAGAACGAAAGCTACGGCGAAACCGGCGAGCGCAAGCCCACCGGTGACCAAGAGTGTTGTGCGCCCTAGCATCAGGTGTCGAATGGCTGCGCGGTGCCCGCGCGGTAGTACACCGTACCGACCCCAGCCTCTCCCCCAAATGCAATGACGTCGTAACGGGCGGACGGATCGTCGCCCATACCAGGGGAGCCCATTGGCGTGCCGGGAACAGCAAGCCCTGTGATGCCAGGCCGATCCTTCAACACGGCTTCCAGTGCTTCGAACGGCACATGGCCTTCAAAGACATAACCATCGGCTTCAATAGTGTGACAAGAGGCGAGGTTCAGCGGGATACCCCGCGCTGACTTCTGTGCCTCGGGGTCTGTCAGTTCCTCAACGGTGACGGCGTAGCCACGTGCGCGAGCCAAGTCGGCCCATGCGTGACAACATCCGCAATCTGGTGAGGTGAGCACGTGCATTGGGGTGTTTGCACGGACGGGAAGAGCGGTCGCGATGAGAGCAGTTGCAGATAGTGTGGTGAAGTGACGACGTGTGATCATGTCTGTCGGTCCTTTGATGTGAAATTTGAACGGATTGCGGGCGAGAACCCGTAGCCATTCAGGCTTTCGGAGGACCGGTGGGGACGCCCAGTGCGAGGCCCGCAAAATTGGCTCCAGCGTGCGTCACACCGCCCGCTGAAATCACCAATGGAGCGATCGGCGAAATCCCCGCCGTGGCGATAAGATCACCAAAACAGGATGCTGAACCCATGCCGCTGGTGGTGTCGCAACAATCCGCAACAACCTTCTCGGCATTAGCCAACGGATCGTCGTCCGCCATTTGAGCATGATGACCAGAATGATCCGATCCATGGGTCAAGCCATGCTTCACCGACGCAGCGGATACGCCAGAGAATGCAACAACAAGAAGTATCGACAGGACCAGGCGAAACATACCAAATACCTAATTGGGGTATGTGGTTTTGACAAGTTTCGAGGATGTGTCGCCATATACATCCTAGTTGCACTCATTGTGGGTGCGCCACATCTCTGGATCATGCCCGTCCGGAACAGTGGAACATAGATCACCTGAAATTCCGGTAAGACTGATTATTGACTGTTTTTCGCATTAGTTAGCAACAGCAAGGTCAGCAGGTTGGCATTTAGCCCAGGATTTTGCCAGTGATGAAAGTGTACGAACTTTCTACCAGATCGATGACGACATCCAGCTCTTCTGGTGTGGTTGGAGTATAGATCATGACAAAGCCGCTCCATCCGGGGCGTTGATCGGCCCAAGGGTGTGCTACGGCCCAGCCGGCCTCAATTGCCCGCAGCGCCATTGCCGGGTGCAGCGAAGCGTGCAAGCTGCCATCAGGATGCATGTGCGCAAACTCAAACCCACCGACGATAGAGTTCGGTTGGGACAACAACAT
>NZ_JBXWOA010000038.1:0-1932 GCF_059610645.1 Ruegeria sp. CDSC054 | reverse complement strand
GTTCCCGCCTTTCTTCGCCGTTCCTTCACAATCTCTCGCTGATCAAGAAGCCAGTCGACATCAATACCATCTGCCGCCAAGGCGTCCTCTGTTTCGGTCAGACGTTCCTGCCATTTTTGCCTTTCATCTGCGCCGCCAGTGTCTTGCTGCAACCTTCCGCGCAAACGCACGACATACAGAACATCATCGAACTGTTCAGGGCTGAGGTCGCGATAGGGGTCTTCAAAGACTTGCGAAGAAGGGTCCGGCAGTTCCGCCCAGTCAACTGCCGTTCCCGGCGCTGCCATGGCGGGATGGCCGCACCAGATCAACCCGGCGAATACGGCGAAGCGAAACCAATAACGCATTAAGGCTCTCCGGCTGCTTTTTTGTTCATTCCAGTGTGTTCTTGTATATTACACCGTCCTTCATGATCAGGCGGATTGTATCTGGGCTTTCAGGCCTCGGTTCGGCACCGAACCACTGATCACCTGTGCCGATAACCGAGAAGTCTTCAAGTGGGTTACCGTCGATCAGCAGGATATCCGCATAGGCGCCTTCTTCGATCACGCCCAGTTTGCCGGCGGTATACGGGTTCATAAAGTCACCCGACAATGCGACTACCTCGCCACCCGTCGATGTCAGCGTGACCATGGATGTATAGGGTCCAAAAAATTCATTGTTCAGATGCTTCTCGTAGGCAATCTGGATATTGCACGCCTCTACCGAACCAACACAGTCTGTCTGGAAACCCCGCTTCACCGGGCATTCTTTCATATTGTCGATATAGCCTGCAAACGTGGCCGAGGCAGACTTTGCCTTGGCCAGGCTCGCCGGAACATTCGCCACAGCCGGAATGTCGAGAAGGCCGGGGTCAAATGCCGTTAGGTTTGTTGTAATGTACGCACCCTTCTCGTTCATGACTTCGGCAATTTCGCAGTCAAAAGAAAAACCATGTTCGATTGACATAACACCTGCGTCGAGCGCACTCAGGATTGCTTCCTTGCGATAGGAATGCGCCATGACATAGCTGCCATATTCATGCGCGACCTGGACGGCGGCTCTGATTTCTTCGGGCGACCCGGCCAGCAATTGCCAAGGGTCGAATGCCGACACGACACCCCCGGATTGCATGAATTTCAATTGCGTCGCGCCCATACGAAAGTTGTTACGTGCGAATTTATAGACGTCATCAACACCACTGACCTCCTGAGCCATGTTCAGTCGACCCATATTCGTCTCTGAACCAGGTGGTGCTGTGAAATTCGCGAAGTCAGCGTGACCACCGCGTGTTCCGATAAACGCCCCAGACGGATAGTAACGAGGGCCCTCGATTTGCCCCGAGTCTATTGCCCTGCGTAGTCCACCATTAGCGCCGCCAGCATCCCGGACAGTGGTGAAACCCTGCATCAAATACATCTCGGCCATACGTGCACCGTGTATGGCAAAGTCCTCCCAGGTCGTGTTGGCCTCCATCGCTGGCAGCGTCGGCCCCATCAGCATAAGATGCGCGTGCAGTTCAATGAACCCGGGGGTCAGCGTCCGTCCCTCTCCGTCAATGACTGTAGCATTGGGGGCATCGATCGCATCGGTTGATACGGCCTTAATCAGGTTGCCCTCGACCAATACGCTGGCATTCTCGATGCGCTGTTCATTCACTCCATCGAAGATGTGCACGTTGGTAAACAACGTTTGGGGTTCTTCTTGATCCTGAGCCTGCGCGGACGCTGAAAAAGCAAGTCCTGCAGCGACAATTACCGTCGAGCAAAGCGACATTCGTGGACCGGACATACGTACTCCCTTCATATTCATGTTTTGCCAACTGTAGTCCGGAAAAATTTGCCTCGGTTGCCACTTTTGAATTGGCATGTTCGAATGTGATCGTAAAAATGGCCACCAGCCAAAACTACTAATCATCACAAGGGTGACGAGCTTGCCTTTCAACTCCACCTC
>NZ_JBXWOA010000037.1:0-3038 GCF_059610645.1 Ruegeria sp. CDSC054 | reverse complement strand
CGTTAAGGCGCATTATTTGCGCCCTAACGCACCAGGTCAGGCTGTGAGGCCTTCTGGTTCTGGGAGTTTGTTTGCGCGGCAGGCGGCGGTAAGTGTGTTGGCCAGCAGGCAGGCGATGGTCATGGGGCCGACACCTCCGGGGACCGGGGTGATGGCGCCGGCGCGTGCGGCGGCGCTGGTGTAGTCGACGTCGCCGACCAGTTTGTTCTTGCCATCGCGTTCAATGCGGTTGATGCCCACGTCGATGACGGTGGCGCCTTCTTTGATCCAGTCACCGGGCACCATTTCGGGGCGGCCAACGGCGGCCACGACGATATCGGCGCGGCGGACCACGTCGGGCAGATCCTTGGTGCGGCTGTGCGCGATGGTCACGGTGCAGCTGTCGCCCAGCAGCAGCTGCGCCATCGGCTTGCCCACGATGTTCGAGCGTCCGATCACAACCGCATCCATCCCCGACAATGAGCCATGGTGATCGCGCAGCATCATCAGACAGCCCAGCGGGGTGCAGGGCACCATCGATTTCTGACCGGTGCCCAACAGGCCCACGTTGGAGATATGGAACCCGTCCACATCCTTGGCCGGGTCGATCGAATTGATCACCAGATCTTCGTTCAGATGCTTGGGCAGCGGCAATTGAACCAAGATTCCGTGCACAGCCGGATCGTTGTTCAGCGTGTCGACCAGCGCCAGCAGGTCCTCTTCCGAGGTATCGACATCCAGCTTATGCTCGTACGAGTTCATGCCGACCTCAACGGTCATCTTGCCCTTGGAGCGGACATAGACCTGGCTGGCTGGGTCTTCGCCGACCAGAACCACGGCCAGGCCGGGGGTAATGCCGTTTTCCTCTTTCAGCTTTGCGACCTGATCGGCCACTTGCGCGCGCACTTTGGCCGCAAAGGCCTTGCCGTCGATAACCTGGGCTACCATCCTTTGATCCCTTCTTTCAAAAACGGATCGGGCGCGTGAAGCGCCCGGTCATTCAGTCCGGGCCGAGAACACGTTCCTCACGTGCAATCGACCAGTCAATCAACATGCGCCACAGTCCTTCGGCCAAATCCGGATCCATTCCCAGCTCGGCCGAGCTTGCGCGCACGCGGTGCACCACGTCTTCGACACGGTCCGGGATACGGGCAGGCAGGCCCTCGCCCGGCTTCAGCTCGGACGCGCGGTCAATGTAGCCTGCGCGCGCCACCAACATTTCGATCAGTTGGCGGTCCAGCTTGTCGATCTGAACCCGCAGATCCTGCATCGTTGCACAGTCTTGCGGCGGTGTCAGAGTGGGCATCGCGATCTCCTCATGGCCCGGGAAAACCCCGGACCACGAGATGTCCTATTCGGCGGCTTAGAACAAGCCCTCGATCTCACCTGCGTCATTGAGGCAGATGGTTTCCGCAGCCGGTTTGCGTGGCAGACCGGGCATGGTCATGATCTCACCGCAGACCACCACGATAAAGCCGGCCCCCGCGCTCAGACGTACCTCACGCACCGGAACCGAATGGCCGGTGGGCGCGCCGCGCAAAGTGGGGTCGGTCGAGAACGAATACTGCGTCTTGGCCATGCAGACCGGCAGATTGCCGTATCCGGCCTCTTCCCACTCGCGCAGCTGGTTGCGGATCTTGTTGTCGGCCAGAACCTCGTCGGCGCGGTAGATACGCTTGGCGATGGTTTCGATCTTTTCGAACAGCGGCATGTCATCGGGGTAGATCGGTGCGAAGTTGGCACTGCCGCCCTCGACGATCTCAACAACCTTCTCGGCCAGCGGCGCAGAGCCTTCCGAGCCCAGCTCCCAGTGACGCGACAGAACCGCCTCAACCCCATGCGCGGCGCAATAGTCGCTGACCGCCTGCACTTCGGCATCGGTGTCGGTAACGAAGTGGTTGATGGCAACCACAACCGGCACGCCAAAGGATTTCACGTTCTCGATGTGACGGCCCAGGTTGGCACAGCCCGAGTTGACCGCGTCGACGTTTTCCGCACCCAGATCGGCCTTGGCAACGCCGCCGTTCATCTTCATCGCACGCACGGTGGCAACCAGCACCACTGCAGACGGCGCGATGCCCGCCTTACGGCACTTGATGTTCATGAACTTCTCGGCGCCCAGATCGGCCCCAAAGCCAGCCTCAGTCACAACGTAGTCAGCCACTTTCAAAGCAGTCTTGGTGGCAATGACCGAGTTACAGCCATGCGCGATGTTGGCGAAGGGGCCACCGTGGACAAAGGCCGGGTTGTTTTCCAGCGTCTGCACCAGGTTCGGCTGCATCGCGTCTTTCAGCAACACGGTCATCGCGCCTTCGGCCTTGATGTCGCGGCAGTAAACAGCAGTCTTGTCGCGGCGATAGGCCACGATGATGTCACCCAGACGCTTTTCCAGATCCTTCAGGTCGTTGGACAGGCACAGGATCGCCATGACCTCGGACGCCACGGTGATGTCAAAGCCGGTTTCGCGCGGGAAGCCGTTCGACACCCCACCCAGAGACGCCGTGATCTGACGCAGGGCGCGGTCATTCATGTCGACCACGCGACGCCATGCGACGCGGCGTACATCGATCTCGGCTTCATTGCCCCAGTAGATGTGGTTGTCGATCATCGCCGACAGCAGCGAATGCGCCGAGGTGATGGCGTGGAAATCCCCGGTGAAGTGCAGGTTCATTTCCTCCATCGGAACAACCTGCGCGTACCCGCCCCCTGCAGCGCCGCCCTTCATGCCGAAGTTCGGGCCCAGCGAGGCTTCGCGGATACAGATCATCGCATTCTTGCCAATGCGGTTCAGACCATCACCCAGACCAACGGTCGTGGTCGTCTTACCCTCACCCGCGGGGGTCGGGTTGATCGCGGTGACCAGCACCAACTTGCCGTCTTCGCGACCCTGGACCGAGTTGATGAACTCCTGGCTGACCTTCGCTTTGTCATGGCCGTAGGGCAGCAGATCAGCAGAATCGATGCCAATCTTAGCGCCAATTTCCTGAATAGGCTTCTTCTGCGCCTCGCGCGCGATTTCAATGTCCGATTTATAGCTCATTGGGCAAAACCCCCGGTTG
>NZ_JBXWOA010000036.1:0-3266 GCF_059610645.1 Ruegeria sp. CDSC054 | reverse complement strand
GTTCGCCCAACTGGCAGGGTAAACCGCTCACCAATTCCACTAATGCTCTGCCATCTGAAAAGTTTGCGACAGAACCCACGCCGTATGCCGCCCCTTGGGTCTCAGGGTCCGAGATGGCATCAATCAGGAATTGTTCAAGTGCCAACAGGGAAACTGCTGTTCTGTTTTCGGGAAAAGCATCTCTTTGGGCACGGTATGCCGTCACACCGGGTTTTTGAGAAATCCCGCGCGGGCCGAGGTCCAGTTTAGGCCAGAGTTCTTCAAGATATCCTCCATGCGATCGGCGCTGCGTACAACGTTCGGCACAACGAAACGAAGGAGCTTTCCGAGCAGCGTTTGGTCTGGAAATAGCAAAGCCGTTGAAGTCACCAAGACCCGCTTGAGTCTGGTCGCCGACGCCGCTTCGACGATGGCGTAAGAAGATCGGAAATACACAGAAGTGGCGGCTTTTGTTGGCAGCTCACCGCCCATGGCCGAAACAGCGGCGCCGTGGTCGCGAAACACTGATGCGAGAAACTCAGGATCATAGTGATCACCGACCACCACGTGCAATCTTGGGTGTCGTAGATCGGTCGTTTTGACTGCAGAACGAACGACCGCTGTGACCTCCATGTCCCGTGCGTGCACAGCTACGAGCACAAGCTTACCTGTCCGCCCATTCGCGCCCAAAAGAACGAGTTTCAAAGTCTTCTCCATTCAATCGGAAAGTGCGTTTGCGACCTGCATTAGGCGGAGAGGCAAATCTTGTTGCTGTCAAGATCCCTGACGTAGGCCGAGAAGCGCGGTCCACGTTGGTTCGGTTCGCCTTCGCTCGTGCCACCAAGCTCGATGGCCAATGCGTGCAGCCTTACGACCTCTTCAGCCGACCCGACGCTGAAGCCGACCATGGTTCCGTTGCCATTCGTGGCGGGTTTTTCGTCGAACGGGATGGCAGCTGCAAAGGCAAAATTAGGTCCGAGCCAGTAAGTCATTCTGTCGGTGGGCGAGACGCGCTTTAGGCCTAATTGACCAAAAAGCTGGTCATAGAAGTGCGTTGCGGCGGCCATGTCGTTGGTACCGACGACGAAGTAGTTCATTTGCATGGTGGGATGTCCTTTGAGATTGTGCTGAGTCTTGTGAGCGTCACTGACCGGTCAGTCTGAAAAACTCGATCAACTGACCGTTGGGGTCGGTGATCTTAAGCAAGTGGATGCCCGGCTCTTCGATGATCTCCGGCGCGGTCACACCGGCAGAGGTGGCGCGGGCGTGCAAGACCTCCAGATCGGCGGATTGCAGGTAGGGAACCGCACCCGAACCTGCCTCGGACCCCGGTGCGTACTTGTCCCGTGACACGATTGCGAACCAGCCACCAGCCACATCGAACGCCACGAATTCGGGTAGCCCGATTGTCGGTTCACTGTCGAACAGGGCGCGGTAGAAGGCCTCCGATTCCTCCATGTTGTCGGTCGGCACATAGGCGCCCATGGCCATGATCGGCGCAGTTCCCCGCTGCTCCGCCGACTCCGCAACGAGTGCTGTTGGCATAACAGCGGCGAGGGTTAGAGCAATGAAATGTCCCATCTTCTGATCTCCATTTTATAATGTTTTTCCTGCTTCTACCGCGCCTATGCTGACAGCGTGTTGTCAGCATACTGTCAGTATGCTCTGTTTCATCGAAAGGAGATCACATGAGGCGCGGCGACAGGCTATTTGAAGTCATCGAGATCCTGAGGCGTGCCAAAGGCCCGATCTCTGCCCAGTCTATTGGTGAAGAACTGGGCGTGACCAAGCGTACGGTGTATCGCGATGTTGCTGCGCTGATGGGCCAGGGCGTGCCGATCAATGGCGAGGCCGGGGTCGGCTATGTGTTGGAGCCCGGCTTTCATATGCCACCGCTGATGCTGACCTCGGACGAAATCGAGGCCGTTACGCTTGGCGTGTTGTGGGTCAAGACGCGAGGCGAACCCGAGCTTGCGCTGGCGGCTGAGAAGCTAATCACCAAGCTGGAAGCTGTCGCACCTGACAAGTACCGGACGTCGTTTCTTCAGCCGGCCGTAAGCGTTGCGCCCGTCGCGCAGCCGGTTGAAGTACTCGGCGCCGCGGCCATTCGTCTGGCCATTCGACGCCGCCAAAAAATAGCTCTGAAATATTCGGACCACTCAGGCCAACAAACTCGTCGTGTGATCTGGCCCATACTGCTGGGTTATCGGGACACCAGCCGCATCATCGCTGCATGGTGCGAGATGCGAGAAGGCTTTCGTTACTTTCGGACAGAACGGATCATTGAGGCGGAGGTTCTCGAAAACAGTATTCCTCGGCGAATGGACCTACTTCGCGCGGAGTGGCGTAATGCCACGGATGCAGAACGAAAGCGCTATGAAGAGGGGGCATAAGACAAGGGTTGCCGAAGGACCGCAATGGGGAAGCAGCAGCGCAGCGGAGCGCTGCTTAAGCAACGACAGGATTGGGCCGTCAGTTGGATCAACAAAAAAGCGTTAGGGGCAATGCTGTGCTCGCTCCGAGGGCAGTTTCGAGCCCATAGCCGTTACCGCTGAGGCACTGGATGCGCTGACCAACTGGATTACAGCGGCCATTGAAGAGAATGTTGGGCCAGACCAAGTCTTGGTGGCTACATTACAAAAAGACTGAGAAACATCGAACGCCTCTACCTAAAGACAAGCCCAAAAATACATTCGGTGTCTTCTAGTTAGTACCGTGTGACCTCGACTGCGACTGCAGCAAATACCACGCCAATCAACAGAGCCTTTGTATTCACTGCCGAAAGGCTGGGTAGTTTAACCCGAAGAGACAGGGCTATTATCACACCCCCTGTCAACCCATTCGCAATTGAATAGATCATGCTACTTTTGTCCGCGCTGAGACCGATCAATATGCCGACTGCAAGCGACTCGACAAAGTATGCGCGTAGCCATCCAGACATATGCCCGGGGTGGGTCTTATAGAGATATATATTTACCCCAAACAAATGCAGTGAATAGGCCAACGTTCCAATCGCGTACAGTTCAGGCGATGTTCCCGTCGTTTGCATGACTGTGATGGCAAGCAAGCAGTTATAGGTTCCGAGTGCCACTGTGTCCAAGCCAAGCGACAACCTGTTATCGGCCCCCACTTCACGGCTGGCTTCCAACAAGTAGTATAGGAGAAACCCCAGCAGAGAATAACCGTACAGCGAGTGTTCCCATTTCCCGCTTGCAGCTAAACCGGCGGACAATTCACCGATTTTTGGCAGTAAGAAAAGGAAAGCATAGCATAGCCAAGTCCGATCC
>NZ_JBXWOA010000035.1:0-3306 GCF_059610645.1 Ruegeria sp. CDSC054 | reverse complement strand
GGCGCGGTGGCGGCTTGCAGCTTGATCCGCAATCCATGCAGACAACAGCCAAGCTATCGGTGCCAGAGGTCTTTGCACTGCTCATCAGCGTGGCAGCCACGCGGGCGGCGGGAAACCTTCCTTTCTCGGAACTGGCAGATGCCGGACTAGCCAAGATCGAAAAGGCCCTGCCCGCAGACAAAGTGCGCGACCTGCGCGCTTTCTTGGATTGCCTACACATTGGTCAATTGTCCCCGCAGCAAGACCTTTCGGGCATGGGCAAAATGGATGCTGAGTTGCTACCTGCTTTTGAAACGGCATTCCTTGGGCGCCAGCTCATCTCCTTTGCGTATCGCGATGCAAGAGGACGGCAGACCCGCCGCAAAGTGGAGCCACAGGCAATGCTGGTTCTGCCCCCATTGTGGTACCTCGTTGGCTGGGACCCACAGCGGGAGGACTTTCGGCATTTCCGGATGGATAGGATTAGCCGTCCGGCAGCCGTAGAAGGTAGCAATTTTTCCCGCCGCTACGTTCCGTTTGAAGAAGATGTCTGCCCCTACAGCGAATTGCAGTAGGATCGGCAAAGCGGTTGTCCGTCGAACGCGTAGCATTGACTAACATGGGCGCAGCTGACCTTATCCGTATTTTGAACTAAGGTCCGGTTCGGCCACAAAGGATATTTCTTCTGCGAAAAAGGAAGAACTACGGGTAGCGGATTATCCGTCAGGATTTGGTGGAGCCTAGAGGAATCACCGTCGAGCGACTGATGCACTGATAGTGAACATGATTGCAGTGTGGCGGTTTATAGTGTGTCACACTTGCATATGAGCAACTAGCACATTTGGGCTGAGGTCTAGGGCCACGTTTCCACTCTATTGTTTCCGTGGCTCAAGTGCGCATCTGATTAATTGGTCGATGTCATGTCGACGATTGGGGGTTCTCGATTGCCACTTATAGGCAAGACTATCATCGCGTCACCCACCGCTTAGAAGTCAATTTGTTTGAGATCAACCATGTGCACAGTGCGGTCGTACATCGTGTGATAGTAGTAGGTCAGGTCTAGTGATTTGTTAGCAGTCATTACCTGTGTCGCGCTGCATAGGAAGTCTTCAGACTGTGCATCGTCCTGAGCACCCTCGGCTGCGTTGGCTGGTGTTTCGAAGTTGTCGAGCATTAGGAACGCCTCGCGGCAGTGTCGTAGCCTTCTAGATTAACTTCATGGCATGAAGCACAGTGCACTGCGGAGAGTTCCAGCCCATTCGTTAGGTCTCTGTCTGTCAACTCATGATCTGTAGCGACGTTGGTGCCAATGCTGTATACAGCCAGCGCGCACAGGTGTTTGTTCATCTCTCCCTACCTTAACTCGGAAGCGTTAGCACGCTCGTGAGTGTCGCCGTTGTCGCCAGCACAACTAATACGATTATTGCCTCGACTTCGATGGATCGGGCTAGGCGTTGCGCTGCCTTTGCCTCTCCACCCAGCATAGCCGGAACAAATCGGAGCTTGTTTGCAGCGGCGAGGATCATCAGCAGCGCCACAAGGAACACCTTGAACAACAATGCCTGCCCGTAGCCGGTGAGCAAGAGCCCTTGGAGATTGCCAACAAGCAACCAAGCCATCCAGAGACCTGCCACGATTAACACCGGTACAACCAATGTAGCAGCTTGCCCAAACCTATGCCCTAATTCAGCTGCATTGGTCAGGTGTTCAGGCATTAGGGCCATATTCCTTAGCGGGCTAAAGATGCCCACCCGGAAGGCTACACAAAGCAGGTGCAATAAGAGCAAGAGTTGAACACCGACACTCTCTAGTTCCGGCACGTGCCCTATCTGCGCAAAGGACCACAGAGCCAATGTACCACCCACGAGTACGATCCAGTGGCCAAATCGAGGAATAGACAATCCCACAAGGATCAATGCTGCACCGACAAGCCGGTAAACTAGTACGTCGCCCACGGGGGTCTGCCAAAGTAAACCAAGCATTTCCGGGTCGACCATGCCGTCAACTCCGCCCGTTAAGGCGGGCCCACGAAGCATAAAGCCAACTACAGTTGCGGCAAGAGCAAGGCATGCTAAGGCCCTTGCTTGGCGTTTCATCACAAGGTTTATCGGTGCGACAAAGCCGGAATAGAGGCAACTAACTATCATAAGTCCGGTGGACCCCGCAAAGCCGATGTAGAGCCCTAGCTTTGCGAGGATTGCCGCAATGCCCCAAATGTCTGGCATGCTCATTCCACGGTAAAGGAGAACTCGCCCTGCATCGCATGACCGTCTTCACCAAGACCGCGCCATTCAATGACATAGGTGCCCGTTCCATTGCTCGGCAGTGGGATCTTGAACTCCTGACCAAAACTTTTCTGGTCGCCCAATTCTAGGCTTGCCGCGGAATGTTCTTGATGTGCCAATTCTATCCGTGTCAGCCGGATGTCCTTAGAGAAGTTGAGGCCAATTTCAGCGGGCACAGCGGTTATTGTGGCTCCGTCGGCAGGGGTTGTTTCTTCGACCTTGGAATGCGCCAGTACGCCGCTGGGAAGAGCAGCGACAAGTGCGAACGTTATGATCTTTTTCATGGTGCTGTCCTCAATATATTCCGTTGGAACGTTGTCTTTCTCATCGTCCACTTCTCAGCGGTTACCCTATTCCGCACGTGCAACATGGTGCTGTTTTTCACTGCCGCAACCAGCGCTATCTTCGAGAGATGTTTCGTGTTGTCAGTGGCTTGATGGTCACACGGTCTTCTGGGCACATCAAGATCATATGACAACTTGTTGAGATCAGGTTTGTCGCTGATCGAACTAAAATAAAGAGTTGGTGCAGCGGAGGCGCAGCGCGGCATGCACCGCCGCAGGGCTATGGGGGCAATTGTCCCTCTGTTATCCTTAGAAAGGGGCACCAAAAAGTGTGTTGCAAATTCTTGTCGGCTTGCGCTTGTTATGTAGTGAAAAAGCAGCCCAAGTATTTGCAACGTAACTATACACCGAGGCGGAACTTGGTCGGTGTCATTCCGGTCTGACCTCGGAAAAAGCGAGTGAAATGGGACTTGTCGGAATAGCCGAGCATCAGACTAATCTCCGCAATTGTCATCTGGCCTTCTTTGAGGTGCTCTTTGGCGACATCGACACGCAACCGTTTGATTTCGCGGGGTAACGTTGTGCCTTGTTGCTGAAGCGCCTTCAGAAACCGTTCCGGTTGTAGTCCCAGCATTCCAGCCACCATCTCTGGTCCCAAATCGGTTTCATCCAGTTTGTCGTGTAAGACAGATCGCAAAGCTGCCACCACGGTTACTTCTTCATCTTGTCGAAGTGATGCTATGGGCTTGGCAGAACCC
>NZ_JBXWOA010000034.1:0-4435 GCF_059610645.1 Ruegeria sp. CDSC054 | reverse complement strand
AAACGCACCCCCTTGTATGACTTGCACGTCGAACTTGGCGGTAAGTTGGTTGATTTTGCTGGTTGGGAGATGCCTGTTCAGTATCCTTTGGGGATAATGGGGGAGCATAAGCAGTGTCGTGAGAAGGCGGCGTTGTTTGATGTGTCTCATATGGGTCAGGTGATCCTGCGCGGTGAGAATGTGGGTGAGAAGCTGGAAGCTTTGTGCCCGCAGGCTTACGCGACGCTGAAGGAAGGCAAGGCGCGGTACGGGTTTTTCACCAATGCGGACGGCGGGATCATGGACGATTTGATCGTGTCGAATGCGGGGGATCACTACTTTGTGGTGGTGAATGCAGCGCTGCGCCATCAGGACATTCCGCATATGCGTGATAATCTGGACGGCGTCGAAGTGACCGAGATCTTCGACCGCGCGCTTGTGGCGGTTCAGGGCCCGGCGGCGGAAAACGTCGTGGGTGATCTTTGCCCGGCGGCGCGGGATCTGAAGTTCATGGAAACCACGGTGGCCGATATCAACGGTGTTGAGTGCCGCATCTCGCGGCTGGGCTACACCGGCGAGGACGGCTACGAGATCTCGATCCCCGAGGACAAGGCGATCGAGGTCAGCAAGGCGTTCCTGGCGCATGAGGATTGCGAAGCCGCCGGTCTGGGCGCGCGCGACAGCCTGCGGCTGGAGGCCGGCCTGTGCCTTTATGGCAATGACATCGACCAGAGCACCTCGCCGATTGAGGCCTCGTTGGCTTGGGCGATCCAGAAGCGCCGCAAGGAAGAGAGCGGTTTCCCGGGCGCCGAGCGCGTGCAAAAAGAACTGGCCGAAGGCCCCGCCAAAAAGCTGGTTGGCATCAAGCCCGAAGGTCGCGCCCCGGCGCGTCAGGGCGTGGAAATCCAGTGCGCCGAGGGCAATACGATCGGTCAGATCACCTCGGGCGTGTTCGGCCCCACGGTCGGCGGACCGGTGGCGATGGGCTATGTGTCCAAGGGCCACGGTGAGCCGGGCGAGACGGTGAACCTGATCATCCGGGGCAAGCCGCAGCCAGCGCAGATCGTGGCGCTGCCCTTCGTCAAACAGAATTACAAGCGTTGAAGTCAGGAGAGAGACAACATGGCAACCTATTATTCCGAAGAGCATGAATGGCTGACCGTCGAAGGCGACACGGCCACTCTGGGCATCACCAAGCACGCGGCTGAACAGCTGGGTGACGTGGTGTTCGTGGAGCAGCAGGAAGCAGGCGACGAGTTTGAAAAAGGCGGTGAGATCGGCGTGATCGAATCCGTCAAGGCCGCCTCCGAGCTGTATGCCCCGGTCGATGGCGAGATCACGGAAGTGAACGAAGCGCTGGCCGACAACCCCGGCGCGCTGAACGAAGACCCCGAGGGTGAGGCCTGGATCTACAAGATCAAGATCGCGGATGCCGCGCAGCTGGAAGATCTGATGGATCTGGACGGCTACAAGGCCCTGATCGGGTAAACCCAAACGGCGGGTCCTTTTGCGGATCCGCCCCTTCATCTGGCTAAAAATATCCCCGCCGGAGGCTCCTGCCAGAGCGGCCGGGCGAGACATTCCCTGAGGAGCATGACCTATGGCCTTCAAACTGACTGATTACGAAGCCTATGACTTCGCCAACCGCCGCCATATCGGGCCCAGCCCGACGGAAATGCGCGACATGCTCAAGGTGATCGGCTTCAAGACGCTGGACCAGCTGATCGACGCCACCGTCCCGCCTGCGATCCGGCAAAAAGAGCCGCTGGACTGGGGTCCGGCGATGACCGAACGCGATGCGCTCTTTTACATGAAAGAGGTGGCGAGCAAGAACAAGGTTCTGACCTCGCTGATCGGTCAGGGCTATTACGGCACCACCACGCCGGCGCCGATCCTGCGCAACATCCTGGAAAACCCGGCCTGGTATACCGCCTACACGCCCTATCAGCCCGAGATCAGCCAAGGCCGTCTGGAAGCTCTCCTGAACTTCCAGACCATGGTCAGCGACCTGACCGGTCTGGACGTGGCCAACGCCTCGCTCCTGGACGAAGCCACTGCGGCGGCCGAAGCCATGGCGATGGCCAAGCGTGGTGGCCGCTCAAAGGCCAACAACGCGGCCTTCTTCGTGGACAAGAACTGCCACCCGCAGACCATCGCAGTCATCAAAACGCGCGCCGAGCCTCTGGGCATCGACGTGCAGGTCGCCGACCCGGACACGCTGGATGCGGGATCGGTCTTTGGCGCGATCTTCCAGTATCCCGGCACCCACGGCCATGTGCGCGACTTCACATCGGAAATCGCCGCGCTGCACGAACACAAAGCCATCGCCATCGTTGCCGCCGACATCCTGTCGCTGGCGCTGCTGAAGTCTCCCGGTGAGATGGGCGCGGATATTGCCATCGGCTCGACCCAGCGCTTTGGTGTTCCGATGGGCTATGGCGGGCCGCACGCAGCCTATATGGCGACCAGTGACAAGCTGAAGCGGTCGATGCCGGGCCGGATCATCGGCGTGTCGATCGACGCGCGCGGCAACAAGGCTTACCGCCTGGCGCTGCAGACCCGCGAGCAACACATCCGCCGCGAAAAAGCCAACTCGAACGTCTGCACCGCGCAGGCGCTGCTGGCGGTGATTGCCTCGATGTATGCCGTGTATCACGGCCCCGACGGCATCAAGGCCATCGCACAATCGGTGCACCGCAAGACCTCGCGCCTGGCCGCCGGTCTGGAAGAGGCAGGCTTCTCGGTCGAGCCAGAGGTGTTCTTCGACACCATCACGGTTGAGGTCGGCCACCTGCAGAATGTCGTGATGGAGGCCGCCGTGGCCCGCGGTGTGAACCTGCGCAAGGTCGGCGAGACCAAGGTCGGCATCAGCCTGGACGAACAGACCCGGCCCGAGACCATCGAGGCCGTCTGGGGTGCCTTCGGCATCGATCGCACCGATGACAGCTCAAACAAAGTCTATCGCCTGCCCGATTACGCGCTGCGTGAAAGCCCTTACCTGACCCACGAGATCTTCCACAAGAACCGGGCCGAGGCCGAGATCACGCGCTATATGCGCCGTCTGGCCGACCGCGATCTGGCGCTGGACCGGGCAATGATTCCGCTGGGCTCGTGCACCATGAAGCTGAACGCCACGATCGAGATGATCCCGGTCACCTGGCCCGAGTTCGGCAATCTGCACCCGTTCTGCCCCGAAGATCAGGCGCAGGGCTATCATGAGATGATCGACGATCTGAACGACAAGCTGTGCCAGATCACCGGCTATGACGCGATCAGCCAGCAACCCAACTCGGGCGCGCAGGGCGAGTACGCAGGCCTGCTGACCATCCGCAACTATCACGCCGCGCGGGGTGAGGCGCATCGCAATGTCTGCCTGATCCCGACCTCGGCGCATGGCACCAACCCGGCCTCGGCGCAGATGGTGGGCTATCAGGTTGTTCCGGTGCAGGCCGATGAGAACGGCAACATTGACCTGAATGACTTCCGCGCCAAGGCCGAGAAGCATTCCGATCATCTGGCCGCCTGCATGATCACCTATCCGTCCACCCATGGCGTGTTCGAGACCACCGTTCAGGAGGTCTGCCAGATCACCCATGACCACGGCGGTCAGGTCTATATCGACGGCGCCAACATGAATGCCATGGTGGGTCTCTCACGTCCGGGTGACATTGGCGGTGACGTCAGCCACCTGAACCTGCACAAGACCTTCTGCATCCCGCATGGCGGCGGCGGCCCCGGCATGGGTCCGATCGGCGTCAAGGCGCATCTGGAGGAACACCTGCCCGGTCACCCGGAATACGGCACCGCCGTGGGCCCGGTCTCGGCCGCGCCATTTGGCTCTCCGTCCATTCTGCCGGTCAGCTGGGCCTATGTGCTGCTGATGGGCGGCGCCGGTCTGACGCAGGCCACGAAAGTGGCAATCCTGAACGCCAACTACATCGCGGCACGCCTGCAGGAGGCCTATCCGATCCTCTACACCTCGGACACGGGCCGGGTGGCGCATGAATGCATCCTCGACACCCGACCCTTGGACGAGGCGGCACAGGTCAGCGTCGACGACATCGCCAAGCGTCTGGTCGATAGCGGCTTCCACGCGCCCACCATGTCCTGGCCGGTGGCCGGCACCTTGATGGTTGAGCCAACCGAGTCGGAACCCAAGGACGAGCTGGACCGCTTCTGCGACGCCATGCTGTCCATCCGGGCCGAAGCGCAGGACATCATCGACGGCAAGATCGACGCGGAAAACAACCCGCTGAAAAACGCCCCACACACGGTGCGCGATCTGGTCGGCGACTGGGACCGGCCCTACTCGCGCGAACAGGCCTGCTTCCCCCCAGGCTCCATGGGCGTCGACAAATACTGGTCCCCCGTAAACCGCGTCGACAACGCATATGGCGACAGAAACCTAATCTGCACATGCCCCCCAATGGACGCTTACGAAGAAGCCGCTGAGTAA
>NZ_JBXWOA010000033.1:0-5901 GCF_059610645.1 Ruegeria sp. CDSC054 | reverse complement strand
CCCCTTCTGCCGTTGGCTAACCGGTCAGGATGCTGCGGTAGCAGTCCGCATTCCTGCCATTCGCCGCAGGCGCGAAATCACGTGCTTTCCGAACAGGAAATCTGCGGACGAACCAGACTTTTGCGATTGGACAAGGCGTGTCCGCTCAATGCCCGTCTCCGACATTGGCGTCAGGATGTCTGACAGCGCGCTAAACTTAATTTGAGTTCACGTTTCCCAAGGGGGATTTGCGCCAATCTCTGCGACGAGAAAGTCCATGAATACCCGCACTTTGGGGGACAATACGTTGGACTTGGGATAGATCAGCCACAAGACATTGTCCTCTGCGGCTTCAAAGTTTGGAAGAACCCGTATCAAACGGCGTGACTTCAGTTGGTCATGCACGCTCCATAGAGCGTTCAGGGAAATACCAGCCCCGGCCAACGTGGCGCGGACCTGGCTTTGACCGTCGTCGATTATCAATTGACCTTTGGCTGATGCGGGATCGAAAACGGCGTTCTCGCCTGCCGGCCCTGTCAATGGCCGCAGTTGGCGGTTTTGGAAAGCGATCAGGTGGTGTTTTTTTAGATCATCAGGTACTTTCGGACTGCCGTGCATGTCCAGATAGTGGGGTGCAGCACAAAGAATGCGTCTGTCCTCGGCCAGCTTACGACCCTTCAGGCTAGTGTCGACAAGTGGCGCGTTCCTAAGTGCAAGATCATAACTCCCTTCGATCAGGTCGAATTGCACATCTGACAGACGCAAGTCGAGCGTGAGGTCAGGGTGTTGGTCAAGAAACTTCGGCAGGATCGGAGCGATGTAGAGTTGCGCAAAGCTGCTTGGCGCGGCAAAGCGCAATGTGCCCTTGATCGCAGTTGTTTGCTTGCCCAGAGCCGCAAGGGCAGCTTCCTCCTGCGCGATGATCTCGCGCGCGAAGGGCAGGAAATCCGTACCTTCGACCGACAGTGACACTTTTCGCGTTGTGCGATGTAAAAGTTCGGAACCCAGGCTTTGCTCCAACTTGGCGAGCTTTGCGCTGGATACAGCCGGGGCCATACCCAATGCGCGCCCTGCCGCGCTGATGTTCAGCATTTCTGCGGCCCTTACGAACAATCGCAATGCGTCAGTATCAAGTCCCATTATATTGCAAACCCGAATTATCATTCCGTGAATGGGCAGTTTATATGTGTTTTGATCGGCGTTAAATCCCTCTCATCGCTTCAATACTGCATGGGAAGTAGGCGCACATGACGCGGACAGCCACAGTCAACTACCACGTACACAAGCCGCACCGGCAAGCTTTTGAACTGGATGCAGGCGGGATCGCTGGAAACCTGGTTTCCCCCGAACTGTCCTCCACAGCTGTCGCATTAGGGGACACCCGTGCGACGGTCAACTCCGTTACATTTGTGTCTGATGCTGTTGAATTCACGACGCTGAAAACGCAGGTTCGGGGTTTTGCAGGCGACGCCTGGAAACCGACTTACGATACTGAACTGACAGCGACGCTTTCGGACAGGCTGGGCGCGCGCGAGGTTGTGATTTTCGATCATACCGTTCGGATTGATGACCCAAGTGCGACGCGCAAACCTGCGCGCAATGTCCACAGTGACTACAGCAAGGATGGTGCAGAACAACGGCTTATCGACCTGCTGGGTGCTGAGGTCGCAGCGGAATGGGCGCAAGGTCACTATGCCTTCGTCAATGTGTGGCGTCCTGTCGAACAGCCGATCAATTCGGCCCCTCTTGGTTTTGTTCGCCCGTCGTCGGTTGACCCGTCTGACTGGGTCCTGCTGGATCTGATCTATCCTGACCGCAAAGGGCAGATCATGGGGCTGGTGGGAAACCCCAAGCATGAATGGATCTACCAATCCAAGATGACGCCGGATGAGGTGGCGATTTTCAACATCTATGACAATCAAGGCCTGCCCTCGATTGCACATAGCGCCCTCGATATGGTCGAGGATCCAAACGTCGCCACCATTCGCAAAAGCATCGAGAGCCGCACTTTGGTGCGCTATTGAAGGAGGACCAGATATGTTGGATAAAATGCAGCCGTCTGAGTTTGCCCAAATCAACGAGGCCTACAACAAGGTCTTTCGTCCCAGGCGCCTGAGCGTTGGCCTTGTGTTGCCGCTCGAAGCATACGCAGTCGGCGCAGAACCGACGCTGCGGGGTCATCTGGAAGCGGCTCAGAAAGCTGAGGAACTCGGTTTTGCGGCACTGTGGCTACGCGACGTGCCGTTCAATGTCCCAAGCTTCGGTGATCCTGGGCAGGTTTTTGATCCATTTGTCTATCTGGGTGCGTTGGCAACGGTGACCAACCGGATAGCGCTTGGAACCTCGAGTGTGATCTTGCCATTGCGCCACCCCGCCCATGTCGCCAAGGCAGCAGCGACCGCAGATGTGCTCTCGGGTGGACGGTTGCTTATGGGTGTTGCGTCTGGTGATCGTCCCGAAGAGTACCCGGCGTTGAACCAGAGCTATGACGACCGGGGGGCTCGTTTCCGCGATAGCGTTGACTACATCCGTGCAGTTGGATCGGACTATCCCAAGCATGAATGCGTTCAGGGCATACTGTCTGGCGGGATAGACATCTTGCCAAAGCCACACGGCACACGACTACCGATGCTCATAACCGGTGGCAGCCAGCAATCGCCCGATTGGGTGGCGCAGAACGGCGACGGTTGGATGACCTATCCGCGCAATGCGTCCGCCCAAGGGCAGGTTATCGCGGATTACCGACGACGCGTTCGGGGGGCGGGCCAACCGGACAAGCCTGTCATGCAATCGCTTTATATCGATGTCGTTGCCGATCCCGCCGCACCTCCGCGCCCGATCCATCTCGGGTTTCAGTCTGGCACCGACTTCCTTCGCAGCTATCTGCACGAGATTGAAACGCTCGGGATCAATCATGTCGCGCTGAACCTAAGGTTCAACCAAGCATCTATCGATTCCACCCTCGAACATCTGGCGGACGTTGTGCTGCCTGACTTTTCCTAAAGGACAATACCTATGACCAAGACTATTCTTATCACAGGTTCAACCGACGGCATTGGATTGCTTACGGCAAAGAAACTGGCCGCCGAAGGGCACAAAGTGCTGTTGCATGGTCGCAGTGTTCCCAAGTTGGAGAGCGCAGCTGCCGAGGTTGGTGGGGATGTCGAAACCTATACCGCAGATCTGAGCGATCTGGGCGCGGTTCGAAAACTGACCGAAAAAATACGCACTAAGCATGCCAAACTTGATGTATTGATCAACAACGCAGGTGTGCTGAAAGCCCCGCAAACTGTGCTTGAGAACGGGCAGGACATCCGCTTTGTAGTGAACACGCTTGCGCCATATCTGCTGACCGAGTTGCTGCTGCCGATCATTCCTATCGACGGGCGTGTCGTGAACCTGTCATCGGCAGCTCAGGCCCCGGTAAACACCAAGGCCATGCGAGGCAATTTGCCGATGGCCGATATGGAAGCATATGCTCAAAGCAAGTTGGCGATCACCATCTGGACACGAGAATGGGCCAAATCGCTATCCGGTGCGCAGGTTTTGGTCGCAGTAAATCCTGGATCGCTTTTGGCCTCAAAGATGGTGAAAGAGGGTTTTGGCTTAGCTGGTAACGATATGAATATCGGCGCAGATATCCTGATTGATGCGGCATTGGGCGAGCGGTTCGCTGACGCGTCGGGCGCCTATTTTGACAATGACAGTGGGGCATTCTCAGATCCACACGCGGCAGCACTCGACAGGGGCCACGCTGCCGACGTCATGAATACCATCAGAGAATTGGTTAACCAAACCAACTGACCCGGGCGGCGCTAAAACGCCACGCACTTCCACCTTTAACGCTCCCTTACCCCTCACGTGTGCAGCGTCGAGGCCCAAGAAAGGAATGCCTAATGAAATACGAGAACTTTCAAACCTTTGACGTAGCCGTTGAGAACGGTATCGCTACAGTGACATTCAACTTTGGCTCCGTGAATGTGCAGGGCCAGGAAATGCTGGCAGATCTCAACAGTCTGGCCATGCGGCTGGAGCGAGATCGCGACACCAAGGTCGTGATCTTTCAATCTGCAAACCCGGAAATCTGGGTCTGCCACTACGACACCGAACTGCTCAAGGACATGTCGACTGAGGCCGTATCGCGCGAGGATGCGCAGCTTTTGGATCTGCAATCCGTCTGCGAGCGGATCAGTAAGGTACCGCAGGCAACCATCGCAAAGCTGGAAGGGTTTGCGCGCGGCGGCGGACATGAATTGGCATTGGCCCTCGACATGCGTTTTGCAGCGCGGGGCAAGTACAAGTTCATGCAGATGGAGGTTGGAATGGGCATTCTGCCCTGCGGTGGCGGTGCCTCACGCATGGCGCGTCAGACCGGTCTTGGCAAAGCGCTTGAGATCATCCTGAGCGCGCAAGATTATGACGCAGATGATGCCGAGCGTTTGGGCACCATCAACAAGGCGTTGGAGCCGGATGAAATTGGTCCCTACGTGACCGCACTGGCCGAACGGATCGCAAAATTCCCGGCAGAGTCGATCAATGCCTGCAAGCAGATGGTCTACGAATCCATCGACAAACCAATTGATGCGGCGCTGAAGGCCGAAGCCTATTGGCTCTATCAGGCCACCAGTAAAACTCCGGCGGTCAAACGGTTCACCATCGCGGATGAACAAGGTTTGGAACACGACATCGAAAACCAGCGCAACTGGGGCGATCTGGTGATTCAGGTTCAGGACATCAACTGAGCTACCCTCCAACGCAATGGCCTCTTCTGGCGTGCGTTGTTGCGAGCCGCGCCAAACAGAAATTCAAAAAGGTACATCCCAATGAAAGCAATGGTTCTTAACTCATACGGACCCGAAGCACCGTTCGAACTCACTGAACTGCCCGACCTTGTCGCAACTTCTGGACATGTCGTCGTCAAAGTGGCCGCTGTCAGCGTTAACACCGTCGACACGATGATCCGAAGCATGGGCGAGGATTTGCTTCTGTCCCCCGCCTTACCGGCGGTGCTTGGGATGGACTTTGCTGGCACAGTCGTCGCAATTGGCGATGGCGTGACAGATTTTGCCATAGGCGATGAGGTATACGGTTGCGCCGGCGGTTTGATGGACCTTCCGGGCTCTCTGGCAGAGTACATCAATGCAGATGCCCGCCTTATTGCACACAAACCCAAGACTTTGAGCATGCGCGAAGCCGCCGCGCTGCCTCTTGTCGGCATTACGGCCTACGAAGGGTTGACCAGAGCCAGTGTTGGCAAAGGGCAGACTGTTCTGGTTCAGGGCGGCGCGGGTGGGGTTGGTCATGTCGCGGTTCAAATCGCACGCCACCTTGGCGCAACCGTGTCCGCAACAGGTCGCGGTGCAGATCAAATGGCCTTGATCGAAGGACTTGGTGCGCGTCCCGTGGATTTTACAACGCAAAAAGTCGAGGACTATGTTGCCGAGCACACTGGTGGCGTAGGCTTCGATGTAGTGTTTGACAGCGTTGGTGGGCCAAACATGACAAACTCATTCGCCGCGGCCAAACTCAATGGTCAAGTTGCCTCGACGGTTGCGATGGTCGAGATTGATTTGACGCCTGTGCATTTCAAAGGCCTGTCTCTGCATGTCGTCTTCATGTTGATCCCGATGATGCACAATGTGGGACGGCAAACCCACGGTGACATCTTGCGGACACTGGCAGATCTGGCGGATGACGGCGCACTTAAACCGATTGTTGACGAACAGACGTTCGGGTCGGCCGATGTCGGCGCAGCTTACGCCCACCTTACGAATAGATCTGCGGTCGGAAAAGTCGTAGTGGAGTTGTGATAAGTTTCGGCTGAGATTGGTGCGCGGAAAATGATCTTGCGCACCAACTCAGTTTGAGTTGCAATTGATGTCGACTATACAGTGCTTAGCTGACCTTCGTGCAAATTGCGGA
>NZ_JBXWOA010000032.1:0-5984 GCF_059610645.1 Ruegeria sp. CDSC054 | reverse complement strand
CCCCTTCACCGGCGCTGCTGAGGCGGTGCTGACGGGTCGGAGAGACGGCCGGACGGGTTGGAGAGACAGCCGGACGCATCGGAGAGACGGTGGGCATCTTAGGGAATGATTTAGGCGGGCGCGCTGATGTTATTGGCGCAACGGTCTGATTTTTGGCTCTTGGTGTTCTGTTCTTTGACATTGATGGATAACTGAAGAGATATGTGGGCGGTTTGGTTCGTTTCGACGGATTGAATGTCTGTATATCGCGCTGGTAGGGCTTTGGCTCGATGATCCAGTGTCAGCTTCACTGTTTGAGTGGTTCACTGATTTCTTAGGAAATCTGTGTACATCAAACAGAAGACTTCATCAGGATTAGCCTCCTGATGAGATGTGCAGAGGTTCGAACGTCAAGGATAAGCAGCAATGCTTTTCAACTTGAGAGTTTGATCCTGGCTCAGAACGAACGCTGGCGGCAGGCTTAACACATGCAAGTCGAGCGCACCTTCGGGTGAGCGGCGGACGGGTTAGTAACGCGTGGGAACATACCCTTTGGTACGGAATAGCCTCTGGAAACGGAGAGTAATACCGTATGAGCCCTTCGGGGGAAAGATTTATCGCCAAAGGATTGGCCCGCGTTAGATTAGGTAGTTGGTGGGGTAATGGCCTACCAAGCCTACGATCTATAGCTGGTTTTAGAGGATGATCAGCAACACTGGGACTGAGACACGGCCCAGACTCCTACGGGAGGCAGCAGTGGGGAATCTTGGACAATGGGGGCAACCCTGATCCAGCCATGCCGCGTGAGTGATGAAGGCCTTAGGGTCGTAAAGCTCTTTCGCCTGTGAAGATAATGACGGTAGCAGGTAAAGAAACCCCGGCTAACTCCGTGCCAGCAGCCGCGGTAATACGGAGGGGGTTAGCGTTGTTCGGAATTACTGGGCGTAAAGCGCACGTAGGCGGACTGGAAAGTTGGGGGTGAAATCCCAGGGCTCAACCCTGGAACTGCCTCCAAAACTATCAGTCTAGAGTTCGAGAGAGGTGAGTGGAATTCCGAGTGTAGAGGTGAAATTCGTAGATATTCGGAGGAACACCAGTGGCGAAGGCGGCTCACTGGCTCGATACTGACGCTGAGGTGCGAAAGTGTGGGGAGCAAACAGGATTAGATACCCTGGTAGTCCACACCGTAAACGATGAATGCCAGTCGTCGGGTAGCATGCTATTCGGTGACACACCTAACGGATTAAGCATTCCGCCTGGGGAGTACGGTCGCAAGATTAAAACTCAAAGGAATTGACGGGGGCCCGCACAAGCGGTGGAGCATGTGGTTTAATTCGAAGCAACGCGCAGAACCTTACCAACCCTTGACATCCTAGGACCGGCCCAGAGATGGGTCTTTCACTTCGGTGACCTAGTGACAGGTGCTGCATGGCTGTCGTCAGCTCGTGTCGTGAGATGTTCGGTTAAGTCCGGCAACGAGCGCAACCCACATCCTTAGTTGCCAGCAGTTCGGCTGGGCACTCTAGGGAAACTGCCCGTGATAAGCGGGAGGAAGGTGTGGATGACGTCAAGTCCTCATGGCCCTTACGGGTTGGGCTACACACGTGCTACAATGGCAGTGACAATGGGTTAATCCCAAAAAACTGTCTCAGTTCGGATTGGGGTCTGCAACTCGACCCCATGAAGTCGGAATCGCTAGTAATCGCGTAACAGCATGACGCGGTGAATACGTTCCCGGGCCTTGTACACACCGCCCGTCACACCATGGGAGTTGGTTCTACCCGACGACGCTGCGCTAACCTTCGGGGGGCAGGCGGCCACGGTAGGATCAGCGACTGGGGTGAAGTCGTAACAAGGTAGCCGTAGGGGAACCTGCGGCTGGATCACCTCCTTTCTAAGGATGTATCTAGTTAGATTTGTTCGCAAATCTCGTGATACACTTAGCAGAAGATCAACAAACAAAGTTGATCAAACTCATGGACCGAGCCGTCCTCATATCTCTTCAGAACACATCAGGCCGACCGGCCTGTCTGGGTCGGTAGCTCAGGTGGTTAGAGCGCACGCCTGATAAGCGTGAGGTCGGAGGTTCAAGTCCTCCTCGACCCACCAACTCACTTTTCGGTGAAGCCGAAAAGTGAGAGGCGGCAGTGCATTCATCTTGGATGAATGTCACGAGAGCCACTTTATGGGGCCTTAGCTCAGCTGGGAGAGCGCCTGATTTGCATTCAGGAGGTCAGGAGTTCGATCCTCCTAGGCTCCACCATTTACCTTCGATTTGACCGTTAAGCACCATTTTGGTTCTTCACCGTCCAATCGGACGTCGCTTCTTCGGAAGCTTTGACATCGTTTAGAGAGAAATCAATCAACACTGTTTGATCGTGCCGAGTGTGGCATTGATCTCGGTCGTTCTTATCTTCGGATAAGCGGCGCAGTTTGGGTCTAGCCGGCCCTGTCTGCGTATCCCGACTGAAACGAACAGAGTTGTCCAAGTCTAATATACTAACCCGAGCGACCTGCGTTGATCAGCTGCACGGCTGAGAGACCATATGGGGTTGCTCATTTGTCCTCGTCCAAGTGGCGGGGGCGGGAAATGTATGTTTTTGGTTCAGAAGAACAGATGACCTTTAGTTACCAGCTGGGTCATCGTGATTGATTTGATTACTGGCGCAGCTTCGGTTGTGTGCGGTCAAACGCACTCAAGCAGCCGAATAGGCGGTAGTGCAAATATCAAGTCTTTCTTTTTCTGGATCAAATCAAGCGCGAGAAGGGCGTTTGGTGAATGCCTTGGCAGCAAGAGGCGATGAAAGACGTGATACTCTGCGATAAGCCATGGGGAGCTGAGAATAAGCTTTGATCCATGGATTTCTGAATGGGGCAACCCACTTGAAAGCTCTCTATTGTTATCCTCTGGATGATCAATAGGTGGCTTAATCAAGTATTTATGACCTGAATACATAGGGTTATAAAGGCAAACCCGGGGAACTGAAACATCTAAGTACCCGGAGGAAAGGAAATCAATTGATACTCCCCTAGTAGCGGCGAGCGAACGGGGACCAGCCGAGCCAGATGAGTGAGAAGAACATGTTGGGAAGCATGGCCATAGCGGGTGACAGCCCCGTATTCTAAGCTCTGATGGACGTATTAAGTAGGGCGGAACACGTGAAATTCTGTCTGAAGATCGGAGGACCACCTTCGAAGGCTAAGTACTCCTTGCTGACCGATAGTGAACCAGTACCGTGAGGGAAAGGTGAAAAGCACCCCGACGAGGGGAGTGAAACAGTACCTGAAACCGAACGCCTACAATCAGTCGGAGCCTCCTTGCGGGGTGACGGCGTACCTTTTGTATAATGGGTCATCGACTTGGTCTCACGAGCAAGCTTAAGCCGTTAGGTGTAGGCGTAGCGAAAGCGAGTCTTAATAGGGCGAATGAGTTCGTGGGATCAGACCCGAAACCGAGTGATCTAGGCATGGCCAGGTTGAAGGTAAGGTAACACTTACTGGAGGACCGAACCCACATCCGTTGAAAAGGATCGGGATGAGCTGTGCCTAGGGGTGAAAGGCCAATCAAACTCGGAGATAGCTGGTTCTCTGCGAAATCTATTTAGGTAGAGCGTCATCCGAATACCCCGGGGGGTAGAGCACTGGATGGGTAATGGGGCCCCACAGGCTTACTGATCCTAACCAAACTCCGAATACCCGGGAGTACTAGATGGCAGACACACTGCGGATGCTAACGTCCGTAGTGGAGAGGGAAACAACCCTGACCTACGACTAAGGCCCCCAATTCATGGCTAAGTGGGAAAGCAGGTGGGACGACCAAAACAACCAGGAGGTTGGCTTAGAAGCAGCCATCCTTTAAAGATAGCGTAACAGCTCACTGGTCTAAATAAGTTGTCCTGCGGCGAAGATGTAACGGGGCTCAAGCCATGAGCCGAAGTCTAGGGATGCGTAAGCATCGGTAGCAGAGCGTAGTGTGACATAGTCTCATTCCTCCTTCATGCCTTCGGGCAGATTGGAGGAGAGAGGCTTTCGATGAAGCCGGGGCGTGAGCCATCCGGTGGAGAGATCACTAGTGAGAATGATGACATGAGTAGCGACAAAGAGTGTGAGAGACACTCTCGCCGAAAGTCCAAGGGTTCCTGCTTAAAGCTAATCTGAGCAGGGTAAGCCGGCCCCTAAGCCGAGGCCGAAAGGCGTAGGCGATGGGAACTAGGTTAATATTCCTAGGCCGTGGAGTGGTGACGGATCTCAGGTGTAGTTCATCCTTATCGGATTGAATGGGCTGCTGAGAGGTTCCTGGAAATAGCCCTCCTATAAGACCGTACCCTAAACCGACACAGGTGGACTGGTAGAGCATACCAAGGCGCTTGAGAGAACGATGTTGAAGGAACTCGGCAAAATACCTCCGTAAGTTCGCGAGAAGGAGGCCCGGTTCCTAGGCAACTAGGGGCTGGGGGCACAAACCAGGGGGTGGCGACTGTTTATTAAAAACACAGGGCTCTGCGAAGTCGCAAGACGACGTATAGGGTCTGACGCCTGCCCGGTGCCTGAAGGTTAAAAGGAGAGGTGAGAGCCTTGAATTGAAGCCCAGGTAAACGGCGGCCGTAACTATAACGGTCCTAAGGTAGCGAAATTCCTTGTCGGGTAAGTTCCGACCTGCACGAATGGCGTAACGACTTCCCCGCTGTCTCCAACATCGACTCAGCGAAATTGAATTGCCTGTCAAGATGCAGGCTTCCCGCGGTTAGACGGAAAGACCCCGTGCACCTTTACTACAGCTTCGCACTGGCATCAGGATTGTGATGTGCAGGATAGGTGGTGGGCTTTGAAGCAGAGACGCAAGTCTTTGTGGAGCCTCCCTTGAGATACCACCCTTCGCACTCTTGATGTCTAACCGCGGTCCGTTATCCGGATCCGGGACCCTGCGTGGCGGGTAGTTTGACTGGGGCGGTCGCCTCCTAAAGCGTAACGGAGGCGCGCGAAGGTTGGCTCAGAGCGGTCGGAAATCGCTCGTTGAGTGCAATGGCAGAAGCCAGCCTGACTGCGAGACTGACAAGTCGAGCAGAGTCGAAAGACGGCCATAGTGATCCGGTGGTCCCGAGTGGAAGGGCCATCGCTCAACGGATAAAAGGTACGCCGGGGATAACAGGCTGATACTGCCCAAGAGTCCATATCGACGGCAGTGTTTGGCACCTCGATGTCGGCTCATCTCATCCTGGGGCTGGAGCAGGTCCCAAGGGTACGGCTGTTCGCCGTTTAAAGAGGTACGTGAGCTGGGTTTAGAACGTCGTGAGACAGTTCGGTCCCTATCTGCCGTGGGTGTAGGAGACTTGAGAGGAGTTGCCCCTAGTACGAGAGGACCGGGGTGAACGATCCACTGGTGGACCAGTTGTCGTGCCAACGGCAGTGCTGGGTAGCTATGATCGGACAGGATAACCGCTGAAGGCATCTAAGCGGGAAGCCCCCCTCAAAACAAGGTCTCCCTGAGGGCCGTGGAAGACCACCACGTCAATAGGCCGGAGATGTAAGCGCAGTAATGCGTTCAGTTGACCGGTACTAATCGCCCGATAGGCTTGATTTGATCCAGTAATGGAAAGACAAATCAAAAACATACACCTCAGTAAACATGGATAACTTCGCAGCAAAACGCTGCGGTGTTGATTGACATAACTACCGAGTGGCAACGCGCATTTGCATGCAAATACGCTGCCTGCCACCCGTCGCTTTTGCTCCGCAAAAGCCGACGTGGGGATTTTCCTCGGTTTGGTGGTCATAGCGCAAGTGAAACACCCGGTCCCATCCCGAACCCGGAAGTTAAGCACTGCCGCGCCAATGGTACTTGGGCTTAAGCCCCGGGAGAGTAGGTCACCGCCAAACCTAGAAAAATCCCAAAATCTCTCTAACGATATCGCACTTATTCGACCCTGTCGCGGGATGGAGCAGCCCGGTAGCTCGTCAGGCTCATAACCTGAAGGTCGTAGGTTCAAATCCTACTCCCGCAACCA
>NZ_JBXWOA010000031.1:0-7165 GCF_059610645.1 Ruegeria sp. CDSC054 | reverse complement strand
TCATGTTGTCCGAGCGCCGGAATAAAGCCGCTGCGACGAAGTTCTTCGCCCGCGCGCTTGAGGTGAACGGTCTACCGAGCAAGATCGTCATCGACAAAAGTGGCGCCAACGCAGCGGGCATTCGAGAGGTGAACAGGATCCTGAAGCGGTTTGGCTGCCTAGCCAAAATCCAAACGGTCAGGTCCAAGTATCTGAACAACCTGATCGAACAGGATCATCGATTTATCAAGCGTCGCGTCCGGCACATGTGTGGGTTCAAATCGTTCAGATCCGCCTCGGCTACACTGGACGGCATCGAAGTCGCCAACATGATCCGGAAGCGGCAATTCCCCAGCAATACGACGTCTGGCTTCCAGCTATTCGCCGAGATCGCAGGATAGGTGTATCCAGTAAGTCGCTGACTTTGGCCGCTCCAAATGTTTGCGACACATCCTTCGGCACTATATCTCTCGTTAACAAACCCGAACCAACACCAGCCCTTTGAGATTCGCAGCGTGACTTGTGCAACGGAGATATGACTACTTGCTAGCCAAAAATAGATGATTTGCGCGACCATTAGCGAAGCCTAAAAATCCTGCGGTACGGCCCAAAATGTAAGTTACCTCCGCCCGCTTAATATCTTCGCCAAATCAGGTTCTGTCTTTTGGGTTTGTTCGAGATCCAGCGAATTCTGAACATGAAGAATATGGTGACGTATGGCGTCTTCGGCCGCCTGCGGTTGGCCATCTGCAATCGCGTCAATGATCGAAGTATGTTCGTCATCCGGGCAGGTGGCATTGCGGTTCGATCCGAACAGGGCAACGATCAGTGAAGTGCGGGTGACCAACTCTCGCAGAACGCGGGTCAGAACCGAGTTCTTGTGACATCGCGCCAGTTCGACGTGAAAGGCACCTGAAAGACGGATCATTTCCGTCCTGTCATCATCATTCCGTGCAATCTCTTCTTTCTCGACATGCGTACGTAGGGCTTGAACGCCCTCGTTACTGATACCGCGCGCCAATTCTCGCACGATACCAGTTTCAATCATCAGACGGGCAACAAAGACCTCGCGGGCCTCATCGGCGCTGGGGCAGGCAACATAGGCCCCTCGATTGGAGTGCAGATCGACGATCCCCTGGCTACTAAGCAGCAACAGCGCGCGGCGCACGCGCATTCTACCGACGCCGAACGTCTCACACAAAGCCAGTTCGCTAAGCTTGGTTCTGGGTGCCAGTTTCTGCTCCATCACCGCAGAATAGATCCGATCAACGATCATTTGTTCATCAGGATCAGTTCGCAGGGTGCTTAGCTTGTCTTCAGATTCGTCCGTCATCTCGTTTCATTCCGGTGGGGTTGGCCTGAATTTTGTTAATAGCTGCAAGGTTTTCTTCTTACAATATATCGGTTCTTTGTTGACAATATCAATGTTTCTCCAAACATAAAGTGTTGACAGAAATTGTTAACAATGCAGAACTTGACGCGTTCACCGGGATTCGACCGATGACACAGTCTATTTTTGCAAGCGCCCGAAAGAGGCGCGGAGACCTCAGTAGGGAGGAAACAATGAAACGCAGAACTCTGATGAAATCATCGGCTGCTTTGGCGCTGGCCGCATCCGTTCTTGGATCGGCCGCCTGGGCCGAAAACCCCGTCCTCAAGATAGGCTTTGTTGGCGTGACCTCTGGTCCGGCGGCGGCCTGGGGCATTTCCAATCAGCGCTCGATGGAAGCGCGCGCTGAATGGATCAATGAGTCTGGTGGTTACAAAATCGGTGACACCACCTACGATATCGAAATCGTCTCGTTTGACGATCAGAAAGACCCCAAACGCGCCATCGCCGGTATGGAAAAAATGGCGCAGGAAGGTATCCACTATGTGGTCGGCCCCAACGTGGATGACGGTGCCGCAGCGGTGCGTCCGGTCGCCGAAGCCCAAGGGATCATGTATTTCCCCTATGCCTTCCCGAAAGAACTGTACTCGGCCCCCGCATCGAATGCCGTTCTGGGTATGGTTGCGAATTATCAATCCGGTCCCGCGATCTATGAATACCTCAAGGATGAAAAGGGCGTGAAATCTGTTGCTTTTGTGGCTGCGAACGAATCCGATCCGCTGAGCCAGCGGGATGGAGGTATCGAGGCTGCCAAGGCGTTGGGGCTTGAGGTTGTTTCCGACAATGTGACCTATCAGGTGGACACCACCGATTTCACGCCGGTGCTGACCCCGGTCATGCGCACGCAGCCAGACTTGCTGGTCCTGTCCGGCGTTTCCCCGGCCAATGCGCCACAGCTGATCCGTTCGGCGCGCGAGCTTGGGTTCCAGGGTATCATCTCAACCGAAACCGCGCAGGATGCGACGGTTCTGCGCGAGGGGGCAGGGGACTTGGCAAACGGGTTCATTTCGGTTGGCGGTGCGTCAACGCCCGAGATCGCATCGGATGACATGAAAGAATTCGTCAAACGCTATACTGATATGTTCGGCGAATATAACGACGAGTCCAACACTAAAGTCTATGCGCTGGAGTACATTCTGGCGACATTGAATGCGAACCCGGCGGGCATCGAGGACGTTGCGGCGTTCCAGACCACGATGGATACGTTCGAGGCCCCCAACCCGTTCATGAAGGGCGACGCCAAGATGCGGTATGTGGGCACGACGTCGTTCGGACAAAAGCGTCAGATTGCCGTTCCACTGGTCGTCAATGTCTATCAGGACGGCGAGTTTGAAACGCTCTTTGTCGCTGAAGTCGACTGAGGCAATACTCCCAAAACAGGTAAAAGCCTAACAAACCACTCACTCTCCCGGGCTAATAATCAGCCCGGGATACCCGAAACTTTCGCGGGACACTCATGGAACAAATACTAGCAAATGGCATCTATCTGGGCGCGCAATATGCGATGATCGCCCTTGGATTGACACTGATTTTCGCCCTGATGAACGTGCTGAATTTTGCCCATGGGCAAATGTATGTTCTAGGTGGTTTTGTCACCTATACGTTTTACGGACAGCTGGGCTGGCCGTTTGTGCTGGCGCTTTTGGCGTCCTGCATCACGCTTGCGGTACTTGGCGCATTGATCGAGCGTTTTCTGTTTGCGCCGGTCATACGGCGATCTTCCCGCGAGGAGAGCACGATGCTTCTGGCGGCAGGTTTGGCGTTCTTTTTCGACGCCATCATCTTGCTGGTCTTTGGCGAGAAGCAACGCGGTGTTCCCAAAATCGTCGACGGTGTTTTCAATTGGGACTTCCGATTGATCATGCCCTATGACCGCATCCTGATCTGCGTTCTGGCCATCCTGTCGATCATCTCGTTTATCTTGTTCATGCAGTATTCCAAAACTGGCCGAGCGCTGCGCGCGCTGGCGCAGGATCGGACGGCGGCGCAGTTGATGGGGGTCAACGTCGCCAGGTATTCGATGATCGGGTTCGCCCTTGGCGCCATGCTGGCCGGTCTGGTTGGTGGATTGCTGGTGACGATCACCGGCGTCAATCTTGGGATGGGTGGACCGACCTCGATCAAAGCCTTCATGATGGTGATGATCGGTGGTGCGGGTGTGATTTCCGGCGCGATTGCGGGCGGGATCATCCTTGGCTTTCTCGAAGCCATTGGTTTGGCCGTTCTCTCGCAATATGGCGACATCACCTATCTGCTGATCTTCGTCTCGCTGATGATTTTCCTGGCCATCCGTCCGCAGGGGCTGATGGGCAAACCGTGGGGATAACGCAGTGCCGAAACTCAACATGATCCAATGGGCGGGTGTAGCTATCTTCCTGTTGGCCGTCTTCATCGCAATACCTGGCTTTATCGCGGCATCGGGGCGGTCCGACCTGTATTATACTCTGACCTCGGTGGCGCTCTTGTCTATCGCCAGCGCCGGGGTTTGGCTAACTTTCTATATCGGGCGCATCAATATCGGTCAGGGGGCATTTGCCCTTATCGGGGCCTATGTTTCGGCCGTTTTGGTGACCAAAGCTGGCATGTCTTTTTGGCTGTCGCTGCCGCTGGCGGGGTTGTTCGCTGCCGCTGTGGCGGTTGTAATCGGGGTTCCGATCCTGCGCCTGCGCGGTGTTTATTTTGCCATGATTTCGCTGGTGCTGACGCAGGTGGTCACCCTGACCGCACTGGCCTTGCCAATCACAAATGGGGCCAAGGGTATAACCTCGATCCCGCTGCCCGGAGGGATGTCGGCTCTGGGCCTGACCCTGATCCCGGATTTCGCGACGCTGGAGAACCCAAGGCTTGCCTTCTACTACGCCGCCTGCGTGCTGATGGTATTGACCTTCGCCGCCATGTATCGGCTGGTGAATTCGCGGCTTGGCCATCTGTGCCGGTCGATGCAGCAGAACGAGGAGTTGGCCAGTTCGATCGGCGTCAATATCTCGTACATCCGGGTCATCGTGTTCGCGATCTCGTCCTTTTTGGGCGGCATCGGTGGGGCAATGTTCGGCTCAATCGCGCAGTCGGTCTATCCTTCTAGCTTTCAGGTCGCAGACAGCGTGAATTTCATGCTGAATTGTTTCCTAGGCGGGTTGGGATATGTCTTTGGCCCAATGCTGGGCACTTTGGTTCTGTATTTCGGTTGGGACCTGCTGTTTGAATTGGGTCGCTTCCAACTGCTGGCCTATTCCAGCTTGCTGATCATCCTGATGCTGGTGCTGCCCAACGGGCTGCTGAGCCTTCGGTTGCCCGGTAAGAAGGGGGCTGACAAATGAGCCATCTTCTGGAAGTTCGCCATGTCACCAAAAAGTTCGGTGGTCTGACCGCCAACAGCGATATCTCCTTCAACGTCAATGAAAATGAGATCCTGTCGGTGATCGGGCCAAACGGGGCAGGCAAAAGCACGCTGTTCAAGATGATCTCGTCCTTTTTGCCTACAACAACTGGGGAGGTGCTGTTCAAAGGCGAGAGGATTTCGAACCTGAAACCGCATATTGTGGCGCGCAAAGGGGTCGTCCGCACGTTTCAGGAAACAACAATCTTCAAGTCGATGACCGTGCGCGAAAGCATCGTCGTCGCTCAGCATTTGCGGGCCCGCGCCTCATTGGCGGGGTATTTCTGGGGCACCAGGATGGCGCATGAGGATGTCGATAGCTTTGGCCAATATGCCGACGATCTGATCGAATTCCTCGGCATGACCGAGATCGCCAATGAGCAGGCCTCGAACCTGCCACAAGGGAACTTGCGGGCTCTGGGAATTGCCATTGGATTGGCCACTGACCCCAAGGTTCTGCTGTTGGACGAACCCTTTGCCGGGATGAACCATGACGAGACCATGAAAATGGTCAATCTGGTGCGCAAGGTGCGCGATGATCGGGGCGTTACGGTGCTGTTGGTGGAACACGACATGCCTGCGGTGATGAATATATCCGATCGGATTGTGGTGCTGAACTTCGGCGAGATGATCGCCGAAGGCACGCCTGCGGAGATCCAGAACAACGAAAAGGTCATCGAAGCCTACCTGGGCAGTGCGGATGACGAGATCGGGATCTAAGCCATGACAAAGATGTTGGAATTCAAAGATGTCGAGCTCTACTACGACCATGTCTATGCGCTGAAAGGTGTGTCGATCGATCTGGAAAAAGGTGAAACCGTTGCTTTGATCGGAGCCAACGGAGCCGGTAAAAGTTCGATCCTGCGGGCGATCACCGGCTTGGCCAAGGTCAGATCCGGCTCGGTCGAATTTGAGGGTGAACAAATTGACGGTGCCAACCCGGCTGATATCGTTTCCAAAGGCATTGCCATGGTACCGGAAGGGCGTCGCGTCTTTCCATATATGACCGTAAAGGACAACCTGCTGATGGGGGCGTTCACGCGGTCCGACAAGACAGGCATCAAGGAAACGCTCGACTCTGTTCTGGAACGGTTCCCGCGTCTGCGGGAACGTTTTTCTCAATCCGCCGGAACGCTTTCAGGCGGTGAACAACAGATGATGGTGATCGGCCGCGCGTTGATGGCAAAGCCGCGCCTGTTGCTGTTGGATGAACCGTCGCTCGGGATCGCGCCCAAACTGGTGCAGGATATCGCTCGATCAATTGTCGCGATCAATCGCGACGAAGGTGTTTCGGTTCTGCTGGTTGAGCAGAACTCGCGCATGGCGTTGTCGATCTCGCATCGCGCATATGCGCTGACCACAGGAAACGTCGCCATATCGGGAAATTCCAAGGAACTTCTGACCGATCCCCGGATCAAAGCCGCCTATTTGGGCGGAGAAGTGTGAGGACGTTGTGAAACTGCTTGTTGTCAATCCCAACACCACTAGTTCAATGACCCGAAAGATCGAGGCGGCCGCCCGGGCCGTCGCGGATCCTGGTACCGAGATTATTGCCACGAACTCGCAAGATGGCCCGGCCAGCATCCAGGGCTTTCTTGATGTATCCACTTGCGTGCCTGGATTGTTGGACGCTGTAAAAGAACATCCGGATGCCGATGCCATTGTTGTTGCTTGTTTTGATGACACCGGCGTTGATGCCGTACGCTGTATCACATCGGCCCCGGTCATCGGTGTGGGCGAGGCAGCATATCACGCGGCGTCGATGATAAGTCCAAAGTTCAGCGTCATCACGACATTGTCCCGTTCGCTTGCGGGATTGGAGTCGAACCTGTTGCGCTATGGTCTCGACCGCCGCTGTGTCCGGGTTCGCGCATCAGACGTGCCAGTTCTGAAACTTGAGAAAAACGACCCGAACACCGTCGACAAAATCAAGGCCGAGATAAGGGCCGCGATAGATGAAGACAGGGCTGAAGCCATTGTTTTGGGATGTGCTGGGATGACAGACTTGATGTCGCATTTGTCCGAGGAATTTGGGCTGCCGGTGGTTGATGGCGTTGCATGTGCCGTCACCTTTGCGGAGGCGATGGTCAAAGCCAAACTGAAAACGTCGAAGCTGTGTTCTTATGCCTGATCAACACGTTTGGGATCTTGCGTTGTGTCTCGAATATTCGGTGAGCGGGAAATGTACGCTCGCCTGGCACAGATTTCCCACGTCATCAACAAATTGGTAAAGTCCTGGGGCCAGTTCCCATGTCCAGTGAATTGAGAGGATGGCTTGCTGCGTTTCCGTTTTGCTCTCGACAAACCGCATTGTTGGTCAACAGACCGCGTCACAGATGGATGTGTCGCAAATATTTGGAACGGCCAAAGTCAGCGACTTACTGGATACACCTATCCTGCGATCTCGGCGAATAGCAGGA
>NZ_JBXWOA010000030.1:0-14997 GCF_059610645.1 Ruegeria sp. CDSC054 | reverse complement strand
AGTTCGCCCAACTGGCAGGGTAAACCGCTCACCAATTCCACTAATGCTCTGCCATCTGAAAAGTTTGCGACAGAACCCGTTTGCATCATTTTTTTCGGCGAGCCGTTTGTAAGTCTCGCGCTTGGGGACAAGTATGCAGCGGTCATTCCCATTCTCGCATGGCTTGCCATCATGCAGGGAATTCGAGCGTCGCGCAGTGGCAGCACCACTATGGCAGTCGCAAAAGCTCGAACTGAAAACGCCATGATCGCCAATATCGTCCTTGTGAGCGCTTTACCTCTCGTGTGGCATGCGGCGTACCACCAAGGCAATATTTTGTCGGTTATCTGGATAGGTATAGCTGCAGAGCTTGTCAGCGCGATTGTCTCTCTGGTTCTATTACGCCGGCGCACCAATTTTTCACTTTCACCGATCATTTTACCTTCGATTTTTACGCTTTTGTTTTTGGCGGTGAGTGGCGTTCGAACAAATGAAACGTTGCAGGTGAGTATTATTTCACAGACCAACTGGGGGGTGGTTCTATCCGTCGCCTTTCTGATTGCGGCAATCGCATCAATGAAAGAGTTGCGAACTTATGTACGCCGTCGAGCCATGCCCAACTATACTGAGTAAAGCGGATGGCATTGCCTCTGTATCTCTAGAGCGGTTGCTCAAACCTGGATATGGACTTAATTGGCGTCGGTGGATTCAATGTCCATCAACTACAAACGTCACCGATTTCCTGGTCAGATCATTGCACACGCGGTGTGGTTGTAAACTTGCTTCAATCTGAGCTTGCGGAAATTTGAGGAGATGTTGTTGCGAGGCCGGCAGGGTCGTACAGGCGACGTCTTGTACCTCGATGAGGTTGTTGTGGTATGTCGGGCCGTTTTTGGCGTCAGCGCTTTTGGTTCCATATAGCCGTATTGGATAAGAAAGAGTCCTTGGCTCATCGCAACCACTGAGGAGTGGATGATAAGAAAGACAAGGAAGAGCCCTGACGAGAAGATCGTCAAAGATATCAAACGGGCTGTGCGCATGTATCCCGGGCTGGAAACAACACAAGCGGCTCGCGCGAAGTGACAAGCACCGCTACAAACCGCGCAACCACATTATGATCATGTTCGGTAGGCTCAAAGAATGGCGGAGAGTGGCGACACGCTACGACAGATGCCCAAAAGTCTTTCACTCGGCAATCGTTTTGGCTGCACTCGGCACTTCCTGGCTATGTGCCCTGAAAGGGTAAGTGGCATTCTGTTTTCCTGACCACAATCGCTTAAACCCGAGGTCGGACTGCTAAGCTGGAAAAGAATGTCCATCGATCGGCGATCCAACACATATGTTCCAACCTCCAACCCGGCATTGGCGCTGCAGGTGGCTTTTTTGCCTCTTTCGGTCGCAAGCGATTATTAGAAATGCTTAATGCCGGGCGCGATCGTTGCGATACGCAGAGGTTCGATCAACGATGTCAGGCTCCCCATCGAAAAGCCATCAAACCGTGGAATTCTGATCTCTGGTCTTTTTTCTGCCAGCATGATTATTTTACTATCAGGAAAAATTAGGTGCTATGATACTTCGAATGGAATGGGTTTTCCGCTGCTCCTGCTTGCAGAACCAGTTTGGACAAGTGTAGCAAGACATTGAAAGAGTAAAATTGAAAAAACGCGACAAAGAAATGGCGGCAAATCTGACTCAGGACCCACATTCCGTTCGTTCGGGTAACAGAGAAAAAGTTCTTGAAGTTGCCATCGGCCGCGAGGTTCGTGCCTTTCGCAAGCAGCAGGAAATAACCGTCGCGGAGCTGGCCCAGCTAACCGGATTGTCGATTGGCATGCTATCCAAGATCGAAAACGGAAACACGTCACCGTCCTTGACGACCTTGCAGTCGCTGGCGGATGCACTTTCGGTTCCTTTGACAAGCTTCTTCAGACAGTTCGAAGAACGCCGCGAGGCGGTTCATACAAAAGCTGGTGAAGGCGTCGAGCTGGAACGTGAAGGAACACGCGCAAACCATCAATACAATCTGTTGGGGCATATCGGCGCCAACGGATCAGGTGTAATTGTCGAACCCTACTTGATCACTCTAACCGCTAAATCCGACGTGTTTCCAACATTTCAACATGGTGGAATCGAGACGATTTACATGCTGGAAGGCGAAGTAGATTACCGCCATGGGGACCAGATCTACCCCCTGAAACCAGGTGACACCCTGTTCTTTGATGCGGACGCGCCCCATGGTCCGGAACGGTTGGTTAATCTGCCGGCCCGCTACATATCAGTGATCAGCTATCCGCAGACAAACTGATCGGCTTGCGCAATCGGAAATCCGTGGGTCTGTCATAGCCTTCATGGCTACCGGTATTCACGATCGTGAACCCAAGCCTTGAAAAAACGCGTTGGTTTTCAGTAAGTTCCACGCGTGTTTCCAGCTCCAGCGCAGGCAGACCAAGCTCAGTTGCACGGCTTGCAGCATGATCCACCAACTTGCGGCAGATACCTTGCCCCCGCAGTCCTTCCTGAACTGCAAGCTTCCCCACGTACAGGCAGTCAGGTTTGGGCGTCAGAAACATACATGCGAATAGCGGTCGGCCGATGGCCCAGATTTCACCACCATCCTGACAATGCGCCCGCATCCCTTCTACCGTCAGCCTATGGATAGAAGACGGGGGGTCGATCCGGGCATCCATGAATTGAAATGACGCACGAAGCAGCGCAAGCGCGTCATACAACGCAAAGCTATCGCTCGGAATGAGCCAAGGCGTGATGTCCGGATCAACCATTTGAGCAACGGCACTTCACAGTGCTCACTTTGACAATGGCGGTTCCGTTTCCAAGTCCGGCCTAATCCCCGGCGATGTGGGTAACCCGTCGTCAAACTGGCTAAGATAGTCCAGCATCATCGGGCGGTTGTCGATGAACCCTTTGTAAGTCGCCAGTTCTTCGGGCAGGTCCCGAATAACCCGGTGCAGACGGCGGCCCCATTTGGGAACAGTCATCAGATCCTGAAAACTGCACAGATAGCAGCGGATCGGGAACACCAGCGCATTGGAGCGCGGCAGACGGAAGAACGTCTGCAACTCGACCCGCAGATGTTGCTTGTGGGCGATGTTTTCGGGCGTCAGCGTGGTCTTTTGGATGCCCCATTTGTGATAGTTTTCCGGGCTTGTATCTAGCAAAGGATTCACCGTCATGGTCCAGTTGAGACGCCGCGCGGGGGCGCCCTGCTGAATATTCAGCAGGAATTTCAATGCGCGCTTGAATATCCCCATCTCATGCGCTTTTGGAACCGGCGCGTGCCATTCGAAAAAGTTCATTCCGATGTCAAAATCCAGACTCCAGTCGGCTTGGGTCGTCACCATTCCGGCGTCCATCCACAGCATCTCGTCGCGCTGATCAAGTACGGCAAAATCGCCCTGTGCCTGACGGGTGATGTATTCCATCGGCCCATAGGGCAGCGTGGTTTCATCCATGAAGGTAAAGCTGTGATCGATGCCCAATGGCTTGTTGATCCAGCGCCACTGATTGCCGTTGCAGTGTAGCTCAAACAAGTCCGGGTAATCCTCGGACTTGCTAACCATGATCAGTTCCAGCAAGTCCCAACCGGCCAGTGTCATATGCGGCAACGACTGACAACGCAGCGGGTCCTGATCCAGAACCATTGCGCGATCTTTCATCTCTGAGACGTAGTGCTCGTCCACATCGAACCGCATTTCATAGACCGAGCCCTCGGGTCCACCGCGATGTTGTTCCATGTTGACCGAGTACATGTAGCTGTCTTCGTGGAACGGGAACGGAAAGCGTTTGATCGCCCATTCCGAGTTGTGGAATGTGTAGTCGTCGCGAAAGGATTCGTCGTTGAATTGAATGGTCATGTCGGGCCTCCTCTCAGCGGTCCAGCACGAGGGACTTGCCCTCGAAACGCGATACGCAGGGCATGATCTTCTTGCCTGCTGCCTTTTCTTCATCGGTCAGCCAGTGATCACGATGAACAAAGTTGCCGTCGTGATCCAGAACCACGGTTTCACACTGACCGCAGGCACCACCACGGCACAGATAAGGCGCATCGACGCCTTCTCGTTCGATGGCTTCGAGCAGGCTTTCGTTCTCGCCGACATGAACGACTTTGTCTGAGGCCGCCAGCCGCACCTCGAACGGCTTGCCGGGCTGAGGTGCCAAGAACTCTTCGTAATGCACGCAATCTTCCGGCCAGCCTTCGGCGGCGGCTGTGTTGCGCACCCAGTCGATCATACCCTTGGGGCCGCAGACATAGACATGCGTGCCCAGAGGTTGCCCGCTCAGGAGGTTCTCCAGATCAATCTGCTTGTTCTGATCGTCGTAATACAGATGCGTCTCATTGGGATGCCGGTCGGTCAGCTGGTCCGCATAAGATGCCAGCGCGTGATTGCGGCAGGCATAGTGCAGCTCCCAATGTCCGTGCAGCAGTTCAAGTTGTTTGATCTGCGCTAGAAACGGGGTGATCCCGATGCCACCGGCCAGAAACAGGTGCTTGCGGGCGCGCAGGTCCAGTGAAAACAAGTTGACCGGATAACTGATGGTCATCTCATCACCCAGCTTGACCTGGCGGTGCATGAACAGTGAACCACCCCTGCCCTCGTCATCGCGCCGAACCGAGATCGTATAGGATGACTGATCAAACGGATCCGACATCAGCGAATAGGGATTAAGCCGCGTGATGCCTCCATCCCGCATTTCAACAACCGTATGCGCGCCACCCGAAAAGGTTGGCAACTGGCCTCCGTCGATGCGTTCGAACCGGAACCGCGTCACCAACTCGTTCAGCGGGGTGATCTCGGTCACTTTGACTTGGATTTTCTCGGCACCGCTCATTCGTAAATCCCTTTCGGCTCGGGCACGTTGCCATGGTCTTCGGCATCGACACGGACGCCCTGATAGGCGGCTAGGCGGCGGGAATAATGGTCGCGCACAAACAGGTTCAGCCCGCAATGCGCGCAGACAAACGGATCAACCTCGACATCCTCGGTGATGCCCTTGCAGTGCACACATTGCATCCGGCGCGCGACTGATCCGCGATGTTCGGTCTGGATTGCCGTGTGCGGCAGGCCAACGGCCATCACTTCGTTCATGGCCTGACCCATCATACCCTCAGAGCCGGTCAAATAAACCTGCAATCCCATATGAGCATCTTCCAAAACGCGGCGAATGCGCTGCAGCGAGGCTTCATAAGATGGACCTTCGTAGAATTGCGCTGGCTTCACTGCCTGCAGTCGCTCAACGTAATCTGTTCCCTTGGGAATGTAGATCAGATGGGTTTTGGCCATCAGGTCGGGTGTTGCGATGTCAAGAACGGCTTCGGCCCCTTCGGCCTCAGCGATCATGAGATGGTGTTCGCCCGGGCGGACCTCTAGCGTGCCCCAGACCGGGCGGCTTGCGATTGACTTGGGAAATTCGAACTTTGACATTGTGCCCTCAAATAGGAAAAGGGCGCCACGGTGTGTCCGTTGCGCCCCCTTAAACTCAGCCCTTTGCGGTTCTGATCGATTTGTCCTGATCGTAGAACGGCATTTCTTCCGCAGTCGCCGCTATTTCTGTCCCATCACCGTTGCGCACTGTCAGCTTGGTGCCGGGTGAGGCACAGGCGACCGGCATTCGCGCGATACCTACGTTGTGCCCGTTGATTTCGGAATACATGCCAAAGGTGACAACCCCGACCTTCTCGCCGTTTTGCAGCAGGTCCGCACCCTCATCCGCAGGGGTCGTGCCGTCAAGTTTGACGCCGTAGATCTTGAACCGCTCCTTGCCTTGCGCGGCATAGTGGTTCTCGGCCCCAATAAAACCGGTTTTCCCGGGTGACACAGTGAATTCCAAACCCAGTTCCCAAAGCGTATCACCGCATGTTTCGTCGTCGAACGGGTAGGTCTCCGAGTTATCTCCTGGGTAAAACAGCAGATAGCTTTCGGTGCGCAGCAGATCGAGTGTCGAGAACTGGACCGGCACGATTCCCATGTCTTTGCCCTCGGCCAGAATGTTGTCCCACAGGTGTACTGCGTGCTTGGCCTGACAGAAAATTTCGTACCCGCGCTCACCGGTGTAGCCGGTCCGCGAAATCATCACCGGGCAGCCATAGAGTTTGGTTTGCATGATCCCAAAATAAGCAAGATCACGAATTCCGGGGATGTGCTTGGCCAAGAAATCAACGGCCACTGGTCCCTGCAGCGACATATCGTGCATGTCGTCGTCAAAAATGACCGCGCAGTTCTTGCCCGCCGCCACCAAAGTCAGCTGCTCCATGCCCGTGCCGGTGCCGTGCACCACAAGCCATGTGTTCACCGACAAGCGATAGATGATGCAATCGTCAACGAATTTGCCTTCAGCATTCAGGATCGAGGCGTAGGTCGAACGACCCGGCATGATCTTTTCCACGTTCCGCGTGGTGACCCGATCAATGACATATGCGGCATCTTCACCGACCACGTGAACCTTTTTCAGGCCGGATACATCCATGAGACCAGCTTTGGTTCGGATGGCTTCGTAGTCGGCTTTGGCGCGCTCTGGGCTGTGGTCGTAGAACCATGCGGTTCCCATGCCGTTCCAGTCCTCAAGTTCGCCGCCGATCTCGGCATGGCGCTGCGCAAGGGCGGACGTCCTCCAAAGAATGGCCATGGTTCAGCTCTCCCGTTGATTGCTTTTTGTTGCCATATTGAGGCTGATGTCAGATTGAAAATCAACACCTCTGTGCAGAATATTTTCCTGATGGGAATATTTGCCTTCAATTTCTGAACCCTTAGACGGGGGCTTAGAGTTGAAGGAAACCCCTTATTTTCATGAAGAAAAGCCAGTTTTCGACCCTTCAAATTGAGAATGCGACACCACCGGTAAAGATGTTTGCCCCACATATCTATTGACAGGTGCCCCACGAGATTGTCCCCTGAGTAGATAAAATTTCCCAGCAGGAAAACTTCGCAGAGAGACCTCCTGCTGCAACAACAGGGAGACTACGAAGTGGATGGCAATCTAAATGCTCTCACGACGATCTTTACCGAGTTCTACTACTGGGTAACTGTCGTTTTCATGTTCCTCATCCATGTGGGCTTTTGCATGTACGAAGTCGGCGCAAGTCGTGCCCGTAACCATATGCACACATTGATGAAAAACATCATGATCATCCCTCTGGTGACGGTCACGTTCTTCTTCTTTGGATGGTGGATCTACTGGGCTTTTCCAAACTTTCCGTTCTGGGGCGGTCTGGACACTGAAGCGGGCGCAGCGAATCTGCCTTGGGCCGATACGATGGCGACCAATGTTAGTGACAGAATCACTGGCGTTTTCTGGGCGGCATTCCTGCTGTTCTCTTGGACGGCGGCCTCGATCGTTTCGGGTTCCGTGATCGAACGGATCAGGTCTTCGGCGCTCTGGGTTCATGCGGTCATGATCGGATCGGTCTGGTGGATCATCGACGCTGCGTGGGGCTGGCACTACGGCGGCTGGATGGTTCGCATTCTCGGCTACCATGATGCATATGCTTCCGGTGTAATTCACGCAATTGCAGGCGGTTACGCATTGGGTGTGATCATGGTTTTGGGACCGCGCCTAGGCAAGTTCGCCAAGGACGGTACACCACGGGACATTCCTCCGCACAATCCGTGGCTACTGACGATCGGTATCTTCCTGATCTACACTGGTTTCTGGGGCTTCTATGCCGCGTGCAACGTGCCAGTGATTTCACCTGAAGGGATCGATGGGCAGATCACCGGCGTCACCTGGACAGCAACCAATATCTATCTGGCTCCGACGACCCTGTCGGCGATCACCTTCAACTTCCTCATGTCGCTATCCGGCGGTCTGATGGCTGCTTACGTGATCTCGAAGGGTGATGCGTTCTGGACTTTCTCGGGTGGGCTTGCCGGAATCATCACCGCCTCGGCCGGTAACGACCTGTATCACCCAATCCAAGCGATGATCATTGCCGCCATCGGTGTCGTGATCGTGTACAAGCTGCACTACTGGGTCGAACGCCGGTTCAAGCTGGATGACGCCGTTGGCGCCGTTGCGGTGCACGGTTACGCCGGGTTCGTTGGTCTGGTGATCTCGGGGTTTGTTCTGTGGGGTGTCCCGTCATCGCCTTACGAAGGTTACGCGACGATCAACCCGATCGGGCAGATCACCGGCGCGGTCATCATGTTCTTTGTTCTGGGCTTCCTGCCCGGATGGGCTCTGGCCAAGATTCAATCTTCAATGGGCGTGCTGCGCATCCCGGAAGAGGTTGAGCTGCAGGGCCTCGATTACGCCGAGCACCATGCCTACGAAGATGCCAAGGCAGCGATCATCGAAGCTGACAAACAGGAATTGGCTGCCCGTGCTGGCGCGGCAGCGAAGTAAAGGAGAAAGACATGTCTACGAATGGATACACAAGCTGGGCTGTCGATCTTGCCGAGGTCGGTCCGATCTACCCCTTCCAAGGCTACGAAGTTCTGATGGTCATCATTGGCGTGGTCTTCTGGATCGGCTGGCATCGCATTCAGTTTGTCCGGGAAGGTGAACACCTTGAGAAGGCCCGCCACACCGGCGACGAAGAGAAGGTGAAGGCACAGCTGGAACGATACTGATCCAGCTTTAAGAGCTGGCAATGGGCGTGAAATCAGAGGTCGCGCCCATTGCCTGTTAGGAAAAAAACTTTCCTACTATTATTGATGTCCCCAAGTTTTGTTGATACCGTCGAATCATAGTGAAACACACAAGGAGATCTGCCAGCCATGTGCGGAATTGTTGGATTATTCCTCAAAGACCAGTCTCTTGCGCCCCAACTGGGTAACATGCTGACGGACATGCTGATTACGATGACAGACCGCGGCCCCGATAGTGCCGGTATCGCGATCTATGGCGCAGAGTCGGCAGGCAAAACCAAGATTACAGTCCAGTCGCCCAACCCCGATGCTGACTTTGTCGGCTTGGCTGATGAGCTGGGTGAAAAGCTGGGCGCAACGGTTGGTCAGACAAACAACGACACACACACCGTTCTTGAAATTCCCGCCGGTCAGTACGAAGCCGCACGCGCTGCGCTGGCCGAAATCCGCCCGTCGGTTCGGATCATGAGCCGCGGCGAAAGCCTCGAAATCTACAAGGAAGTTGGCCTGCCTAAAGATGTTGCAGACCGATTTAACCTCAACGGTATGAGCGGCACCCATGGCATTGGGCATACGCGTATGGCGACCGAGTCCGCCGTGACGACAATGGGCGCACACCCGTTCAACACCGGGCCAGATCAGTGTCTGGTCCACAATGGATCGCTGTCCAACCACAACTCGTTGCGCCGCAAACTGCGCCGTGAAGGTGTGGTTATCCAGACCGAGAACGACACCGAAGTGGGTGCCGCATATCTGACATGGAAAATGATGAACGGCGCGACACTTGGTGAGGCTCTGGAGACCAGCATTGATGATCTGGACGGCTTCTTCACCTTTGTTGTTGGCACTAAAGATGGGTTTGGCGTCGTACGTGACCCAATTGCCTGTAAGCCAGCGGTAATGGCCGAAACAGACCAATATGTGGCCTTTGGTAGCGAATACCGAGCTTTGGTGAACTTGCCGGGTATTGAAGACGCCCGGGTTTGGGAGCCTGAACCCTCCACCGTATATTTCTGGTCGCACAACGACAGCCCTACAACCCACGAAAAGGCCGCCTGATATGCAGACCTATGATCTAGAGGCAGACGGGCTGCGCGGACTGAACTCGTCCCTGCAGGCACAAAACGCCGAGACCAATCAAACCCGATGGGAAATTGTGAACCCCAAAGGCAGCCACGCAATCGCAGTCGGACTGGACGCTCCGATTGAGGTGACGGTCAAAGGTTCGACCGGTTACTACTGTGCAGGCATGAACCAGCAGGCGACCATCAAGGTTGAAGGCTCTGTTGGTCCGGGCGTTGCTGAAAACATGATGTCCGGTCAGGTCATCGTCGATGGTGACGCCAGCCAATACGCCGGAGCGACTGGCCACGGCGGATTGCTGGTGATCAAAGGTAATGCCAGCTCGCGCTGCGGCATCTCAATGAAAGGGATCGATATCGTCGTGCATGGCAGCATCGGCCACATGTCCGCCTTCATGGCCCAGGACGGCAATCTGGTAGTCTGCGGGGACGCAGGGGATGCGCTGGGGGATTCACTCTACGAAGCCCGGCTGTTCGTGCGTGGTACGGTCAAGAGCCTCGGCGCGGATTGCATCGAGAAGGACATGCGTCCCGAGCATCTGGATATCCTGAGGGATCTGCTGGCCCGCGCGGGCAGCGACGCCAAGCCAGAAGAGTTCAAACGCTATGGTTCGGCCCGTCAGCTTTATAATTTCGACGTTGATAACGCCGCCGCTTACTGAGGAAGAAGGGTATGAAAGATATGGACGATCAGATCCCCCGCACCCTGCCGATCCAGTCGGCGACATTTTCCAACCCGATCAATGCCGAGATCCGTCGCGCCGCTGCGACCGGCATCTATGACATTCGTGGTGGAGGGGCGAAGCGGAAAGTACCTCATTTCGACGACCTTCTGTTTCTCGGCGCGTCGGTGTCGCGCTATCCGTTGGAAGGCTATCGAGAACGCTGCGATACCTCAGTAACGCTAGGCACGCGCTTTGCCAAAAAGCCGATCGAACTGGATATCCCGATCACCATTGCAGGCATGAGCTTTGGCGCATTGTCCGGCCCGGCGAAAGAAGCTCTGGGCCGCGGCGCATCCGCAGCGGGCACGTCAACCACCACCGGTGATGGAGGCATGACGCCAGAGGAACGCGGCCATTCAACCAAGCTGGTCTATCAGTATTTGCCTTCGCGTTACGGCATGAACCCGAACGATCTGCGCAAGGCTGACGCAATTGAGATTGTGGTCGGTCAGGGTGCCAAGCCCGGCGGCGGCGGTATGCTGCTGGGTCAGAAGATCAGCGACCGCGTGGCCGAGATGCGCACCTTGCCCAAGGGGATCGACCAGCGTTCCGCCTGTCGTCATCCGGATTGGACCGGCCCGGACGATCTTGAAATCAAGATCCTTGAGTTGCGGGAAATCACAGATTGGCAGGTACCGATCTACGTTAAGGTCGGTGCAACGCGCCCCTACTACGACACTGCTTTGGCAGTGAAGGCCGGCGCTGATGTTGTGGTGATGGACGGCATGCAGGGCGGTACAGCCGCGACGCAGGACGTGTTCATCGAACATGTCGGGCTGCCGACGCTGTCCTGTATCCGCCCCGCCGTTCAGGCACTGCAGGATCTGGGCGTGCACCGAGAGGTACAACTGGTCATCTCGGGCGGTATCCGCACCGGTGCCGATGTTGCCAAAGCGCTGGCGCTGGGTGCAGATGCGGTCGCCATAGGCACCGCCGCATTGGTGGCTCTGGGCGACAACGATCCCAAGTGGGAGGCCGAGTATCAGAAGCTAGGCACGACAACCGGTGCCTATGATGACTGGCACGAAGGACAGGACCCGGCGGGTATTACTACGCAGGACCCCGAACTGGCCGCACGTCTGGACCCAGTCGAAGCAGGCCGCAGGTTGCGTAACTACCTGAAAGTTTTGACGCTTGAGGCGCAGACCATCGCGCGCGCCTGTGGGCACAATCACCTGCACAACCTCGAGCCCGAGGACTTGTGCGCCCTGACAATGGAGGCCGCCGCCATGGCGCGGGTGCCGCTGGCGGGAACCAGTTGGTACCCCGGTAAGGAAGGGTTCTGAATAGATGCTGCGCGGCTCCCTGAGGGGGGCCGCGTTTTTGCTTTGACAAACCAAAAAACAACAGGGAAAGGAAAGCAATCGTGACGACAGATCTCGCAGCTTTCGCAAAAGAAAAAGGCGTCAAATACTTCATGATCTCATTCACCGACTTGTTCGGTGGACAACGGGCCAAACTGGTGCCCGCGCAGGCTATCGCGGATATGCAGGAGGACGGAGCGGGATTCGCCGGGTTCGCCACGTGGCTGGACATGACACCAGCGCATCCTGACATGCTTGCGGTGCCTGATCCGTCCTCGGTCATTCAGCTACCGTGGAAGCCCGAAGTGGCTTGGGTTGCTGGTAACTGCGTGATGGAAGGAAGCGATGTCGCGCAAGCTCCGCGCAATGTGTTGCGCCGCCTGATCGACGAGGCCGCCGCCGAAGGAATGCACGTTAAAACCGGCATTGAGGCCGAGTTCTTTCTGCTTACCCCGGATGGCGAACAAATCAGCGATCCGTTCGATACCGCCGAAAAGCCCTGTTACGACCAGCAGGCGGTTATGCGTCGCTATGATGTGGTGCGCGAGATCTGCGACTACATGCTGGAGCTGGGCTGGGGACCGTATCAGAACGACCACGAGGACGCCAATGGCCAGTTCGAAATGAACTGGGAATTTGATGACGTTCTGCGCACTGCGGACAAGCATTCCTTCTTCAAATTCATGACCAAATCGGTGGCCGAAAAGCACGGGCTTCGGGCGACGTTCATGCCGAAACCGGTCGAAGGTCTGACCGGAAATGGCTGTCATGCCCATATCTCGGTCTGGGATGCGCCGGGTGACGCCGCCAAAACCAACGTGTTTGCAGGCGAAGGCGACGGCCCTACCGGTGAAGTTGGGCTGGGCGAACGCGGAAAACACTTCCTCGGCGGTATCATGAAACACGCCTCAGCACTGGCAGCAATCACCAATCCTACAGTGAACAGTTACAAGCGTATCAACGCGCCGCGGACAATGTCGGGTGCAACTTGGGCACCCAATACAGTGACCTGGACAGGCAACAACCGGACGCACATGGTTCGCGTTCCCGGCCCCGGCCGGTTTGAGCTGCGTCTGCCCGATGGGGCGACCAACCCCTATCTGCTACAAGCGGTGATCATCGCCGCTGGTCTGTCCGGTATCCGGTCCAAAGCTGACCCGGGCAAACGTTGGGACATCGATATGTATGCTGAAGGCCACAAGGTGCGCGGTGCGCCGAAACTACCGTTGAACATGCTTGATGCCCTGCGCGAATACGACAAGGACAAGGAACTGAAGGCCATGATGGGTGCCGAGTTCTCATCCGCGTTTCTGAAAATGAAACATCAGGAATGGAACTCTTTCGTCTCTCACTTCTCACGCTGGGAAAAAGACAACACTTTGGACATCTAATCCGGATTGCAAGGTGGCAATTCTGGGCCGCGGCAAAAGCTGCGGCCCCGTTTTTGAGGCCCCAAGTGGCTCGCCAGGAACGTTCTCAAGTTTGAGCATACGCAAGGCGAGTCTCGGCGCAGTTAATGACCACATCGCCAAGCATCAAGACGACACGCAAATCGTACACTTCTACAAAGAGCGTTCTATTCCGCAACTGGACGAATTTGACCTTTTGCGCGTGATGCGCAGCCCGTTGGCCGTTTGGGAATTCAAGGCCAACCCTTTGTTAACAATCGAGAATAAAGCCATCAGAACACGGGTGCATGTTCTCGATCGACCGTATTTTGGCATTTGTTATGGGCATCAGCTTTGATCAGAACCGCAGAACACGTAACGTGATTGCCGCAAAGCGTCTCTACGTATACCCGGCATCTGCTGCCAACCGCCAATCTGGAACGTCATTGACCAGCATAAGCGCGGCCCGGCGAAGCGTCGCGCGCATCTTTTCCACAACCGGACCGGTCAATTCGCAATCCGCCAATGCGGCATCGAAAGTATCCAGCCAAAGCTCTGCGTCGGCCTTCCGGATGGGAATATGCGCATGGATTTCGCGCAGATCCATGTGGCCGAAACGTTCACGATAATAGGCACGTCCGCCGAGAAACCCGCTGAGAAATTCAAATTGAGCTTGTCTGGTGTGGTTTAGCCCATGTCCCCGAAAATGCAGCCTGTGCAACGAATGCGATGCCGGATCCGTTTCCAACCGGTCATAGAAACGCTCAACCAGAGCGCGCAGTTGGGTCTCACCACCAAGTTGCTCTATCGCAGATTCCATGTGCTGCCTTTCTGTATCTCTGGCACCTGAAATATTGCATAACAGGAAATTAAGTTTATCAACAGTGACATTCTGACATACTCATGCTCAGAAGCGGAACTAGGTGAAACCAGTAAGGGAGATGACGGATTGAACGCTCTGGTGCTTGGCCTTTTGGCGGCACTTTGCTGGGGGGTACACGATCTGGCAGTGCGCTATGTCAGCCAGTCTGTCAGCGTGATTGCTTCGCTCATGGCTGTGCTGATTTCGGGCGCAGTGCTGCAACTTGGTTTGGTTGTGATGATGGGTGAAGTCGACCCAATTCCTGGCACGGCATTGATCAGCGCTATTGCTACAGGGGGGTGTTATCTGCTGGCGGGCGTCTGCATGTACGCCGCTTTTCAACGCGGCCCGGTCCGGCTGGTTGCTCCGATTGTTGCAAGCTATCCGGTGTTGTCCGTCTCACTGGCCATCTGGCGCGGCGCAACGGTCAGCCCGCTGCACTGGCTTGCCGTCATCGCGATTGGTGTTGGCGTTTCTGTTGTGGCTGCCCAATCTGAACGCGACGCAACCGAATACCCAGCAGCTGGCCCGACGGTGGTGCTATCGATACTTGCAGCAATCGGGTTCGCCGCCACCTTTGCGCTAGGACAATATGCAACCGAACATAATGACGAATACTCAATCTCCCTGGTTATTCGGCTGACGGCAGTATTTGCCCTAGGCATGATCGCCCTGGCATCCCGCAGATCAATCTGGCCCGGGCTGCGGGCTCTGCCTCTTCTCTGTGTCATGGGTGTTCTGGATGCTGTTGCCATCCTTTGCGTGATCGCGGCGGGCGGGTTGCCGAATGCGCAATTTGCCTCGGTGACAGCGTCCGTCTTTGGGCTGCTGACGGTTGTGTTGGCATGGGCTGTTTTGCGTGAAAAGATGATTCCACGCCAATGGCTTGGATGTTTGGTTGCGTTTGCGGGAATAGGCTATCTGGCTCTCTGAGGCGACCATTCCGAAAGCTCTTTAAAACAAAGTAATATCAGTTTCGTTAAGGCGCATTATTTGCGCCCTAACGCACCAGGTCAGGCTGTGAGGCCTTCTGGTTCTGGGAGTTTGTTTGCGC
>NZ_JBXWOA010000029.1:0-16970 GCF_059610645.1 Ruegeria sp. CDSC054 | reverse complement strand
CTGCAGTTCATTTCTAACCCGCTGCAAAACCCCACTCAGGACAGCATTACGCTGTTCGGCCTAAGAACCCGGATCGTATTCTAATTTGGGTCGAAAGCAGACGCCAATAACAACGATACATTCAGTTTTGTAAATAAAAGGGAGGATCTGTCCATGCGTACCTTGTTTCTGGCTGGTACGTTGTCTGTGTGTTCGACATTGTGCGTCGCGCAAACTTACGACGTTGTCATTCTCAACGGACGGGTAATGGACCCGGAAACCGGGTTCGATCAGATCGCTAACGTGGGAATAAGCAACGGCTGGATCACTGCAATTACTGACGAAGAAATTAATGGTAGCGAGTCCATCGACGCGACAGGGCACGTTGTTGCCCCCGGGTTTATCGATCTCGAGCAGCATGGACTGGACCCTTGGGGTATCAAGGTAAACCTTCGTGATGGCGTTACGACTCAAATGGATTTTGAGGTTGGGGCAGCGAACATCGACGAATGGTATAGTGTGCGCGAAGGCGCAACACAGGCAAACTATGGTACGGTCGTTGGGCAAGAATTCGCACGGATGCGGGTTCATGACGGCCTCGTGCTTGAAGGTGGGGATATAGACTTCCGGAACTTCTTCGCACTGCGGGCGCAATCCGTGGAAGATGGCGTCGAGGGGTGGTCTTCTGTTCCAAGCAACCGTGAGCAGATGAACGAAATCACTGCCCAGTTGGATGAGGGACTACGTCTTGGAGCACTCGGTGTGGGATCGACCATCGGCTACGCCCGCGAAGGTATTACAACCTATGAGATGTTCGAAGCACAGCGGGCTGCGGCGCGTTACGGTAGACTGACTTCCGTCCATCACCGATTTCATCCCAGTGCTTCGACGCCGACAGAAACACAGACGGGTGTAAATGAGATTTTGGTCAATGCGATGGTGCTTAGCGCACCGCTCCACATACACCATGACAATGACTATGGCTGGTGGGAGAACCAGGAAAAACTCCAGATGGCGCGCGACCAAGGCTACAACGTCTGGTCCAGCTACTATCCTTGGACCGCCGGATCGGGAAACTACGGCGCGTCGATCATCGCCCCTGAAAACTGGGAAGGTTCGATGGGGTACAAATACGAAGACACCATCTTTGACCCCCAGCTCGATCGCTTCGTGACAAAAGACGAGTTTTTGAGCTTCGCTGAGAATGAACCGGGACGCACGGCAATTGTTTTTAGTCCGCCAAGGGAGCAATGGCTGAATGATTGGATCACCATCGCAGGCTATGGCATCTCGGGCGACGGCATGGCCGGGCTAGACATCGAGGGCAACTTGATGAGTTGGGATGCCCCCTATGAAGACTATGCTGGGCATCCTCGGTCAGCAGGCAGCCACGCGCTTGTTTTGAGACTGGCACGTGAAGCGAATGTGCCGCTAATGCTCACACTCACTCAGTTAAGTTACATCCATGCGAAACGATTGGGTGACACAGGGTTGCGCGCAATGCAGGTGCGTGGGCGTATGCAGGAAGGCATGGTCGCGGACATCACGATTTTCGATCCGGTATCAGTGACCGAAAAGGCGAATTATACGCTCGGTCAGCAAGGTCTTCCGTCAGAGGGTATTCCTTACGTGCTTGTTAACGGCACAATTGTTGTTAGGAACAGCGAAGTGCAACGAGATGTTTATGCCGGACAGCCGATCCGGTTTCCAGTTGAGGAGAGCGGGCGTTTCGTTCCGGCTGGTCGCGAACAGATCATGGGTATTCTCACACCGGATACCGGCACTGCACGTCCAACATTGCTCGAAGATATCACGAACAGTGAAGCCAATTTAACACCTGTCGCGCCACCGACTAATCAGTTTGCGTCGGTAGAGCCGACCAACCCCTTTGATTGGTTTACACCTCGCAACGGTCTAGATGACAGCAACTTATTCTTTTGCGTCGTGCATGCTCGCTTCGAGGACCGCGCAACAGCGAAACGTGATTATGCGAAGGCTATGTTGTCTAAAGCTGGGGGGCAATAAACTCGAGCTAATAGAGAAACACAGAGCAAACTACCTACCAGAATGCAGAGACGATGCGCAGCGAACACAGTTCCACGGGCGGCACAGCAATAAGTGCTAGTCGCATAAGCCCTTGATACATTGCGAGGATGAATTGGTGGGTGATGAGAGACTCGAACTCCCGACATCTTCGGTGTAAACGAAGCGCTCTACCAACTGAGCTAATCACCCGTGACGGTGCATGTAGCCAAGCCTGCGCCCGGGTGCAAGAGGGTCCGGCAGTTTTTCTTTCCCAGAATCTGATTTGTTCGCCATTGGTAATTCAATCCGGCGGGAAATTCGCCGTGCTTTGTGTTGTGGGGTCGTTTCGATTGTGTGGGGGCTGTCGTTTTACGTTCTGCCTCGTAGGTGATTGCAAAGGCGCTTGCGTGTCACCTACCGCCTCAGATATCCCCAAAGGAACTGCAACTTTCCAGGCGGGAGAAAACCGATCCTGTCCCACGCGCGCCGAGTTCTGATCGCGGCCCTGGTTCTGGGCGCTTTGACGCTGGCCCCGCTTCGCGCGGGGGCTGAGGGGATTTTGGTGTTTGCAGCGGCCAGCCTCAAGACCGCGTTTGATGAGGTGGCATCTGATTTTGAGCAAGAAACTGGGCAGGGCGTAACCGTCTCTTACGCGGCGTCGTCCGTTCTTGCGCGCCAAATTCAATTGGGTGCCCCGGCAGATCTGTTCATTTCCGCTAATGTGGACTGGATGAATGTGCTGCAAGAACAGGGCCTGATTAACCCCACTACGCGTGTAGATCTGCTGGGCAATGGCCTGGTTCTGGTCGCTGGGGACGAAGGGGCTGACATTGGTGAAATGCGGCCCGGAGTCGCTTTGGCCTCCGCACTGGATGGTGGATACCTGGCCATGGCGCTGGTTGATGCCGTGCCGGCAGGGATCTACGGAAAGGCGGCGTTGGAGAGCTTGGGGCTGTGGCAGGGTGTTCAGGCTCAGGTCGCGCAAACAGATAATGTGCGTGCAGCCCTTGCACTGGTTGCCACTGGTGCGGCCCCTATGGGGATCGTCTACCGATCCGATGCGCAGGTCGAGGGACGAGTTCGGGTCATCGCCGAGTTTTCGCCTGGCCTGCATCCGCCCATCATCTACCCTGCAGCAGTGACGACAGCAGGTGCAGACGGCGCGCAGGTGTTTATGAAGTACCTGCAATCTCAGACCGCGCGGGCCGTGTTTGAAAAGCAGGGTTTCACCCTGCCGAACGGATAGCGGCATGGGGTGGTTGGGACCTGCAGAGCTTGAGGCACTGAAACTGTCGCTGCGCGTTTCGTTTTGGGCAACGCTGGTGACATTGCCCTTGGGCATATTCGTTGCCTACGCGCTGGCCCGTTGGCGGTTTCCGGGTCGGCAGGTCTTGAATGGGCTGGTGCATCTACCCTTGATCTTGCCACCGGTGGTGACCGGCTATCTGCTTCTTCTGACCTTTGGAATTCAGGGGCCGCTGGGCAAGTTGCTGGCAGAGATCGGAATTGTAGTGGCGTTTCGTTGGACCGGGGCTGCCCTTGCCGCGGGTATTATGGCATTTCCGCTGATGGTGCGGGCCATACGCCTGTCGATCGAAGCTGTGGACCCCAAACTGGAACAGGCCGGGGCGACACTAGGTGCATCGCGCCTGTTTGTATTTGTAACGGTGACCCTTCCGATGATCCTGCCCGGCGTAATCGCCGGGGCAATACTGGCCTTTGCCAAAGCGATGGGAGAGTTCGGGGCCACGATTACCTTTGTGTCGAATATCCCCGGCCAGACGCAAACCCTGCCGTCGGCGGTCTATGCCTTTCTGCAAGTCCCGGGCGGCGAAGCAGCGGCCACCCGTTTGGTGGTTATTTCGATCGTGGTTGCCATGAGCGCGCTGCTGTTGTCCGAGTTCATTGGGCGGCGTGTCGCTGCACGGGTGGCCGGATCATGAGCCTGTCTGTTCGCCTGCAGCACGATCTACCCGACCTCAAGCTGGATCTGAGTTTTGATGCGCCACCCGGTGTGACGGTTCTGTTTGGGCGGTCCGGGTCTGGAAAGACAACCATTGTAAATGCAGTCGCCGGTTTGGTGAAACCCATGGCCGGTCGGGTTGCTGTAGACGAGTGGGAGTTGTTCGACACCGCGCAAGGCCTCTGGTTGCCGCCGCACAAAAGACGGCTGGGGTACATTTTTCAGGAAGGCCGTCTTTTTCCACATCTCACCGTGCGCCAGAATCTATTCTATGGGAAATGGTTTGCACCTAAGAGCGCGCGCCGCGAAAGCCCGGACAAAGTGATCGAAATGCTGGGGATCGGGCACCTGTTGAACCGGCGCCCTGCGGGGTTGTCCGGTGGGGAAAAACAGCGTGTTGCCATTGGGCGCGCCCTTCTGGCCAGTCCGCGCCTGATCCTGGCAGATGAACCTCTAGCGGCTCTCGACGACGCACGAAAGGCCGAGATCCTGCCTTTCTTCGAACGGCTGCGGGATGAGGTTTCGGTGCCGATTCTGTACGTCACACACTCGGCTGCAGAAGTTGCGCGCTTGGCGACATCGGTTGTCGCTCTGCAAGAGGGTAAGGTCTTACGGCATGGACCCGCCTCCGAAGTATTGGCCGATCCGTCAGTCGCACCGGCTGGTGTGCGGGCCGTCGGTGCAGTGTTGCAGGTTCGGGTCGTCAAACATCATTCGGACGGGCTGACCGAGTTGGACGCAGGCGGGTCGCCCTTGTTTCTGCCCCGGATACCCCTGCAAATTGCGGAAGAACTGCGCATCCGCATTCCCGCGCAAGAGGTTATTCTGTCCAGCAAACGCCCCGAAGGACTTTCGGCCTTAAATGTTCTGGAAGGAACGGTCGACACGATCCGCGCGGGCGAGGGGCCGGGTGCGATTGTGTCCGTAAAAACGCCCGCGGGTTCTGTATTGGCCCGCGTCACCCGCCGCTCAGTCGAAGCGTTGGGGCTGGAACCGGGCAAACCCTGTTTTGCGGTCATCAAAACGGTCGCACTGGCACCGCAGGACGTGGGCGGGCACTTGCGCGGGGTCTAAGCCAGCGCGCGGGCTTCGAATTCTCGCAGGATCAGGCGGGCTGCCCGGCCGAAGCCCATCCTATTCGGCATGGCTGTGTCCGGGAAAATGGCGGCGAGTTCCTGCAATGCGTCCGAGGACAGAGTGTATAGGGATTCTTCGCCGAGATAGAGGCTTTCAGCCAGTGCGCCCTCGGCTGTCAGTATTTCGTGGTTATCCAGCAGGATGTGAAAATACTCGACCGGGTCATCCGAAGTGTCAATCGCGATACCTGGCCAGGAACAAAGGTGCTTGGCCGCAACCAGCGCGTCGGGCGTGCCAAACAAAAGCTCGACCTTTGGTCCGCTGACCAGAATGCGGTGCTGCTGTGATACCAGCAGATCGCGTTCGGGCTGTCCTGCGCCAAGGCTGCCGGCCTTGATCCGAACCGGGCGCATGGCCGGATTGTCACGTAATCGGTCCGGCGATAAGGCGCCGCTTTCCACCCACCGGATCGGTCGCAGCCCGCGATCTACGGTCATCACCTTGTCGCCAACACTCAGGGTTTCTATCTGTTGATTGCCTTTTTCAGCCAAGATCAAGGTGCCTGCAGTAAAGCACACGCCTTCAAGGGTGATGGTGATCTCTTGGGTCAGGTCATATGGTTGGAAGAAAAAGTCCAATCCGGTGACCCGTACCGTGAAGGTATCAGTGACCGTAGTCCCGAACGGGATATCGTCAAAATCGCTTTGATTGACCGTGTAGGTCCATTCGCCGGTATTTGGGTTAATGGAGGCCACGCCCAGTGATGGCTGATCAGAGATCGACCAGGATTGCGTCCGAGGAAAGCCGGTCAAGCCAAGATCGCCACTGGCCTGATTAGGGGGATCTCCGGTCACAAAGCCAGTTGTTGTCCCTACGATCGATACCATTTCAAGACCCCTCCATTTTCAGGACCTCACGAAATTCTTTCTTCCGGTAAACCTTCATGTGTACCTCCCCCGCGTCGTCGCGGGTCCACTCCACGATGCGATTTCGGGTCAGGTCGCTGTCCATCCGATTGGTTCGGACCCGGGGGTGGGGGATTTCCTTCTTCAAAATGTCGACGATCTGGTTGGTCTGTCCAAATGGGGCCACGAGGTCGACGATCCAGAAGGACGTGCCGCTGGCAAAATCCGTATCCTTCAGTGGCTTTTCCTGAATGGCATACCGACGCTCGGCTTCGCGGCTGAGACCTGCGAAAGTCACAAACCCGCGCGGGAAACCGTTCTGCCGGAAAATGTGGTACTGGTTCAACCGAAAAGGCGTTTCAAAGGCATAAAGCACCTGTCCAAGGGTGCGCGGTCTGTGTGTATTGGTCAGCGATGCAAGATAGAACATGGCGCCGAAATCCGCGTATTTTTCGGACGGGATATCAAACCAGTCATTTGGAAACGCTTTGCTCAAAACTAACCCCAGACAATATATGCCTTGATCCTATTTGCTTAAGATCCAAAATGATACTGTTTTGCCTGTATGTGCCGTGTCGGGATCCTGTCGGACAAAATCCCGAAAATGGCGCCGCTTTACTCGGACCACGTGTCCGGTATGATCTTGAATAATTGTTTCGAAACAGGAATTGCCATTATGCGAGTTTTGAAAATAGCGGCCCTGGCAACATTTGCGGTGTCGCCTGTATCTGCACAGGGAATTGGGATCGGAATCGGCGCTTACCCAGGTTTCAAAACCACAGTCACGCCTATGAACAACGGTGTATACGAGGTCGCCGTCAGCGGGTCTTCCGCCCCGGTCTCGTATTGGTGCGGGATAGGGGACTTTGCTATTCGCAGCCTGAGAACCAAAGCAACTCAGCGTATCTACATTGTCCGCGCCTACGAAAAGGGCGTGCGCACGGTGCAGTTTTCACTTACCCCACCCGATGGGGTCGATACCACGCCGGGATATTCGATTACCGTAAAACGTGTGGGTGAGAACATGTCGGCGGGGTCCGCGCAGGGCTATTGCTTTGACAACTTCCTGGATTTTGGGTTCCGCTAATCTATCAGGTCCATTTTGCCATTGGCGGAAGGCTCATCAGCACCGCATCCGGGTCATGGCCGGTTTCCAGCCCGAATTTTGTGCCCCGGTCGTAGACGAGGTTGTATTCGGCATAAAGGCCCCGATGCACCAGTTGCGTGTCTTTGGCCGTCTCATCAAACTCCTGAACTCGGCGCTTTTCCACCAATGGCAGGAAGGCAGGCAGGAATGCGCGACCGATGTCCTGGGTCAACGCGAAGTCTGCGGCCCAGTCTCCGGTGCAATAGTCATCCATGAATATCCCGCCCACGCCTCGGGCGCGCTTGCGGTGGGGGATATAGAAATACTCATCAGCCCAGTCTTTCAGGCGGGGATAATGGCCGGGACCATGCGGATCCAGATGCGCCTTTTGGGTGGCGTGAAAATGCGCTGTGTCCTCATCATACTCGATGCAGGGATTCAGGTCCGAACCGCCGCCGAACCACCATGCGTGCGGGGTCCAGAACATGCGGGTGTTCATATGAACGGCCGGTACATGCGGGTTTTGCATATGCGCGACCAGAGAGATGCCCGACGCCCAGAAACGCGGATCTTCGGTCATGCCCGGAATCCCCTTGCGCGCCGCCATGGCCTGTTGCGCTCGCACGCCCAAAGTGCCGTATACGGTCGAGACATTGACGCCGACCTTTTCAAAGACCCGCCCGCCACGCATCACGGACATCAACCCGCCGCCCGCATCGCTGCCGTCCTCGGATTGGCGTTTGGTTTCCTTGACCTCGAACCGGCCAGGTGCTGCGTCTGCAAAAGGGCCAGAGCTGTGGGTGTCTTCAAGTGCCTCAAACGCGGCGACGATGTTATCGCGCAATTGGCGGAACCACGCGGCGGCGGTTGATTTTTCGGTATTGAACATGGGGATTAATGGGCCGGGGCTGCGACGGGGTCTAGCAAGGTGCGACCGCCATCAATTGTCAGAATTTGTCCGGTGATGAAACCGGCCGCGTCCGAGGCCAGGAACTGCGCCGTCTCGGTCAGTTCATTTGGGGCCGCGATCCGGGCCAGGGGCGTATGTTTCTCGATATCGTTGCGAAAGTCCCGATTTTCCTTGAGCGTGGACTGCAGCGAGGCGCTCATGACCGATCCCAGCGCGATGGAATTGACCCGGATCCGTTTTGGGGCAAGGGCAACGGCCAGCGAACGTGTCATCTGATCCAGCGCGGCGGTGGATACGGAATAGGCCATCAGATCGGGGTGGGTGCGCCGCGCCGCGATTGAAGACAGGTTAATGATCGACCCGGCGGGTCCTTCGTCAGTGTCGCCTGCCTGTTTTATCATGCGTTTGGCGACCGACTGGCTTAGGCGCAGCGCAGGCATCAGGTTCTGATTGAGCAGCATGCGCACGGAATCGTCGTCCGCATCCAGCGGATCAGACGGGATCACCTGCCGCGCGCCATTAATCAGAATGTCCACCTGATCAAACGCATCAAGCGTGGCAGACAGCAGGTTCGCGATGGTCAGCTTTTCCCGAAGGTCGCCGGCGAAAAACCGGATGTTGCTGTCATCGGCCTGTTCGCCAAGTTCGTCGGACAGCCGTTTTTCGTCCATGTCGGCAAACATGACATTGGCCCCGGCATCCGCAAAATGGCGCCCGATGGCCAGCCCGACACCATTGGCGCTGCCTGTGACAATGGCGGTCTTGCCAGCTATGGAAAAGGACATGCGTTGTCTCCTGATTTGCGGCGCAGGTTAACCGGGATCACCGTCGAGGGCGAGAGGCGTGAAACACCTTGAACCGATTGTCACCGGACACCTCGTGAACCTGTGCGAAATTCTCGGCCAGCGTGACCTCGTAGGGTAGGTGGCGATTTGCGACCATCCACAGATTGCCGCTCCGGGTCAGGTTTCTAGCTGCGGATTTGATAAAGCCCTGACCCAGTTCAGGGTCGGCGGCGCGCAATGTGTGGAACGGAGGGTTCATGATCACTGTGTCCAACGGTTCCGGCGCGTTCCACGTGACGGCGTCGGCCCAGTGGAACTGCGCGCAGGTCTCGGCCAAATTGGCGCGTGCGCAGGTAAGGGCAATCTGATCGGCCTCGACCAGATGTAACGCGCGCGGATTGGCGGCCTTTAACGCACCTGCCGCGAGATACCCCCAGCCAGCGCCCAAGTCAGCGATCCTTGCGCCTAGCTTTTCGGGCAATGCATTCAGCAGCAGGGCTGAGGCAGGGTCTATCCCATCAGCAGAGAACACGCCGGGCGCGGTCTGAAAACCATCGACTGTCTGGTTGTCCGGGGCGGCCCAGTCGGCAAAAGCCTCGCGCTCGGATTGGAACCAGAATATCTTGCCGTGTGCCTTGGCGATGGGCCCCTCGACGTCAACGCGTTTGCGGATGTCTTTCAGCAGGCTGTCGACACCGTCGGTTTTGGCACCGTCTATGACAATCAGTCCGCTTGCCCGCTGACAGGCCTGATGCACCATGCTGCGCGCCAGCGCCTTGGCGCGGGGCAGGATCACGATGGCATCCTGACAAGGGTCGTGGGCGTCCGGCACGGCGGTAAAGCCCTGTCCGGCAAAGTGGTCGTGAAACGGTTTGAATGGCTGCACCACCTGCGTTTCACGCGGCAGGGCCGACAGATCGCTGTCGGATGTCGGCCCAAGCACGCTGAGTGGTTGCGAGAGCTCAAGGCCGCTTTGCAGGGCAAGATCAAGACGAGGGGACATCGGCAAATATGAGAGAGAAGGCTAAGGCGGCCTTACTCTTCCCGTTCCATTGTGCATTGCAGGGGGTGCTGGTGCCTGCGGGCAAAGTCCATGACCTGGCCCACTTTGGTTTCGGCGATCTCATGGCTGAACACGCCAACCACGGCGACGCCTTTCTTGTGAACGATTAACATGATTTCGAACGCCTCGGCATGGGTCATGCCAAAGAAACGCTCCAGCACATGCACCACGAATTCCATCGGCGTGTAGTCGTCGTTCAGAAGCAGTACTTTGTACAACGGCGGGCGCTTGGTTTTAGGGCGCGTCTGTACCAACAGCGACGGATCATCGTCGTTGTCCGGTTGGTCAGACATCATCCATTTGTGTTCAGTCATTGCGCCTTTGTCCGATTCAGGCTTCGGTTTGTCTGATCGGTTATATAACGTGCATGGGGCCAGAGAAAAGAGCCAGCGGGACGTAATCGAAATGGAAAAAGCGCTGACCACAATCGGGTTCGACGCCGATGATACGCTTTGGCACAACGAGCGTTTTTTTAAACTGACGCAGACGCATTTCACGGAATTGCTGGCCGATCACGCCGATCGCGATCACCTGTTGGATCGACTGCTTGCTGCGGAAAAACGCAATATCCGTCACTATGGCTACGGAATCAAAGGCTTCACCCTGTCGATGATCGAAACCGCTATTGAGGTGACCGAGGACCGTGTTCCAGCCTCGGTTATCCGCCAGTTGGTCGAAGCGGGGCAGGACATGCTGGCCCACCCGATCGAGCTGTTACCTCACGCGCGGGAGGCCATCGAAGCGGTGTCTGATACGCATCGGGTGATTCTGATCACCAAGGGCGACCTGATAGATCAAGAGAGAAAGCTGGCGCAATCGGGGTTGGGTGAGCTCTTCGACGAGGTCGAGATCGTGTCCGAAAAATCGGCTCAAACCTACCGTGAAATCTTTGCGCGACATGGTGAAGGTTGTGATTCTGCAATGATGGTGGGCAATTCGATGCGATCCGATGTTGTCGCCCCAATTCAGGCCGGGTGTTGGGGCGTCTATGTGCCCCATGGGTTGGTCTGGGAGATTGAAAAGGCCGAAACCCCTGCGGACAATCCGCGATATAGCGAACTGCGGGACTTGGGCGAACTTGCTGATCTGGTTCAGCGCCTAAGTTGATGTTGCCAATTGGCCTCAGTTTTCAAAAAACGAGACGGGATTTACGTTAAGGGGTTCAATTTGCGTGGATGTGGTAGGTCACGGACTGTGCGTGTCTACATGTAGTGCCGTTTCGGACTCTTAACAAAACAGCGAATTTGCACGCTTTCGGTTTATTTCATGGGGTCTCTGTGTTAGCCTTGTCAGTAATAAAATATAATGAGCGCTGACCGGGAAAACCCGGCGGCCTGAGGTAGACAGAGGCAAAGATCGTGCAGGTTCGGCGGACAGTTCCGGCCCGAATGGGCTTATTTCTTTTAGCATTATTGTGGCTGCTCTCCTTCGCGCCGTTGCAGGGATTTGCGGCACCATATGCGGCGATGGTCATCGACGCGCGGACAGGCGAGGTTCTGCATTCGCGCAATGCCGACACCCGATTGCATCCGGCATCTCTGACCAAGATGATGACCCTCTACATCGCGTTTGAGGCGGTGCGGAACGGTGAGATCACCTTGGACACGCCGGTTCGAATCACAAAAAAGGCCTCTTCCGAGCCCCCCTCTAAGTTGGGCCTGCGTACCGGGCAAACGATTGCGTTCCGATATCTGATCCGGGCAGCTGCGGTGAAGTCGGCCAATGATGCCGCCACGGCCATTGGTATCGCGATCAGCGGTTCCGAGGCGGCATTCGCCCGTCGCATGACGCGCACGGCCAAGTCGATGGGTATGAGCCGCACAACGTTCAAGAACGCGCATGGCCTGACGGAATCAGGTCACTTGTCGACCGCGCGGGATATGACCACGTTGGGTCGCCATCTGCTTTATGATTACCCGCAGTACTACAACCTGTTTTCGCGCCAATCCACACATGCCGGGATCAAGACGGTTCCAAACACGAACCGTCGTCTGTTGGCAGCTTACAAAGGTGCGGACGGGATCAAGACCGGATACACGCGGGCTGCTGGCTTTAACCTGGTTGCATCGGCCAAACGCAAGGACGAACGCATTATCGCAACTGTCTTTGGTGGCAAATCCGGCGCATCGCGGAATGCAAAAGTGGCGGAGTTGCTGGACATGGGATTCCGCCGCGCCCCCTCGCGTGCCCCGATCCGCAAGCCGGCCCGTCCCACCTATGCCGGGAACGCGGGATTGGGCGCAACCGTCGCGGCGCTGACCATTGCGCCAAAATCCAGCCTGCGCCCCGTACTGCGCCCCGGACCGGGTGCCGCAGTTCAGGTTGCTGGCGCCGTGGCTGAGACGGCTGCCAAAAATGGCACGCGTATCAAGGATGGTATCGCCGCGGCGATTGCGGCGGCCGACATCCAACCGTCTGGTGACGGGGACTCAACCCGTCCCGCGGCACGGCCGGCTGATTTGGTTCTGGCCTCGACTGATCCGGCAGCCCAGCCCGAACCCGAGCAAGAGATCGTCACCCGCCTGTCCACATCGGGCGGGCGACTATGGGGTGTGAACGTAGGCCGCTATACCACCCGATATGAGGCGGAAAAGATCTTACTGAAAACCGCTCTGTCGGAAATGACCACTCTGGAAGGCACGCTGCGCAAGGTAAACCAAAGCTCGCGCGGCTTCGACGCGACATTCCAGGGCATGACCCGCGAACAGGCCGATCTGGCTTGTCGCCGGTTGCAGGCCCGGAATGTCACTTGTTTCATGATCGGGCCGTCATAAGGCTCGGCATACTCTCCTGAATGGATCTGGGCTGCGAGGAAACTCGCAGCCTTTTTTTGTCAGTCGAAGACGTGGCCGTGTTCGTATTGTTCATCCTGACCTGCCGCCGCGGTCAGGGCGGCAACGTTATCCTTGGTAAAGAACCCGTCATAGTGGTGACAGCGCTCGATATACTCAGTGATCAACAGCGTATACTTCGAATGCTTTGAGAATATCTGCTTGAGGTTCGGATCGTCCTTACACTCGCCCACCACATGAGCCAGGAACGGCACACCTTCATCTTTGAGTGTGTTGACCACAAAATCGACGTTCTTTTCACCCGCGCCGTGGTCGCCGTCCTGAATCTCGATTGCCATGTGGTGCAGGCGACGGCCAAAGTTACGCACGAAGTCCTCGGTCGGCATCGGCAACTGTTCAAAGGAATTGACGAAAGAGGGCGTGTTGTTCGCGGTGAAGACCTTGGCGGGGGATCTCTTATCATCGTCGACATTCGCGTTCCGGTTCACATTGGTCGACGAGTTCATGTCAAAGATGTTGTACGCGCCCCAAAAGTAATAGGGCACCATGGTCAAAAACTCGAGGATCGCGTCCTCACGCTCACCAGCCAGAATGCGTGTTGCAAGGTGGTCGACCCCCAGCATCAAAGGCGCGATTTTGCTGTCTGCCCCGAATGCCGCCGCCTGATCCAGTCGCGCCTGTTCGTCATTGCTCAGCAATATCCGGTCACCCAAACCAAGGCTGTCGGTGTCGTTGAAATCCAAGGATGAGTAGCCAACCCTGTTACAGGTGAAATCGGACGGAGACGTAAATCTGAACCCGTCCGATGTGTAGAACGGGTTTTCGGTGTCTCCCTTGTACTCAAACCTGATGTTCTGATCTTCAAGCGTTTTGGTCAGGGTCTTGAGGTCCGTGGCGCCATAAACCTCTCCGACATAGCGGGTCTGGGGGGTGTTGCGGGCCAGCGGGTACATACGGTTGATGCGCGGGATAAAGTCTTCGAAGGTCGCGCTGAGCGGAGCCATGACGATCATCGCGGGATAATCGGAGTGCGAATGCAGCACCGCAAATTTGTGCGTCTGGCCCAGATAGCTGGCCGTATGCCGGTAGGGTGTCATGACATAAAGCTCGATCAGCGTGTCGAACATCGCGTCCGGTTCAACCTGAATGATGATCGCCTGCATCGCCCCGACCTGGTCGGCCACGCCCGAGCTTTGGCGGCGTTCGTAGATCATCGGCAGATATTGGTGAAAGAACTCAGAGTTCTTTTTGTCGCCGCGCGGTTCATAATTCATCAGATCAAAAGACATTGGCCAGCCTCCTTGCCTATACCGGTCCAGCATGGCGTTGCTTGGAATTGTGGTATTCAGAACATGCACTTGCTGGTCATGCTAGGGTCTGAATTCCGTGCAGGCAACAGTCAGAGGATAGATCGTCAGGTTTAAGGCCTTCTTTCTACCGAATGAATTTTGTTACCTCGACCCCGCCGTCGATCAAGGACGTGCGAACCGAACGGGCGATTTGTACCGCGGTTGGGCCATCGCCATGCAAGCAAATCGTGTCGATGGATGTCTCCAACCGCTGGCCGCTTTCGGTGATGATGGCACCTTCGCGCACCATGTTCAGGATGCGCGGTCCGGCAATTTCGGGGTCATGAATAACCGCGCCGGGCAGGCTGCGATCGACAAGGGTTCCGTCGTCGTTATATGCCCGGTCCGCAAAGATCTCTCCGACCCATTTGCAATCTAGCTCGCGCACGGCCTCTTCCTGTTTGGTGACGGCCAGTACCATGATGATGATGTCGGGGTCGACGTCGAGCGCGCCCTGATAACAAGCCCGCGCCATGTCGATATCGACCGAGCACATGTTGGCCAGCGCCCCGTGCAGTTTCAGGTGCCGCACTTCGGTGCCAACGGCCTTGGCCATGCCGATCGCAGCGCCCAGTTGGTAACGAACCAGATTGCGTAAGGAATCATGGGGAACTTTCATATTCCGCCGGCCAAATCCCTGCAGGTCAGGAAAGCCCGGGTGCGCGCCGATCCCGACGCCGTTTTCCGCAGCCAGTGTCATCGTTTTGGCCATCACATCCGGGTCGCCGGCGTGAAAGCCACAAGCGATATTGGCAGAGGTGATAATCTTAAGCAGATTTTCATCATCGCCCATATTCCAGGGGCCAAAGCTTTCGCCCATATCGGCATTCAGATCGACGCTTGGCATACGTGGTACTCCCTAGTCGGTGGCGGAGATCATTCCGCCGATCAATTGGTAGGACAATAGGTTCGGGATGTCATGCGGATCGCGGACCAGCGGTTCGACTCGCATAGGTAGCCGGGCAAGTTCGGCATTGTGGGCGGTTTGCAGGGCTGTGGCCTCGTCCAGTGACACGAATTCGAACTTGATCCGCCCGCCCGCCGGGGTTTGTGCCGCGCGCGGAAGGTCACAAGGCAGAACCGTCGCGATACGGGGATAACCTCCAGTGGTCTGACATTCAGGCAACAGGATAAAGGGGCTGCCTGTTCCGGTCATCTGTATGTCACCGGGGGTAATGACCTCGGACAGAATGTTCAGCTGACCCTGAGCCGCGAAACCTTCGCCCTCGCTATCCAACTGCATCCCCATTCGGTTGGCCCGACTGCCACGCCGAAACTCGGTTTGCACAAAGCGGTCCAACGTTTCCTGATCGAACAGGGGGGTCTGAAAGCTGGCGATCACGCGTAGAACGCCACCCGAGAAGCGATCATCCGGGTTAAGCTTCATGCCCGTCACGCCTGATCCGTCGGCGACAGGCAATGTATCTCCGGTCTGAATGGTGCTTCCGATCTTGGCGGTCAAATGCGCTGAGCGTGATCCCAGAAAGGCTTCGGACGCGATCCCACCGCTGACATGCAGGTAGCCATAGGTCCCGCGCGTCGCAGCACCAATCACCAGCCGCTGCCCGGCTACCATCTGGTGCGACGCATTCCAGACCACAGGTGCGCCATCAATGCTGGCCTGCATCGGAGCACCTGTCAGAGCGATGCCGAGAGATTGCGTTGCCTCGAACTCGCCACCCATTCCCGCCATTTCCAAAGCGGCAAGTCCCGGGCTTTGACGCAGCAACGCTGCGCCCTCGTGCAGGGCCAGTTGGTCGGCGGCGCCGGATCGGGACAGCCCCTGATCCAGATACCCGACACGGCCCTGGTCTTGTATGGTGCAGGCCGGGCCAATGCGATGAACAATCAGACTCATCCCGCGATCTCCTCGCAGGTGGCCCCGCCTGAGCCGTCCGAGTTGTTGGCGCGGATGGTTTCCAGTTCGTCGCGCGAAACGGACAGGAACTGCATTTCATCCCCTGGCTTCAACGCAAAGCTCTGCGGTGCGTCGGGGCGAAAGCAGCGAAATGCGGTTTGGCCCACGTGCCGCCAGCCAGTCGGAGTGGGGCCCGAGAACAGTACGAATTGGGATATTGCCAACACCAAGGCCCCCTCTGGGACCATAGGCGTCAGTTCCTTCAGGCGCGGAATATTGAATTCAGGACCAAGCGGACCAAGGTACGGTTGCCCCGGTGCAAAGCCGATGGTCAATACGCGTACCTTTGTGTCGCTCAGCCGTCGAACGGCTTCCATGGAATCCAGCCCCGCCGCCGCCGCTGCCTCGTCCAGTTGCGGAGCAAGCTCGCCCCCATAAACTGTCGGGACCCGCCACAATTTTCGACCGGCAGGCAGTGGTGCCTCAAACCAATTTTGCTGTGCAAGTAGGTGTCGCACTCTATCTTGGACTTCAGCGCGAGGTAATTTGTCGGGATCGAACCTCAGGTAGGCCGATGCAAGCGATGCAGAGGTTTCGACAACACCGTTCCAGGATGCCGCGTCGATTGCGCCCCTAAAGGCCAGCGCCGCCCGGTTCGAGGGTTCGGCCATGGCATCGGCAAAGGAAACAAGAAGGCCGTCATAGCCTACGGTATTTATGCGTGGAAACATGTCGGCTGTATTGGTGGTCATTTCACGGCTAACCCGGGCATCTTACAGAGGCGACCACACAGCATCCCGGACTAATGCGCAAGCCCGGCGTGGGTAAAGACGCGCGGAATCTATACCTGAACTGAGTGCCGGCACGGTTTTTTGGGCCGATTCCGACTCATGGAATCGCTTCCGACTCGTTTGAGTCTTGTGGTGTGATTGGGTGCCCTGTCTATATATAGGGGTGCGCTTACTGGCGACGCGGACAGGTGTGGGTCCGACTTGTATTTCAACTGGTGAGATTGCTGTTCGAGGAGGCGGGTTGTGCGCCTTAAGATATTGATAAATATAGGTTAAGCGGAAAGATGGAAAAAAATCGCCCAGGACGTCATTTTCTGCTTGCGGACTTATGCGGTTATACTTAGAACCCCCTTCACCGGCGCTGCTGAGGCGGTGCTGACGGGTCG
>NZ_JBXWOA010000028.1:0-17243 GCF_059610645.1 Ruegeria sp. CDSC054 | reverse complement strand
TCATGTTGTCCGAGCGCCGGAATAAAGCCGCTGCGACGAAGTTCTTCGCCCGCGCGCTTGAGGTGAACGGTCTACCGCGCAAGATCGTCATCGACAAAAGTGGTGCCAATACAGCTGGCATCAAGGCGATCAACAAAATGCTCAAGAGCTTTGGTTGTCCAATCCCGATCGAGATGGTCAGGCGCAAATACCTCAATAACATCATTGAACAGGATCACCGATTTATCAAACGAAGGATCAGACCCATGCTGGGGTTCAAATCCTTCGCTTCAGCCGCATCTGTCCTGGCAGGCATAGAACTGGTCAACATGATCCGCAAAGGTCAATTCACGCCCGGACTCCGTCCGTTTCAGCAGTTCATCCAAATGGCGGGATAAACTGCTCGCCAAATCCACTGATGCTTTGCCATCTAAAAAGTTTGCGACAGAACCACACGGACAGCTTCTGGAAACGCGATTGATTAACCAAGTCGGCGCAGAAAGCGCTTTTGAAACCTAGCGCGTCACTTTTGTTATCTATTCCAATTGATTGATCGATTGCGCGAAAGTTATTTTCCTGAACCGAATTGTCCGCTTTGGTTTGCAAAACAGCCAATGGGCAGTTTAGTCCCGATGACGGCTTTGTCCGCAATGCGGTCGTACGAGCAACTAGCAGCAAATGGCCGCTTCGAGCCCAAATTGATCGATGCTGCGCGCCGAACGAATGGCAGCTATGCAGTCTTGCCCACAATTTCGAAGCCCGGTGCGTTCAGCCCCGCAGGTGAAGTTGTGAACACTTCGCATCCATCGGCTGTCACCCCCAACGAATGCTCAAACTGCGCCGACAGTAAGCGGTCTCTCGTCACTGCCGTCCAGTCATCAGATAACATTTTTACTTCGGGGCGCCCTAAGTTAATCATGGGTTCGACCGTGAATATCATCCCTTCGCGCAACTCCAAACCTTCGCCGGGGCGACCAAAGTTTAGGATGTTGGGGGAGTCATGGAAAACGCGCCCGATACCGTGGCCACAAAAATCACGGACAACTGAACATCGCTCGGATTGTGCATAGGACTGGATTGCAAATCCAATGTCACCCAAAGTTGCGCCAGGGTGAACCGCTTCAATTCCGCGCATCATCGCTTCATGAGCAACACTGACAAGACGCTTTGCCGCCCGCTTGGGTTGCCCCACCGCATACATTCGACTGGTATCGCCATACCAGCCGTCGAGGATGAGCGTGACATCGACGTTCACGATGTCGCCGTCGCGTAGTTTCTTCTCGCTCGGAAATCCGTGGCAAACAACATGATTGACCGATGTGCAGCAGGCGTATTTGTACCCTTTGTACCCCAGAGTCGCAGGGGTCGCATTGTGGGTGGCCGCAAAGTCGAGAACGAAGGTGTTAATCTCGGAGAGTTGCGCGTTCGTTTTGACAATGGCTGCAACGCCGTCGAGACATTTCGCGGTCAGCTGACCCGCCCGCCGCATACCCTCAAACGCGTCGGAGCCATAGAGCTTGATCGCTTCGGTTCTGCTGGCCTTGCCAATTGCGGGAGCGACCGGAACACTTATGTAGCAATCCTTCATTCATCTTTTCCTAGAAGTTTCGGTTGACGCCCCATGAGCCAAAGGTACAGCTTAAAGAAACCGACGGTATACGAATCATATACGTTTCATATATCAATCTTAAAGAGGAGACGTCCATGGGAATTGTGAAAATTGGCGATGCACTGCACGAAGATATCAGACGGGCAAGCACGGTGATGTGTCGGTCTATCAATGCTCAAGCCGAGTTCTGGATGAAAGTCGGGATGTTGGCCGAAACCAATCCGTCACTTTCATTCAGTGAAATAATGGCAAGGCAAATGAAGGATGCCGATGTGCAGTCGCCTGAGATTGAAGCCGCTTAAGCACCTGCACAGCATTAACCGTGCAGGTGGGACTCAATTAGCTTTTCCAAGCAGCAAGATTACGTTTCACGAACTCAGCAATAGATGTCGGTTTTTTGCCTGATAGTTCCAAAACGTGGTCAGTGACACGATCTTCGGAACCGCCCGCGATTGCAGCATCCATAGCGGCCAGCGTGGACGCGTACTCCGCCGGAAGGCCCATGTTTTCATGCCGCTCTGCAAGTTCATCGACAGTTAGTTTTTTGTGTACAACAGGACGGCTCAATTGTTCGCTTAGCGTCGCTGCGACCACATCATAGGAAATCGCTTCCGGGCCAGTCAGGATGTAATCGGTGTTTTCTACAGATGGCGCGACCAGCACCGATGCAGCTGTGGCGGCAATGTCATCTGCATCAATAAACCCGATGCGTCCCGAACCCGTGGCGGTGTAAATCGAAGATTGATCGCGGATCGGATCACGATGATGCAGTTCAGAAAAGTTCTGCATGAACCATGCGGGTCTCAGCACAACCCATTCGGGTGCGTTGCTCCTTAGCCAAGCATGAACTGCGCCCATCATCGGTCCGCCTTCTTCAAGCGAAGACCCGCTGAGCAGTACAAAGCGCGTGACGCCTGCCGTGAGCGCAGCTTCGAGACCGGGCTGCATTGCACCCAAGGAATCCACTGTATCGGTCGGTGCGACCAAATAGACGGCACTTACATTTTCGAATGCGTCACCAAAACTTGATGCGTCGGACCAATCGAACCGCACGGCATCTGCTTCCTTAGGGCTACGTGTTCCGATACGGGGCGCAAATCCCTTGGCACGTAGCCGTTCGACGGTGCGACGGCCCGTTTTGCCGGTTCCGCCGGTGACAAGAATAGACTTAGACATTGTGAAACTCCTCGAAATGGGACTTCAATTTCTCCGCGCTGCCAACCGCGCTCAGCAAGATCAGCGGGTTCCAGTAGTCGCGATAGTGGATGATGCTGCCATTCTCGACTCTAACAACCGAGATAAAATCCTGGTCATATCGCGCGCCTGTTTCGGCGTTCGCGGCCTTACAGGTGAACTCCAGAGTGAAAGTTTCGCCATCTGTTGATTTATGGGTGTTGACCAGGCTCATGGATTCAAAAGCGATCAACTCACCTGCTTTTGGCAGGTAGGCGAGTAACGCTTCGAGTCCACGCAACTCGCGAACGGCATCTTTGGGCGCGAATGGCATTTCGAACAGGATATCTTCGGCGCACATTTCGAAAAATTCTTCACCCGCCTCCGCAGTGATCACGTCGCCAAGTGCGAGACGCAGCATCGCGCCAAAGCTTGGGATTACATTTGTGTCAGTCATGTTTTTTCCTTTCTATCATAGCTTCTTGAGTTGGATGGAGTGTGAAAGTGGATCAGCCCTCGCTTCCGAACTGCATGATAATCACTCCGACAATTGACAGTAGGGCCCCGGCGACGCGGTACATGTCAGCCGGACGTTCGGCGTAACCAAGCAGGCCGTTTTGATCTAAGAACAGCGCCATCGTCATCTGCCCTGCAACAACTGCCGCGATGAAGGCTGCGGCCCCAAAACGCGGGATCAGAAGCATAGTCGCCATGACATAAACGACGCCAACCACACCGCCGATCCAAGCCCACGGGGGAACTAAAAGCAGTGATGCTCCGGTCGGCGGCGTTGGGCGCAACCATGCCAGCCCGATCATGAGGCAGACAAAGGACACCCCAAACGAAAGTAGTGTTGCCCATAATGGGTGGCCTGTCGCTCGGCTAAGCTCTGCATTCATCCCAGCATGGATCGGAATCAAAGCGCCACAGCATAGTGGCGCGAGCCAGAACAGGGCGACTTTCAGGTCCATTGTTGCTGCCTTTCGGAAAAAGTTATCGATAGGGTTGCGGCGTCGAGTTGATTGCGTCAAAGTGCGATGGAACACTACTGTTCCGACCTATATGGGAGAAGTAACGATGGAACGCAAGGGTTCCGACGTTGAGGTGGAGAAAAAGACACGCCGGAAACCGGCTGGCGCTGCTGTGCTACAGGACTCTGTTACGACTGCAATCTATCGAGCTTTGTTTGAGGAATGGGCGGAAACAGGATATTCTGCATTACATATGAAGAACATTGCTGCCCGCGCAGGCGTTGGAAAAGCCGCACTATATCGGCGCAGTAAATCCAAGTTTGAACTTGTGACCGAAGCAGTTGCCGCGACAGCGACCAGCATCACCCCCATACCAGACACAGGTTCATTTGCAGGCGACGTCACAGCATTGATACGAAAGCTTGCGGTCACTCTACGTCACCCACTTGTGAGACGGATTCTGCCGGACCTACATGCTGAAAACGCGCGTTCTGACGAGTTGAATGACTTGTTGGAGCGGGTCACGCTTGACCGTCGCACTCAGGCGAATGTGATGATCGACAGAGCAATAGCCCGCGAAGAGCTTCCAGAAGCAACAGATCGTGGATTGATATTGGATATGCTCATCGCCCCGCTGTATTGGCGTGTCATCGTGCAGCGTCGAACCGCAACTTCCGAGGATATCAATAGGTTCTCAAACATTGTCAGAGCGTTTGCCGAACAAGAAAACGCATCGGCCTGACGCCGGTGCGTTCCGTCTAAGGGTTGGGGGGGGCGAACCCTCCAACCCGTCCTTTGTGAAAGACTTGCTGTTTTACGCAGCCAAAGCGACAGAGTCCTTGCCCGCTGGAATGCGCAATGGGCTATCGGGATCAGTGACAGCGTTCCAAATTGCCTGCACAACATCTTCGGAGTAGGTGAACTCTTTGCCATCAGCATCGCGGAAAGCACCCATGACTTGCCCGACATAGGATTGATAGTCCTCGGGCGTGTCGTTTCTTTCTGCCATCAAAGCCATAGCGTTTGAGCCAAAGTTCGTTGTCGGAGCTTGGCCGGGCAAAACGATATGCGTCCGAATTCCCATGGGTTTGAGTTCCAGCGCGAGGCATTCGGTGAACGCATTCACCGCTGCTTTGCTTGCGGTGTAGACAGAAGCCAGCGGCAGGGGTTTGAGCGTCACGCTGGAAGACACGTTTACGATCACACCAGCGCCCTTTGCGCGCATCTGGGGCAACACGGCGCGGGTCATTTCCAATGTGCCAAATGTATTGGTATCGAAAATGCGTCGAAGATTTTCTTCAGATGTGCCTTCAAATGGGGACAACCAGCCAACACCAGCATTGTTGATTAATGCGTCTATGGGGCCAGCAGCCTCGACAGCATTGGCGATACTTTTGCGATCTGAGATGTTCAAGGGCAAAACACGTAAGCGCTCGGACGCAGGCAATAGCGTTTCATCTGGTGTTCGCATGGTCGCGACAACTGACCAGCCCATTTCAAGGAAGTAGCGGGCGGTATCCAAGCCAAAGCCTGACGAACATCCTGTAATCAGTACGGTATTCATAGCGGTGTCTCCTTTTTGGTGATGGGTCCAAGGTAGACGGTCGATGCTGGATGATCTATAATTCATAATCCAAAGATACTTATCGAAAGTCCAGAATTGACTGATCCATTCTCTGAAATCATCTCCCTGCTGCATCCGCAGGCGGCATATTCGAAACTGTCCCATGCGTCGGGCCCATTTCGAGTGCGCCGCGACGACGTGAACGAGGCGTTTTATGCCTCGGTTCTGTTCGGTCGTACCTGTCTGGAGATTGCCGAGAAAGAACCCATTGAACTGGCCGCTGGGGACTTTGTACTGATCCCTGCCGTCAAATCATTCACGTTTTCTAGCATTAATCCGCCACCACCTGACGATCAGCTCAATCATCCCGTCGAGGGCGAAGACGGTATTTTCAGAATTGGGCCACCGGACGCCCCGCCAGAGGTGCAACAACTCATAGGCCACTGCACCTTTGCCAGCCCAGATGCCGACTTGTTGGTCTCGCTTTTACCAGATTTGGTTGTCGTGCGTGGCGAGGGGCGGCTGGAGGCTTTGAGCGGGCTAGTGCGTGATGAAGCACGCGCGAACCGTCCGGCGCGGGATGTGATTGTCGAACACTTGTTGCAAGTGTTGTTAATCGAGGCTTTTCGATGTGGCACTGACCCCAACGCAACGGCTGGTCTGTTGCGCGGCCTTGCCGATTTGCGCATTGGCCCCGCCTTGCGGGCAATGCACGCCGCACCTGCGCACAATTGGACAGTTCCTGAACTTGCAAAAGAAGCTGGGCTGTCACGCTCTGCATTCTTTACACGGTTCGACTTGATTATGGGACGCCCTCCAATGGAGTATTTGATGAATTGGCGCATGACGTTGGCAAAACACATGCTGCGCACTGGCGGGCACAGTATCTCTGAGATCGCGACCAAAATAGGATACGGATCATCAAGTGCCTTCAGCACTGCATTTTCCCGCTACATTGGCCTTCCGCCAGCACGTTTTGCAAAAGAAATCGTGTTGGATGGGGCCTCGTTTTGAGGCCCCAAATACAGGAATGGTGTGCTATATGACGCCGCCGTTGGCACGGAGCGTTTGCCCATTGATCCAGCGGCCATCTGGACCAGCCAGAAAAGCAACAGTGGCAGCAATGTCTTCTGGCGTTCCAAGTCGCCCAAATGGGTTCATTTTCTTTATGGCTGCGACCACCCCGTCTGGTTTGCCCGTCAAGAAGAATTCGGTTTCGACGGGCCCGGGTGCCACAGCATTCACCGTGATGCCGCGTGGGCCAAGCTCTTTGGCGAGTACGTGTGTCATGGCCTCTACAGCCGCTTTGGTCGCGGCGTAAATGCCGTAAGATGGCTGATAAAGTCCAACAACGCTGGACGACATGCTGACAATACTACCGCCGTCTTCCAAGCGATTGGCCGCCTCTCGCATTCCGCGAAACACACCGCCGATGTTGATGGCGATTTGTGTGTCAAAGTCAGAATCGGATGAAGTGCCAAGTGGCCCTAGGCGCATGATTCCGGCGTTGTTGACCAATGTACTGACTGGGCCGAATTCCCGCTCGGCAGTATCAAATAGCTGTTTCATACCAGACGGTGCAGCAACATCGCTGTGGACCGCGATTGCTTGACCGCCACCTTTGCTGATCATTTCGACGGTCTGATTGGCACCAGCTTTATCGCTTGAGTAATTTACAACGATTGCGTGGCCGTCTTGCGCAAGGCGTTGAGCGATGGCTGCACCAATCCCCTTACTGGCACCAGTGATAATTGCGGTTTTGGATGGTTGTGTCATGTTAAGCTCCTTTGTGTTGTCAGAGGAGATAGGCAGGCATAATGTACAGATAATTCCCAGAAAGTTGGAATTAAAATTCGGAAATAGCGAACAATGATTGATCGACTTGAGACCCTGAAACTCTTCGTCAGAATTCTGGAACGCGGCAGCTTCACGAAGGCCGCTGCTGATTTGAACATTCCTAGATCAACCGCCAGTGAAGCAATCCAGCGACTTGAGCGCGATCTGGGGAGCCGATTGCTTGAACGCACAACCCGCCACATCGCGCCAACTCCAGATGGGGACGCCTTCTACCAAAGATGTGTGTCAATTCTGGCTGATCTGGAAGAAGCTGAAGGGGCTTTGCGCGGGCATGAACCATCCGGCCTTTTGCGCATTGACGCGCCCGGCACTTTGACACGGAAATTTTTACTACCGCACTTACCTGAATTTCTAACGAAATACCCAAAGCTCACGTTGCAGCTTGGACAGACAGAACGGCTGGTAAATCTGGTACGCGAAGGCGTTGATTGCGTCATCCGTGCAGGAGACCCAGAAGACAGCAGCATGATCTCACGACGCCTTGGCAGTATGGACGAAGTCACCTGCGCCAGCCCCGAATACCTTGCAGCATTCGGCGTACCAAAGTCTGTTGCAGATCTCGAAGGACATAAAATGGTTGGCTTTCTGTCATCGCGAACAGGCACTACAATGCCGTTAGAGTTCAGGACGGGCAAGCAGCTTGAAACGGTCATATTGCCAGCAACGGTGATTGCCAATGACGCAGATACTGTCCATCAATTGGCCCTAGATGGTTTTGGCCTTGCGCAAGCACCGATGTACCGGTTTTCCGAAGACCTTAAATCAGGACGGCTTGTAGAAGTCCTGCCAAAGGCACCGCCACCGCCAATCTCTTTGGCAGCCTATTATCCGCAAAACCGACAACTCTCACCGCGCGTTCGTGTTTTTTTAGATTGGGTTGTGAGCATATTCGACGAAGCAATATTTTAAATAATAACTAAGCCAAATCGAAAAGCAGCCACTCGCGCAGGCGCAGCGAAAGGCAGGAAAGTCCGCAAACCAGACTTTTAGTAGATTTCAGCGAACGTCCGCTGCCGTTCAATGCAGACCATCAGGCGAAAATTCTCGGAATGACCACCAACAATGACCGCTATCCGTTCCTAAGCCGTCATCTGACTGAAAGACTCAGATGACTGCCTCGAGCCCAAACTGAACTTTGCCTCTTGGCGCAGCATCCTCCGCAATGGGCGGGAAGTGGTCATTCGCTGCGCCCGAGGCCAAGGTCTGCTTTGCTGCGCAATGCCAACAATCGTCGCGGCCTAAAAGAAGTTCTCTAAGCACTGATATAATCGATGCTAAGCATTTCAAGCTGTATGCGAAACGGCGCCTCCACAAACGGTCACAGCGATGCGCGCATTTGCTAATTGGTTTTCCTCAATCGAAAACAGGTCCTGTTCGAGAATGGCAATGTCGGCCAGATATCCCGACTTCAGACGACCCTTTTGATCCTCGTTGAACTCCAGCCACGCATTGTCACGCGAATAAGCGGAAAGCGTGGCCATAAGGCTTTGACGGTTGTCCTGCCAGGGCGATGGCAGCTCATTGCAGCTTACCGCTCCGGCAATCGTCATCATTGTGTCGACGGGAACGACTGGCCAATCCGTCGAGAAACAAATCTTGGCGCCACTCTCGCGTATTTTGTTCCACGCGAACGCAAAAGGGATTTGCTCGGTTGTCAGAATGTCTCCAGCCGAATAGGGAGAAAACAATCCTCCTGCGGGTGAATGCAATGGTTGAAGAGAGGCAACGACGTCGAGGGCTGCCAGACGGGGCAGATCCAAGGGGTCTATCACCTCGATATGCTCGATCCGGTGTCTGGAATCCCGTGCGCCGTTGGCACTGCGCGCTGCCTCGTAACCGTCCAGCGTGCGCCGAACGGCACCGTCGCCAATTGCGTGCGTGCTGAGTTGCAACCCCATTGCATCAGCACGAATGCAGGCTTCGTTAAAGTGTTCGGCACTGAATACAGCATCGCCGAGGCTTTCCGGCTTGCCCGGATACGGCGCGAGCATCAGTGCTGTGTAGCTGTCCAGCACGCCATCCATGAACATCTTTACGCGCCCTGACCAAACCATATCCGACGCAAAGCGACGGCGCATTTCATCGGCCTCTTCCAACCGATCCAGGGGGTCGGTGTTCTTGAGGTGCATGGGCACCTGAACACGGATCGGAAGGCGCCCCTCGGCCTCAAGTTCACTCAGCAGCTCAAGTTGGTAGAAGTTGCCGTCCATATTGTGCAACCCCGTGATCCCGTGGGATGCGCAGTGCTTCAGGCCACGCAGTATGACTTCCTTGTCAAAGGCGCGTTCCTCTGGTGTTGCGGGTGGCACGGGGTCCGCTCCTGTAACATACCCCAGAAGATCGCGCCCTCCCAGTTGCGACAGGCGCAGGACAGAGCCAAAAGCACCGGTTTCGTTCAGTTGACCTTGTGCGGTACCATCCCCAGCCATCACGATTTCCGAACCGGGGGGAACGACGCCGCCGTAAAGAATGCCCGCCTTTTCCAAGGCAATTGTGTTTGCCCAGACGGTGTGGTGGTCGGCCGACATTAACGCAACCGGGCGCTCGGACAGGATGCGATCCAGATCTTGCCGTGTCGTTGTGACGCCGGGGCCAAGAATTTCGTAGTTGGCGGCGACCCCCATAAGCAAAGGTTCGTCGGGGTGCTCGGCCGCAAAGGCTCGCAATGCGTTTGTCAGAGCATCCGCGCCCGTCGTTTTGCGCAGGTCCAACATGCCCAACTCGGCCGCTCCACCGAAAAGGTGGACATGGCTATCAATAAAGCCAGGCATGACGGTGCCGCCCGCAGCGTCGATGATTTTGGTTCCATTCCCAGCCAGAGTACGGATGTCGTCGGTGTTTCCAACAGCCACAATTATGCCGCCCTGAATTGCCAGGGCCGAAGCCTTCGGCGTGGAGTCGTCAAAGGTCAGGAGAGAACCGTTGAGGATGATCAGATCAGGTGTTGGCGACATGCGGCCTCTTGTGTCTGTGATGGTTTGAACTACTCAAGCGCGCGAATGATTGCCTCGCAGGCACGCACGGCATCGTGGCTAAAGGACTGGATCAGATAGTCGGGCCAGCTGGAAAGCTTGACGATAACCACGTCCGCGGTCAGGTCAATGAAGATCAGTTGACCAAAAACTCCGCGCGCCATGAACACGCCGCGCCTCGGGTCGTGAACCCACCAGAACCTTCGGTATGCCCCTTGAGGGGACAGCACGTCATACGGGTCACCGTGCTTTGAAGGGTCCGCTCCCGAACAAATCCCCGAAACCCAGCTTTCCGGCACTACTTGTCGGTCACCGACCTTGCCACCATCAGCCATCATGCGGCCAAAGCGGGCATAGTCCCGAAGAGTTGCGTTGAACCCGCCGTCAGCGAGTGCTGTCTTGGCGTCGTCTACGGTGAAAAAGCCCGTATGCACGCAGCCAATCTTTTGCCAGATCCGGTTGGACAAGAGCGAAGCAAGGTCTTCGCCGCTCACACGTTCCAAGGCCCAGGCGATGACATCCGTCTCAATCGAGCGGTAAGAAAAAGCCTGCCCATGGGGTCTTTCCCGGGGCAAAGTTAGAATAACATCCCGAATGGTAGGTTTGATTTCTCCCTTGCGAACCGGGCGCCAGCCCGACGCCACATCAACGCGTGTCATGTCACTATCCGGAAAGCCATAATCCTCGGTAAAGCGCACGCCGGATTGCATATCGAGCGCCTGATCCACAGTGCATCCGGCATAGCCGGTCCCAGCAAGTTCCGGTACGATATTGTCAAGCGGCTCCGAGAGGTCCAGCTTGCCTTCACCGTGAAGCACACCGGCCAGAGAGCCGATCAGGGATTTGGAGACAGATTGCCCCAAATGTGCGGTGTCCGGAGTAAAGTCGTTGGCATATATCTCGGTTAAAAGCCGGATGCCTTTCGACACTAGGAAGCCATCCGTGTAGCTCTCAGTCAGCCAGTTCCCGACCGATAGTTGGCGGTCGTCAAAGGTCTGAAACTCCGTATCCAGCAGGTCACGGGGCGCCTGTATCAGTTCTCGGGCATTCGGGCCCGGACGAACATCGACCGTGGGAAACAGACTACGCATGTTCTGGAAGGTCCAGCGGTTGAACGGGGCGAGGTCCCAGTTCTCGAGAGACGGGCGTTTCTCAGGCGGGGGCGGGAAACCCTGCATGATGCCGATCTCACGCGCTGTTTTGGGCCTCGTGCCGGATTTGCTGTTTTGCATTTTCCATGCTCCCGCAAGGCGACCCTAACAGGGGGCGCAGTCAGGTTAAAAAAGCTTTGGAAGGGGTCGGCCCGACCAGAGATAGGCCGACCACAGGTGACTTTTAAATTTATTGCTTAAGGCGGGTCCAAACCTTGTTGTACAGGTCCACAACGTCTTGGTCGCAAGGCTTCACAAAGTCGGGTACCGGCGCCCCTGCAGGCATCACGATTTCAGGCGCGTCGAGCATCTCGGCATCCATGAATGCCTCGGAACCTTTGATCCCGTTGGCATAACGCGCAAAGTTCGAGGTCATTGCAGCGTTTTCCGGGTCCATCATGAAGTTCACGAAGAGCTTTGCGTTTTCCATGTTGGGCGCGTCGGCAAGAACCGCGACGTTATCCATCCATCCGGTGAACCCCTCCTTTGGATAGGCGTACTGCAATGTCGGGCGATCCGCCCGGGCGCGCATGGCCGCGCCGTTCCAGCTTTGCGACAAGTCCACATCTTTCGATGTTAGCTTTTCGATCACCGCATAATCCATGGTGCGCCAGTCACCCTTGGCATTTTCGAGCAGTGCCATCAGCTCTTTCATCTGATCGGGATTGGAGTTGCAGCGCGGATAGCCTAGGTAGCGCAGGCCGGCGTTGATCACATCATTCATGTCATTCAGCATGTTGATACGGCCCTTAAGCTCTTCGGGCGTATCGAAGATCAGGCCAAGCGTGTCTATATCACCGCTGTAGACCGCGCTGTCGACCGTAAAGCTGGTCGTACCCCACTGATATGGGACCGAATACTTGCGACCCGGATCCCAGTATACATCAACCCAGTTCGGGTCCATGTTCTTGAAGTTGTCCATTTCGGAGGCGTTGATCTCGGCCAGTAAGCCTTCGCCTACCATGATCGCGATCATGTAGTCGCCAGGAACAACAACATCATAGCCGGTGTTGCCCTCTTTGACCTTGGCCAGCATGGTTTCATTGCTGTCATAGCTGTCCAGCGTGACCTCAATATCGTATTGGGCTTCGAATTTCTCGATCATCTCTGGGTTGGTGTAGTTTCCCCAGTTATAGATGTTCAGTTTGCCTTCGGCATGCGCTCCTGCCGCGCTGAGCGCCAGGGCCGAGATGGCTGCGGCTTTGAGAAGAGTGTATTTCATTTTGTCCTCCGTTGAGATTGATGGCGTCCCGCAGCAGCGCGGGCTTCTTGTTATTTTCGTTTGCGTTGCAGAAAGAAGGTCAGGGCGACCATGACTATGGTCACTCCGATGAGGATGGTCGAAACGGCGTTGACCTCTGGCGTTACGCCGCGACGGATTTGGCCCAGAATATAGATGGGCAAGGTGGTTTCACCCGGTCCGGCCACCAGAAGCGTGATAATGACGTCGTCAAGAGAGACTACAAAGGCCAGCATCGCCCCCGCCATAACACCGGGCATCAAAAGAGGCAGCGTCACATAGCGGAATGTCTGCCAGGGCGTCGCGTACAAATCGGCGGCGGCGGCTTCGTAAGTGACGGACAAATCTGACAAACGTGCGCGGATCGGCATGTAAGCAAAGGGCACGCAGAAAACTGTGTGGGCGAGGATCAGCCAGCCAATCCCGGTAACACCCGTGAGCTGGCGCAGGATCGAAAAGAAGGCCAGCGTCGCAATCGCCGTGACGATCTCGGGGATCATCAGGGGCTGGTTTATGAGCGCAATAGCCGCAGAACGGCCGCGATACACATCGCCGCGCGTTGTCGCCAGTGCAGCCATTGTGGCAATGATGGTGGAAAACATGGTCGCGGTGAGAGCAACCTGTACCGAGATCATTGCCGACCGTCGGATGTCATCGTTTTCCAAGGCCGCCGCGTACCAGCGCAAGCTGAACTCGGTCCAGCGCACAACAGAGCGGTTATCGTTGAACGAGAACACGATCAGGACGGCAATCGGTGCGTAGAGGAACAACAGAACCAGCCAGGACATGCCGGTGAACAGGGGTTGCCGGCGTAGTTCGCGCGCGTCTGTCGACGGCCGGAAGAGTGACGACAGTTTAGCCATGTCCACTCTCCTTCGAAGCACCTGCCCGCAAGCTGACAAGAAGCGCGATTAACACGACTGCCATCAGGATCAGTGCAGCAGCGGCGCCAAAGGGCCAGTTGCGGCCCGAACCGAACTGCAGGGCAATCAGGTTGCCGATCATCAGTTTCTTGCCACCGCCGAGCAGTTCCGGCGTGATGTAGGCCCCAAGCGCCGGGATCAGCACTAGAACGCAGCCCGCGACAATGCCCGGACGGGTAATCGGTATAATGATGTGGCGGAACACCTGCGTGCGTGTGGCATAGAGATCATGCCCTGCCTCAAGCAGCGAAAAGTCGAACTTCTCCAGCGAGGCATAGATCGGGAGGATCATGAAAGGCAGGTAGCTGTAGACCAGCCCGGCCAGTACCGCGCCATCTGTGTACAACATCTCGATCGGCTCGCTGATCAGGCCGATGTTCATCAGCGTCAGGTTCACAAAACCCTCGTCTCGTACGATCAGAAGCATCGAGTACGTACGGATCAACAGGTTCGTCCAAAACGGCAGAGTGATGGCGAACAGCCAGAAATTGCGTTGTTCCTGCGGACGGGCCGCAATGAAGTAAGCAACAGGAAACCCAAGGATCAGGGTTCCAATCATAGTGGTGATAGCAAGACCAAAGGAACGCCCGAAGATCTGAAGATAGGCGCTGTTAAAGGTCAGCGTGTCATCAAAAATATCCCGCTCGAACAGGAACTGCACATAGGCGTCGTAAGAGAACGTCCATTCAACGCCGCCATAAGTCCCGGGTTCAAGGAACGAGTAAACCAGGGCGATAGAGAGCGGGAACAGTCCAAAGATACCGATAATCCCGAGCGCCGGGGCCAGCAGGAAAAGCCGCGTTCTGCGTCTTTGAAGCGCGCGCTCGGCCTGCGCCGCAAGCAATCTCGACGCGGCGTCCGGCTGCGGGATATGTGCAACGCCGGCCATCAGTCTTCCAGCACATGCAGCATGGAGGTGTCACATTCGAGCCCGACGCGCGATCCGACGGGGCGCGGAGTGGAAACCTGGACGTGAACACTGACACCATCTTCCAGCCGCACAAGCATTTGCGACCCAGCCCCGAAATAGGTGCTGTCCACGACCTCGCCACGCAAGAGCGCTGTTTCGGCACTCTCCTCGACCACACGGATCGTTTCGGGGCGCAGAGCGACATGTACGGGGCCCGGTTCGAGCAAGGTGCTGGCAGCGTGAATCGTGAGTGGTTTGCCTTCGCCCAACCGGATTTTTGCCACGTCTCCGTCAAAGCCAAGCAAAGTAGCGTTTACGATGTTGGTGTCCCCGATAAAATCCGCGACGAACCTGCTTTTCGGGGCTGTGTAAATCTCTTCCGGTGTGCCGACCTGACGTACCGAGCCTGCCGACATCACAGCGATCCGGTCCGACATCGCCAGTGCTTCCCCTTGGTCATGCGTGACAAAAACAAACGTAATGCCTGTCTCATGCTGCAGTCGCTTCAACTCGCTCTGCATTCCTTTACGAAGTTTCAGGTCTAGAGCAGAAAGGGGTTCGTCCAGCAGCAGAACCTTTGGGCGCGGCGCCAGTGCGCGCGCCAAAGCCACGCGCTGCTGCTGCCCGCCTGACAATTGATCAACCCGGCGCGTTGCAAACTCGCCCAGCTGTACCAGGTCCAGCATCTCGGTGATGGTGCCGTCTATCTCGGCTTTCGGCCTTTTCAGCATCTCAAGGCCAAACCCGACATTGCGGGCCACACTCATGTGCGGAAACAGGGCGTAGTTCTGAAACACCGTGTTCACGGGCCGATTGTTGGGTGCCAGATGGCCAATCGACTCACCGTCCAGCGCTATTTCGCCTTCGCTTGGAAGCTCGAACCCGGCGATCAGCCGCAGTAGTGTCGTCTTGCCACAACCTGACGGGCCCAAAAGCGTGAAAAAGCTTCCTTCGGGAATGGTCAGCGACACGTCCCCCAGAGCCGTCACGGCCGCCTGACCTTCGCCAAAGCGTTTTGTCACATTCTTTACGTCGATCATGGTCTGATCCGGACACCCGCACTTGTTGATTTGTAGAATCAGCTTAGAGCCGGGAGACTTACCCTGTGAATACCTCCAAAGGGCGGTGTGATTTGTACCCCCAAAGGGGTACGACTAATCGTTCGCCGAATGCAGAAACATTGAAAACAGGGCAGACTGGGAAGATATACGCAGCTTTCTATAGATGTTCTTGCGATGCACTTTGATCGTCGCCGGGGAAACATCAAGCAAAAGCGCAATGGACTGCGTCGAGTGCCCGCGCAAAAGGAACTGCACGACCTCGATCTCCCGCTGTGTCAAACCTTTGCAAACCTTGTCGATGACCCCGTCGAAATCGACCTCGCTCTCGTCGAGTCGGCCTGAGGAGGGGTTGCGATGGAAGTGCTGCTCGCAAAGCGCCGATATGATCGGGTGCAAGTCTGTCAACCGTTCGACATCCCGCCGCGTGAACCGGGTTTTTCCCTCGGAAGGACCGAGAGAGAGAAACAAGGTGCCGTTTGCTATTGCTACAAACACCCCGATCTCGTCCGTCAGAAACAGGGATTTGTAGTAGATCCGAAAGTAGTCGGAATTGGCAAACCTGTCCGGTGTTACGTCTCTTAGTACCATCACTGGTTCGTGGCGTTCACCAATGAAACGAACAACAAACGGGTCCAGCAGCCAGGCGCGATCAAGCCATCGGTCGACAACAACCGAGCGACGTTCCGAACGCACATTGTCATAGACATGTTCGGGCGCTTTTCCCGGGTTCAAAAGGCTGACAAACGCGCCCTTGAACGAAGCTGCCTCGCGCATGAGGTTCAACAATTCCGGCATAAAACTAGATGTGCCTACAGCCCTGATCGCCCCGGCGACTTCTTCCGCGTAAGTTGGCTTTTCGGACTTTCCCAAGTATCCCACCTGGCTAAAGGGCGTTTCCTGCCCAATGTGGCTAGCCGGATTTAACTTGGCAACCTTTTCGCGCAGCTATCAGCCGGGAGAGGCGTTTTTTCGCATAGACTTGCTGAATCAAAGCTCAAAACCTATTCCGATACAAGATTTCAAATGTTGGAGAAGCGGAAGAACAATTACTTTAAACTAAATCTCTTTAAAGGCTTAACCTAATGATTAGCCGTCCGCTGACAATCTTACGCCAGTTCTGAAGAACTCTTTTTCGCCGCAAAGCATCGTGTTGCGGCTGAAACCAGTATGCTCGACGGAACCATGAACTAAAATCCTAGTATATCCAATCCGAGATTGCCGACTGTGCCAGCGTACCCGACCAGAGAGGCTTTTTCCTGTCGCTGGAGACGAACGCTCCACTATCAAAAGCTCACTTTGTGTTCGAAGCTGCCTTTCGCTGTCAATTGCACAAAAGACTGCTTTGGGCCGGGAGTTGTCGGTGACCTTTCAGCGATCAATGGCAGCATTGTCCGCTTCTTGCCTATTCAAACGTGGTGCAGCGAAAGCCCGGAATGTCCAACGATAAGAGTCCGTCCCAATCGGAACAGACCCCACATTACTCCAACCCGGTGGTCTCGCTGTTCCCGGCAACACATTCACCAGCGCGAACAATAATCTATAATGTCTTCCGTCGTTAAAGGCTGTGACCATCATCTTCATGAACGTGGGTGGCCTGTTCGCGGGTATGGGCAATCTCCTGCACCACAGCGGCAATCTTGCTGGATGAAACCTGGTGCAGCTCACCGACAACGGCCTCGGCGCGCTCGTAGCTGTCTGGTACGCCTTGGCTGTTAAAGTGGGCGGCAGCGGTGGAAATATCCGCGTCTTTCCAAGTGGATCTGTTGCAAACTTTTGACCATTGACCTTTGTGGTGCTAGCGCCTGGGTAGCGAACGGCATTACCCAGTTGAAG
>NZ_JBXWOA010000027.1:0-19032 GCF_059610645.1 Ruegeria sp. CDSC054 | reverse complement strand
GGCGGCGTGGGATGACATGCAAAACGCCATTAGCAAGGCGGCAAGTAAGCTCACCTGATCGTCATCAATCGATAAGACAGTTGGGGTGAAGCTCGCCTGCGATCTGGCTGGTCCTTAAAACTTAGAAAACAAGTTGGATGACTGATACACCGCAGATCGCTGCGCGTTTTTCATACCCAATCCGCACAGCATTGTTGCCCGCTGCAGGTGGTTCCTTAAACAGTCGCATCAAAATCCAACGGGCTTAGTACCAGTCAATACCTGCGTCCAGTTTGGTAGATAAGAAAGGAAAACACTATGAGCTGGGATGATATCCAAGATCAGTGGGAAACCCTAAAAGGACGAGTTCAGGCCAAATGGACTGAGCTAACGCATGACGAAATTGATCAAATCGCGGGAAAACGAGAAAAATTGGTCGAGATTATTCACCAAAAATATGGCAGGTCCAGAGGCGATGTCGAAAAGGAAGTGGACGAGTTTCTGTCATCAGAATAGCTAGGGTCAGGATTCATAACCAATAGATGACGGTTGCTCTGTTGGCAGAGACCTAAAACGGCTGGCCGTAAGAAAATCGGACACTGACCTATGCGAAGCAAAAGTCCGCATTATCCGGCATCTTACCAGTTCATGCAGCGAGCAGCGAAGGGCATTGTTCCCCATCCGACCACTCGGGTTAAGTGCGGTGATTTCTACTGAAGAGCACAATTTTCCGAATGCTGCATTATGTATTAAAAGCTTTGAAACTCGGAAAGCGGCAATCGCAACCGAGCCTTTTATCAATCTGTGATTTCCGCAAGACCCTCAAAGGCCATGCGACGGTATTGCCAAGTTGTTGACCTGAGCATGTGAGGTATTGGCAAAGGCAGGATCAAGCGGTCATTTCCGCTGTGTAATCGCCCCAGAGGTTGAATGCGTCGGAGCGAGCGTGGCGGTATGAGTTTGCGGTGAGTTGATATCGGCGGGGGCGGAAGATCAGGTTGATTTGGTCATGCGCAGACAGAAATCTCTGAGGCTGTAGGTGAGACTTGAACTTGCCGAATAGCTTTTCTCTTTTGCGAGTCGACCGGTGCGAGACTTCGATCGCGTTGTTGAGACCTTTGTGGGCACGATGGTCAGCGTTCAGTGCCAGTATTTTGATCGCCTTGATATAGCTGCGCAATTTGTCGGTGATGACGACCCTGGGTTCGCCAAATTTGGCAACCAAGCCTTTGAAGAAGCGCTTTGCAGCTTTGGCGTTTCGGCGGGTTTGAACAAGAATATCGAGAACGTCTCCATTGGCGTCAATCGCACGCCACAGCCAGTGTTTCTTGCCACGGATCAGGATTACAACTTCGTCCATGTGCCATTTGTCGTTCGGCCGTGGGCGATCCCGCCTGATGCAATCTGCAAAGTGTCGACCAAAGCGATTGACCCATAGCCGAACTGCTTCCCGGCTGATGATCACGCCACGCGCAGCCAACAGATCCTCAACATCAGCTGTGCTCAACGCAAAGCGATGGTAAGCCCAAACCGCGTAAGCAATGATCTCACGAGGAAAGCGGAAACCCTTCAGGCGTGGCATAATCTTAGGGATGTTCATTCGCGCGACATAGCTGGATCACTCAGCCTGAACAACTTGGCAATACCGGTTGTTCAAATACTTGGACCTGACCGTTTGGATTTTGGTTGTGCAGCCAAACCGATTAAGGATTTTGTTCACTTCTCGAATGCCCGCCGCATTAGCTCCACTTTTGTCGATAACGATCTTTTTTGGAATTCCATTAGAAGACAGCGCTTTGGCAAAGAAACTAGCTGCTGCTGGACGGTTCCTCCGCTCAGACAGCATGAAATCAAGGGTATTTCCAGCTTTGTCGACGGCCCGATAAAGGTACATCCATTTGCCGCGAACACGAACGTATGTCTCGTCCATGCGCCAGGAACTCAGCGTTGGTCGCTTCTTCGATCGCGCGTTCACGGCGATCATCGGTGAATACTTAACAACCCACCTATTGAGAGTGGCGTGGTCCACCTGCACGCCTCGTTCAGCCATGATTTCTTCCAAATCCCGATACGACACTGTGTACCGCAGATAGAAAAACACAGCGTACAAAACTGCGTCTTTGGGGAAGTGACAGCCTTTCAAGGAGATCATGCTTAAACCTGTTCGAAAACTATTCGGCGGGAACAAACGCCAGATCCGGCGTGCCCGTCAATCGGACATCAAAGTTTGCGACACATCCGCAAAACCTCCCCAGCGAGCTTCAGCGTTGCTTTCGTTTGACCGAGATAATGCATCCGGAATGCTTCGGGTGCCGTGCTGGTACATCACGAGCCATCGCATCCACATTTCCAAGGTGTCGTAGTGCCCCGCTGTTCAGCAACACGCCGCGCCCGGCATCATACCGACGTTGCCCAAATCCGCTGGCAACGCATTCCCAGTCTTCCTTGGCTGCCGCGTTGCGGAACCTCGGCAGGTCGTGCGGGTCATGCCGTCCGGGTGTTGCTGCGACGTGATCGTGTTTCTTCGCATTGCTTTGGTGGGTTAAATGGTGGGACACTTGTGTTGTGCCAGGTTGTTGGACAGTACCGGTTGTCGGCCTCGGCTTGGGACGCATGATCGTCACGACGCCTTGTGGTTTCGGATGCCCTGGGACGGCCACGTGAGTTGCCGTAGGTTTTGGTGTCAACTGTGGAACCTGGCCAGGAACCGCCGTGGGAACCTGATTGGGTGTTGCAGTCGGGACGAGCGGTGGCACAGCAGTTTGACCGGTGGGCTGAGGCGGGACCTGACCAGGAACTGCGACTGGTATTTGGTTTGGTGTCGCGGTGGGCACAAGTGGCGGCACCGCTGTTGGGCCGGTAGGTTGAGGCGGAACCTGGCCAGGGATAGCTATCGGAACTTGATTGGGAGTTGCAGTCGGAACTTGCGGCGGCACCGCGGTAGGCCCGGTAGCCAATGGCGGAACCTGATTTGGAACGGCTGTCGGAACCCGGTTTGGAGTCGCATTTGGAGTCAAAGGCGGAGCTAGGGTCGGCGCTACTACCGGCGTGGGAACCTGACCGGGAACCGCTATTGGTGTCGCGATAGGAACCTGACCGGGAATTGCGTTCGGAACCGCGCCCGGCGCAAGGACTGGAACAGTAACGGATGTGGGCGTTTGCTGCGTTCCCTTAGGCGGCAACTGATTTGCTACCGGCTGAGTTGGGCCGGTAATTTGATTCCCTGTCCCTTGCCCACCGGCCTGCCCGCATCCTTGGCTTGACTGGTGAGGATTCCCCACGCCACGGCACCACCCGTAGTGATTTCCGCCGGCAACGACCTGTGTAGCGGCCAGTTCTGCAATCAAACAAGCTGTCGTAAGTAACGCAATTCTGTTCAGTTTCATAACATCCTCACCAACTTGTTGTCAGAGCAAGATATGCGCCAGGATCGCCAGAGTCAGTCAAAGGGCCGTCTCTCAAGGGAACACCTACGTATCCTGATAGGAATAGGTTTTGCTTAAACTCAATGTCCAAACCCAGACCTGTCGATGCCAGTGTAGCACTTCTCACTTCGAAACTGGCGGGATCATTATTCGAGATGTAACCAACGTCGAAAAAAGCGAAGGGCGTCAATCGATGAACGTTCTGCGAGCTTGGGAAATAGGAATGAGATACTTCGAAGATTGCTGAGATCCCTGAATCACCATCCACTTCGTCAAAGCGGTATCCACGCAACGCATAACGATCACCAAGGAAGTACTCTTCGACAGAGGGTAACCGGTCTGTTGTGTATTGACCCCAGATCTCTGTCCGCCAAGCTGTGTTGGGCGATAAGCCCGGTAGGGGGCTTTCATATCCGATGCCGCCCCTCAAATGCCAGAACGAAGAGTCCCCGTCATCAAAGCTTGCGTCTGTCGTGTCGTTGTCGCCAAAGGACAGAGTTAACCCTGCTTCAAGCGCTTGCCCCTTTGGGTAATTCTGGCCGTAAAGGTAAGTAAGGCCAACGACACTGGCGTCACTCGATAGTGGAACGCCTCCGCTGACTGAATCCGCTTCTGAAAGACGGTAGTCCAGCAGCAGGTATCCATATCGGGCGACATCGCGGATAACGGGGTAACCCAATGCGACGGTGAAGTTTTCCCCGTCGATATCAGTTCTTGCGAAATCGCCAGAGATATCACGCTTGGCGTTTACATTCCCGTAGAAGATCTCACCGTACAAACCATTACTGTTAAGAGGCGTGCGATAGGTAAGAGCGCCCCATAAAGAGTGCTCATCGTCTTTGTCCCAATTGTAATTGCCTGATCCCTCAAATCGCAGCAAATCCCCGACGGTCAGCGTTGAATAAAACTCTTGCACGACATAGAAGCTGAGCGCTTCTCCAAGCTCACGCGGAGGGTTGTCGAGTGTCGCACTGCCGGCTTGTTGGCGCAGAGGCTCTCCCAATACTCTCAGCCTGGCACCTGCCTGATCCGGATAATCAAGTTCGGTCGACAACTCCAAGTCAGGTATGTCCTCGGCTAACATAACCGCCCGCTCAAATCGTTGGAGAGTTATTGGATATGCGGTAGTGAGAGGGCGAAATATCTTTTCTAAGCTTTGGAACGTACGAGTATCTACGCCTTCAATTTCGATGGTTTGAATACGCCCTTCATCAACAACAATGCTCTGCCCATCGAGACCGGGCCAAGCCTCAGCCAAGAAATAACCGTCTTCTCGGTAGATCTGAGTGATCGTTGATGCGACCTCCACCGCTGTAATGCGCCCTGACCGATTGAAGGCCAACTGACCAGCGAAAGTTAAAAGCTCATCTGCGTCATACACCGTTACGCCGCTGACTGAGTGCTGTGATGCAATGTCCCAGCTTTGAGCAATGCTGGTATTTGGAACTGATACAGTGGCCACAAGAGTGCAAATGATCGCAAATACAACCGAGCTGAATACGCGCATTTTTGACAACCTTTAGGAGACCGAGCATGTTGAAGCCCAATCTTATTATGACGTTCGTATGTGTGAACCTAACGCTATTCGAATATATTGATGGGTGATGTTTTTAAGAAACACAGTAAACAGAGCGCAGTTTTACTTAGTACGACGCTCATACGACGGTGCTCAGTCAACTAACCCCGGTTTCCAACCAGTTAGAGCAGAGAGAACTAGTATGAAAGTCCTCACAACTCCGGTTGCTCAAAAACATAAAGCCGCGATTTCTTAGCATCGTCTGTCAGGATATAAAGAAGCCCCTTGGTTTCATCGAGAGCGATCCCTTCAGGATGTTTAACTTCCTTTTGATTGCCATCTTCTGTGAACGTCAAACTTATGGACTTTACTGACTTGGATTCTGGATTGTAGACGAAGATCTGACGACCTTTGTCACTCACAATCCAAAGAGAACGTGAGGACGGGGACCAAGCCAAGCCGCTCAAATCCAGTTCATCATCATCCGCACGCTCGGAGATAAAGCCTGCTTCACTCGCTAAAGGAATGATCTCGACAATTTCGTCTAGCTCTGGTGATACGACCAATAACAACCTTGGTTGTCCCTCAATGCCAACGAAGACCCTCCCGGATTTCGGGTCAACGGCGATACCTTCGGGTCCCTTGTTCAATGGGTTGCCGACAAGCAACTCAGCGGCGGCCGGGTAACCTGTAAGAGTTGTGAGAGGTATTGTTGTCAATTGAATAGGGTCGGTTGGGTGCACGACTAGAATTGATCGATCAGTTTCCTGAAGCACCAAAACAGACCCATCATTGCGCGACGCGACGCCCTCCAAATCTGATCCTGCCAATGCTGGCAACTTGAAAGAGTTTCCTAGTACCCCGTCGATCCCAAGTAGGTGCAGTTTAGGTTCGGCATCACTTACAGACCACAAGAAGCCTTCAGCGTTAGACATTGCCAAACCGGAAGGCTCGGAAAATCCCTCTGATTTGTCTGCCACCTTGAATTTATCGACCAGAACCAAACCAGCACTTTCGGCGTAGGCAAAATCGGTCCAAGGCAAGAAGGCTGCCGCAACCAAGCTGGCCGTAAAAGCGAATCGTCTAAGTTTACAGAAACACCGTGAAATTGCAGGTTTTGACGGAAACACTTTGTTTTCTGCCATTCAATTTTCTCGCGTGTGGAACACATCCCTTTATCGCGTTCTTATCACAGTTCGACTGCGATGTCGTAAGAATGCTCTTTGAACTCTTTACCTGATCCCGTCTGTTGCGATTGAATTGAATGGGGCACGATATGCCTGCGGTGAAGCGTAAGCCTTTGGCGTGAGCAAGAAGGAAGACAAGTTGAATACGACTCTCACATTCGTGACCGTGTTGTTGATGCTGCTGTTGCCAGGTGCTGCGGTGTCACAAGTCGACCCTGCGACGATGCTGGCCGGGGCTTCGGGGTCGGAAATTGTAGTCGAACGCCGATGGACGCAATTTCGTGGCAAACAGGAACTGTATTTCTTTACTCTCGATGTGATCGTCACAATCATTCTGGCTGGCTTGATCGTCTATCATCCGGTGAGACGTAAAGCCCGTAGAAGCGTCCGCGACATAGTTATGCCAAGGCTCTTCTTCCTTTATGCGCTTATCGGCATGGCGGTTGGATTCTTGGTAGTTCAGCACGGGTCAATGATTGGTTTCGTTATCTTTGGCATCGGTGCGTTGCTTAGGTTCCGCTCCAATCTGGATGATCCGGTCGATACAGTCGAAATGATAATCGTGACTGTTCTTGGTCTTGCGGTCGGTTTGGGCTTGCCACTGATGGCCACACTGGTGGCGATTGTATGTTGGTGTTTCATTTGGCTCGGCGGAAGAAACAAGGGCGTGGAAATTTCGCTCAAAGCTTCAGACGAAGAAAACTCATTGAACGTCAGCGGAGACATTGAAGCCATGGCAGCAGACGCTGGCTGGAAACTGGTCAGAAAACACCACGTTCCGGGCAAATCTCGCGTTTCTTTGCTTTTCATCACCTCGGGTGGACTGTCGGAAGCCCGGATCGAAGAGATGATAAACGATCTGGTTCCTGAAAAAGTTGAGCTGAAACTCAACCTCTAGTCATTTCACAAGGTCTAATCGTTTCAACACCGCATTCGGGGATCTGATCTCTTTCGGGAGCGACTTGAAATTTACCGACCTTTCGAAATCGGGCCCTCGATATACTGCTATCCCAAACTCTCCGTTCGGCTGGAACGTAACATGAGTGAAGCTGTGAGGCGATCTGGCGCTATCGCCAATAAGCCGCCGCGGGCCACCGCCCAAACATGCCTGAGAAACATAAGCCACACCGTCTTTCCAACCCGGGTAGAACGCATGATGGTGGCCCGACAGATGCAGAACGACACCGCTTTCCAGATAGATTTTCTCAAGTGTTGGGTCACCGATGATTTCGCGTTCGCGCTGGATCGCGAAGGGCCAAAGCGGAAGATGACTGAAAGTGACAATCGGGTCTCCATTTGCACCCAGTTCCTTTAGCCGGTCCTGCTGGTCGCTGGATAGCGGCCCCAAGGTCGTAGCGTCCAAAGACGCAAACGTTACGCCCTGCATCTCAAAAGCGTAGAAGAACGGGTAGTCATCCGAAACCAGGAAGTCGACGTCTGGTTTTCTCGGCGCCCATTCCTCTGCGTATATTTTTCTTTCACGCTCGAACCCACGGTAGGCGGAGGCATCATGGTTCCCAGGCGTGACCGCAAATGGAATGCCGGCAGCCTCTAAAGGATCTGATACGGCCTCGTGAAACGCCTTCCACATCTCCCTGACCTGTTTGTCGGATAAGTTGGGAATGCGCTGTCCCGCAACCATATCTCCGGTCGAAATAACCAAATCGGGATCAATCTCGACTATCCGCTCAATCGCCTTGTCCACGCGGGCATCGTATTTCACCGAACCGTAGCTTCCGTTCAGATCCGATATGACGATGACATCCAATGCCGCCGCTTTGCTGGCGAGCAGAGTTGTCCAAATGATCACCGCAACAAGGGCAGAACGCTTACGGGTCATTACAGTCCACCGCCTCTACCTCGGTGTCGTTTCTCAAAAAGAATGCGACAGGGTTCAAGTCGAACATCAAATCACCACTAGAACAATTGTTCTTTAGGATGGACGTTGCCAACGCGGTGTTCTTCACCACTTGTGCAATCTGACTGTCAGACAGCCCAAGGCTTTGCGATAGCCAGTCATAAACCGGGCCTTGGGTTTGAAGGTCACTATTCAATGCAACCAAGCGCCGGTACGTGCTTGGAGAGAAGTGCCGCATTTTCTCTAGCATTTGAGTGGATTTTGCGAAGTTGGCATACTCGACCCGCCCACCAGCATCATTGTCGTTTAGATTGCTGCGACGGATCAATAGTGCCTCGGCGGGAATATCTCCATCGTTTGGCTCATGGTGCTTGGCTTTCTTGTGCTTCAGCTTTCCGTCTTCGACCCAATACCAATAGGGTGTGAAGTCTATGTTTCCTACGCGGTCCTGCTGGCTAAAGATGAAATCGAGGAGAACAATCTCGGTAAGTTCTTGCATCCAAAATGCCATCTGTTGGTCGCTGACATCGGGACCGAGATCCTTGTTGATCATCCGGTCTTTTCGGCCTTCTCCGACGCCCTCTGCGATTGCCCCTGACAATGGTTTTGAAGAACGTAAAGCCAAGAAAGCTGGGGTTTCCTGAAAATCACGGTTTTGTCCTTTCCCCCAACCAGATTTGCGGGTGCCGTTGATTTCCGAGCCGTATCGATGCCCAGGACTGTCAAGCAGTACACCGTATATTTGTGTTCGATCTGCGGTGAATAGATCATCGGCCGGTTGGTATGTGTTCGGGTCGGCATCCGCAGCTGCGAATACCCGCCAGCCTTCGTGGTTCATGCGCCCGCCATGAGAGCCACCAGAAATCGCAAGGCCAGGCTCTGCGACCTCGGAAAAATGCGCCTGGGCGTCCATGCTACGCCAAACGGCGACTGGAACTTTGACAGTCGCGTCGAAATATCTGGAGAAATGATAGTAAAGCAGCGATGAGGTGGAAAACGTTCCACTGGTGCCCTTTTGGTTCATGGTGGACTTGAATTTAGCCACCCTGTCCTTGGCCAGATCTTTTGCCGCTTTCCCCTCTTTGCAAGCGTTTCTCTCGAATTCAGAACGGTTCCCCGTGTAGGGTCCTTCCGAAATATCGTAGACGGCCATTCCTGGGCTGGTGCTCCAGGATTTTGGGCAAATAGCAATTTCGGAGGCATAGAAATCGATCTCGCAATAGGCTGTTTCTTCCTCAAGATCGCTGTTCTTATACTCGCCCGTTGGAACTTTTTTGATCCGAATACAGCGTTCAGCAACGCCGTAGGGACTATCAAATGTAGTGGCTTCACCGAGAACATCGTCGTTCGCCCACAAGACAGTGGGTGCAATGAAAGCAAGTGACCCCAGAAGATTGAACTTCATTTGGATAGTCCTCCCAATATCATTTTGGGCAAATCGCTGCCTGTTGATCGGTGGAGATCTTCAATTTTGGGTCGACACTGAAGTTGGCGAATTTTGAGTCAATCCACTGGTCGCACCCGCCTGAACATGGGGCCCCGTTTCGGGCATCATTCCAATATTCCTTGGCCCTTTCTTCCGTCCAACCACAAAACTGAACGAGCGCCATTGCCGACAATGCCCCGGAGGAATGAACGCCCCACATGCAGTGCACCAGAACAGGGCCCTTTCCAGGGTTTTCAATCACGTCGTGTATGGATGCCATGACAGCGCTGGGTCGGGAGGATCTGGCGCCTTGATAGTCAAAGGTTCCGTTTCCGCAACTGGTGCGACCGTATTCAGTGTTTTTTCCAAAGTCGGCATAAAACCCGGTTGAAAACCCTTCATCACACAGAGTTTCGCGTTGTCCTTCACTCAGGCCCGTTCGGTCTTTGTCGCCACCTTTGAAACCAGAGCGATACAATACTCCACTTAAGACTGGGCGAAAGAAAGCGACGCCATCAACACCTCCGTCGCCACCCTTTGAAAGCATTTGACCGTTGCTTGGCCCACCGTTTCGACTGGTCACGTCGGAGTTCGCAGAGGTCGCGGCCAAAACTGCCCACATCAATAATGCAATGAACCGCATGCATGCTCCTTTGTCAGAAAAGTTTGTGAGAAGATTATGCGGAAATGTCAGATAGGCCAAACCAAGTTAATGATCAGGACAACCACAAAGTAGGCTAAAACAACCTTCCAATTCCACTGATGCTTGTTTTCTTCGTTGATCACCCCGGCAGATTTCAAAACGAGGTTTGTGACTATCAAAGCTGTGACAGTCACCACAGCGTGTGCAAGATCGAAGTGCATTTCTCAGCCTCCTTCACTTTAATAAACTAATCCAGACAAAAATCAGCAGTCGGCGGAAGGAAGCATGGTGACATCTGAATACCGACCCTCAGATGTAGTAATGCGCGCGCAAGCGCCTGTATTCCGGTTGAACCAGTACGATGTCAGCCCTTCGCTGCGGATAAGTTCAAAACCAAGATTCTGAATCCCCGTTTCAGCCTGACCGGCGCGCGCACCTTCAAAGGGCGAAAGGTCGCTTGAATTGCCGACGGTTGGCGACACAGTATCCACTGATCCCCCGGTATCGTCACATGCCGCCAAAGCAAGGGCACAAACTGCACCTCCAAGCAGCGATAGATTGGTTCTCATTTCTTCTCTCCCTTTCTGGTCTCCAGCAATCCAAAAATCCAGTGCAACTCACGCATGGACTTACTCGATTCCAAATATGACGTTGTAGTCAACTTGCGCATTTCCCCGGTTAATAACTTCAACGACATGGTCGCCAGATTGCCAAAGCTGTCCTCGATACTCTTTGTCCGCCGACATCAACTTCAGAAGCTCCGAGTCATCAGGGTTGCGAATGACGTAGTCCAACGACCCGTTTCGTGGCGCGACACGCACATACAGAAACTGTTCGTTCTGCGCGCCAAGGACATATTGATGAGAGGCGCCGGGCGCGAGTTGGCCGACGAGTTCGGCACCGGTGGACCCGGCATCGAATTTGACACGTTGGCGACCGGTAGACCCGGCGGCACCGTCCAGGGCTCCACCGCCATCATCCATTGCTTCGACAACCGACATCTCGCCGATGCTTCCATCCTTGTAAGCGATGCAGCGCCAAAGTGTTCCGCCTGCGTCTCGCAGCATGACGAGCGTACCAGCTTCCGAGAACTCTGAGCTTTCAATCGTTCCGGATTGACCGTCTGGTCCACCAACCTGTCGCAAATGGTCGATACACACGTCGTCGGCTTCCGACATTGCAAGAGCAGCTGTGCCCGAAATTGCAATCATGGGTGTGAGGAGTTTGAGTAAACCGAATTTCATCAGATGGTCCCCTGTTGGCTTGTCCTTACAATTTTGTTCCGTACAAAGCGGAACCTCACTTCGCTTCTCGTAACTTTGATAGAAATTCATCGCATGCCTGTGCGCTGCCGACGATCTCGTCTGTTGGTTCAATACCTTGTAGCGATGCCATCTCGGAGTTTACGCGATTGAGGATCTGATCCGCTTGCTCGGCGGTGATCAGGTTCTCGGCTTGTGCTCCTTTCAATGTGGAGCAGACACCGGCGGACAAACCTGTCGCAGCACCGACACCCATTGCGGCTCCGCCACCTAAGGTCATCGCCCCAACCACACCGAGGACCAGCCCGATCACAATACCCAAGATCACTTTTCCCATGTTTTCCTCCCTTTTGGTGAGAAAGAGTTCAGCCTTCACTACTGCCGCAAACTGCGTGCCCATCTGCAAATCAAGACCAGCACTAACAGGTTGAGAACCGGTGCAAGCGCCGCGAACCACGGTTTGACTGGCTCTGAAACCAAGTCCGATACAAGTATCCAAGGCAGTCCCAACGGCAAAAGGAACACCCCGGACAAAGGGTCTCTTTCTTGTCCGAACCAGCCAAATGTACCTGTCAAGAACGCAACCAACGCCAACAGATACAGGATCGCGAATACGATGATGATGGATTTACAAACCAAGTCGAGCCTCAGAAGATCAAGCCAGTGCTGCGCAGCCGATTTCGGCTACGCAGCAGACTGCTCACAATGCGCCTTCGTCGCCCAGGAACTCGATACCAGCTGTCGCGCCATCACTGTAAGCAATACAATTCCAAGGGGCACGATCCTCGCCAACGCCTACAGTGACTTGTGTTCCAGCCTCGCTAAACGCAGATGAGAGCACCACGACTTGCGAATTGTTCGTCGTGTTGGCTACATCTCGCAAACACGCCTGCTGAGCCGGCGTGAGCTCGGCGGACGCGCTTGATGTACTCGTGTCGTCGCAGGCCGCAAGCAGTGCGAAACATATCGCGCCTGCAATCATCACCATCTTGTTAGACATTTTCTTCTCCCTTTGGTTCCCTTGAAATTAGTAAAATTGGATGCGCTTGTTTGAAGCTCTCGCGTCTGTGCAGCCAATAGAACATACCTCGTTCCTGTGACTGTCTTACCCAAAACTTGCCGCGGAGGGCTTGGTCGGCGGAACGATTTTTCGTTGACTACCGAGACCGCCAACAACGCGTGATGGCTGAATGGCGTCACTGCAAAAAGCTAGAGCGAACTCTGGAGGGAGGGCCAGTTCGTTGAGTCTAAGCATCGCGTCCTCCCAACGCTCGATCATTATTAAAGGCCTTCCGACCGCCAGCACTCACTCTAGCAGTCGGAAGGGCCCGATAAATCGGGCGACACCGACAACAACGGAGGTAAAATAAAGTTGAGTCGAATTCGCATGTTTGAATCTTATTTTTCATAAATCAATATTTTTTCCGCGCGTAAAATTCTTTACGCTCTCATGCGATAGGCTTCTACTTTCAAACAAAAAAGTAAGTGGGAGCATCCATAGGGGCGAGTGTGTTCTCCTGAGCTGAGCCTCCCCAACTGAACTGGTCCACCCCTATGTTTAGGAAACGGAGGACCAAGAATGGCAAACAAGCGACCGAAGCCTGAAGAGATTGTCTCGAAGTTACGGCAGGTTGAAGTTCTGATGGGTCAAGGCATGTCCCGTCTTGATGCGATCAGACAGATCGGAGTTGTTGAGCAAACCTATTACCGCTGGCGGAAGAAGTACGGTGAAATGGGTGCTGATCAATTGAAGGAACTGAAACGGCTTCAGGAAGAGAACGAGCGGCTGAGACGCGCAGTTTCAGATCTGACGCTGGACAAACTGATCCTGACGGAAGCCACAAAGGGAAACTTCTGAGCCCCGCTCGTCGTCGTGCCTGCATCGATCATGTCCGCAGCCAGCTCAAAGTATCTGAGCGACGCGCCTGCCGCGTGCTTGGACAACACCGGTCCACGCAACGGCGCGTCCCACAAGGTCGCGCAGACGAAGACCGGCTGGTGGCCGACATGATCGAGCTGACCCGTCAATATGGCCGATATGGCTATCGCAGGATCGCTGCACTGCTGAGAGAGGCTGGCTGGTCTGTCAGCGATGGGCGGATTGAACGGCTTTGGCGGCGAGAGGGGCTGAAAGTGCCAGTGAAACAACCGAAGAAAGGACTGCTCTGGCTGAACGATGGGTCGTGTGTTCGGCTGATGACTACCCATCGATGCGTGATCTGATGGCTCAGATCATCACACCGGGTGCAAGCGACGAAGAACGGCGTCAAACCGCTCGTGATATGCGCGAGATGATTTCACCGAAAAACATGGGCCGGTATCGCGATGTCATTGATTACATAGATATCCGACATTTGTTGCCTTCCGTCGAGGTTCCATGCCTCCTGTGCCATTCGACGGGAGATCGAATGCAACCTGTCAAACAGGGGCAGATATTCGCCAAAGGCCTGCCGAATGCGCGTCTCATTACATATGAAAGCAACAATCATCTGATGACCCGGAATGACCCGGAGTGGCCACGTCTTGAACGCGACGTAACTGCATTTTTGTTCGCTCACAGTTGAATTGCTCGCGTGGCTGTCAAGATTAGGAGCAGCATGGCAGCACCGAATTATCCAGCGTCAGTTTCGGGCTCACTGCCGTCCGATGTCGGTGCTGCGTGATCGAAGGTGAGGGCAGTTTGAAACCCGCCGTTGGCTTTGCGGACTATACCTCTGATACTTATCTGTGTTTGTTTGATGCGCCGACATTCGCGCTTCGGCAGCCAGCGTTCGGGCAACGCGCCGCGAAAGATGAAGGGGAGCCCATACTTCCCCGATGCTGCGTGCCGCACCAGCGGCGGCCATGCCGATCGTGCGGACTTTCGCCGCTAGCGCAAAGTCCCTGCGGGCATGGAAGCAGAAGCGGTTCAGGTGGGCGGTTTCCGGAGCTTGGCCGCGGATACGGCCTATGGCAGCTTTGTGAGTTCTCAAACTTATACTTCAGTGTTAGCATTTTCGAATGTCGGACACTTGCAAAACTACCAGACTGGAACGTCCGATCTCTGGAAACGTGAGCGCGCTTGAAAAATCGTCGACGAGGAGACCCATGATGCGCTTGGCATTCGCACTTTGCATTGCCTTTGCTGTCCCGCTGATGCCCGCCAATGCCAGGGCGCAATCGGCGAGCTTTCAGGAGCGTATAGCCGGTGCCGAGGTTCGATCTGGAGTCTTCGACCTCTACCAAAAAGACGGCGATCTGTTGCTTGCGATACCGCGCGACATGTTCGAACGCAGCCTCATCTGGTACGCCGAAGTTTCCAGATATCCCACCGACGCAGTGGCATTCGGCGGAAACGCCTTGGGGGCCCGCCTGATCCAGTTGGAACGGCGGCCCGATCGGATCATGGTGCGGTCCCTTTCAGGGACCTCGTTCGAAAAGGTTTCGGGCGATCCCTATTACACTGGCGGGCGTGACAAGCTTCGCCCTGTGAACCTCGCTGTGGAACGCGCCAACCTTGGTCCCATCATCGTCGATTTCCCGATCCTCGCGGAAAGCGACACTGGCGCCGTACTTGTGGATTTGCAGGAGGTGTTTGGGGGCGATATCGCCGGTTATTCGGTCGCCGCCCAATTGGCATCTACCGGCCTCGCTCCCGGGTCAAACGACCCCGACCGATCCTACGTTGCTGAAGCATCAGTTTATCCCGACAACCTCTTTGTCCGCTCACAACTGACCTTCGAAGCGACCGATCAGGTCGGGCTGGCACAGCCGATTTCGTTGGAAACGGCGCATTCGATTGCCGTGTTGCCAGAAACCCCGATGGAGCGTCGCCCCTATGACGACCGGGTTGGGTTTTTCTTCACCGAATATCTGGTTTTTGAAAGCGCGTTCGGCGACGTGCAATCACGCGACCGTGCCGCCCTTCGCTTCCGCCTGGAACACGCCGACCCGGATGCACCACGCCCGTCGGACCCGGTTGAACCGATCGTTTTCTATCTATCCCGTGAAATCCCTGATCGTTGGCGTCCCTACATTCGCCAGGCGGTTGAGGACTGGAAGACCGCCTTCGAGGCCGCGGGCTTTACCAATGCAATCATAGCCCGTGACGCGCCAAGCCGGGATGAAGTCCCGGGCTGGTCCCCGGAAGATGTTCGCCACAGTGTCATCCGCTGGGTTGCACAGCCGGTGCAGAACGCGATGGGGCCAAACATCCACGACCCCCGGTCCGGCGAAATTCTCTCCGCCCATATTCTGGTTTGGCCGGACGTCTTGAACCTTTTCAGCCGCTACTACTATTTGCTGATGCACCGGACCGATCCCGCCGCGGCCAAACTGCCGCTGCCGGAGGAATTGCAGGGGCGCATCCTGCGGTACGTCGTGTCACATGAGGTGGGCCATACGCTCGGGTTGCGGCACAACCACCGCGCCTCGACGGCCTGGTCGACGGCACAGCTCAGGGACCCGTTATTCACTGCGGAGAACGGCAGCACGTCCTCCATCATGGCCTATGGGCGGTTCAACTACGTGGCGGAGCCGGATGATGGCGTCACGCAACTCATTCCTATCATTGGCTCCTACGATCGGCACGCCATCCGATGGGGGTATTCCTCCGATGTCGACGCAGAGGAGCTTGATTCCATCGCGGCGGAAGCCGAGGAGCGTCCGGAACTCATTTGGGGAGCAGGCGAACGTGGCGAGGAGTATCTTGCCCAGTTCGATCACCGTGTTCAGACTGAGAACATTGGGGCAGACAGGATCTTGGCAACGCGTGCGGGGATCGCCGCGCTGCACGCGAGCCTTGCGGCGTTGCCCCTGGCAGTAGAGGACGCGCGCAATCCACAAGCCATGCTAGAGGAGACCTACGGAGACGCGCTCAATCGCTATGTCGGTATCGCTGGAAGCGTCGGCAAGCTGATCGGCGGTGTCACACAGACCTCCGGCGACGACCGACCGTTCGCCTATGTAGACCCTGAAGAGCAGAGGAGAGCCGTAGAGTTTCTTACCGGTGAAGCCATCCATGGCCTCAGTGCTTTTGCAGACCCGGACTTGCTCGGACGTTTTCGGCCCGTCGGAGGGTTGATTTCGGTCGAAAACGCAGCGGCGCAGATCATGGACGAAGTCCTGAACCGGAAGAGCGTCAGGATGGTTTACATGCAACGTCGTCTCCTGGGCGACACAGCCATGTCGCTGCAGGAATACGTCTCGCTGGTCACCGAAACACTATTGAGCGATCTGCCGTCAAAGGAACTGGTTTCGCCAGCGCAGAACGGTGCAATAATAGCCTATATCGACATCCTGACCGACCTAACCACCGAGGATGGCAATGCCGAGGATCTTGTCGCACTGGTCGATGCCGAGTACCCGTTGGAGGTTGCCATGGTCGCAGTTGGCGGACTGAAGGGAACCTCCATCGGGGAGATAGCGAGCGCGGAACTCGACCGTGTGAACGCTATGCTGGGTAAGGGTCTTTCCGAACAAGGCGAAGAGGAGCAGTAGCGGTGCTGGCTCGTCGGTCCAGCGCAAGGATTGAAGGCCAAAAAGAACCCATTCTGTTTGACGAAGTCTGATGGCGCACTAGGCTTGGGTCTAAGTTGGCTGACATGGAAATCTGAAAGGACATTTTCAATGCTAAAAACTATCGGCGCGTGCCTTACATTGATGGTTGCAGCCAATGCTGCCCAAGCCTTTGACAGGCAGATAACCAACGCCCTCAAGACCTGTCACGACTACCTGTGGCAAGTTCCCGAGTTCGCAGATCTGCCCAATGCTGCGATTTCGGTGTTCCCCGCTTCGGAAAACGGCGACACCATCGTCGTGAACTGGAATGTCAACTGGGACCAGCCGACAATTCAAGCCGCAGGTAACTGCACGGTCATTGGCGGCAATGTCGAAGGGTTCGAGGATTACACCAAGTGACATCGCAAAATAGACGAGCTCTGGCACCGGCAATCGTCATCTGTCTGAGTGTGCTAGCCGCCTGCGACGCCAGTGAAGACGAGGTGCGGACTGCCGCGACCATCGGGGCCTCGGCTGCGCTTGCAGCCGAGGTCGCTGAGGAAACCAACAAAGCGACCGATTACGATGCCATCGCACAGGAAGCTGTCTCCGATGTGGATACATCCGATTTCGATGCGCTCACGAAATAATCGCGTTGTACATGGGCCGGATGAGTTATGAAATGGTTGGTATGGACTGGGACCTTGTGCTGTCTGGCGCTTGCCGTCGTCGTTCTGGCCGTTCCACAGGTTCGGTTTCTGTTCTTCGGGCTTCCGGAGCAACGGCTGGAAGGTAGCGCAGTTTCCAAAGCCGAAACAGGATCGGCGCCTGTTGCCGAGGCGACCCGAGTTCAAGTGGAACAGGCGTTGCGAGATGCGGGCCTGAGCGAAAAGCCACTTCTGGGCGACATTTCTATCTCCGGTCATCTCGCCCGCCTCGATGACGGTGTGGTCACATCCCAGCAACTGATGGAATATGCCGAGGGGCTTAGGGCGCTCGCTCTTCGAACCGGTGATTTCGGCCGCCAGATTCCATCGACCTTCTGGGACGTGGATACCGACCAGTTGCGCGCAGATGGTTGGGATGCTTATCGCGTTGTCGACGCGCTTGCGTCAGTAGAGGGCGAACCATACCTTGAAGCGCTCGGCGGCGCCTACACCCGGTTTCACGCCTTCAAGCTGGCCGAGATGTCAGGGGGCGGCACTGATGACACGGCGCTCGACACGGCGCTTGACCTGTTCCAGGCAGCAATCAAACTGATTGAGATAGTTCCGCCGGAGCACATGCTGGAGACTTCGGAATACATTCGCGGAAGGGAGCAGGCTGCGCTCTACCTCTGGCAGCAATTGATTGTGGGGTCCTCGCGCCGCAACCCACTCACACATATCAAGCTGTTCAACCACGGATTCACCACGCGGTTCCATGTCGGAACGATCTGGCAATACGAAACCGGGATCGCACTGGACAACTCATCGATCTGGGGCGTTTCCGGCTTCGCACCCGAATTCGTTGGCCCGCCGGAGAACAACAACCAGGTCGAACATATGTCGATCAGCATGACGGTTCAGGGCATCCTGCGAGAGCCGCTTCTGGTCCTTGAGGCCTTCGAGGAGTTCGAGACCCTTTCCGGATCGGCCACCGCAGCCGAGGCAGCTGCCGACGACGCGTTGAATGCTGCGATCCAGCAGGAGTTCATTCCCGGTTTCGAGGACGATCTTCCGTCGGCAGTTGCTGCGCTGCGTGAGCAACTGCATGAGCGCTAATTGATTCAATCGCCAGTAATAACTGCAGCTCGCAAAAAACGGTTTATGAAACCCACCTGTGACCAGCACATTTTGCCGAACAAGGTGCCCTTAGCGGTCGTCCGCTTTGAGTTTTGACTAACGGCCGCACTGCGTCGTTCGCTACACGCGGAGTTATGTTGCACTTGCGTAGCCGTCACAATGCGAGAAGGCCGGCAAAGCTCAGTTAGCCGTCGTCTGGCTGAGTTTGGTGAGCGGCAGGTTTGTCCGCGCTGCCGACATCTGGCCAAGTGTTCGATTTAAACTCTTAGTTCAGCTTCCGACATGCACCGGAAGTGTTTGAGTTCGCCCCAGATGCGTTCGGCAGGGTTCTGTTGCAAAGTTTTGAGCCCGCCGAGCAGTTTCAGCAATTGCTCGGGAGTCAGGCTGCGAGCTCAGCGAACTGCTGAAATGGGCAGAGTCCGGGTGTGAATTGCCCCTTGCGGATCATGTGCGAAACCTCGATGCCTGCTAGCG
>NZ_JBXWOA010000026.1:0-20836 GCF_059610645.1 Ruegeria sp. CDSC054 | reverse complement strand
GCTCCTGTCAAGTTCTAGTGCGCGCTACCAGAAATGCACTCGACCTGACAGGTAGGGACAAAGTTTGCGACAGAACCTGATCAACCCGCACACCGCGCTCAGCCATGATCTCTTCCAAGTCACGATAGGACACTGTGTGCCGCAGATAGAAGTAAACAACGTACGAAACTGCATCCTTGGGGAAATGACAACCTTTTAACGAGATCATGCGGTTCTGTCGCAAAGATTTTGCGAGCAGAATATTTTCCCGATAGGCGACATGTGAGTACGCGAATGAGGATCAACACAGGGAAAAATTGGCCTCTAGTCGCTCAGTTTCGGCCATCAGTTCGGCTTCAAGCTGAATGTAAACAGAACAATTTCCTAATTTTTGACAGCCCCGAGAAAGTTTGCGACACAAGCACAAACACTCATACCACTCAAAAGGAAAGCAACCTCAATGCGCAGAATTTACGCAGAATGCACACCACGCAGTACTTGATGGACTTCGATTTCTGCTTTTAACAAGCGGTACCCTTGGATACATGCACTTAGAAACCCTCTCATGTGAATACGTCTGGTTCGAGCTCCTCCCAGAATTCAAAGATCTTGGTGGCATTCAGCCCTGATCGCCATCCATGAGCTCTGAAATGTTCTCGGTCGAGGTCATTATCAAGGCCCGACAGAAAAAGCCGCTTATCCGCATCGCGCTGCGTTGGGTTTCGCCGCGAAACCAGATCCTCAACAATTGCCAATCGCCGCGCACGTTCGGTTCGCTCTGCAGTCCTTGCTTCGTATTCCTTGTCCTGCTGCTCTTGTTCGGCAATCCTGCGTTTTGCAGCTTCACCCGCTGATGGGTCTGGCACCATCGAAGTTTTCGTTTCTGGCACTTGATAGTTGTCCCGCAAGGCAGCAGACAGAAAACCAAGAGTAGACTTTACACCATCCCTGCCCTTGGCATATTCGAGCTTTTCCCGAACATAGTCTTCGCCATGTTCAGAAATCCATTGTCGCGCCAACCTGTCAGACACACCTTGCTGGCGCAGCGTCTTGTAGATTGTCAGATTGCGAACGCCATCTTCATCGTCAATCTCAAACATCGCTTTCTGCGGGTTGCCCTTTATCAGGAACCGAATATCTGTAACTGTACGTCCCTTTTTTTGGAACTCCGGCTCAATGAGAATATCAGAGCTTTTGTTAACTTCGGCGACGGCGGGCTTGATGATCTTGGCATTTAGGTGCTTGAAGCTGCCATAGTACTCGCTCCCGTCGACTCCCATTAGCTTTCTAAAGACGTCCAGCGCCCACCAACCCGTCGACCCTGTCCGGACAAATCGATAGCAGTTTTCATAAAGCGCCAAGCCGTGCCCTGAACTAAAATTTCTTTGAATCTGGACATTTATTAACGCGTAAATCTTTGGATCATAGAGTTTTTGCGCCAACGCCGGAGAATATGCGTATTCACAGATACCATTCTTCAGTTTGGCAAAACTCAACAAAGATGAGACACCCCATTCTTGGCGCCCCTGTTCGTCCAGCATATCCCATTCGGCAACCGTTTCAGCCAGAGCCCGCAAGCTTGCACGCAGAGTGTCAAAGTCGTTTGAATTATACCCAACCATCATCGCCAATGTTCTGGCATCAATTGTATGGGTCGGTGCAGACGTTAAAGCATCATAGGCATTCAACAATAATACGTTCGACAGCTTGCGTTGCAATAACGACAGCTTGCCACTGATGTGAATCGCGGCGACGTTCTTTTTTACTGTCTCACGGCGTAACGCGCCTGAGAGATTGTCCATGTCAACTTGTGTATCCGGCATGATTCTGCCTGGCTGCTCGTTTCCCTATTGTTTGCACAATAGGTACCTGAGTTGCAATCTTATTTGGGTGCCCAAATACAGGATTAGCTTTATCCCGTGGACGGGTACCTATTGGACGCGGCCCTGAGGTTATCCACAGAAACACCCAAAATGGGATTCCCTCGAAGCAAAGAACAAGGATAATCTCGTTCCTTGAACCTTGTATTAGAGCCTTTTCCGCCCTGAATTGCACCATCCTGAGAATCGGCCCCCTATTTACCGTAACTTGACACTACAGAACCTGTGTTTGGGTACCTATGATCCCGTATTAGGGTCCCCTACACCCTGTAAACGGATACCCAATGTCGATTAACTACTTGATCATAAATATTTTTATCTTCGCAAAGATTCTAAATATTACAAATAAACTAAACGATTTGTTGCGTTCTTTTTCATTATTTCTTTGAGTTTCGCTGCGAAACCTGGTGGTCGCCTCAACTTCTGTGGAAAAAACGAAAAGGAAGGATAGCCTCTCACCCAAATGTTCGCTACATTCCACCATATACGCTGACAAGGCGAACATTACCTGAGGTATCGACAGTGAATAAGACTAACCAACCTCCCCTGCCCCCTTATCTTAACCTCGATCCAGAAAGCGCAGCGGCGAAGTTGCCAGATCCTATTGGAACTTCGCGATTCGCAAAAGCCGCCGCGTTCTGTGCAAAAGGACGTGAAGATTTAGCCCGGAGAGGCTATGCGCCCGACGGTGAAAAACGGTTACGTCGTTTCTCTATCTGGGAAATCACAAAGTACCTTATTCCTGTAGCGCCCGCTCACCTAAGGCGCGTTCTCAAAGCTAATGCAGAGCTTCCACAAGGAGAAGGAGAAGCGGGGTCAAAGTGGTTTACTCTTGAAGAGGTTTTAATCCTTCGAAAACACTTTGCGGCAGAAGGTGTCAGCACCAAAGAATACTTGCCATATCGCCCGGAGGGCCTGCCTGCGAAAGTTGTATCGGTAGCAAACTTCAAAGGGGGGGTTGGCAAAACTTCAACTGCGGCTCACCTCGCTATGTCTGCGGCATTGGATGGGTACAAAGTTCTTGTAATTGATTTGGATAGCCAGGGATCAATGACGTCAATTCTTGGCGGAACAGTTGCGGACGAATGGCAAACAGTATTTCCGTTGATAGCCAAAGATTACGCAAGGGCTGTTCAAGAAGAAAACCGCGTCAGGCAGGTCGGCGGGCAGGCCGAAATCCCTTTGGATGAGACACTGCAAGAGGCGTTAAATACAACTCCAACCGATGTTATTCAGAAAACCCATTGGCCCAATATTGACCTTATTGGTGCCCAGCTGAATTTGTATTGGGCAGAGTTCCAGATTCCAGTGTGGCGTATGGGATTAAGAAGTTGGCCATTGTGGGATGGCCTCACCAATTTTCTCGAGAATGAGGGTGTTCTCAACGATTATGACGTCGTCTTCATTGATACACCTCCTGCACTTGGGTACCTAACAATCAACGCTTTGGCCGCGGCTGACATCCTTTTGGTACCGCTCGGAGCTTCGTTCCTGGAGTTTGATTCAACCGGCCGGTTCTTTGACATGCTCTATACGACGTTCGCAAGTATCGAAGATGGGGAAAACACCGCCCAACGAGCAGCCGGATTGCCAGAGTTGAAGTTCGAATGGGATGTCGTTCGGGCAATCATTACCCGATTTGATGCCAGCCAACAGACAGATATGGCGAACGTGATCCAAGCGTACTTTGGCGACTTCATGAACGCTTACCGACAGGATTTCACTGCTTTGGTCGGGCAGGCGGGTGAACAAGTGAACGGTATTTATGAGGCTGACTACCGAGATTTTAACCGCGAAACCTATGTCCGTGGACGTGAAACTTTTGATCGTACCTACGCGGAATTCAAAGAAGTTCTAATAGGTTGCTGGTGGCGCGATGCCCAATTGGGAGGAGATTCGAATGGCTAAACGTAGAAGGCTTGCTGTTCCAAATACAGCGGAGTTGGAAGAGTTGGAGGTGGGTTTCGCCGCGAAACCTTCGTTGAATCCATTTGAGGGTTCGTCGTCCACACCACCAATTGCTCAGGTGGCGGCTGAAGCTGCGTCCCTAAGCGGAATGACAACTGTGACGGACCGTGTCGAGTTAGCGAAAGATCAAAGCGACGCCGCACGCTGGCGAGACGCTCAGGATGCCGGGTTGGTGGCTGAAATACTGCCTTTGGAATTGATCGATGCCGAATATATTCGTCGAGATCGAATGGTCGAAGACGAAGAGGCTATGGCGGAACTTCTGGAGTCTTTGCGGTCTAACGGGCTGCGCACACCCATTGAAGTCACTCGTGTAGGCGACGGCTTTGGTCTTATCTCGGGGTTCAGGCGCTTAGACGCATTTAGACGTTTGTCCAAAACTGATGATCGGTTTGCAACCATTCCAGCCTTCGTGAGGGATGCCGGTTCGGGGCAGGGGGCTTACGTGTCGATGGTTGAAGAAAATGAACTCCGACTAAATCTGAGCCCATATGAGCGTGGACGTATCGCAGTTCTGGCTGTTGGACAGGGAATATTCGAGTCGACTGAGGCCGCAGTCGATGTGCTATTTGCGACCGCCTCCAAAGCCAAGAGATCGAAAGTTCGAAGCTTTGCGATGATCCACGAGGCGCTCGGCGACTTACTGCAGCATCCTGTGGCGATTTCGGAAAAAGCGGGTTTGAAACTCGCGTCGGCGCTGAGAGGGGGTGCCCAGAGCAAACTTCGTCAAGCTCTTGCTGAAGCCGAAGTTATCGATCCAAAAACCGAATGGGATGCTCTGGAAGGTGCAATGAATTCGTCTCCTTCACCTACTGCCGAGAAAGCCCGTGGAGGGCGTCCGCAGCTAGTCATGCCGTTGACACCGGTCAAGTTAGCTGGAGGGGGGGCAGTACAGGCCGAGCTGTCACCAGATGAAGTTCGCATTCGAGTACGGTTGCGGGGAGTGTCAGAGGAGGTTGCTCAAGAGCTGGTAGAACAGATCGCGCGCCAACTAAGTTAGTCTGGTAGCTAAACCGTCGATATGGTTCTTTGTTGGCATCTATTGGCCTGATCAATACTGCGAAAACTGTGCAATTTTCCAGGCTTTGCAATAGTGCGCGTAATGGGCCAATAAAGAGCATTACGGTATTTCCACCCGATTATCTTAAATGTTTCGCAAACTTTTGGAACAGCCAGAAGCGACGGTTTACTGGAGGATCTATTGCAGACTTTTGGCTCTTGACGAGGTGGGATGCTGCGGGTGAATGACTTTCGACCAATTGGGACCGAAAGCCATCCACGCGCGAAACCCCAGCGCGTCAACAGCTAATTCTTTGCAGCAGAGCCCCCGAACCATCCACGATCTATGGAATGCCGTAGGTCGCGTTTGCGAGCTCTTCACTGACGAAGAATGCTGCAACTTCTCTACAGCCGCAGGATTCGGGATAGATAAAACACAAACCGCTCTAATTGGCCGGGCTGCCGCACGGAAACGCAAAAAATGCCTCAACTGCTGGAAGGGTTTACTTTGGAGTGTTTCGAGCCGGGCACAATGCAGCTAAGTGCCGGTATCGATTCGGGCCATGAGACATCGCAGCATGGCGTGCAGGTCTTCTGGCAGGTCGGGCGCGCGGTAGTTGGCGCTGTCTCTATCAACCTGGCCCGACTGCTTTAGGTGCTTATCCAGCTGAGCGAGCGAGTCGCGTTGCGCCAGTTGACCGCAGATGCGCATTTCCGGCCGGATTTCGGGTTTTGGAGGTGCGGTTCCGCTGTTTTGCGCCGAGGTGCTGGAGGTAAAAAAAGGTGAGAGCGCCGCAAGGCCGGTCAGCAGAATACGCGTCATCTGAGTCATGGTAATATCGCCGTGTTGATGCTGTCGCTGTTGTCGTCCTCAATCAATTCCGCCTCGCCAGCCCGGACCACCGCAGTGTTCTTGACAAACGCAAAGGCCGGGGAACCTGTCGCGCCCGCGGCGGCAACGCCCCAGAACCGAATGCTGCGCACCGATCCGGGGGCGATGTCGCCGATATCGAATTCCGCCGCGGATTCGGTTTGCGACAGGGTTTCGATCGAGATCAGCGACCCTGTCGGCGGCAGATCGAGCGGCAACGGAAGAAGCGCTGCTGCGCCATCTGCGTTCAGCAGGTTTAGGGCCATGGTGTCACTGACCCGGACATTGCCAGCAACCGCCGGTCCGGCGTTGGCGACGTCAACCGTGTAGAGGATGAAATGGAGCAAACGGTCGCCGAACGGCCAGGTGAAATCCTCGGCCGATTTGGTGACCGAAAGGTCGACGCCCAAGCCGTGTTCAGAAATCTGCTCGACGTCGATCGAGTGGGCTCCGGTCACGTTGCCTTCAGGCCCCAGCGTCGCCGCGGAGTAAACCGCTGTGACGTCTAGTTGTTCGGTGCTCTGAACAACGACCCAACCTTCGTAATAGGTTTCGCCCTCGGGTGGTGCGCCACCGAGCGCATTCAGTTCCAGATCGGCGCAATCCGTCTTCACCGCCTGATCATAACCGAGCGTGTCCTCGCCAATCTCGTAAATTCGTCCCGGCCGCTGTTCAACCGGCGGAAACGCGAGTGCAAGCTTTTTGAAAACCAGCGCCTCGTTGCCGCCCGGATTGTGAATGTTGACGGTTGTCGCGTAGCGTCCCGGCACCAGACGCCCGTTCTCGGGGTCGGGCTGTGAGCCGCACACCACCTTGGCCGAATACTGCCAGGCGAATGGGCGAATATCGATCTCGAGCTCGTAATCGACCCCCGAGCCGTCCTCCGGGTCCGAAACCGCGACATAGAACCGACCCGGTGGCACGGTGAGCACGATTTCCTCGATCCCGCCCGGACCCCAGCCTGCGCGGTCAGGGTTGAGCATCTGTAGGCCCTCGTTCAGCAGATATACGTCAAGGTCTTCAAAAGCCTGAGCCGCCTCGAGCCGGATGAACACCCTGGCACGTGTTTCGCTCTGGAACCGGTAGATGTCCTCGACCGGATCGCCGCGCACTGCGACGGTGGGGGCCTCGACTACCGATATCGTGCCGGAAACGATGGTCGGTGGCGTCACGGCATGGTGCTCGGCAAGACCGTCATTTGGCTCTGCCTCGCCGACCGCACCCGAGGGTGTCGGCGGATTCAATTCAATGGTTTCGGGTATTGGCAGGATGTCGCCTAGCACCTGTCGGCTGTGGAAAATGACATTCGTTTGCAGCATACCATCCAGTATCACGTTGCTGAACCCGATCGGCAGCCCGTCGTCGTTGTTCAGGCTCGGTCCGTCCATCAGCTGAAAATGCAGATGTGGCCCGCTGCTGTTACCGGAATTGCCGACCATGCCGATCACGTCACCTTGTTCGACACTGCAGACCTGCCCCATTCCGCAGGATCCGATCATTCCGAAATTCGCAGGAATGGAGCCCGGGATCATGTGTTAGTAGTTCGAGACCGTTCCGTTCGAATGCTGGATCGAGATGAAATTCCCGGGCGCCGGGACACTCGCTAGGCGTGGACCCGGGCGCGGGTTGCTCGGCTGGCTATTGTCGAGGCCGACGATGTCGCCATCGGCGATCGCGATCACCGGCTGGCCCCAGATGTAACTGTCGGTGTTCTGCAGGTTGTCGATACCCTCGCACGCATCGTCGAGGGGGCGGGACAGGTTTCCGTCTGCATCCGTGACGCCGATATTATAGGCGTAGCGCTGGTTGTTGGTCGCGCTTGGGTTGTTCAGGCTGTTTACGAAATGCCGGTGATGGGTTTCGATATCGCCAAAGCGAAGCTCATGCGCAACATTGATCCGGTAGTTCAGAACCGGCGGATTGGGCGCTGTCTCGTCATCGCCGTCGTCATTGTCGTCAAGCGCCGCACAGGCATCGTCATCGGGAAGCGAGACAAACAGTTGCGTCGGCGAAAGCGGGAAGACGTAGGTCGATCCGTCGGTGAACGGAACCGGTGCGAAAGTCGGCGTGGGAATCTCGTTGAACGAAAGCGTCCATTCCTCGTCAGTGTCGACTTCGCGCACGTCAAGCTCGACATCCACGCTTGCGGGCGGGTCGCCCGCAAAGGGCAACAACCGGTCGTCATCCGCCAGCGCTTCGTCGGGGAAGGCAACGATGACGCGGGTTGCTGGCGGGATCTGTGTGGCGTTGGAATCCAGCAGACCATCCTCCCTCAGCCGCATCAATGCAATATTCCCCTCGCCTGAAGCGCTGGTGGCGCAGCCGCCCAAAACCACGCGGTTGCCTGATGCGATCGCGACCGACGTGGATCGCGTGCCGGTCCGGTCAGGCGTGTCCGGATGTTCCAGTACGACAATGCCGTTCTGGTTGAAATCCTGGTCCAGGTCGCCATCATCGAGCAGACGGACGGCCGCGAACATGTCAGAGGTGAATATGGAGACAACGATCCTGCCCTCCGCATCGATCGCAACATCGCCCGCGCCGACGAGGCCGGGAAATCCAAAATCCCTCACCACGATTCCCGTACCGGCTTCAGCCGGGGCAAGCGCGTCGTCAAGTTCGCCGGAGGATGTCATTCGAACGATGGCGGCCTGGGCCGAGATGCCCGGGCCCGGTGACACGGTGCCGACGGTGACGATCCGGTCGTCACCGTCAATGGCCATAGCCAAGGGTGCGGCCCGGTCGACCCCTGGAAAGGCGACATCGACTCGGCCTGCCGTGCCGAAATCCTCGTCGAGCATGCCGTCGGACAGAAACCGCGCGACGAACCATGTCCGGTCTTCGAGTTCGTCGTCTTCATCGACAATCAGTTCCTGCAGCGGACCGAACCAGCCGGCGACGTAAATGCGATCCTCGTCGTCCAATGCGACAGTGCTGTATGTCGAAACCATGTCGTCGGGCAGGAAATCCTCGACCATGATCTCGGCATCATTTGCACTGATGATGCCAAGCGTCGCCCGTGGCCGGTCCTCGACTTCGATGGAGCCGACGGCGATCATGCTGCCTGACAGCAAAGCGAGATCGGCTATTCTGCCGTTGTCCGTCTCGGGAAACAGAATCTGAGCGCCGAAAAACGGCTCTACAGCGCCATTCGTATCGATCCGCATGACGGACCACCACGACAGCAGGTCGTCATCGGACGGAACATCCAGCAGCCACGCCTCGCCGCCAGCCCAGATATTGCCTAGAGCATCGACCGCTATAGCGTTCACGCCATGTCTGATCGTCCCGTTTTCAACGATCGGATTTGCGATCGACAACGCTTCCAACCCGTTGGCCGAGAAGGCATCGTCATTGTCTCCGTCCTCGGTATAGCGCGACAAAAGCGATCCGTTCGGCAGAGCGGACGGCGATGCGAATGGGATGAGCGGCTCGCCGCCATCGTCGACGAATAGCGTCGAATTGGTCCCTGACCCTCCGGCGTAGAGCAGACCATTGGAGTCTATAACGATGTCCGCAACGCATTGATCGCCGAAGGAGCCGAAATCGTCGAGCCGTCCACCGGTTTCATCAAATGCCGGAGGCAGGGCCGCTCCGGCTGTGTCGGTCCGGCTGAGTACCGCAAAGGACAGGTCGCGCTGTCCCACGGTCGCGGTTCCCAGTTCCATGCCATCGGCATCCCTGTAGGTGACACGCGCCTCGAGCATCTCAATGGCTTCGGTGCCGCTGGTGAAGTCGAGGTCGAAATTCAGCCAGTTGCCATCGTCATAGGGTTCCCAAGTCCCCATGAAGCTTGCGGGAAAGGCGTTGTTCAGTGGCTGGGCACGCGCATCGTTGTTTCCGAGATGCCGGACGCCATTGGCGCGTCAACATCCTAGCCGGAAGCGGTTGACGTCACGATGCCCGATAAAAGCGTGATCCCAATAGCAAAACGAAGTCTGTGCTTAAAACGATCTTGGTCCATAGCAATAAACCTGTTCGAAATTAAGTGCGAAATAATACCATAAATTGTATCTTTTTGCACGCGTCACGCCTTAACGCGACCCTGGGTGTGTAAAGTGCCTGTCATTAAATGAAGTGGTCCGATTGAGTTGACAGCGTTCGGATTGGCCTCGCTCATAGATTGCCCGTGGTGCTGCGCGATCGATTGAGGTCCGCTTCGACGGGCTGCGACTGCAGCGTCGCGCGCGGGCGTTGAGTGACCTCGGTGGGTGGCTCCTGCATTGCAAGAGTTTATTGGCGATGTTTGCGGGTGTTTTTGTCAGTACTTTCGTCTGTCCGGCCTATTTGCGTGGCGGCATTGTCGCCACTGGCCTGATGAATTTCGCGAGCGAGGTTCTAATCGGGTTATCGACCACTGAGGGTCGCTGCCATTCCCGGAGATTCCTTGCTCTTGGTTGACTTTTTTTTCGCATCATCACTTCAACGCCGTGCATCTCGTGGACAGTCAACGCGATTAGAACGCAGGCTGCCGGTATTCCTGTTTTTTTGTGAGCATCGCCCAGATGTCCTGTGCGGCCTTGTTGGCCATGACAGTTGTTGCGAGTCGGAATGGCTTGCCTGCGATGATCTTTGCTGTCCACAAATCGACCTTCTTTGGCGAACGTTTCGCCATCACAGCACGCGATGTCATGCCTACGACCAACAGCTTGCGAATGTAGCGATCACCTTGCTTCGTGATCTTGCCCAGACGTTCCTTGCCACCGCTGGATTTGTTAAGTGGGGTCAGTCCGAGCCAAGCCGCCAGATCGCGCCCGGTCCGGAACTGTTTAGCATCGCCAATCGTAGCCACAATCGCTGAAGCCGTGATCGGGCCGATACCAGGCATACGCATCAATCTACGTGCATCTGCATTCAGAAGGGCATGTTGCTGGATCATCTTAGAATAGCCAACGATGCGTTCGTTCAGGCCGAGGAACTGATAGCACTGGATACCGAGCATGCCGTTGGCGATCTCCGGCATTTCTGGATGGTCGCCATCAAGGTGACGCTTTGCAAAAGCCGTCACTGCTTCGATCCCAATGGGCAAGATATGCCCAAACTCACGCAAAAGGCTGCGGATCATGTTGGCCAGTTGGGTGCGCTGCCGAACGGCCAGATCTCGAGTCCGATGGATTGAGAGAATGGCTTGCTGCTCTTCCGTCTTGATCTCGACAAATCGCATGGTTGGTCGACGGACCGCTTCACAGATCGCCTCAGCATCACCGGCGTCGTTCTTGCCGCGCTTCAATAGGGTTTGACGTATCCGGCCTGCTTGAGCTTCACGTCGTGCCCTAATTTGCGCAGCTGGCGACCCCAGTGATGAGACGAGCCGCAGGCTTCTATCCCGACCCTGCAGGGTGGAAGCGTCTCAAAGAAGCGGAGCAGCTTTGCGCGTTTGATGGCTTTGTCGAAAATCACTCGGCCGTTCTCTGAAATGCCGTGAACTTGAAAAACATCCTTGGCCAGATCCAGGCCTCCGGTCTTTACTGTCATTGGGTCGCTACTTTTCTAGCAGTCGATGACATCTACACTTTGGCATATTCGATGCCGGTGGAACAGGAGCCACCCACCTCATCCGGTTTGGGCCGCTGCCAATCTCAGAGCGCGGGTTTGAATATGGGCCGTTGAATTGGGTCAGTGCACTCCGTTTTGCAACCCTTCCAGGAAGGCTCGAGCAAGTGGGTTTTCCTTTTCCCTTGCGGACTGCAGAATACCAGCCGGTGTTGTGAAAGTCAGGTTCTTTGAGCCTATTCGACGCATCTGAAGTGATACCTCAAAAGGCTGCCCAAGGTGAGATGGCAAGAACCCGACGAAAGCGCCTGAGAGGATCAGATGCGCAATGGCTTCTTCGGAGTGGCCGAAGGCTGCCGGACCATTGGTGGTGATCTCGCCCCAAGGTCCTGACCAGCGCGCATATGCCTAGGTTCTGGACCCATAAATTTGTTGCCACTATCTCGGCTGCATGAGTCAAGCCCCGGAGTTTCAGGGGTACTTCATGAGCAATCTATTCTGGCTGACAGACCAACAGATGGAGCGTCTTCGGCCATACTTTTCAAAGAGCCATGGCAAGTCGTGGGTTGACGATCGGATTGTGTTTGGCGCCATTATTTTCATCAATTGCAATGGGTTGCGCTGGTCAGATGCGCCTCGTGAGTATGGCCCGCCAAAGACGCTATATAACCCTTGGAAGCGGTGGAGAAATATGGGCGTGTTTGCTCGGATCATGGCCGGACTGGCAGCGGAGGGGACCGATCACAAGACCAACATGATTGACGCGACCGACCTCAAAGCGCAGCGCACGGCCTCCAGCCTGCGGTTGAAAAAGAGGGTCGCGGCAGGCTGATCGGGCGAGCCAAAGGCGGCATGAACACGAAGCTGCATGCTGTTACCGATAGTCTCGGACGTCCGATACGCTACTTCCTTTCCGCTGGCAAATCAGCGATTTCACGGGCGCCAGGGCACTGGTGAACAGCCTGCCATCGCTGATTGGTTACTGGGTGATCGCGGCTATGATGCGGACGGGTTTCGCGAAGCCCTTATAACAAGGGCCTAAAGCCCTGCATCCCGGTCCGGAAATCACGCGACAAGCCCGCCTAGTACAACAAACGCTGCTACAAACTACGAAATAGAATTGAAATCATGTTTGGTCGCTTGACGGACGGAATCTTTTGCACACCCAAGGTGGTGGTTGAAGCGATCCCGTTGGAACTGACGTCAGGCGGTCGTCTCAGTTGTTGTGCTCGACACTCAGGAAAACCAGTGTGCGCTTCTCTTGGCTCTTGTCTTTAATGGCAACCCGATAGACACGAATTCCAGCGTCCAATTCTCTAAGCACATAGCTGTCTGGGTGATTGACCTGCCTATCAATCGGAGCAGTCGTACCGTCTCGGCAACGCGCCACTTCAGCCCATGTATCGTGGAAGTAGCTTGTGGCCTCATCGCTTCTGAACTGAAATTCCCATTAACACGAAACGCCGCGTGAATTGCCCAAGCCGTCAAATGGCAGGCATACGGACCCAACAGGTGCAATCCCGGTGTCATCATAGCTTTCAAGTGCAGAAATTTGTGCGCATTCAGCAGCCAGTCCAATGGTCGGTTGAATGAACACAACCGTCACAAGTGAAAGCCAAAAACACAACGAGACACTATTGTGAGGTTCGATATCGGACGCTGGAGCGGGGCACACAGAACTCTTGTTGCCATTCAGTTTTAGCACGGCAAACAACTGCATACGTTGCGCCCGGACGGGAGAATCCCTGTGACCAAGATCTTTGTTAAAGAGTCGTCATTCTGCTGCATCAGGAACATCAACAATTGAATAGTTGCCCTTCACGCGTTCCTTTGTCGGGTCAAAATGCGGGAAAGGCACGACTTTGGCTTTTAGGCGCTTTTGCTGGCCGTCCAGTTGCCCGATTTCAATGTCAGCTCCGACGACGGCATGAGTGACAGAAACCCGGCCTAACGCAATGACCTTGCCAAGAATGGGTGATTTCATCGCGCTGGTAATCTCTCCAACCTGCGCCTTTCCAACACGTACACAGTCGCCGGGCGAGGGGACCGTACCTCCCTCAACCTCGAAGCCGACCAGTTTGCGATGAGGATGGGTCATGCGTTCTTCAATCGCTATCCGCCCGATAAAATCGTCGGGCTTTGATTTCAGTGGAACGGTGAAGCCGATGCCAGCCTCGAAGGGATCGGTTTGATCGTCGAATTCGGACCCGGCAAAGATCAAGCCACCTTCGATCCGCACCATATCCAGTGCCGCAAGCCCAAGCGGAGCGATGCCATATTCCTGGCCAACCTCCCAGACGCGATCAAATATCTCAACGGCATCTTTGGGATGACAGAAGATTTCATATCCCAGCTCACCTGAATATCCGGTCCGGGAAATTACCACAGATGTCCCCTGCACATCACCAACCCGGGCCACGGTCAGCCGGAACCATGGTAATTCTTCGATCGTCGGTTGTTGGGGCGGTGTCCAGAAGATTTTGGAAAGGATGTCACGACTGTACCGCCCTTGAACTGCGATGTTATGCAATTGATCAGTCGAGTTGCGCACCCAAACATTCATATTGCGTTTGAGCGCCTGTTCCTGCAGCCACAAACCGCTCGTGTCATTCCCGCCAATCCAGCGGAAGTTTGTTTCACCCAATCGATATACCGTACCATCGTCGATCATACCGCCGTGCTCATAGCACATGGCCGTATACACGACCTGACCAACGCTCAACTTTTTCATATTGCGGGTCACGCACAGCTGCATCAGCTCCTCTGCGTCGGGGCCGACAACTTCGTATTTTCGTAATGGGCTCAGGTCCATGACCGCGACCTTGTCCCGGCAGGCCCAGTATTCGGCAATCGCGCCGTGATTGGTCATCGTATTTGGCAACCAATAGCCGTTGTATTCGATGAAATCACGGGTGTGCCGTGCAAAGCAGTCGTGAAATGCAGTTTTCTTGGTTTCTTCCACGTCCGCCTCCGCAGATTTTCTATAGCCATAGGATCGTTTGAAATCCTCGGTCGCCTTGTAGGTTCGCACCTGAATATCGGTAGGATTCCAGCCATTGGCCGGATCGATGTCGCAGGGACAGCCGGTGCTGACGCAGACCAGATCGGTCAGCGCGCGCAATAAGACGAAGTCACCGGGGCGCGACCAGGGGTCGTCCATTCCGATGGCATTGGTGTCGTCCAGCATTGTGTTGAAAAAGAAGTTGATCGCGGGCCAACCACCACGCGGCTTGATGCCGTACTGGTCCAAATCCTTGTTGATATTGTCCGAGCAGTTCACGTGGCCGGGGTAACCGAGATCTTCGTAATACCGCGCCGTACAGGCAAGGCCAAACGTGTCATGACGCCCGCAGGTATCCTGAACGATCTCTATCAGTGGTTCCTGATCTACCGACCAGTATTTCGAAAAAATTCCCGGTTTTGGGTACAAGCTGCCCATTAGGCTGCGCGTTGTTGTCGGATCAATCTCGCGTTCGATCCCCTGATCCAGCGCTCGGCGGCTGAAGGCCTGAAAATCCGAGCATTCACGCCCGCGAATATCGACAATCTGGATGAACTCGCCCGCCTTGACCTCGTACGAGTGGGCATTGCCCGGCTGAATGTTGAAGTCCTTGAGCGGATCGGCCAGCGGTTCGGGTGGTCCAACATCGGGCTTTGCCAAACCGGGTGCAGACCGCTGGATGTACAAAATGATATCCGTGGGGGGGTTGTTTTCTTCGGGGCGCATCGCCTTGCCGGGTGCAGCCACGATCAGAAGGCCATCACTTTCAGCGACGAAATGCATCATGTCGCCAGGGCGCGACCCGTCCATGAACGCCCGGATTGCGTCACCTTTTCCGATGTCAAATCCGGCAACTTCCAAAGCGCGTAGCACTTTCTTGCCGGACGGCGATCCATTGGCCAGCGTCGCAATCAATCCCTCCGGTCGCCCGTGCCCCTGCGCGCCAAGCATGGCCGCATCGGAACTCCGGTCAGGGGCAAAGAAGACCATCTCGGCCGGTTGCATCCCGTCGCGGTCCAGCAAGGTTATCGTATCGCCTTTGGAGACCGGAACAGCGCGGGAGCCCATTCCGGGGACCGGGTGGCGTTCCGTTCCATGTGGCAGGATCGGAAGGCCGGGGGCCAGAACTCCGCTGCGTTCGAACGGGACCTCAAATACAGGTTTTACGTTCATCTCCGAAACTCCGGTTAATCCAGCCCCAAAGCGCGCTTGCGCTTCTCGGCCCAACTGCTGATTGCCATGTCAAATGTCAGGGCCATCAGCGACACGTTCAGACCCAGCACAAAGTTCTTGCCCAATTCGGTGCCTGCCAGGGTTCGTTGCAGTTCCTGCCCCAGATCCTGCGTGCCGATGAAGGCGGCAATGATAACCATGAAGAAGGCGAACATGATTGCCTGATTAAACCCGACCGCCATTGTCGGCAGCGCCAGCGGAAATTGCACCGACATCAGCTTTTGCCGACGGGTCGAGCCGGACATGTCTGCCGCCTCGGTCATTTCCGGCGGTACGCTGCTGAGACCAATTATCGTGTAACGGATCAGCGGCACGGCGGCGAAGATCAGGATTGAGAATACAACTGCCACATCATTGACCCCAAACAGCATGATCGCGGGGATCAGGTAGATGAAGCTTGGGAAGGTTTGCGCGGTGTCGCAGGCCAGCAGGATGCTCTTGGACCAGCGGTTGGACCGGGCTGCAACAACGCCCAAGGGGATGCCGATCATAGTCGCCAGCGCGACTGCTGAAATCACAGTATAAAGCGTGATGACCGACCGATCCCACCAGCCCGAGAAGGCGACAATCGTAAAGAAGATCGCGGCGTAGATGCCGGGTTTTCGGCCACCGACCCAATAGGCAAAGGATACAACCAGCAGTATGAAAGCGGGGGTTGGAATTGCGAGTAGGGTATTCCGGAACGGGATCAAAACCTTGACGTTCAGGAACCAACGCAGCCATTCGGTTGTGCCCTTGATCACATCGATGGCCAGAATCGACTTGATCACCACGTCGATTTCCTTGCCTTGGCTGAGATGCTGCTTGCGGCCAACTTCGGCCAGGATCGGGAAAATCTGCGCGAGCAAAATAAACCCAACAAACAGACCCAAAGCGACCAGCGAAATCTGGTGCCGTTTCCACCACGGCGTCCCACGTTCAAAATGAACAGGCTGTTTGACAACCCAGGCCTTGGACATCCGATCAAGCGTCACAGCCAGAAGCACGATGGTCACACCTATCTCGAAAGACCGGCCAAGTTTGAAGCTGCCCATCATTGCCAACAGCTTGGCTCCAAGACCGGGCATGCCGATAAAGGCGGTCAAAACCACCATCGCCAAACACAGCATGATCACTTGGTTAACGCCAACCAGAACCTCGGTGCGTGCAGCCGGAACATAAACATGGCGCAGCATCTGCCAGCGTGTGCACCCGGACATCTGGCCGGCTTCAATCACTTCGGGGCTGACCTTTTTCAGGCCCAAAGTGGTCATCAGGATCATCGGTGGAATGGCAAAGGTAATTGTTGCGACGGCCCCAGCTGTCGGTCCGACCTTAAAGAAGATCACTGCGGGCAAGAGATACGTAAAGAAGGGCAGGGTTTGCAACACGGACAGGATGGGTTTCAGCATCCGTTCGAACCAGCCGTATTTCCAGGCGGCGATGCCCAGAACCAAGCCCAGAAGAAATGCCAGAGGTGCCGCGACTACGATGACAGACATCGTTTGCATGGCGATCTTCCACTGCCCGATTGCCGCGGTCCAGATAAAGGTTCCGGCTCCCAACGTGGCGAGCCTCCAGCCACCTACGGCATAGCCGACAACAGCAGCCACAGCGGCGATTGCGGACCATGGGATTGGGCCCAGATAGGGCCAGCGCCGCTTGCCCTCTAGCAGGTTCGCAGACGTATCCAGCAAAAACTCCAACGGGCCTTCTGCAATAAAGCGAGTGACATAAATCAGGCCCAGGTCGTTTTGAATGAAGTTAAAGACAGTATCCAGAATTTGCGCCGTTGGCGGTATTGCGGCTTCAGGAATTCGGTTCAGCCATTCAGGCAGAATGCCCACGGCCTTGGCAAGGATTAGCGCAAAGGCCGTGACAAGCAGTGCCGTAAGGACTTTGGTCCGTCCAAACGTTCTGTCGGATGTGTCCGGTATTTCGGTGGACAGCGTCGCCATCATTCGGCTCCAAGCAGAACGTTCAACGCGGTGTTGCGGTCCAGAACGCCTGTTACAACGCCTTTGTCATTCGCGACCGGCAAAAGGACCCTGTCGTCGTTGACCAATACGCGCGCCAGTTCATGGATGGTTGAGGCACCATTGATCGGGGCACCTTCCAGCGCATGACCGTTTACGGGTTTTGCAAGCCCTTTTGCGTGCACGACGCGGGCTTTGTCGATGTCCTCGGTAAACTTGGCCACGTATTCGGTAGCGGGGTTCATTACGATCTGGTCCGGGGTGTCGCATTGCTCGACCGCACCATTGCGCATGATGGCAATCCGGTCGGCCAGGCGCAGCGCCTCGTCAAAGTCATGCGTGATGAAGACGATGGTTTTGCCCAACATCTCTTGCAGACGCAGGAATTCATCCTGCATTTCACGGCGGATCAGCGGATCAAGCGCCGAGAATGGTTCATCAAGAAACCAGATATCCGGTTCGATAGCTAAGGATCGGGCGATACCGACCCGTTGCTGTTGGCCGCCACTTAGTTCGCGCGGGAAGTATTCTTCGCGGCCTTCAAGGCCAACCAGCTTGATGACTTCCAGCGCGCGTTCGCGCCGGTCGTGGCGATCCTGTCCGCGCATTTCCAACGGGAAGGCCACGTTGTCCAAAACCGTGCGATGCGGCAGCAATCCGAAGGACTGAAACACCATACCCATCTTGTTGCGGCGCAGTTCAATCAACTCGCGTTCGCTCAGGCTCATGATATCCTGACCGTCCACCTCAATCGTTCCGCCTGTGATGTCGTGCAGGCGTGAGAAGCACCGCACCAGTGTCGACTTACCCGATCCCGACAGCCCCATGATGACCAGCATCTCACCCCGGTCCACTTCGATCGAGACGTCCTTGACCCCGGCGATGTACCCATCCGCCCGAATCTCATCAAAGCTGCGGCCAGCGGGCAGAGATTTCAGATAGCTCTCTGGCGAGGGTCCAAACAGTTTCCAGACGTTTTTGGCTGAGATGACAGGCGCTGAGGCGGACATGGCTGCCTTTCTTTCGTGTTGAGCGCGGCCTTGCATCGCTGAGATGTTCAAGGCCGCGCCAGTTTCGGTGGATGCAACCGGATTATGTACTGCAGGCACTGATCCAAGGATCAATGACGGCGCGGTTGGCGTCCAGCCATTCTTCGGCTGCCTCTTCCGGCTCGAGCTCATCAGTGTCGACCAGCTTCGCCATCTCAGCAATCTGCGGGTTGGTGAAGGAAATCTCGGTCAGGGCGCAATACGCGGCCGGCCACTTGTCTTTCATGCCATCCCAAGCTGCCTTTTTCAGGTAACCCTCGGCAGGGTTGCCACAATCATACAGCGCTTCCGGGTTGGGACCCTTGGCTGGATCCTTGTCGCAACCATCTTCCCAAGCTGGGAACTCAACGAACTCACCAGGCCAAACAGCTTCGGCGAAGTTTGGCGTCCAGTTAAAGACCAAAACCGGCGTTTTGTCGGCCTCTGCCGCGCCAATTTCGGCCCAAAGGGCTGCGGCTGAACCCGCATTGATCACCGTAAAGTTCAGATCCAGTGCTTCGGCGCGTTCTTTACCATGCTTCAACCAGTCGACCGGCCCATCCAGATAACGGCCCTTGTCACCGGTTTCGGCTGTGGCGAACAGGTGCGCACAGTCGTTCAGTGCCTGCCAGTCAGGCAGGCCCGGGCAGGATTCCTTGGTCCACATCGGATACCACCAATCCTCGCGCGTGACCGCATCATGATCGCCCGCATCATGCAGACCACCTTTTTCCAGTGCCGCGCGGTAGGATGCACCAAAGGCACCTTCCCAGACTTCCATCTCCAGCGCGACATCGCCCAAACGTACCGATTCATAGACGGCCTGACTGTCGGTGGTGACATATTCTACGTTGTTGCCCATCTCTTCGAAGATCAGGCCTACAACATTCGACATCACGATCTGGCTGGACCAGTTGTGAATGGGGATTACGATCGGGTCGCTGCTGTCTTCGGCAGCCGCGCCAGTTCCCGCTACTGCTGCCAAGGTTGCAGCAGAAAGTAGGTTTGTAAGTTTCATGTTTGCTCCCTGAGTGACATTCATTTTTGAGTTGAGGACTCTTCCGGCCCCGAATTCATGCATTCTGCCCAAGATCGTCTAATGTGCAGAACAGAAATTTGAGGGGCTTTGACCATAATTTCTTGAGGCTAATCCGACTTTTTGCTATCTTAACAGACAGTTGCCTGATCGAATGCCGCCTGATGCGGGCAAATGTTTTTGATCGCGCCGTCGTCCAGTTCGGGAAAAGGCCCCTAAATGCCAAAAAAAGCGCCAGTCACCGGGAAAGTCTTGCCGCCGCTGGACTATTTGTTGGCATTTGAGGCAGCTGCCAAGGCGCAGAGTTTTGCGCAAGCCAGCAAGGTTCTGAACATCTCAGAGACTGCAATCAGCCGTAAAGTGCGATTATTGGAACAGCATTATGACGTGCCCTTGTTTGTACGGGGGCATCGTTCTGTTTCCCTTACTCAGCAGGGTGCCATCCTGTTGGCAACCGTGGAAAAATCACTGGACCTGATGCGGGATGTCAGCCGCGACATGCTGGCCAAGCATCAGGCCAATACGGTTTCGATTTCGGCGACCAATTCTGTTGCGTCTCTTTGGCTGATGCCGCAACTTCGCAAGTTCAACAAATCCAATGGCCGTATCCGCATCTCTTTGGTGTCTTCTGACAGTGACGCGGAATGTCTGTCAGATTCTATGGACCTGACAATTCTGCGAGGGGATGGCGACTGGCCGGGGTACGAGGCAAAGCTTCTGTTCGGAGAAACCGTTTTTCCGGTATGCAGCCCCGAGTACCTAAAAAGCAATCCCAATGCGGCGGAGCTTTCTGCGTTACCGGAACTTGACCTCATTGAGGTCACCAGCGGCCATGCAGAATGGATGACATGGCGTGCATGGTTCAGCGGCAATGGTGTTTCGACGTCATCAATGGAACAGGCTGTCGCGTTCAACACCTACCCATTGTCAGTACAAGCAGCGGTTGATGGATTGGGAATTGCATTGGGTTGGGCCCATCTTGTTGACCCATTGCTGGAAAGCGGCGCTTTGGTCAGGCCAGTCCAGGACGCATCGGTGCGAACGGAGTCAGGATACTACCTACTGAAAAGACCTTTCAACAGTGCTTTTCCAGAGCAATTAATTGTCGAAGATTGGCTGCTGAGTCTCAGCGCAGGTCGAAAAAGATACGCTTGATTTGGGTCGTTGACGACTGGGCATTGATGGTGAGTTTGGCAGTGGGCTATCTGGCTACTACAACTCGCATATTGACCCAAGGGAATATTTATTTACCTTAAAGAAAAAACGAATCTGAGACGGTGCGCCACCGCTCCGGACAAGGTGTTGTCAGACTTTTCCAACCGGGGGTTTTGCCCAATGAGCTATAAATCGGACATTGAAATCGCGCGCGAGGCGCAGAAGAAGCCTATTCAGG
>NZ_JBXWOA010000025.1:0-21125 GCF_059610645.1 Ruegeria sp. CDSC054 | reverse complement strand
GCTGGGCCAAATCGGCATTAATTTCGACACCAATCTGAGTGTGCGGCACGCCGCTTGTCGTTTCAGGACGGGGCGAGATGCGCTCCGGCAAGGAGCGCTCTTGCGCGGACGCCATCGAGCACATCAATGTCACTACCGTCGCAGCAACCGCCAATGTTCTCAGGTGTACATTCATCGTGTTGACCATCCGCCAAAATCAAAGATTGAGTGCTCAGCGCCGTATCGGTGTCCCTGCACGCATCATTCAGCTTTTAACGCTTCGATATTGATCAAGAGCTCTATTTCGTCGCTCACCGCAGGTGCAAAGGCCCCAAGTCCGAATTCAGACCGCACGATAGTCGCCGTGGCAGCCAGCCCCAAGGTCGGCGTGCCCTCTTTTGGGCCAAACGGGTATGGCGCTGACTTGTTAAGCGTTGTTTCCAGAACAACAGGCTTGGTGACGCCATTCATGGTCAAGTCGCCAGAAATATCCGCGGAATTGTCCCCGGTCACTTCAATGCTGGTTGAGGCGAATGTGACCACGTCACCGTCGCTCGCGCTGAAAAAGTCATCGGACATGAAGTGTTGCAAACGGGCATCCCAGCCCGTGATCATGGATTTTACAGGCATAGACACTGTGACAGACGACGCAGACGGATCATCTTCGTTGAACTCTATCTCGCCGTTAAAACCTGAGAACATTCCAAATGTTTCTGAGAACCCGATGTGGTCGTAGCTGAACAATACCTGGCTGTGTCCAGGATCCAGCTCGTAGGTGCCACTCTCGGACAATGCGGTTGTCGCACCCATCGATAAGAGTACCGCCAGCGGGGTTGCTGCCACTTTGAACATTGATACGCTCCCATTTTGACAAGACGTGTTTGCGGAATTGAGTATTGAGTTTTAGTTTTTAGCTGATCATACTTTTAGAACAAAATGTTCTACTGTGCAACAGAATGTTCCATAGGAGGGGCGATTGAAAGAAGATCCTAGGCTGATCGCCACACGGCAGGCCGCGCTTGATGCGGCGCAAAGGATACTAGTGGATGAGGGCGTGCTGCACGTAACTCATGGCGCAGTTTCGAAGGCAACGGGCATTTCGCGCAGTACACTTTACAGGCACTGGCCAGATGCGCGTAGTCTGCGTGATGCAGCGTTCAGGCGCATCGCAACACCGCCGAACATTCCACCCAAAACCGATGGCCCGCTGCGATCTGACCTGCGCTGGTTACTCGGCGTACTGATGGGAGCCTTTAATGACACACCATGGGGCCAAATCGCGCCTCAGGTGGTCGCTGCTGCGTCCACCGACGAAGAAGCGCGGTTGGTGATCACTGAATTCATGAAAGACAGGTTCGCAAGTGTTGAAGCAGTATTTGCAGCCGCAATAGACCGCGGTGAGATCGCCACGAATGTTCCGGTTGAACAGCTTATAGAACTAGCAGTCGCGGCACCTTATTTCCGCAAGCTCATACGTCACGAAGCACTGGACGAGGATTGGTTGGATCGACATGTTGATCTGCTTTGCAGTATCGCGAAAACCAATTCGGGACAGTGACCATCGCCTGACTTTGCAATCAAAGCGACCTGCAACAGGCGCGAGATTTCGGCAGAGCAGCAGATTAGATCAAAAGCATATCCAGCTAGTTCCCAATAGCGGTTGCTCCAAAAGGTCTCGGCAAAGACTCGCAATGATCGTTCTTCGAATTTTGCAAAGTCCGCGTTCTGCGCATTTCTGTAATTCGGGCAACGCGCGGCATCGGCCAAAGTGGGCTCGATGCGGCCATTCTCCGCGGCTTGCATGTTTGGCAGGTCCAGCCCAATCCGGACACTTAATCCAAGACTTTGCAATTCCGACTTGCGGACAAAACTGACCTTGGCGTCTACACCTTCGCTGACGCAGGATCCACCGCACTGGCAGCAACAGCTCTTCCCTTCAACAGGGAAAATCGCCAAAGCGGCCGTTCCACAACGGGCTTTGGAGCTCCTTGATCGCTCTTTGACCAGACGGCGCTCTGGCATGGAAACAAAGGGGCTTGGCTCAGCGCATAACCAAAGCTAGCGAATAGGCGTCAGGATCATGAAATTGGGCTTCTTCGCGCAAGCAGGGCGAAGACAGGCAACATTGTTACGATCCAGACCACGCTATAAATTGCGGATGGTATGGCATATTCGCTTAACCCATTGGTGTTAGGCAACAGCAAAGTGGCAATTGCGATTCCCAAAGCTCCGTTTTGAACGCCGGTCTCAATTGAAATCGTCTTCGCCTCGATGTCTGTGCATCCGAGCATCCCTGAACTCATGATGCCAATAAACGTGAGTGACGCACCTACAACAAAAAGTGCGGGTCCAAGCCTAAGGTAGTTATCCGCGACCACCACCCAGTTTGAAATGATAGCGCCTCCGATGACCATCGCAAAAAGTAGCATAGAGACCTTGCTAAAGATTGGTTCGACCGCAGCTACAATTCGCGGCGCCAAGGATCGCGCGATCACCCCGGCTAGGATCGGTGAAGCTGTTAAAAAAAACATTGCTAAAGCCGTCGAAGAAATGTCGATAGCGGGCGCAGTTGCCCCCATGAACATCTGCATCGAAAACCCCAGGATGAGCGGTACGGTAACGACACAAGTCAGACTGAAGACTGCTGTAAGAGTAACGGACAAAGCGACATCCCAATTCGAAAGCTTGGTCACGATGTTACTGATCGCCCCGCCCGGACAGGCCGCTAAAATCATGATGCCAACGGCTGCCTCAGCGGAAATCCCAAAGATAAAAGTCACCATCAAAGCGATGCAAGGCAGCAAAATGATCTGGTTGAGAGCGCCGACGCAAAAGGCCCGTGGACGTCGTCCGATACGTTGAAAGTCAGCCGCTGTGAGTCCGAGGCCAAGGCAGAACATGATGACAACAACTGCGAGCGGCAGCAGCACAGATATGAAAATTTCGCCCATCTACCATGACCTCTATGGCTGCATGCTTCCGCACGCTTTCGGACGATACCGTTCAGAAAACCTGATGACGAGTGTTATCAGTTTGGCGCATTTATCCTCAAGCGCCCGAAGATCGAGGCTGTCTCTATTTATTATACCTATCACAGGGTTGGACGATCTGGCGTGAAAGAGCTTTCCAGTGCTAATCTCACTGTATGGCAAGTGTAACTTACGCATTCGCCCGCGCGATGGCCAACGCCGCCGGGATGACGCTAAACGACGATGGCGCCCTGATTTCGAATGGCGCTGTCGTGCTGCGTCTACCAGAAGCTCAAGACGGCCAATTGGCGGATGATGCGTATTTCGATCTGATCGATTGGATTCGTGCGCAACAAGCGGACGAGGCCGCGTTGGTTGAGGCCTATGCGAACGCGATTGCAACCGATGATCTCGGCGTCCTTGGCCTAGCCGTAAAGACAGCTCCGACCTTGCGGCAATCTTTGCAACGGATCGAGCGTTATTTTCGTCTCGTAACGGACACCGCAGTTTACAGACTTGATGAAACCGGCGATCCGGTCCTTTGGATTTTTGAGGGACAAACATCACATCGCGCTGCCTTGGAGCTGCGCAACGAATGCGCGCTTGCGGCCTTTGCGAGGAACATGTATCGGTTTGTGGGTGATGGGTTGTCGCTTGCATATGTCACGTTTCAGCATCCATGCAGACAAGAACCAGAGCGTTACGCCGAATATTTCGGGTGCCCGGTTCGATTTGGGAGCGCCCACAACGCCATTGCTATGCGCCCTGCTATGCTGGAAAGCGAAAATCGTCTTGGCGATCCGGGCTTGTCAGATTTCATGACGAAGCACCTGGATGAGGAGTTCAACTCTCGCGATGACGACACCTCACTGAGCCAAGCAATTGTCCACCGGCTTACACCGGCCCTGAGTAACGGCGCGCCGCAAGCAGCGCATGTCGCACAAGAGATGGGAATGAGCGAGCGCACGCTTTACCGCAGGTTGGCCGAGGAAGGGCTGACCTATCGCGACGTTCTTGGTCAGGCACAAGTTGCACTTGCTCGTGACCTGCTCCGTGACGGTAAGGCTTCCATAGCCGAGATCGCCTTTATGACCGGGTTTTCGGAACAGAGCACGTTCAGCCGCGCCTTCAAGCGCTGGGTTGGCCAGGCTCCGGCACGATTCAGGCAGCAAGCGACCTCCGACTAGGCACACACCTCAAGACCACATGGCAGGTTCGGCCAAAACCTTGGCAGGGCGGGCCGATACCTCAATCGATGTGGTGCATAACTTCTTCTTTGTCAGATCCACCTGGGGCGCTGCCGAGTAAAGCAAACCCATTTGCCCCTCTCAGACAAAGGAAATTTGCAATGAGCAATCATGACCACAAACATGGAGCAAGCTGCGCTTGCGACGTCACGCCCGAACGCGTTGATATGGCGCGCCGGCGACTCTTGCAACAAGCCGCCGGTGCGGCCGCGGCAGGTACAACAATAGTGGCTGGCGGGCAGGCCCTTGCCGCGACCGACGAAGCACGCGCCTACTATGCTGACCCGGAAAATCCAGGCCTTCCCCAAATCGACATGACCATCGAGCCGGGGCGTACTGCGCTTGTGGTGACCGACCCCCAGATTGATTTTTTGTCAGAGGACGGTGTGACGTGGGGCGTCGTTGGCGAAAGCGTGACCGAACAGGGCACGGTCGACAATATCGAACGGCTTTTCATTGCCGCCAAGGCTGCGGGGATGCCGGTCTTCATCTCGCCCCACTATTACTACCCACATGACCACAAATGGGAGTTCGAGGGCACTCTGGAAGCGACGATGCACAGCATCGGCATGTTTGACCGCCTGGGACCGCTCAATTTGGACAACTTCGAGGGCTCAGGTGCCGACTGGATGCCGCAATACAAGAAGTACATCGAGGATGGCGAAACCATCATTTGCTCGCCACACAAGGTTTACAGCCCTGCTCAGAATGACCTGAACCTGCAATTGCGTAAACGCAAGATCGACAAGGTGATCCTCGCGGGGATGTCGGCGAACCTGTGTACGCAGGCGCATCTCTACGAGCTGCTGGAGCTGGGCTACGAGGTCGCTGTCGTTCGCGATGCCACAGCCGGGGCCAAGGTGCCTGAAGGTGACGGGTATCTCGCCGCCATCATCAACTTCCGCATGGTCGCCAACGGCGTCTGGTGGACCGACGACGCGGTTGAGCGCATTGGCCAATCGGCCTGACCCAAATCGATCTTCAAATTTGATCCTAGCATCCTGAAAGGACATATCATGACACGCATCTTTACATTTCCCGCGCTTACAACAGCGTTGACTCTCGCCCTGGCGGCGGCGGCATTGGCTGACGATGAATACAACGTTTCGAACAGTCTTACCTTGACTGGGCAGCCCCTCGGCATGCATGGCGTCGATCCTGTATCGATGTTTGAAGCCGAAATACCCGAAATGGGCAACGCCACTTTTACATCGGCCCATGATGGAGTGGACTACTATTTTGCGTCGCAGGCAGCGAAAGCCACATTCGAGGCGGATCCGACGGCACATCTGCCTCAATTCGGCGGGTTCTGCGCCTTTGGTGTCTATGTAGGCAAGAAGCTTGATGGCGATGTTCGGTATGCCGATATCGTGGACGACAAGCTCTATCTCTTTGTGAATGAGGAAATCTTCAAGAAGTACCTTGGGGACAAAGAGACCGTGATCCAAGGCGCCCATGCCAAGTGGGCAGACATCCACCACACGCCTGTCGGCAGCCTTTGATCGAGGAATTTGGTGGCTTTTGCCGGTCGGAGCCACCGCTGCCTCTCCCCTCCCCAAAAGGCCGGCATTTCTCCAAGACGCCCTGTCCGCAATGACAATTTGCGTGCGTCGAAAACTCTTCCCAAAGGAAACCAGACATGACTGATTTTGAGACCTATACAATCGCCTCAGCCCCTGATGCCGCGAAACCAATTCTGGAAGCATCGCTGAAAGGATATGGTTTTGTGCCCAACCTTTATGCGGCCATGGCCGAAGCGCCCGCAATTTTGGAAGGCTATACGACACTTTCCAACATCTTTGGAAAGACCAGCCTGTCAGAGACTGAGCGCCAGATCATCCTTATGACTAACAACCGGTTGAACGGGTGCAAGTACTGCATGGCCGCCCATACCACTCTTTCACAGATGGCCGGTGTCCCCGAAGACGTGATCGCAGCGTTACGCGATGGCAGCCCTATCGCCGACCCCAAATTGGAAGCACTGCGCAAATTCGCCATCGTGATCAACGAAAGCCGAGGCTGGCCCAGCGACGCACAGGTCGAAGCGTTTCTGACGGCTGGTTACACACGCCGATCTATGCTGGAAGTCATCCTCGGCACAGCGTTGAAAACCCTGTCGAACTATACGAACCATGTGGCGGAAACCGCGTTGGATGATGCCTTTGTGCCAAATGCATGGATCGCCTCGGTCGCGGCAGTGGCTGAATAGCGCGACGCCCGCCCATTTGTTAATCTTGCTTTTGGACCTGTGTTTGATTCCCGACAAGAAGGGGATCTGATTTTAGACGTCCGACAGCAAAGTCAACAAAGGTGCGCACCTTCGCAGACACGGTTCGTCCCTCTTGATGCACAAGATGGATGGGGACTTCGGGTGGTTCATACGACTTTAGAACAGTCTTGAGCCGCCCATCTGCAATGTAGGGTGCGACTTGATAGGACAGAAGCCGCCCGACACCATGACCTTGCAAGGCCAACTCGATCACAGCGTCATTTGTGTTCATGCTGATGCGTGGGCTCATGCGTTTGGTGACAGTCTTTCTGCCCCGTTGAAAATGCCATTGGGCCGATGCATTCAAGGCAGTTGAATTAATGATTGCGTGGCAGGATAAATCATCGGGCGTATCTGGTTCGCCATATTGGTCAAGATATTTACGGGAAGCAAACGCGACCTGCCTCACCGTACCACACCTGACAGCCATCAAACTGGAATCAGCGAGGTTGCCAATTCTGATCCCGACGTCGAGACCCTCATCAATCAGATTGACCACTCGGTCCACATAGAGCGTGCGCGCTGAGAGCTTTGGATACAGATCCAGAAATTCGCCCAAAATTGGAGTGACGAACATACGGCCAAACAGGACAGATGCAGTAACACTAATTTCCCCGGTCGGTTCGGCATAGGAACCGACAGCGGCGCGCTCGGCCTCTTCAAGGTCAGCCAGAATACGTCTGGCATCCTCAAAAAACCTTTGCCCGCTATCAGTCAGCATCACTGAGCGCGTTGTGCGTACAAAAAGACGTAGCCCGAGGCTGTCCTCAAGCATAGAAACCATTCGGGTCACTGTCGGTGGTGACATGTTGAGGTCGCGGGCCGCAGCAGCGAAACCTTTTAGTTCGGCGACCTTCACAAAGACTTTTAACGCGTGAAATCTGTCCAAGATATTATTCCATATTTTTGAATAATATATTGCCAAGTATCCAAATTCCGCAACTTGAAAGCTCCAATTAACTTCACCTCAGTCCCAGGGCATCGCCCAGGCCGAGATGGAGAATTCAATGGCACGACCCTTTGCAGAGATCAGCTTCACGCCCTCCGTTCGCGAAACGCAGGCCAAAAACGGGTCAGCTAACGGCTACGCGAAGTTTCTGGACGGCACGCGTCAGGAGGACTCAATCAGCCCGGTCGAGGCCAGGTTCATCGGGCAAAGAGACGGCTTCTATCAGGCAACAGTCTCGGAAACCGGCTGGCCCTATGTACAATTTCGCGGTGGACCAGCGGGTTTTCTGAAAGTGTTGGATGAACGGACACTTGCCTACGCCGATTTCCTCGGCAACCGGCAATATCTCAGCACTGGGAATCTGCTGGGCAATGACCGAATCTCGCTGATCCTGATGGATTATCCCAATCAGCGACGCCTCAAGATCTGGGGTCGGGCGAAACTCATTGATGCCAATGCCGATCCGGCGCTGATGCAACGCCTGAGTGAGCCGGGCTATCGCGCTCATCCTGAGCGGGCGATTGTGATCAAGCTTGAGGCGATGGACTGGAACTGCCCGCAGCACATCCCCCAACGCCTGACCCTTGAAGAATTTGAAGATTACCTCGTCCCGCTTCGCACTGAGCTGGAAGCACTGAAAGCTCGAAACGCAAGGCTCGAAGAGGCACTGGGTCAGCAAAACTGACCGATATCAAGCCCCGCGCGTTCAAGAACGCACGCCGTAACCTGAAGAAAGGAAACATCCATGTCGCGCAATCTGAAATCCGTCCTGAGCGCCAGCATTCTCGCACTTTCCATTGCTGCGCCATTTACACCGGCGCCAGCAATCGCCGCAGAGACTGGAATTGAAGCTACGCAGGCTGTCAGCTTCCGCACGGAAGAAATCGGCGACATCGCTATCGCCTATCGTGAAGCAGGAGATCCAAACAGACCTACTGTCCTGCTGCTTCACGGCTTTCCGACCTCATCACATATGTTCCGCAACCTTATCCCTGAACTGGCCAAGCACTACCACGTGATCGCACCCGATTTTCCCGGATTTGGAGCGTCGGAGATGCCAAAGGCCGAAGGCTTCGAGTATTCCTTCGCGAACATCTCCGAAATGATGACATCGCTGCTCGACCGGAAGGGAGTCGAACAGTACTCGGTCTATTTGATGGACTATGGTGCCCCGGTTGGTTTCCGAATGTTTGCGGAACAGCCCGAGCGGGTAACCGGCTTCATCATTCAAAACGGGAATGCTTACGAGGAAGGGCTGCGCGAGTTCTGGGATCCAATCAAAGCCTATTGGGCCGAGCCATCGCAAGAGAACGGCGACCAGCTTCGTGGATTCCTCACTCTGGATGCAACCAAATGGCAGTTCACCCACGGCGTTAAAAAACCGGAACTGATCAGTCCCGACAATTATTGGCATGTCCAATACCTGCTCGACCGCGAAGGTAATCAAGAGGTGCAACTTGAACTCTTCCTAGACTACGGCACCAATGTTGCCGAGTACCCAAAATGGCAAGCGCTGTTTCGGAAGCATCAACCCCCGGCGCTACTGATGTGGGGTAAGAATGATCACATCTTTCCGGTCGAAGGCGCCTATCCCTATGAACGCGATCTGAATGATCTCGAGTTTCATCTGCTCGATACGGGTCACTTCGCGCTGGAAGAATATGGGCCCGAGATTGCGGCGCAAATGACCGCCTTTCTGAACCGCATCACCGCCGCCAGCAACTGACGTAAAACTGGCCGCACCATGCTCAAAGGTGCGGCCGACGCATGGAGAAAACCAATGAATACGCAAGCAAATACTGTCAGACAGGTAACGGTTGAAATCGTACACGGCTTTGTCGACGGTGGCGCCGGTGGAAATCCCGCAGGCGTCGTCCTGGATGCTGATGAATTGGGCGAACAGGATATGCAAACCGTCGCGGCAAGGGTTGGATTGTCCGAAACGGCCTTTGTGTCGCAGTCCAAGACAGAGGGCTTCAAACTGGATTTCTTCACACCGAACAGGCGCATCGCTCATTGCGGTCATGCAACAATTGCCGCCTTCTCTCACCTTGACGCGCTGGGCCGGATTCCCAATCCCAACACCTCGAAGGAGACAGTTGATGGGCCAAGGCGCATACTAATGAAAGAGGGTGCCGCCTATATGGAACAGCTGGCCCCAAAATACGCGATACCAGAGGACTGGGTGGAAAAAGGTGTAAGCATCGACGATGTACTGAACTCCCTTGGGATCAACAGACATCATCTTGATCAGGAAATACCACCGGTTTTAGTCAATACCGGTAACAGTTTCATTGTCATCGGCCTCGCTGATGCCGATGGTCTTGCCAATGTGAAACCAGATTTTGCCAAAATCACGCAAATCAGCGAACGACTGGATTTGATCGGCTACTACGTCTTCACAAGAGACCCATCGGCGACCGACCGAGACGCTACAACCCGCATGTTTGCGCCCCGATACGCGATTGAGGAAGAAGCCGCGACGGGGATGGCTGCGGGGCCCTTAGCATGTGTATTGCACGACTTTGTCGTATCATCTCAACGATCATTTCAAATCGAACAAGGGGTGTTTATGAACCCGGCGAGTCCGAGCCTGATAAAAGTCGATCTGGAAATCGACAATGGAACAATCTCTGGCCTCTTGGCAGGTGGTTTCGGCAAGGTCATGTGCTCGCGTCGAATTAGTTTCTAGCGTTGCGCTCGCGGCGAATGGCTGGCTTGGCGGGCCGCACCGCAGCAACGACGCCCATCGGGCCACGTCCGAATTGGGCCGTCCGCTGAATTTTGCAAAGTCCGGATTCCTGCGCATCGCTGACCTTACGGCACGGACAAGCACTTTGTGTTCTCGGCTCAACGCTACAACTGATCTAGATTTCACGACTGACCGTTGTTCGGGTGCAGCAGGTGGTTGGCTGACGAGAGCGAAAACGCTGCATAATCGCGACTTATGTTAAATCTCGAAATCCCGGCTTTCTGCCACAAAACCGGTGCGAATTTCCGACAGTTTCAGGAAAACGAATGTTTCTTCCGGTGACGTCTTGAAGGACGATGCCCGCAGTATCACTATTAGACTAAGTGTCCTTAAACCAAGACTTGTTCATTGTTTTCACTCCCTGATTGGCTGCGTTCCAAGCCAAAGCAGCTCACCGAAGCAAATCAAAAGCCCGCAAGCGAGCTTGATGCCGAACCGGTTGCGAAGGTCGGCACCAATATCGACCGGCCGGTCATCAATCTTTATCGACCCCACATCACCTCCGGGGATTGTCTGATTGTCACCGGGTATCAGGACTTCTTGTCTTCGCTGTCGATTTTGATGAAGGAATTGCCCGAGCTGAGGGATCTGGAAAACGACAGCGATATCCGGATCCGGATATCGTTCGGGATCGACACGGCTAATACCAAAAGACTGACAAACCCCAAACCAGTCACCCAAGAAATGAAACTCTACTGGCTGGAGCGCTCCGGGCTTCAAGTGGAAGAGAATCACGATCTCATCGCAGTGCTGGCAAAACACGCCATCAAAACCGGGAAAATTGATCTGCGTGTCTTCGATCCGGAGCTCGCCAAACGCAAGTTGGGTATATCTGGGGATCGGCGGCTACACTCAAAAATCGTCAGTTCCCCAAAAGGTGCCGTCGCCGGGTCCGCAAACTTTTCCTACTCAGGGCTATACAGAAACATCGAGTATGCCGATGACCTGGATGCGGGCACGCATGAACTTCAGGTCGAACGCACAGAAGCCGCCGAGCAGGCTTGGGATGTGTCTGTCGATTGGAATACCGAGGCGCTGGAGATACTCGAAAAGCTTATCAAACCGGTGACCGCTGAAGACGCGATGGCGCGAACAATTTCGGAGCAAAAGGGGTTTGAACCCTGGCTCACTGGCGCCCGAAAAGAGATCACGAGCCATACGCTGTTTGGGTATCAACAGGAGCTGACCTATGAGGCGTGTTCCATCGTCTATGACCATGGCATCGCCTTCGTAGAAGCGCCAACCGGTTCAGGAAAGACAGAGATCGGCTGTCACCTGGCCGAAGCATTGTCAGAAACATTCTCAGAAGTCGTGCCCCGCTCCCCCGTCCATGGCGTTGCGCGAAAAAATGCGGCTGTAATTGCCCCGCCCAAAGTTATTCCCAGTTGGCGCAAGTATTCGACAAACTCGCTCCAACCTGTCGCGAATAGCAAACTTGCCAAACAACACCTCCGCGGCGCTGGCGATGAAGAAAAATCTGGGCTCAGGCTCGATCAATTTGGCATTCTGATAATCGATGAAAGCCACACGGTTACACCAGGCTTTGAACAAGCATCTCAAATGGCTTCAGCCATCGAACTTGCCCCACCAAGCTGGAATGTCTGTCTGTCGGCAACGCTGCTCGGGAACCTGGATGTCGACTGGTTGACCCATATGCAGGAGAAGCGGGCGTCCATTTTCATGACCCCAACCTTCATTCAGGCCATGGGTGAGTTGTTCGAGCGCGAAACCCACGTTCCCAAAGATATCTTCAACCAGGATGCACAACTGGCCGTTTTGTCAGAACCCGACACGACGCTCACGCGAGAGGCTCGCACCGAACTCGCGCAACTTGTTTCTCCGTTTTTGACACGCAGACAAAGGCGATGCATTGGCGAGGACGAAGATCCCAAGAAGCACAGTTACCCGAAACTTGAAAACCACGGGCGCCCAAAGAAACTTAAGGTGACAAAGCCTCAGCAAACACGCCTGGATGAGATTGTGGCACTCTGTAAAGAACTTGCGCCTGGCGGTAGGGTGACCGCTGTCGAGAAAAGCCGGTTCGGGCATGTCAGCACGCAACAAAGCACCCAGGACCAACTCTACATCCGCAACCTTTTGAACATTCTGCGCGTGAGCGCCGCCCAGGCCCATTGGGAGATGTCTCATGGAGCTATTGGCAAATCGCTTCGCGACTTCGAGCGTGGTGGGAAATCGAAGAAAAAGGTGCCCCACCGCGACCAGTCCGACATGTTCGAAGCATTGGGAATAGAAGCGCCTGAACCCACAAAGAAATGCGACGCGCTAAACCAAAAACTGGGTCTCAGTGTTCTCAAGGAGCTTGATGAGAAGCGGTATGAGGCATGCCTGAGAATACAAAATGAAAAAGACAGAGTCGTCTTTCTCGCAGAACGGACGGACACACTAGAGATTTTTGCAGAAGCACTGTCGCGCATAGGCCACCACACCAACTATGTCGTGGGAAACCAAACCAAGGGTGAAGATCGCGCCGTGAAGGCGATCTTTGGAGGTGGCCCCGACAGCTTCAAGCGTATCACACAGGGCAAGTCCGTTGAGTCTTACTTCCGACCTGGAGGAAAGAACGAACCAAAAGGATCTGCCTCGGTTTTTCTGACTTACAAAATGGCTGAAGGTATCAACCTTCAGTCGTCAGACACGCTGGTGTTGCTTGGCCTGACCTCGAACCTGAAAGAGCTCATCCAAGGTCTTGGTAGGATCGACAGGATCGATAGTGAGTTCGGGGTCGTCAATTACCACCTTATTGACGTGCCAGTAGGTCAGTTTGCATCTGACGAAAAAATCGCCCAGCGCATAGAGAACTATAGAACTTTGGCTGGGGAAGAGCTGATCGACGCCGTCTTAGAAGAAAGCACCGAAGACGCAGAACTGATCCTCGATAGTGTTGTTGAATATCTGCGATCCCCACGGCGGCTTCGCGACAATAACTTTCACGACGTGCTGGAACGCACCAAGCAAACAATCCCCGAAGACCGCTACAAACTCATCGACAAGGCCAAAATCCAGGGCACCTGGGGCGCCGAGTTGGCGCTCCTATCGGCCCGTGAGAAATTCACGGCGCTACATCTCAAAGGGCTTAGCAAGAGCAATAGCTTCTTTCCGCCTCGCCTGCTGCTTCTTAAGGATACTGCGCCAGGCCTTATATTGGAACGCGACCAGCTAGCCTGTGTCCAATCGCTGGAGACTGCATACGAACGGACCAGAAGCCTTGGCATGGAGCACGCCCACATGTCTCTGAAAGATCTCTCTGAAGCGCTAGAGACGATTTCAGAGCAGATCGGCAAGCTGACCGAGTGGGACTTGCGCCCGGCGCGCGTTGAGAGCCTCATGAAAGCCTGCGCCGAGTTCATGGGACGCAAAGGTGGTGTCGAACTCAGTGATCAAGAATGGTTTGGCCATCTTTCACTACCGGCCGTGGAAATGGTGTGCGAAGCGTGGAGCCGTGAGCTTGATCCCTTCTGGGAACAAGCGAAACACGAAGTGCGTGACAGCTTCGCCTATGAGGGTCTTCCCAAGGGGTACATCGCGCTTCAGGTTATCTTGGAAAAGCTCGAAAGTGATCATCAGGCGTCCGTTGAGATCCATGAAAAGATGGTCCGGGTCATCGAAGAAGCTGATCAGGTTTCACGCGGCCACGAACCCGCAATTGGACAGCGCATTTCAGTGGTGTTCTTTTCGGATGGCGCAGGCGAGCACTAGGCAGCCTCAGACAGCAGCGAAGCCAGATCACTCAGTTTTACCAAGTGTCCTCGCGTCGTCTTACCTTCCATTTGCGCACCATGGGTCTCAATCCCTTTGCTCTCAAAATCAGACAGGAGTTTTCGGGACGTAGTTCCTCTTGACCTAGCCAGTGTACCTACCGGCAAGTACTCGCTTTGAAAGATCGCAAGCTGCTGCGGTCTGACCAAGAAAGACTCGCTTGGGCCATGCGGAACTTTGCGTGATCCGAGCAGGCCCAGCTTGCACCAATGTGTCACCGCCTGAGCCTTCCAACCCGTCAACTTTGCGACATCATTTGCGGTCCAGTCTTTTGACAACCGCTGCGTCCCAAGTTCGCGGTCGATGTCGGAAACTGAAAAATGAAACTCACCAAGTCGCATGTTTTCTTCCGCAACAACAGGTTTGATAACGCCTGTGGAGATTTTCTGAAGAACATGCATCAAAGCAGCTCGATCAGTTGTCCGCCTCAGGTTGAGCTGATTGAACGGAATAGTTTCTCCCGCTTGAACTTTAGTGCAGTTTCGAATGTTTGTTGTGAGCTCTTTTAGGCTTTCACCGTCAATGCAGCCATCAACAAGTGGAGGACGGTATTCAGCAGCAACCTCGTGGATCAATTCTGACGCGCGAAGCAGATCAAATTGCTTTCTTGTAACACCAAGGTAGTCTCTGGCCTGCAACCCATCCCAATACCGCTTCCTATCCAGATAGATGTTCGAAATTTCGAAGCGTGGAATCATCGTATGCCGGTGCCCATACCCGCTACGGGCTTGCTTTCCGGCAATTTGACCTGACTGAACCTCAGCCACCAAGCGCTGTGCAGAAATTCCCAGTTCCTTGGCCGCTTGTTTAGCCGAGACCCATTCCCGAGCTTGCAACGGCGTTAGCTTTCCCAGGTAGGTTCCCTTGAACTCGGTTGAAGCAGCACGCGACACTGCATCTCTGAAAGGCTGGTACGCATCATCTTCGAACTTCATAAGTCTTTGATACCAGCTTCCGAGCATGGACGGCACAGAGTTGGATTCTGAATTTCCTGCCAGTATCAACCCTCGAACGTGTTCTTCGAACCCATTTGGCCAATGGTCAAATACAGTTGCCAACGGCTCAATCAGTTCCAACGAATCTGCAACGCTTTTGGGTGTTTGTGTTTTCCCAGACTTGCCCGTGCGGTTCTGAGCGAAACCACTCGCTAGGAAATTAATAAAAGCGCCAATGTCTTTTGGGACCTGACGCCCTCCTGCAAGGTCAAGAAACCGCTTGCCAACCGTTGAATCTCCCGCAATCAAGGCGGAGATGATCACTTCGTGGTCCTTTGCTGCCACCCGTGGGAAATTGGAGTAGCTAAAGCCACATCTGCATTTATCAAAGCCGCCGGACGTCGGACGCAATGTGGTTTTGCAGACAGGGCAAACATCTTGAAGACGCGTTTTGTGATGGTGACAGGCTGTCACCAAGTAATGACGCCAAGTTTGTTGAAAGGGTAAGCCATCGGCAAGACATGAAGGGCAAATCGGATCGCTATGATGCCGCTCGAAACGCCAGTTTAAGCTGGGTGACTCAGGTTTGGCAGAAGGGGAGATAGTAACCAACAAACCTTTCTCTAAGCCCATCTCTTGCTCAAAGTGCTCGATGTTCTCGACTAGAATTCGCCCATACTTCCGCCGGAACCGTGTCAAAAATTCAGAGACATCTCTGTATCCATTTACATGGGCTAGACGACGCAAGTATCCGATAAGGCTCTCGCCTTTCAATGGTGGTACTGCAAACAAACCCGGCACCTCATACACCTCGCATAATCGCAAGCTCATGCGACGTCATAGGCTCTACTTCGAGACCAGCATCTGCCATGACTCTGATGTATGACCTGATCAGCTCAGTATCCGATGGTGGTTCTTCTTGAAAAAACGACTGATACGGATCTCGCTCCAGGCCTGAATCCGTCGCTGCCCTGGCAATCGTTTTGGTGCTGTATTGTGAATTTTGGGCACCCAATGCCAGGGGCGCGCGCAGCACTTCCAACGCCACTGGCACACGTCCGCCGGAAACACCGTACAATCGCCGTACCATATCGTCTTGGTCAAACTCCAAAAGGATGCCGGACTCCTCAAGACAATAGAAGGCAGCAAAGATTGCATCGCAGAACGCGATACGATCAGCCTCAACGCTCCACCAATAGGGGTTCATTCGAATGGTGTTCAAACAGCGTCCCGCAAACTGCTCGTTGCTGTCCATAACCGCTTCGAACATTGGCAACCCAGCTAAAATCAGAGCGACTGAGGTTTCATCAACAATAGTCTTGAAGTGATCAGCGGCTTGTCGACGCGAGTGCCTAGTCAGAGTTTCGGCGCAATGGTTCACTTCGTCGATAATGATTGTTTGAATGCCGTGCTCAGCTACGAGCCGAAAGAGACGTTCTCGAATTTGGGCAGGTCGCTCTCGTTCTACGAAGTCAAAGCCCATGCTTCGCAAGCAGGAACCGTAATAATCCCGCTCGGAAGGCCGTGGCGCAAGTCGGCCCAGAATGACATCTGAAGATACCAGAATAGCACTTGGGCCGTGGCGGTCATTTTCAACTTGTGCCTTCAAGTCCTTTGTCAGTTCTGTCTTTCCACATCTCGTCGGCCCCAAGATTGGTATGATCCGTCCACCCTCGGTTGCTGCAATATTCAAAAGACGTTTTATCTCCGAGACAGCCCATTCGTGGCGGCTATGTCGGATGAATGCACCTTGCAGAGCTCTACTAGTTGTTTGGTCCAGCATCTTTTCTTTCGACCCTTGGCAAGTTCTTTGATCTCGTAACTGCGAGCTTGTTGTGACCAACCTCTGACCGTATTTGGTCAATTAGTTGTGGTTCTTTCAAACTTCTGTTCTGCATATCAGCGGCCCGCAACTTGTCGATTTCCGCAGAGCGGTTCCTTTGCAGTTTAGTTTTTTTGCCCTGCTTATACGTCCTGCGCGCTTGGATATCTTTGTGGATCTCCAAAGCCGTTTTGATTGGTCCGTTGTGTTTCGCCTTGGGTGACCGGCATTCTCTTAGCTCACGATAAGAAAGTGCTGCCAAGTCTTTTGCTTTGTTGGACGCGCGCACCAACTCGCCTGTATGCGGATCCACGACCAAAATTTCCCTAGCATCAAGTGGAGCATAGCGTATTTCAACACGCTGGCGCGGGCCTAGTCGTCGGTACAGCCTTGCCAAGTCTTCAGAGTTGTATTGCATACTCTCGAATTCGATACCGTAGTGCCACAGAGTTCGAGATTCGGATTGGATCATCAGCGCTGCGTGATGCTCGTCCAAAGACGGGGGTTCTGGCACTATGTGTTCATCTGCCAATCTGTCCCAAGCGGCGCTAGGTGTTTCACCCCGTTTAAAGATGTCTTGGACTTTTCTCCTCGGAGTTCTTCCATATTCGTCGTAGCGCCAGCGTTGCATTATTGAATTGAACACTCTTAGCGTCAGACGGGCTTCATCCATTGCTTTTTTGGTTCGATCCCGGTCGGGATATGCCTTTGACTTAGTCGCACCCGGAAGCTGGCTGACTTTGCTTCGAACTGCCCCGAACAAGTTTTCGATAAACGGCTTTTCCTGGGGTTTTCGAGGTTGCGCCCAATGGCCATGGACACCAGCAACTTCGATAAAAGCATCGATGGGTTCGCCCACGTTCTCTGAACCCTGATCCATTACAACCACTTTCGGCAGTGCGGCGATTTTTTTCCTGTTTACAATTTCGTGCTGTTCGAAAAAGTCTTCCTCTGGGTAGCTAATCATCTCCTTTAGAGCTTTGGCCACATGTTCTGATGATGGATCTGGTAGGAAGACCTGAAATGCGACAATCCAACTAGTAGCACAGTCAATCGCTGCACAAATCCACGGCCGACCTATTACCTCCCCGCTATCATCAACCAGCATTATGTCAGCTTTTGTGCAGTCCAATTCTATTTGATCGTAAGGTGCTGTTATATCATAGTATTTTTAGGCAATTCGCATGTGTTGGCGCGCCTCGTTACTGCCCAGTTGCCACTTTAGAACGTCAAAATGAGGGATTGTGTGCACAATCGCTTCGACTGCCTTGCGTCCGCAGCACCCAGGTTTTATGCCATTCTCATGGCAAACCAACTGGTATTGATTATAAGCGTCGCTAGACAGACTTGTTAGATTTTGTCTGTCCGACGACGTATATTGCATTTCCAATAGATCGAGCACTATCTCGTGGAAAACGCTGTCAAACCTTGGCATACGATTTCCTGAATTGCTGTGCTTGGGCAAAAGCGCTTCCGGCCCGCCGCGCCGATACAATTTGACCCAATTCTGAACAGTCGATTGCCTCGGAAAACGGTTACCCTTGATTTTGCAGGTGGGTTCTTCGGCGAACTCGCGTTGAAGTATCGGTATGCGTTTTGCCCAATGAACGCCTTCCTCCCCAAGCTTTAGTGCATTTTCCACAATGCGTAGTCTGAGCTGAGCTTCGCGTGCATCTTTAGCGGTTACATTACGAGGACGTTTGTCGAAGCCTTCTTCCTTCACTAGCCCATCGTGCACATGGTCTCGATATTCTTGTCCAGATATCTCAAAAGGATCAACTTGGGAGTTCGATATCTGATATGCATCCCGCCCAGCTATCGCTCCATCGACAGCATAGGTTTCTCCCCTATATTTGATGGTTCTCTGGTGCCGCCTTTTGACAATCTGCTTCAAAATTCGATTACCTCCAGATGTCTTCGGTCGCGGTTCGCAGTATTCAGGTTCGTGGATGGCCCAAGAGCTTCACATGAAAAATCGAACACCAGATAGCCATCAAGAATAAGGCGAAGAATCTTCGCTTGGGGGATGCCAATGTTCTCTCTTAGTTCTTTGAACGTCACACGTTGCTGTTTGAGACACGCTATTTTGCTTGCAAGTTTAGGGGCGGTCTCTTCGGCTTGTCCTTGCAATAGCAGCCAAGCATTTCGATCAATCGGCCCCTGCAATAAGGACTCAGTTACAATGACAAGCGAGAGTCCGACTTCGGCAAGAAGTGAAGGATAGTCCAGGTACTCAGGTTTCTTATCTATGTGAGCGCTGTGCTTGGCGTCCAAGTAGAACAAACGGCCGTCGACATGTGTGACTTCTAGGTCTGGTGTATAAAGCTTAGGCCTGTACCGACGCCCTTCATAAGCCTCTAGCGCCGCTTCTTTGTTTGCAAATGCTCTTCCGGTTCCCATGTCGATTGTGCAAGGCTGTGGCTTAAGCGAGACCACACGAGGGTCGACCTGCATGCAACGAACCAGTGCTGCTTCCATTTGGCTTTCGAGCTGAATGACGCCTGGGAACTTGACGCCAGACATTTTGCCAGCGCGTTTTTTCATTCCGCGCTTGTGAACGCGTCGGGCCGTCGGGGGTGCGTGTCGATCTATCCTCATACGGGCTCTATACATGCATCCATTCGCATTGGCAATGGGCTCGATGCGAATAAAATGATTGCGACCGATGATGACTGAAGACGAATTTCAAGATTTGGCCAAAACTGAAAACTGGATTGCCCTCGGAGCGTGGCTGAATCGCGTTGTCCAAGACAGCCAAGCCTGCGGGTACGCGTTTCCGGACGATGCACTCCAAAGCGTTGCCGCTATTAGAGGCACAAAGCCTGCAAGCCTTCGCAATCCGATGTCCGCGGCGAAATGGTTAGAACAGAACCGACCCGATCTTTTTGAATCAAAGCCCGACTGGCTGGCCATGATGCAAGTTATTTTGCTTTCAAGGATAGATCGGTATGACCCTAGGAAATCCAAAGAGATAGCTGATGCCGTTCTTTCAGGGGAGTTATCTCAGGCGGAAACTAAGTCTATTCTTGATGAAGTTCGATTGGCGGAGAAGCCTGCGGTCGTGATTGCTAGAGGTGGTTTTGGCGGCCAGCGAAGAGCCCGAGACTTCGAAGTAAACGCAAAAATGCTTTTCAAACAGAACACTAGTGACATCTTCAATGTGGAAAATTTGACTGTTCGAGAAGGCAGAACGTTCGAGCCTCTTGCCACAGACTTAATCGTATACAAAGGCTCGGAGCCTTTTGCGGCGATTGAGATCAAAGGCCCGAGGAATAGAATTGATCCTGGCTACTTGATTGACCAACTGGCAAGAGCAGCACTTCTTTTGAGAAAGGTTCCTCAAGTACTATACGTTGTTCCTGAGCAATCTGAGTACAAACTGGGTGAACTTGTAGCGATACGAGACAAACTCGAAATCGAAGGAATTAAATTTGGGACATTGCCGGAGAAAAGTCGGCTCGCACCAAAAGATCTAAAAGTTCTGGGATGATGCACTCTCTAATGTTGGGTGTTATGCCGTGCGCGAAGGTCTGCAATGCGCAGAAAGCAGACTTTGCAAAGTCCGGTTGACCACATTGTCCACCAAAGGCGACAGTTCTGCTTCGCGACTGGGCTATACATAGCCCTCAAAGCGTATTGTTTGCGGGACTTCAGTTGCACCGTTTTCCTGAGCGAGTAGGGCGCGTGCTGACGAAAAGGTAGCAAGCGCAAAAAGAACAAGAAGGGCCTTTATCATCGTAGCGCCTCGGATCCGGGTTTTGAACTTGGGCCGGGGTTCACAAATGATCGCCCCGGCCAGCGTCAGGGCAAACGAGGTAGTTCTTGCCCTGAAACATCGTACTTTCGCCTAATTTAGAAGATCACCGACGATGCCGACGGCATCGACCACGGTAGACAGGTCATTCGTAACTTCGAGGACTTCGTCATCGACCAGAATGTAGCGGTTTCCTTTGCCCGGCTCCCCAAGCTTCCATTTGGAAAGGTCCCCAATATCCTCGAACTCCAGGTCAGATGGGAGCTTGGCACCGCGCGTGTAGCGCTTGATCTGTCCAGGTGGTACAGCTTTTGGGCCTTTGCCGGGTTTGTCTTCTATCTGAATGCTGACATCACCGTTCTTGCCCCCCTTGTTCGGCTTTTTACCCTTGTTGTCTTTGGCATGGGCATCGCTGCCTCCAAGGATGAAAAACACAACTGCTAAGGCTGCAAGAATTCCGTATGCAATCTTCATAGATTGTTCCTTTGCTTCCCAACTTCATTCGACCGGCGTTGAAAATTCCGGCACGCGCTTGATCTCTCTTAGTTGCCCTTTGGCACACCCCTTAGTGACTGCCTTCACCCCGCATTAGAAAACGATCCGGGTTCTTAGGCCGAACAGCGTAATGCTGTCCTGAGTGGGGTTTTGCAGCGGGTTAGAAATGAACTGCAG
>NZ_JBXWOA010000024.1:0-25541 GCF_059610645.1 Ruegeria sp. CDSC054 | reverse complement strand
CGCGGGATGGAGCAGCCCGGTAGCTCGTCAGGCTCATAACCTGAAGGTCGTAGGTTCAAATCCTACTCCCGCAACCACTTGGGTCGAACAAAGTACCGAACAAGCCGCCGCAAGGCGGCTTTGTTCATTCTGGGCTAGGCTAATCATCGCTGCCAGTGCACCGTCCAACTCGATCTGCACGCCATCCCGTTCATGTTGGATCGTAACACGTTCGATCAAGCCCCGAATGATCTCCAATGCCCCTGTGCGGATCGACCGATCGTAAGCGTTGCATCTGACCCCCTAAAGCGCACCTGATCAAAACTTGCTCGAAGTTCTATGATGCCTGAAAAGGACACAGGCAGAATGAACGCATACATCCCAAACAGCCTAACTAGCGATAAGAAGATCGGCGATGTCTTCTATGCATTCGGCTATTCTATCCCAGTTTCGAAAACCGGGAAGAAGCTCTGGCCGGCGCAATTTAAGAGAACAATTGTCTACAAACTAATGACCGATGAGTTGACCGCCAACCCAACGCTGACCAGGACGACGAACAGAACAAACCACCAATATTCTGATCTCTGCGCGCGGCCCGAAAACACGACATATTTGGACAGGCAGGTCATGACCGATTGCGTGAAACCCATTGTAAAACCCCTCGTTTTGCTCTGGCAGTCCTATATTTACATCTTGAAAGGCTTACGAAAAACAGCGGCAGTGCAAGTTTCATGTGCAAGTGGAAAAATTCAGACTGGGAAACTGCGCGGAAAATGATTTACTTCAAGCTGCGTGCCCCCAAGCCGGGACGTGTCCCCTGACAACCCAAATCGCGCTCTTAAGCCAAAGGTAACCAATGTCACAGCCCGCATATCTACATCTGGTTTTGGGAGGAAGTGCCGGAGGTTGTCTACGCGCGGCAGTTGCAACTTACGGCCTGACAGGGCACGTGGATGTGTTCGATGATGATCTGAGCCACGGGCCTTTGAACGACAAACAATCGCGGGCGGCATATTTCAGAGAGCTTTTCCAAAACTATGGCCAGTTGCCTGACGATCCCTTTCCGTCACTAGTCGATTTCGACCGGATCTCGGCCCATTTGACGCAGGATCTCACGCCGGAAGTTTGCATATGGGCGGGTGAGAATGCATCAGAGCGGACGTTTTTGGAGATGGCATGTCATGGCCTGCGCCTTTTCAAAGGTTCGGTGACCCGAGTTGGAACGACTGGCTTAAAGTCACTGCCGTATATAGGTCCGCAAACTCCGGCTTTACTGGCGAGCCTTTTTGATCAACGCGAAGCGGTAGACCCGGTCACAAGAGCAACGCTTTCTTCTGATTTTCTGCGCCTGCGAGACAGTGGTGCTACACTGCGTATATGGGAAGCAGGCAAGAGCGTCGATGTTTCCGACAATCTCTATGACAGTCTACTTTTATCATGCTGTGCAACAAACTGGACACCTGCTGCGCGCGTTGTCGGTACGGCCATGGGGCGATGCGACGAACACAACTTGTTGGGTGATGTGTTCTTATCTGGGAGGCTTCAGCATCTGATCATGCAAGGTATGATTGAGGCATCTGGCCCTCAAACAAGCCTGCGAGACTTTGACGTGCGACGTAGATAACGTTGCCGAACGTTACAGCAATACTTACGTTCAAAGAGGCGGAGGCTAATTGACTGGAGTTAGGGGGAATTGAGCATTCTTTGGAGCCTAGGGCCGTCTTTCAAAAAGCGACCCTTACTGCGCGCTGCGATCATATTTCCGCGTCCTTTAGGCTGAACCGATCTGCATTTGCTTTGCCGGTTCCGGTGGCAATGGGATCAGAGGTTCCACTCGAACCCAACTGCTTTTTCGGACACCTCCCAGAGACGCGACATAACAGCCTTGTCATGGGCATGCGCGTTCAGTGTGCCTTTGCCGACCGGGCCGACCGCTTCCAGACGGCCCGTCGGTCCATAAAGGGCGCGCTGCGCGCTCAGAGCCTCTTCGGTGGCACACATGACCTCAGGGTATGAGCCTTGTTCTGCGGTCTGGACCATCGGCGTCTTGGTCATCAGCCACCAGATGAAACGCATTGTGCGGCTGCCGCTTGTTGTGATCAGAGACGTCGCCGATGAGCCGGGATGGCAAACGTAGACCTCAACATAGGTGCGCCGCGCCGCGGCCAGACGGTCCTGCAGTTCGTAGGCGAACATCATCTGCGCCAGCTTGCTCTGCGAATATGCGGCGTTTGCGCCGTAGCCCTCACCCCAGTTCATGTCATCGAACTTGATTGTTTTGAGACCCATGTTGTAGCCGAGGCTCGCAACGACCACGATCCGGCCCTTGCATTCCGCGATGCGGTCAAAGAGCAGACCATTGAGCAGAAAATGTCCGTAGTGGTTGGTGCCAAGCTGGCTTTCGAACCCGTCGACGGTCAGCTTGCGCGTCGGCACCTGAGCGATGGCCGCATTGTTGATCAGCGCGTCGATCCGAGGCACCGTCTTCAGAACTTCTTCGGAAGCCTCGCGCACGTTATCCAAAACGGACAGGTCCATGCGGATGAAGCTCACATCTGCTTTCGCGCCGAATTCCTGTTTCAGGTCCGCGATTGCCGCCTCTGATTTCTCGGTAGAGCGGTTCAGCATGACCACCTTGGCGTTTTTCTTGAGAAGGATGCGCGCGGCCTGAAAGCCTGCGCCAGCGTTTGCACCGGTGATGATGTAGGTTCTGCCCGACTGGTCGCCGAGGCGCTCGGGTGTCCAACCTTTAGGTCCGAATGTCGTATCTGCCATATTCTATCTCCTTCCAGCCTTGGCCGGCGGTTGTGGTGTTATTGCTTGAACGCACAGATAGAATCTGACTGGGTACAGATACAGGCGATATCCTCTCGATTATTTGCCCAATCGTCTCAACCCCGTTGCAAAGAAGAAAGTTCCCTGCCAGCTTTAGTGCATGAGCAAAGACCAGATCAAAAACCTTGTCGAGCGCCGTCTGCCAGATGCAGGCCTTGTTGATACCGCACTAAGGGGCGTCCAGCTTTTCCGGGTGACCGAGGCGGTGCCTTGTGTTCCTGCCGTCTATGAGCCCACGGTCGTGGCCATTCTCAGTGGCGCCAAGGAAGCCGTACTGGACGGACAGCATTACGTGTACGGAAGCGACAAATACCTGCTTTGCCCCATGACTTTGCCGGTCGAAGCAGGCGCACCACGAGCTTCTGAAAGGGACCCGCTACTGGGAGTCATGATCACATTAGATCGACGCATGATGCGAGAGCTTACGATGGAGATCGAGGCCGCCACTGGAGGACGTAGACAGCCGCAAGGGAATGCGCCTTCGGCTTTGGAACTAGCGTCCTGGGATGTCGGTTTCACGCAGGCACTGTGGCGGCTTCTCGAGTTGCTCGACAATCCGGTTGACCTGGAGGTGCTCGGACATGGGCGACTGCGCGAGTTGTATTACGCGGTTCTCATGGGCGAAGCTGGGGCGGCGGCAAGACGGGCCTATGGCGTCGGCAACGAAATCGCGCGAACAATCGACTACCTTTCAACCCACTTGAACGAACAGGTCACCATTGACGACATGGCCGACCACGTTGGTATGAGCCGCGCGGTCTTCCATCGGCGCTTCAAGGAAGCCACGACAATGTCTCCGATCCAGTTTGTCAAATCGATGCGGCTGAACAACGCTGCGATGAAGATTGCGGAAGGAAAGACCGTGTCGGAGGCGGCATGGGATGTGGGGTATCAAAGCTCCTCTCAATTCAGCCGCGAATTTAAGCGGATGTACGGCCAGTCGCCCCGGCAATGGAGCAACGCGACGCAGGTGCCTCAACGATTGAACTGAGGGGCGCCTGTCACTGCAGGCTTGCAGCGAATGTCCGGAAAGCGGGCTGCGACTACAGCAATCTAGTCCATAGTTGAGCGACCGGTTTGGGCCGAAAGCGCCAGTTGGGCTGAACAGTGCGAACGGCAGAAAAGTCCGCGTTGCAGACATTCGCGACAACTTGCTTGAACGTCTACTTTCGCGGGAAGCTGCATCGGATGTGGGGCGATTAAATCACGGTGCGCATCCCAAACCCGATGATCCGCATTCTATCCATGAACAAAGACCACCGACTCTCCCTCGACGTCTTGGGCGTAGGAGAGCCTGACTGCATTTATCGCAACTCTGTGTTCCATTAATCTGGCGAAGTACTCTTGTTGCATTTGTTTTGAGAGAAATAGCGCCAGACCCGAAGGCACTTGGAGCAATAATTCAGCTGTGTTCAGCCAAGAAAGCCAAGGCGTCCCTCTCAAAACGCGGCCATTCCGGGTCGTTGTCAGGGATGGTATGGTTCGAGCTTTCGTAGGCGATGAACTTCGCGTTGGGTAATCCTTTTGCAAACAACCGTCCTTGTTCGACCGGCTGCATCCTGTCACTCGTCCCATGACAAACAAGGCACGGCACTTCGACCTCGGACAATATCGGTGTGATATCGATGTTATCAATCACGCCGCGATACCGCCCCATGTTTTCGGGTGAAATCATCTTGCGCATATCTTCGGCATATTGCCGCCGTTCTTCTTGGCTCGCGCCCGGCACGATGATTTGCGCCATTAAATCACGCAGAGACGGATAATCATCATCCCACCCGGCAGTCATCATTTGCTTAATTGCGTTGGCGCGTTCCACATCTTTTTGCGACGTTCTTTTTGCCCGACCAATAGGGAACCCACCTATCATTACGATCGCAGACACACGGTCAGGTCGGCGCGCTGCGAAGGCAGCTGCCACTGCGGACCCCTGCGATATCGCAAGGATCGGCGCGCGTTTGATACCCGCTGCGTCGAAAACGGTTTCCAAGTCATCAACGAACCGTTCGAACGTGCAAGTTTCTGCATCCCAGTCGGATAGACCGTTGAGCCTGGCATCAAAACGGACCAAACGATGTCGTTGAGCGATGGAAGTGTAAATTGGAGCTTTCCCCGGATTGCGCCAGTCAAGTTCCAAGTGTCCAATCCAACTTGGCGCCTTTACGACCGGAGGACCGTCCCCAACTGAGCTCCAGGCCAGACTAATGTTGTCGTTAGTTTTGCAATAACGAATTTCCTGTGTTTTGGCGAAGTTAGCGCGCGATTTGGACACATGTTCATCGGTGAAGTTGATCGACAAAACTTCGATCGGCTGTTCAATGCCTTTGAACGTGTGAAGCCCTTCTCGGCGCAAACGTTTGGCATAGTCCGCTCCGGCAAGATCACAAAGTACCTTTGAGACCAGAATGCCCCCGGGTTCAGCTGCCGATTGGAGCCGCGCAGCGATGTTGACGCCGTCTCCGAAGATATCGTCGCCATCGACGGTGACGTCGCCGACATGCAAACCCGCTCTAAGCTGGATACGTTCCGGAACCAAATAGGGATGGTCTGGCTCTCTTAGCTCGGTTTGGATCGCAATTGCCGCTTCTAGGGCGTTTCCTGCTGACGGAAATTCAATCAATGCTCCGTCGCCCAACAGTTTGACCACCCGGCCAGATTTTTGCTCAACGATCGGCGTTACCAAATCGCGGTACAAGGTGTTCAGTGTTTTGAGAAGTAGCTTGGAGCCGCCCTGCATCATCCGACTGAAGCCGACGACATCGAGAGACACAATTGCAGCAAGACGACGTTGACTCATGGTTACTTCCCGCAAGTTGGCTCGAAAACACTACCACGTTCATAGACTGTTAGAACCGGCAACATGCCTAATAACTGTAAACGTGCAGTGGAATGATCGGTAACTAAGATCTCGAATTGACCAAAGACCGTGGAAGCGATCATTAAAAAGGTATGCCTATCCGTTTTCTCAGGGAACGGCGGGTTTGTCCGCATACCGGTCGTTTGCTGCAACTTGCTTGAATGTCCACTGTGCGGACGAAGCTGCCGGATGCTGTCGCCGCAAACATCGCGCCTCCTCACCAACAAAATCACCGGAGAGTTCGCGGCACTGCAGCGCGATTTCCCGAAAGCGGACGTTCAAGTCTACCAAATCGGGGCAACTCAAAATCGGTCGTTCGCTGCGCGAGCATCGAGCGTCTGAGTTGCGGACAGACCTGCCGTTAAGTTTTTCGCTCTCAATGACCGCTTCATGTGCTTTGCACCCGCAGCGAAAAGCACGTCGGGCTAAAGTGGCCTTTCGCTGCGAGGGCGATGGGCAACTATCGAGCCACCGAAGCCGACGTTCGCCTTTTTATTCATAGCTTGGGAAATTCCCACTAGGGTAGTCCAAACCCACCTCTATAGTTTGGGCGAGGTCATTGCACGCCTTGGTTTGATCGCGTGCAGATCGCGTCTGCTCAAACACCGGCAGGGTTCTCTACGTCGCGCCCCAAGGCTGCAAGATCAGAATATCGATCTCCGATACGATGATGTGGACGTCCTCGGGTCGCGGCCCCCAATGCGACGACAAGTTCATTCACATCAGGTGCGTCATAGATGGAAAACTGAACGGTCAGATAATGCGAGCGCCGACCCGTATCATGTTTGTCCATCAACGGGATCTGGATCTGGGTGTTTGCCGGTCCGCGCGTGTTAGTGAAACCAAGATAGCTTTTGGCATCAACGGCCTCGCGGTAGAAATTGCCAAACTGCAAAGTGTGGATCAGCGCCGAAGCGTGCTCCACTTCGCAGCTGGTTCCGGCGATGCAGGCTTTTCCGTAGGCCTCTATTGCGTCGCCCGAACCTGCCAATGTAATCAGGCGATCGGTCAGCATTTTGCCCAGAACGGGAGCCATGCGCTGGATCTCTGGCTGCAGGTCTTCGACGAACCCACGCCCCGCCCAGGGGTTTTCCACTACGGCTGCCACTCCGATCATGCGCAAGACAGGGTCAGAGGCACGTCCGCCTTCGGTATGGATGTCTTCGTCAAATGTAATGACTTTGCGCAGTTCGGGTATCATGGGAATTCTCCTGTCAGATGTGATATTTGTGATTTCCGGACAGTCTGTGCACAACGCCTTCGACTTCGGTTCCCTGATATATGCCGAAGGTGCCATGCCGGTGCTCTTGCGCGTATCTGCGCAAGAGAGAACGCTCGGCATCGTCGGACACCCGCGACAGTGGCAAGATATCAAGGGAGAAAAACGTCAACCCGGTATCGGCATCGCCCTGCACGCGCGCGTGATAGACGATGCGTTGCGCACCCGTTTCCGTGACCTGATAGACAGCATAAAGTTGCGTCAATTCTGCCTTCATCAATTCATCGCCCAGAGCCTTGAGTAAGGCCTGTGTCGAGGACGCGGATGGCAGCGTCACACTTCCGTCAGCCTCTTCTTTCAGCAGCAACCCGCCTTCGTGTGCCAAAACAGCCGCGATTGTCACATCACCTTTGGTTGCTGCTTCGGTCACCGCACGGTCCAACCCAAGATCAAAGTATGCGCCCTTGTAGTACCCCAGAGGATCCCCATCGGATGTCTCGAAGTCGAGCACACAACCAATAAGGATCAGATGATCCCCTGCATCCACCAGCCTATGTTGCGCGCAGCCAAAGCTGGCAAGGGCACCATCGATAACGGGCATGTCTTGCGCATTGGGATGCCATTTGACGCTGTTGAACTTCTCTGGCGACTGCGAGGCAAAGAGGCCCGAAACCTCCTTTTGATCATCTGCCAGAATGTTGACCGTGAAATGATCACAGGTTGCGAATGTGTCGCAGGAAAGTGCAGCCTTGCCGATGCAGACCAGCAAGAGTGGTGGGTCGAGCGAGACAGAAGAGAAGGAATTTGCCGTAAAGCCACGCGGCGTGCCGTCAGACTGGCGGGTCGTGACAACCGTGACCCCCGTGGCGAAACGCCCAAAGGCGTCGCGCAGGGTGCGCTTGGTTTCCGGTGCCATGGGTGATGAGGTTGGCGTCAGGGTCTCAAGCACGTCATTGTCCGCCCCCAGAGCGGGTGGCGGGTTCAATGTCCCATGCCCGTGCGCGCCAAAGCGCAGCGGGTTGGCGGCAACCGTCCAGGGCCTCGTTTCAGCATCCGGGCCGTGCACCTGTGTGAGCATTTTACGAGCCTCGATATGGGGGTCGCGGGCAATGTCCTGAATGGTGTTTAATGGGCCAAAGGGAACCTCACCGCCCAGTGTTTTGGTCAGCTCAGCTTTGCTCAGCTTTGAGAACCAGCCTGAGACCAGGCGGTCAACCTCACCCGCGTGGGCAGCCCGTGCGCTGCGCGAGGCAAACCGGGGATCAGTACCAAGGGCAGGCTTCCCCATCAGCTCAGTCAAACGGCGCCAAAACGCATCGTCGACGATGCCAAGCGCCACGTGCCCGTCCGCTGCCGGGTACAATCCGAACGGGCTGAGAAAGGGGTGCCCGTTGCCTTCGGGCCCCGGCACCTTGTCGGTGTAATCATGAAGGTAGACCATGCGCTCGCACAAAGAGATCATGGCGTCGTACATGGCCACGTCGACGAACTGTCCTTTGCCGGTTGCTTCCGCCTCGCGCAAGGCGGCCATGATGCCAAAAGCCATCATCATGCCGGTGAAGATGTCGCCGACGCCGGGGCCGGTCTTGGTGGGGCTGTCGGCGTTCGGCCCGGTGATGGACATCAATCCGCCCATAGCTTGCGCTACCACGTCATAGGACGGCCAGTGCGCATATGGGCTTGTCCCTGTGCGCGGATCGCCAAATCCTCTGATTGCCGCATAGACGATTCTTGGGTTCAGCTCGGCGAGTGTTTCATAAGAAAGGCCCAGGCGATCCATCACGCCGGGCCGAAAGTTTTCGACAATGACATCCGCAGTGGCGGCAAGCGCGCGAAACTGGTTCTTTCCCCCATCTGATTTCAGGTCCAGTTGGATGCTCTTCTTGCCGCGGTTCAAACTGACGAAGTAACCGGCCCAGTTGTGATCGGGATCATCGTCGCGGAATGGGCCATTGCCACGGCTCGTATCGCCCGTACCCGCTTCGATCTTGATCACCTCTGCACCGTGATCCGCAAGGTGCATGGTGCAGTAAGGGCCGGATAACATGCGGCTCAGATCCAGCACGCGCAGACCTTTCAGGATTTGTGTGCTCATATGGCCATTTCCAGACCATCAAGAAAGCCGCGCAGGGGGGCGTTCACGGCGTCGGGGTTTTCGGCCAGCGCCATGTGACGGAGACCCGAAAGGATAACAGCCTTTGATTGCTCAATCTCTGCGGCTATGGCGCGGGTCATTTCGGGGCCGTTGCCATAGTCTTCGTCGCCGGTGATCACCAGTACAGGACAGCTGATGGGCGGCGTTGGGGCCACGATTTCGTCGATGCCATCCGCCAATACACGATAGATCGTGTGATAAATGCTAATGTCGTTTGCCTTTACCCAGCCGCGCACGGTGTCCATCATTGCCGGGTTGGCCTGTCGGAAATTTGCCGTAAACCAGCGTTCCAACGCGGCCTCCACAGTGGCTTGTGGTCCGTCTCGGCGGGCTTGATCGACACGTTTTAGAATAGCAGCCTGAGCCGCATCGGTGCGTTTGTGGGGTGAGTGCAGGATTGCCAGTGCGTCCGCCCTGGCCGGACGGTCCTGCGCAAACCGACGCGCGATCATGCCGCCAAGGGAAAACCCCACCAAGGTCGCTGAGCGGACATCACAGTGATCCAGTAGGGCCGCCAGTTGATCCGAAAACAGCGATAGACTCGGCCTCGCGGGCGGCGGTGTACTTTGTCCATGTCCGAAAAGGTCATAGTGCAGCACGCGGTATTGATCACTCAGCGCGGGGGTCGTCCACTGCCAACAGTCATGGTTCAGACCCAGGCCGTGGATCATCACCACGACCGGCCCAACCCCAGGCCCAGCCCAGCTGTAGGCAGTACCATCAGGCGCCTTAAGCATCGTCTAACGGGCGGTAGGCGACCACCTCGACCTCTACCCGGACATCGACCAGCAGATCGCTGACCACCGCCGACCGAGTGGGCGGTTCTATTGGAAAGTACTCCCCGTAGACCGCATTGAAACCGGGAAAGTCGCTGCGATCCCGCAACCAAACCATCGCTTTGATCACATCATCGCGGGTGCAGTCCGCCAGCGCCAGCGTGGCGGTGATGTCATCCAGCACGGCGCGGGTTTGCTCCTTTACCGTGCCGGTGGTCATAGGCGCGCCATCTTTCATGGGGATTTGCCCGGTCAGATACACAAAATCACCCGCCCGTATGGCACGCGACAGGGACAAGACCCGCCCGCCAATTTCAAGCGGGCCGCCAATCACTTGCTTTTTCTTCGCCATAAATACGGCCTCCATTGCGGCAAGCCTGCCTTGATCCATCAAAAGCGCTTTCAGATTTTTCGACAACCTTTGTCGTAATTTCGTGCACATGTGACGCAAAAGCGGAGATGAATGAGAGGGTAACAGAGGGGGGATGCAGGCCATGGGTGAAATCACCAACTACCAAATGCTGATCGACGGACAGTGGTGTGATGCAGAGGACGGCGGCACCTTTGACAGCGTGAACCCCGCTGATGGCAACGTCTGGAGCCGTGTGCCCGAAGCGACCGAGGCTGACGTGAACCGTGCAGTTGAGGCCGCACATGCCGCATTCACAACCGGACCCTGGGCAGGCATGACGCCGACGCAACGGGGCAAGTGCCTGCGCAAGCTGGGCGATCTGCTGGCGGAACATTCAGAAGCATTGGGGCGCACGGAATCCATTGATACCGGCAAGATGCTAAAGGAGACCCGCTGGCAGGCGACGTATATCGCCGAGTTCTTTCACTTCTTTGCAGGCTGTGCCGACAAGGTCAGCGGCGAAACACTGCCCATCGACAAACCCGACATGTTCGTCTTCACGAGGCGTGAACCCCTTGGGGTGGTGGCTGCCGTGGTGCCGTGGAATTCGCAACTGTTTCTGGTGGCCGTCAAGATTGGCCCGGCGCTTGCGGCTGGCAATACCGTCGTGCTGAAAGCCTCTGAACATGCCAGTGCGGCGATGCTGGAGTTTGGTAAGCTGATTGAAGAGGCGGGCATTCCCCCCGGCGTCGTCAACATCATCACCGGCCATGGGGAGCCCTGCGGCCGTGCGCTCACAGGTCATCCGCTCGTGGCCCGTGTGTCCTTTACCGGAGGGCCAAATGCCGCGCGGCATGTGCTGGAGAACGTCAAACGAAATTTTGCCGAAGTGTCGTTGGAATTGGGGGGCAAATCCCCGTTCATCGTCTTTGACGATGCCAATATCGAAAGCGCTGTAAACGCCTCTATCGCGGGCATCTTTGGCGCCACGGGGCAAAGCTGTGTGGCTGGGTCACGGCTTTACCTGCACGAAGACATTGCCGATCAATTCCTTGAGCAGATGACCGCGCTGGCCCGCCAGATCGTGATTGGGGACCCGCTGGCGGATGAGACCCAGATGGGGCCATTGTGCACCACCGGACAGTTAGAGCATATCCAACGAGAAGTGGCGCATGCCCAAACAGAAGGCGGCAAAGTGCTGGTCGGCGGCAAGCAGCCAAAGGGGATGTCTGGCCTGTTCTATGAACCCACGATCATCGAAGTCCCTCGTCAGGATCTGCGCATTGTCGACACTGAATTGTTTGGCCCGGTTCTGTCGGTGCAGCGGTTCAAAACCGAGGAAGAGGTGCTCGCATTGGCCAATGATAGCGAACATGGGCTGGCAGCAGGTATCTTTACCCGCGACAGCGCGCGCTCCCTGCGCATGGCGGGGGCAGTGCGTGCCGGTATCGTCTGGGTGAACACCTATCGGGTGGTGTCTCCGATTGCGGAGTTCGGGGGCAACAAAGGATCGGGATATGGCCGCGAAAGCGGGTTCCAGGCGATCTACGACTATACCCGCCCAAAGACGATCTGGATGAACACGTCTGATGAACCGATGGCCAATCCGTTTGTAATGCGTTGAGGGAGAGAACAATGAAATTCCAACTTGCCGTGAACATGGAGCGGATCGACGACAATCTGGACATGCAGGATGTCGCCCGTCACACGCTGGAGATGGTGCAGATCGCCGAAGAGGGTGGGTTTGATATCGTCTGGGCCGCCGAGCACCACGCGTTGGAAATGACCATCGCGCCAAACCCTTTCCAGATCCTTACTTGGTGGGCTGCCGAAACCAGCCGCATCCGTCTGGGCACGGCCGTTGCGACGGCGGCCTATTGGCACCCGATCAACCTGGCGGGCGAAGCGGCGTTCACCGATCTGATCACCGGCGGGCGGTTGGAATTCGGCATCGGTTCGGGGGCCTATCAGCGCGAGTTTGACCGAATGAGACCGGGGCTCAAGCAATCTGATGCCTGGCGTTACATGCAGGAAATGCTGCCTGCGGTGCGTGAGCTTTGGAAGGGCGACTACGAACACAACGGGGAATACTGGCAATTCCCGACCTCGACCTCAGTGCCAAAGCCGCTTCAGAAGGAGGTGCCGGTCTGGGTCTCTGCGCGCTCACCCATCACCTATGACTACGCTATGCGGGAAAGGTGCCATGTGAACTGCTGGCCGTTCACACGTCCCTTTGCAGAGGCCGAACTCTACAAGAAACAACTGGATGAGGCGATTGAAAAGGCCGACAACGGCTGGGTGCCACGCTTCGCCTTGATGCGCCATTCATGCGTTTATGACAACGCAGCCGATGGTGAAAACGCGATGCGGGCGATCCGCCGCCTGCTGAGCCAGTTCGAAAACCTGTTTCGCAATCTGGGCGATGTGAAGGACGGCTTCCCCGCCTCCATCCCGCTGGATGAACTGGAGGGACGGGAACAATACGACCCCGTGATGTTGGAGGAGAACTTGATGTTCGGTTCTCCCGACCGGGTCATCGAAAAGCTGAAGCGCTATCAGGCGCTGGGTGTGAATGAGTACATCTATTACGCCTCCATGGGGCTCGATCACGCTTCACAACAGAAATCCCTGCGCATGTTCGTCAACGAAGTAATGCCAGAATTCAAAGAGGGATAAACAGATGTCAGACGGCGTTAAGGTTCACCGCGAGGGTCATGTTCTGGAAGTCACGCTGGAGCGCGGCAAGGTGAATGCCATTGATGTGCCCACGTCACAGGCGCTGGCTGCAGCCTTTCAGGAGCTGCACGAAGACAAGGATCTGCGCTGCGCGATCCTGACCGGTGGTGGAGAGAAGATATTCTCGGCTGGGTGGGACCTAAAGGCGCTCAATGACGGAGAGATGCAGCTCGATAATTGGTGGGAGACCGATGACTACGGCTTTGGCGGCTTCACCGGGCTCACTGAAAACTGGGCGCTGAACAAGCCCGTAATTGCTGCGATCAATGGGTTGGCCATTGGTGGCGGGTTCGAGATGGCGTTGGGGTGCGACCTGCTGATCGCCGCCGATCACGTGGAATTCGGGCTGCCGGAAATGCCCCTAGGCATCGTGCCGGACGCGGGCGCGCTGCAACGATTGCCGCGCCGCATTCCGCACAACATTGCGATGGAGATGTTCTTGCTGGGCCGCCGCATGACCGCGCAGGAAGCAGCGCACTATGGGCTGGTCAACAAGGTGGTGCCGAAAGAGCAGTTGATGGATGCTGCGCGCGAATGGGCGGCTTCGATTGCCTGGTCGGCACCGCTTGCGATGCAATCCGTCAAAGAGGTGCAGCGCGAAATCGAATGCGTGCCACTGGAGCAGGCGTTTCACAAGATGCGTACGGACCCGATGCCGATCTATCGCAAGATGCTCAAATCAGATGATGCTGCCGAAGGGGTGGCGGCTTTCGTGGAAAAGCGCGAACCCAACTTCAAAGGTGAATGATGTATCCTGATCCTATCAGCGTCACCCGCATCACCAGCATTGGCGCGGGCCCAATTGGCGGCGGCTGGGCGGCGCATTTTCTGGCCCGTGGCTATGATGTGACGGCCTATCTGCATGACACCAGTGAAACTGAAGCATTCCATTCGATCCTCAACACCGCCTGGGGCAGTCTGACGGATCTGGGGCTGGCTGAGGGCGCGTCTTTGGACCGTCTCCGCATTGTCACCGACCTTGAACAGGCGCTGGAGGGTGCGCAGTTCGTGCAGGAAAGTGCACCGGAGCGGTTGGAGATCAAACAATCGCTTTACGCACAGATGGGAGAGGTGCTGCCGCCTGACGTTGTCATCGGCTCCTCAACCTCCGGTCTGACAATGAGCGAGATCCAAGCCAAATGCGCGACCCCTGAACGCTGCGTGATCGGACACCCGTTCAATCCGCCCTACCTGCTGCCGCTGGTCGAGATTGTGGGCGGTGACAAAACTGCGCCGGATGCCGTGGTATGGGCCGGGAAGTTTTACGAAATTGCGGGCAAAGCGCCGCTGTTGATGAAAAAAGAAATCCCCGGCTTCGTCGCGACGCGCCTGCAAGAAGCGCTCTGGCGCGAGGCCTTGCACATGGTTGCCAATGGCGAGGCGACGCCGGAAGACATCGACATTGCCTTGATGAATGGGCCTGCGCCGCGCATGGTGTCCCAAGGTCAGTGTATGGCCTTTCACGTGGCCTGTGGCGCGGGCGGCATGGCGACCAATCTGGATCAGTTTGGCCCCGCGCTAAAGCTGCCCTGGACTCGGCTGGAGGCACCAGAACTCACCCGAGAGCTGCGTGGCCGCATGGTCGATGGTTGCAATGACATCGCCGGAGATCGCCACTTTGAGGATATGGCCGCGCAGCGCGATCGAGAGATTGTCGCAGTGTTGCGCGCGTTGCGCGAGGCGCGGTTGGATTAGGGACGGCCCGGAATCTCCTTAAGCGTTGAAAGGAAATCTGACAGGGAACCGGGCCAACTCGGCGCCGGTTCATTTGCAGGCCATGCCTCTCGGTATTCCGAAGGGCGGCGACCAAAGAATTTGCCAAAGGAATAGGCAAAATGGGACAGGGTGTTGAACCCTGACGCGGTGGCAATCTCGCGCACGCTGAGATCGGTGGAGATCAGCAGCAACCGCGCATTCTGCAACCGTCGCAACAAACCGAACTGCACCACAGTGCAACCGACGTGTTTCTTGAATTTCCGCTCTAGCTGTCGCTGCGAGACATCCAGCTTATCAGCGATCTCCGGCACGCTGAGCGGTTCTTCTATGTTCCCTTCGATCAGCGTCATCGCCTCACGCACCAGCGGCAGCATGGTCTCCGTGCTGCGCCCCATGGTGGACCGCTGTGACGCACCCGCGTTGCGGATCGGGTGATGCAACATTTGATCGGCAATTTCGCCCGAAAAGCCACTGCCATGGGTGCGCTCGATCAAACGAAGCATTAGATCCACGCCCGCGAGCCCACCCGAGCAGGTCATGATCTTGCCCTCGATGGTGAACAGGCATTCCTGCACATCCACCCGGTTAAAGCTTTCGCGAAAACCGCTGAGCCAGGACCAGTGGATCGTCGCCGGCTTTCCGTCCAACAGACCCGCCCGCGCGACAATATAGCAGCCAAGCTCAACCCCGCAGATACTGCTCCCCGCCCGCGCGCGCTTGCGCAGCCAAGCGGTAAGCGCGCGGTTATCGTAATGCTCCGTCCCCCAGCTGCCCAAAACAAAAATGTAATCCGCTGGCGGCAGGTTGTCCTGCTCTGCTGAAACGCGGGTTGTCATGCCATTGCTGGCCACGATTTCAGTGCCGTCAAAGGACACGATGTCCCAAGAAAACAGGGGCTCTGCCGAAAGATAATTCGCGATCCGCATCGTTTCGGTCATGGTGATCAATGTGGTTATGTTGAACCGTGGGACCACCACAAAAATGGCATGATGCACAGCGCGGGGCGTCTGCTGGGTCATGTCGATTTGCATGAGCTAAAGTCCAGATTGCATAGTGCGATTTTTCGCCAGCATAGCCGAAAGACTGTCGGATAATCGACATCTTTCTTACCCTTTCCCGCGTCAAGCTGAAAAAAATAGGGGGTTTGCCAGATGAACTATGAGGTTGTCCTGACTTGCGCCGTGACTGGCGCGGGCGATACCACGGGCAAAAGTCCGCATGTGCCCGTCACGCCGAAAGAGATCGCTAATGCGGCGATTGAGGCGGCCAAGGCAGGGGCCTCCGCCGCGCATATTCACGCGCGTGATCCCGAGACGGGCCAAGGCTCACGCGACCCGAAGCTTTTCAAGGAAATCGTGGACCGGGTGCGCGACAGTGACACCGATGTGGTGATCAATGTGACCGCCGGGATGGGCGGCGACTGGATCTCGGACCCGGCCAACCCAGCGATGCCGGGCCCCGGCACGGACATGATCGGCCCCGAGGAACGGCTCGCTCACATCAAGGAATGCTTGCCCGATATATGTTCACTGGATTGCGGGACACTGAATTTCTCTGACACGGACATGATCTATATCTCTACCCCGCCAACACTGCGGCGTATGGCGGCATTGGTGCAGGAATGGGGGGTGAAGCCGGAACTGGAAGTCTTTGACCTTGGCCATATCCGCTTCGCCAAGGCGATGGTGGATGAGGGGCTGATTGATGCGCCTCCCATGTTCCAGCTTTGTCTGGGCATTCCCTGGGGCGCGGATCAGACCGTCGAAACCATGGCTGCCATGAAAGCGCAACTGCCTGCCGGGGCCAGCTGGGCCAGCTTCGGGATTGGACGCGGTCAAATGCCCATGGCAGCGGCCTCTGTCGCGTTGGGTGGCAATGTGCGCGTAGGGCTGGAGGACAACATCTATTTGGAGCGCGGGGTTCTGGCGACCAACGGCCAGCTTGTCACCCGTGCCCGCGAGATCATTGAGCGCATGGGGGGGCGTGTGCTGACCCCGCAAGAGGCGCGCAACAAGCTGAAGTTGAGAGGCGCGGATGGCTGACCTCGCCGATACAGGCAGTTTGCAGGTGCGTAATGTCTCGAAACTGTTCGGGACATTCCGGGCAGTCAACAACATCAGTCTGGATATTCAGAAAGGTGAGTTTCTGACTCTGCTGGGCCCCTCGGGGTCGGGCAAGACCACGCTGTTGATGATGATCGCGGGGTTCCTCGATATCTCTGAAGGGGACATTGCGCTGGATGGGTCCTCCATCGCGCAAACCCCCGCGGAAAAACGCAATTTTGGCATGGTATTTCAGGGCTACGCGCTGTTCCCCCATATGAGCGTGCGAGACAACATCGGATACGCCTTGAGTGTGCGCAAACGTCCCACGTCAGAGATTAGGGCGCGGGTCGACGAGATGCTGGAATTGGTTCAGCTGCAGGATTTCGCGGACCGCAAGCCGGGGCAGCTGTCCGGCGGGCAGCAACAGCGCGTCGCGCTGGCACGTGCGCTGTGTTTTGCGCCACCGGTGTTGCTGTTGGACGAACCGCTTGGCGCGCTTGACAAGAAACTGCGGGTCGAGGTGCAGGAGCAACTCAAGGATATTCACCGCCGAGTTGGCACGACCTTCATCTACGTCACCCATGATCAGGAAGAAGCGCTGTCCATGTCGGACCGCATCGTGATCATGCGCGACGGGGCGATTGAACAGATTGGTACGCCTCAGGAGCTCTATGAGCGGCCAGTGAACCAGTTCACGGCCAGTTTCTTGGGCAAATCCAACTTCATTCAGCAAGACGGCAAAACTTACGCCCTGCGTCCCGAAAAAATCGACCTGCGCAAAGGCGCGGGCCATGCGGAGGCACAGACGAGTGGGGTGGTGCGCTCTATTACCTACTTTGGTTCAATGCAGCGCGTCATCGTGGATGCCAGCGATGGTACCGAAATCGAAGTGGACATCGATGTCTGGCGCAACAGCGAAGCCTTGAACGAAGGCGATACCGTGGACCTGTTGTGGAAAGACGAAGCTGCTGTGGAATTACAAACGGGCTAAAGCCCCAAAAACGTGTGCCGCCAAAAGGTGCCATTGAGCAAAAGTCCGGGAACTCCCGAACCCAATAGGAGGATGAAAATGCACGATAGACAATTCAAGAAAGAGATGCTGCAAGACAGCGCGCAGGCCTACAAGAAAGGCCGCATGGATCGCCGCACGTTCCTGGCGCTTTGTGGTGCCTCGGGCGTGGCGATGAGCGCCGTGATGGCAGGTGATGCCGAAGCCGCTGCTGATCACGTGGTGATGTGGAACTGGGGTGGCCAGTCTGAAGAATGCCACGGCTCCGCCATTGGCGATGCCTTCACCGCCAAGACTGGCAAGGGACTGAAATTTGACACCTCCGGCCCTCTGGAAGGCAAGATCAAGGAAATGGTCGACAGCGGCAATGTCACTGCCGACGTTGCGGACGCAGACCTTTTCAATGCCGTGTCCCTTGGGCCAACAGGCCATCTGGAACCAATTGATTACTCTGTTGTTTCCAAGGAAAAGACCCTGCCAGGCTATGCGCTGGAATATGGGGTTTCGATCATCCTTTATGGCTATGCCTTTGTCTATGACACCGAAGCCTATGGCGATAATCCCCCGCAGAACTGGGCGGATTTCTTTGATACCGCCAAATTCCCGGGCATGCGCTCGCTGTACAAATGGGCCAATGGCTCGCTCGAAGCAGCACTTATGGCGGATGGCGTTGCGGGCGATGCGCTTTACCCGTTGGACATGGATCGCGCCCTCGCCAAGATCAAATCGATCAAGGACAACAGCCTTTACTGGGGCTCAGGGTCCGAGGCGCATTCCATGGTAGTGAATGGCGAAGTCTCGCTCGGCATGGTCTGGCAGAACCGGGGACGTAACATCGAAAATGACACCGATGGGCGCTACAAGCTGGTGAACAATCAGGCCATGGCGATGCCGGGGGCCTATATCGTGCCCAAGGGCAACCCCGCAGGTGCGGCCGTAATGGACTTCATCGCCACAGCGCAAGAGGTGCCTGCACAGCTGGCGCTGCTTGATTGCCTTGGTATGACGCCCTCTAACCCCGAAGCCTTCGGCCAGATCCCCGAAGATCAGCAGCCTTATGCGATCACCTCGGCAATGAACATCGACAAAATCGTTTATAACGATCCCGACTGGTGGGGGAAAAACGGCGGTGATGCGGTGAACGCCTTCCTTGAGGCGATCAGCTAAACACGCCTGATAGCCGCCCGTGTCTTCCTGCGGGCGGCCATCGATTTGGCCCAGGACATTTCATGCAAGCCTTCACCCGACATATCCACCCCGGCTGGCTGATCATCGCACCTTTGATGCTGATGGTCATAGCGCTCTATCTGGGGCCGATCCTGAACATCCTGTGGCTCAGCGTCACGGACCCGGAACCTGGATTGAGTAATTACGCCAAACTGGCGGAAAGCGATGCGCTGATCCGCATTGTCTGGACTACGGTGCGCATCTGCATCATCACCACGATGTTCAGTGTCACGCTGGGCTATTCCATCGCCTATGCCATGGTGCACTGCCACCAACGCCAGAAGAACTATATGCTGACGTTGCTTCTTGTGTCCTTTTGGATTTCCATCCTTGTGCGCACTTTTAGCTGGCTGATGCTGCTGGGGCGCAAAGGGTTGGTGAACGGTACGCTGGAAAACATTGGACTGATTGCCGAGCCCATCGCCTTTATGCGCAATGAGTTGGGCGTGCTGATCGGCATGGTGCATTACATGATCCCCTATGCGGTACTGCCACTGCTGGTCTCGATGCAATCGCTTGATACGCGTGTGATGGATGCCTCGCGCAATCTGGGCGCCAGCAGCACGCAGACCTTCTGGCGCATTTACCTGCCACTGACCCTGCCAGGGTTGGTGGCTTCGACCCTGCTGGTCTTCATCCTGAGCCTTGGGTTTTACGTCACCCCTGCCGTATTAGGCGGTGGCAAAGTGCTCATGGTGGCAGAGTACATTTCTGTGCAATTGCTGGTCACCCTGAAGTGGGGCACAGCCGCGATGCTGGCGGCAATCATGCTGACGGGCGTTCTGGCGATGCTGTGGATCATGTCGCGTTTCATGAAGCTCAGCACCGTGTTTGGGGGGGCTGCACGATGACATCAGGTCTGTTCTCCAAGTTCAACCGCGTGGGCGCATGGGTTTTGTTGCTGTTTCTGGTGACGCCCGCGCTGATCGCCATTCCCGTATCACTGACGCCAAAGCGTTTTCTGTCTATGCCAAAGGGCGAATTGTCCCTGCGCCATTTTCAAAAGCTGTTCACTTCCGAGGAATGGCTGTCGAGCTTTTTCCAAAGTGGCGTGATCGCAGTCTCGACCTCACTGCTGGCAACATTCCTTGGCACGCTCTGTGCCATTGGCCTGTGGCGGGTATCCTCAAAGTATTCCGAGCTGATGCGCGCCTTCCTGCTGCTGCCGCTGATCATCCCGCAGATCATTTCTGCCATGGCGTTCTATCGACTGTGGATCCCGCTTGGCCTGTTGGACAGCTACGCCGGGCTGATCCTCGCGCATACGATCTTGGCAGCCCCCATGGTGCTGATCACAGTCAGCGCCTCGCTGGCGACCTTTGATCCCAAATTGGAACAAGCCTCCAAGAACCTTGGTGCTTCGAACTGGACCACAATGCGCCTGGTGATCCTGCCCTCAATCAAACCGGGGGTCTTTGCCGGAGCGCTTTTTGCCTTCATTCTCAGCTGGGATGAAATTGTCGTGACGCTGTTCATCTCCAAATACACCGTCTACACCCTGCCGCGCCGCATGTGGAACGGCATCCGCGAAAACACCGATCCGACGGTAGCCGCCGCCGCTGTGGTGTTGATCGCCATCACGCTTATTGCCTTCGTGATCTTTTCGATCATGTCCCGTCGTAACGACAAGTCCGAAGCCCCATAAAGGAGGCGCCTTATGAACATGGAAGCCAGTGTTGAAACCGACCTGCTGATCAGCACCGTCCGCCGCTTTGTGGAAACAGAAATGTATCCACACGAGGAGGAAGTGGACCAGATGGGCTATGTCCCCGAAGAGATTGGCCGTCAGATTGAGGCGAAGGCCCAGGAGTTGGGACTGTTTGCCTGCAACTTGCCCGAAGAGGTCGGGGGCGGAGGCCTTGGTTACGGGCCTATGTCCTTGATTGAACGCGAGTACGGCAAGACCAGCCATGCCCTGCAAAGCTGGGCTGCGCGTCCCACGGAACTGCTCATGGCTTGCGAGGGCGATCAGCGCGAACGTTACCTTTTCCCCGCGGTGCGCGGTGAAAAACGAGAGTTGTTCGCCCTGACGGAACCGGACGCGGGGTCGGACGTAATGGGTATGAAAACCAACGCCCGGCGGGATGGAGATGACTGGATCCTGAATGGTTCAAAGCATTTCATCTCTGGCCCCTGTATGCCCGATTTTGCGATCGTTTTTGCTGCGACGGGTGCTGACGAAACGCCACGTGGACCGCGCAAACGGGTGACGGCCTTTTTGGTGGACGTTGGCACACCGGGCTTTGACTGCCGCGAAGGCACCAAATGTGTCAGCTATCGCGGCTACAAGACGTTTGAACTGCACTTCGATAATGTGCGCCTTGGTCCGGGGCAGGTGCTGGGGGAAGAAGGGCGTGGTCTTGAACTCTCTGGCAAATGGCTGGGCATGGGGCGCATCTGGGTGGGGGCGACCTGTTGTGGCAAGGCGGAGCGCATACTGGAGATGGCCACCGAATGGGCCGCGTCCCGAAAGCAGTTTGGCAAACCCATCGGGGCGTTTCAGGCCACCGGTTTCCGGCTTGCAGATGGCGCTATTGGATTGCGCGCAGCCGACCTAATGGTCAAAGACGCCGTGGCGCGTGCCGAACAGGGCGTGATGAGCGATGCGGATGCGGCGATGATCAAGGTCTTTTGTTCAGAAATGCTGGGCAAGATCGCCGATGATGCGGTGCAGATCTACGGTGGCATGGGGCTGATGGAGGAAATGCCGATCCAACGCTTCTGGCGCGACAGCCGACTTGAGCGGATCTGGGACGGCACCTCTGAAATTCAACGCCACATCATCACACGCTCCATCCTGCGGCCCCTGGGTGCATGACCCCAAAGAGACGCGCCAACTTTGAGCGGCTTCTCAAGCCGCGCTCCATCGCTTTTATCGGCGGGCGGGATGCGACCATTGCCGTAAGAGAGGCGCGCAGGCGTGGGTTTGCAGGGCAAATGTGGGCGGTGAACCCCAGGCGAACAGATCTGAAGGGGGTGCCTTGCGTGCCCTGTATCGCTGATCTGCCTGAAGCGCCTGATGCTGTCTATCTGGCCATTCCCGCAGGTGGTATTGTCGCCGCATTGGGCGAATTGGCTGAGATGGGCGTCGGTGGCGTGGTCTGTTTTTCTGCAGGATTCAAGGAAACCGGCGATGCGGCGGCAGAACAGGCGCTGATCGAGGCAACCGGTGACATGGCCCTCATCGGTCCCAATTGTTACGGTTTGATCAACTACATCGACAACGCAGCACTTTGGTCTTTCGAACACGGTGGCTGGTCACCCGGTTACGGTGCAGCGATTGTCACCCAATCGGGCATGTTTTCCTCTGACATCACCATGTCTGCGCGCTCCTTGCCACTGGCATATATGGTATCGGCAGGCAATCAGGCGGTTCTGGGGTTAGAGGACTTTCTTGACGCCTTCGCTGATGACCCGGCAGTGCGTGCTATCGGGCTGCATATTGAGGGCCTTCAAGATATTCCCGCCTTTGAACGCGCCGCCCTGAAAGCCATTGAGCGAGGCGTGGCTGTGGTTGCGCTCAAGACAGGCAGCTCTTCAATCGGCGCAGCTCTGACTGTCAGTCACACGGGATCGCTGTCGGGGTCAGACGCGCTCTATGAGGCGTTGTTTGCGCGCACGGGCGTGATCAGTGTCACCAGCCCCGCGCAGTTTCTGGAAACGCTGAAGTACCTTTGTGTGGTCGGCGCGCCCAAGGGGCCAAGCGTTGCGGGTTTCACCTGTTCGGGGGGCGGCGCGACGATGCTGGCCGATCACGCGGAAAAGATCGGGCTCACGTTCTCGGCTGTCCGCGCAACGGAGCATGCGGCCCTGGTGGATCTGCTGCCAGACATCGCAACAGTGTCAAACCCGCTGGATTACACCACACCGATCTGGGGGCAGGCCGAATTGACCTATCCGGTCTTCGTCAAAGCGATGGACGCCGTAGGGGCCGAAGCGGCAGTTCTGGTGCAGGACTATCCTGCAGAAGGGCTAGATGCCTCCAAGATCTATTACCAAAACGATGCCAGCGCCTTTGCACAGGCTGCCTGCGATCGCGGAATCCCGGCAGCGATTTGTGCGACCCTGCCGGAGAATCTGGACAAGGTCACCCGCCGTTATCTGATCTCGATCGGAGTCGCGCCGATGCAGGGCATTCACGAAACGCTCAACGCCATGCAAAGCGCCAGCATTTGGGCCGCGCGACGTAATCGCATTCTGGCGACAAGGCCGGAGCCACTGATTGCCGGAACCCCGCCTGGCTCACTCGGCATGCTGACTGAGGACGCGGGCAAGGCCTGGCTTGCAGAGCGCGGTTTCACGGTCCCTTCGGGCCGGACAACGACGGCTCAAAAAGCCGAGGTGGCCGCAAAAAAGATCGGCTATCCGGTCGCGCTCAAGATGATGTCTACCCGGCTGGCCCACAAGAGTGAGGCAGGCGCGGTTGCTCTGGGCATTGCCGATGGCGCCGCGTTAAAGCAAGCACTTGATCAAATGAACACGGCTGTCACTGCCTATGATAAGCAGGCCGTGAGCGATAGCTACCTGATTGAGGCCATGTCGCCCACGCCTGTTGCAGAGATGATTGTCACCTTGCGCAATGACCCGCAGTTTGGCGCAGCACTGGTGCTGGGCAGTGGCGGAGTTTTGACCGAACTGGTTGGGGATGCCACAACGGTCCTTCTGCCCTCCACGCAGGACGATATCGCCAGTGCTCTGAAATCGCTCAAGATTTTTCACCTGTTGGAAGGCTTTCGAGGCCGTCCACGCGCCGATATAAACAAGGTGGTCACCGTGCTGAACGACCTTTGTGATGCTTTCCTGCAGGTCCGCGAAAAGGTCAGCGAAATTGAGATCAATCCGATGTTTGTCTATGCTGACCACGTTGTCGCCGTCGACGCGTTGATCCACGAGAATTGCACATGAGCAGGTTGAAGGTAGCCCCCAACCCCGATCTGACCGTGGGGCCAGACAACAAGCAGCGTTGGAATCAGCCTGCCCACCGCCGCCATGGATTTCACAACGCGCACCGCCTGTTCCGACGCACCCTGATGGTGCGTTCGCGAAATGTGTTGATGCTCGAAGAGGCCCACCAGGACCTGACAGCAACCGTGCCCGCGTTGGCGGACCTTCTGGCACATCCCGCCTTCTCTGCGTTTTGCTGCCTACGGGACGGGCAGGTGATCATGGAACAGGCCGCACCAGATTTTGGGACAGACCGACCGCATTCGATCCAATCCATTACAAAACTGCACATTCACCTGATTATGGGACAGTTGATCGGCCAAGGGTTCGTCTCGCCTGACGCAAAGGTTGCACAGTATTTGCCCGATATTGGATCTGGCTACCGCGAGGTTAACGTTCAGGCTCTCCTGGATATGGCAGTCAGCAATGATTTTACCGAAGACTATGATGACCCGCATGCGGATTGCTATGATGAAGAGATTGCCCTGGGCTGGCGCCTACCCACCGAGGATCAGGAGGAAATCTCGCTCAAGGACTTTGCTTCCAGAATTAGGGGGTTCAGAGAGACAGAGGCGCGAACAGTAGCGGAGTACAAGTCGGCCAACACAGATGTGCTGACATTGATCGCAGCGCAGGTTTGCCCCGTCCCACTTACAGCACAAATTGAACGGATTGCAGATGCCGTTGGTTACGAGGGCGCCTTTCACATCAGCCTGAGCAAAGATGGTTTCCCTGCCTTTTCCGGTGGGGGTTGCCTGAGTGCTCGGGATCTCGCACGGTTTGGCCTATTTCTTGCGCGCGGCGGTCTTGATCTGTCTGGAAACGCATGTGCCAATGCAAATTTCCTCCGCCAAAGCCTGACCCGCTCAGCACCATCTCTGACACCGCCAAAAGAATGGCTGCGCTACTCCAACCATATCATGACCGACGGACGGGTGGTTGCGCATGCCGGTTACGGTGGCCAGTTCCTGATGGTGGACACGGTCACTGGCACGTCATGCGCGTTCCTGAGCGTTCTCGAAAACGACGCCGGGTATGATGACACCTTCATGAGCAACGTCGCGCAGGTTCTGCGACACGTCTGCTGCGCCGAAACCGCATAGGATTCAGGTATAGTAGCAAATGTCTCGCGCCATCTTTTCCAAGTTCGCCCGTTATCATAAATGACATCTGGAAGAACACTTTTCCTGACGCAGCGCGTGTGTATCCTTCTGTTTTCAGGCTACCTCTTGCGAAGCTCTGAGATTCATGAACGAACGACCGGTTCGTTGAAATCAGAAATTTTTTGGGCATCACAAATGAATGCCCGGTAATGTGCCGCCTTGATTGGAGCCAATGTCGGCTTTCCGCGATTCCAAGCCATTGGTGCGAGGTGCAGCATCCGGTATTCTTGGGCTCTGAGCCGTCGATCAGCCCGGTTTGTGCGAAGGGTGGCTTGTGGAAGACGAATGTCAGCACGATTGGCCAAGCCGATGAAATCGCCGGGTCATCTCGTTTTTCCTAAAGTCTGCTTACGGGAACAGGCTCAACCTTCGACCGCTGCACTGCCGCATGTCTGCTTCGAGCCCAATCTGCTCATTCATGAAAGGTGCGGCATCCGTCACGAAGGGCGGGAAGCGGTTCTCTGATCGCGGTATTGTCAAGGGCGTTGGATTTGTTGTCCGCCGGGGTCTTGGTTCTCTCCGAAGTCA
>NZ_JBXWOA010000023.1:0-26312 GCF_059610645.1 Ruegeria sp. CDSC054 | reverse complement strand
TGGCGATGGGACAACATGAAATCCAGGGTTTTCCGTGTTTGTCGATCACTCGGCAAAGATAAACCCACACGCCTTTCACTTTCACATTGGTTTCATCCATGCGCCAAGAACGGTCGGCGGGACGCTTTCTATACCGTGCTGATTCGGCAATGAGACCAGTATATCGGCTGACCCAACGGTTCAGCGTAGCATGATCCAGATCAACGCCGCGTTCCGCCATGATTTCTTCCAGATCCCGGTATGACACGCCGTAGCGCAGGCGGAAGAAAACCGCGTGCAAGATCACGTCTTTCGGAAAATGCGCGCCCTTAAATGAGATCGCCACGGGTTGCTCCTGTCATGTCACAGCACGCGTTAACAGAACTGCGTTCAATCTGACAGGTGCGGTAGAGTTTGCGACAGAACCTACGGCGTGTCGCAAACGAGCACATGACAAAAATCACCTTCACGCGCCTACCCGAGATTGCGGTCGAGGATATTGCGGAGCATATGTCCGATCCAGCTCTGGCTCTGCACATGCCTTTGCTCCAAGGCAACTGGGATGAGCGGCGCACAGCTGACTTCGTGGCAATGAGAGAAGCCAAGTGGGCGCAGGACGGGTTGGGCCATTGGGCAATTCTGGCGGACGGCGCGTATGTGGGATGGGGCGGCTTTAAGCGTGAAGGTCCTGACTGGGACTACGGTCTCGTGCTGAAACCCTCGGCCTTCGGGTTGGGGATGAGGATAACCGCTCAAGCGCTGGAGTTTGCGCACGGCGAAGATCGTATCCCATGCGTGACGCTCCTGCTTCCTCCTAGTCGCACAAAATTGGGGGCATTGAAGCGCATGGGCGCAAGGTTTGAGGGCGAGATGACATACGATGGATCGATGTTCCGAAAGTATCGCCTTGTAACCAGTGCCCCTTGAGCCGGCCCATCGCCGACCTTCGATTTGCAATCAGGTTTCAGCGATCGCAACCCGCATTGCAGATGGGGTGGATGGCCCCCCGCTCCCGGCGTCGCAATGCGCCATAGTTCAGGTGTCATGATCTGCGGTTGAGAGGAGCCACCCCCATGCAGGATATCGCCGCTGGCCTGGATTTGACCAAGAACATCTTTCATGTGCACGGCGTCACAGATGACAGGCAAGATGTGTAACCGGCCTTTACGCTGACCTCAGGTCCTAGTGTTTTTCCAGCTTCTTGCGCCATGTTTGGTCGGAATCGAGGCTTGTTCGTCCAGCCACTACTGGGCGTATCGACTTTCGAAACTAGGTCATACAGTCCGGCTGATGCCGCCGACGTACGTCAAACCCTATATATAGCAGCCAATCCGATGCTTTGGATGCAGAAGCGATCTGCGAGGCGGTGACGCAACCGACCATGCGGTTTGTCGAAATCAAATCCGAAGAGCAACAAGCACTTCTATCGTTGCATCAGGCGCGCGACTTCGTCGTTCGTCAGCGCACTCAACTGATCAACATGCTGCGCAGCCTTGCAACTGAGTTCGGCATCACCATTGCGCGCGGAGTCGCCCGCGCCATCGATTTTGCGAAATGGATCGTCAAAGGAGGCCATGCCGAACTGCCTGAGTTGGCTCAAGAATTTCTTCGGGTCCTCAGCCGGCAGTTGATCGACCTGCACAATCGTCTTGGCTGGTACAAGATCACGATGCGCATCAAGGTCAGCGGTCAAAACCGCATAAACAGGCCGGACATAAGACCGCTTCTGAAAAGACACGCAAAACCACATTTAACCCTTTGCTATGCGGGCGCCATCCACACAAGACATTCGCAGTATGCGGATTTCACCTGCAGCCAAACTGACGCTTCGCGCGTCGTTGCAGCTTAACTCTTTGATGGAATAGACATTCACCAACTAAGGTCCTCGTCGTCGGCGCGGATCGCGGCATTGTACGGCTCTGAACCCCTTTTGGACAATGCCGTGCGAGGCACTAGTGGCTGGCAGCAATAACAAAGTTGCGGATGTATATTTTTCTGGACGTCAGATCAGATCAAACTTGCACGATAGGGATGCAAAGTTCTTTTCGCAGCGCATCAAATTCAATGGCTCAAGCTGGCTAATCCATTCTGTTCGAGGTTTCGAGTGTTCGTGATGCGGTATTATTTGCATGCGGTTTGCCACACGGTAGTACTAGGGTGACCCCGTGTGGCATTGCTTTAGGCAATCAGGTTCTGATCGATCACTTCGAACGCAAATTCGTCGACAGTAAACATGGTGTCATCTAACGCTGACAGCTCAACTGCGTCAAAGGTCGTACGCCCAAGCGATCCTGAGAAATCGCCATCGTCAGCATCCGCCACCATGGTGCCGACAAGAACACCGTCATCGTAGAAGGCAACCTCGACTTCACCGCTGCCGTGACTGTCGCCAAAGCTAAAGATGAACTCCACCGCTTCCAGGTCCGTGTCTTCCAGCGCAATTCTGAGGCTTTCGTCACCGTCAACCGATGCGGCATCGCGGCTAAACAACGAGTCGTCGAATGAGAACACGCCAATCGCCCCATGTTTGATCGCAACCAGCTCGAAATTGGTTGGATCGATCGCATCCACTTTGATACCCACATCCGAAAACGTGAGACTGTTGCGCACCGGGCCAAGCCGGTCGACATCCACAACTTCGCCATCGATGCTTTCAAAGGCCTTGGTTTTGAACCAGCGGCCCGCTTCGAACTCAACGGCCAAACTCTGGGTTTCTGGAATGAACAGGCTTGCCACCATGGGATCGTGATCCGAGGCGCGCCCGCTGGTTGCGGCGAACTCCGAATTGACGTGGACGATATCAACCAATGCCCCGGAATGCAGATCCTCGGACACGAGAATATGGTCCAACGACTGGCTGTTGCCCTGAAACTCAAAGCTATAACGTTCGTCTTCCGGAATATCGTTTGTCAGGTTGACGAGGTCGGTATTGGCCTCAAGGTCAGCTACGGGTGAGACAAATTCAAACTCGTTGAAGTCACCCAACACAACAGCATTGGCGCCATCACCCAGCCCGTTGACGAAATCCTGAACGGCCTGGCTCTGGGCCTGGCGCTCATCCAGACTGCCGTTCACATCAACGTCTTCCTGACGGGCCGCAAAGTCCTGTTCGGTTCCCAGAATAGGCGCGGAACCACCTTTGGATGAAAAGTGATTGTTGACCACCGTGACGGTTTCACCGTTGAAGACAAAATCAGCGACCAACGGCAAACGTGCGCCCTCAAAGGCCTCGCCTTCACCTTGGCCGCCGATAGTCTGCACGGATCCTTCCACTAACGAGACACGATCCGGATTGTAGAGAAAGGCGGTGCGGATGTTGCCGCCGGGCTGACCCCCGGATGTTCCGTCCCCGATAAAGGTGTTGTCGATCACCTCATAAGCCGGACCACCCGCCGCCAGGATAGCCGCGGCCAGTTCCGCCAGGGTTTCCGACGCTGAGATGGTTCCGTCATTTTCCGATCCCGAATTGTCCTGCACCTCTTGCAGACCAATGATGTCCGGGCTGTTGAGGTTATTGGTGATCTGCTCGGCAATGGCGGCAAATCGACCGTCGGCAACATCTTGATCGCCGTCGCCATCATTAGGGTCGAGGTTAAGAACATTGTATGTGGCAATCGTCAGCTCATTGTTTGAACTGGCGAGTGTGGTCGTTTCCTGTTCCAACCCGGCTGACTGGATATTCGGTGTAAAATCCTCGGTCGGCAGGATTTCGTAATTTCCGAAACTATAGCCCACCACACCCGTGACGTCGCCAAGGTGATCGCCGACATTCACTGTGGGAAAGTCGAAATCGAAAATCCCACTGTCTTCGTCGATCTGGATTTTCTCAGGATTGAAGTCGTCTGGCGAGATATTGAGCGTTCCGCGCTCTGAAAGACCAGTTGCGCCACTGCCCTGATCGGCAACCGCAAAGATTTCACCGAACCGGCTGGTTCCGCTGACGGCTTGCAGATCGGTGGCGGTCACGCGCATCCCTTCCAGGCTTTCGAAGAAATCGATACCGTCCTGGGTTGGATCGAATGAGGCAAACGCATCATCGTCGATGCTTTGATTTGGAACAGACCGCTCACCCGGATCATTGCCAATCAGAACCGCCTCAGGCAACTCATTGCCCGATGACTGCACCTCAAGGTCGAAAACATCGGTCAGTTGTGTGGTCGGCAGGTTGCGGCTGCTGGTGCCGCCGGGAAAAAACTCGGCAACCGTCCCACCCACAGAAATGGCATCGCCCACGGTGACGGTCGGGTTCGATCCAGTGAACACAAAAATCGCATCCGAGGTCGCATCGTTGCCATCGCCATCAGGGTCCTGCAGATAGAACCCGTTGGAATCCACCGCGGTGACGATGCCGCTGGTTGAAACCATGTCGCCCAGAACACTCGACGGTCCGGCGGGCAGGTTCGCGAAGAAATCCGCAACCGTTTGTCCATCTGCAAGAACAAATTCAGACACGTGGCCCGCGCCCTGGATTTCATAGATCGACACGATTTCAATGTCGCTTGCCGAGATGGACACCTCGACAACAGGGGCCAGAATACCGTCGAATGCGGGATCGTCCGAGGTTACCGTGTGCTGAATGTCCACGACCTCGGCCGCTTCGGGCAAATCGTCGTCAACGGCGGTGACGGCGACTTGTTGAGGCTGGTCAAAGTTGGTTGCGTCAAACACCAGTTCAGTTGGCACGACTTCAAGATCAGCCCCTGCGGCTATGGTGATCGTGACCGGCTGTTCGGGCGCGACTGACAACGTGACTTCATATGTATCTGCCATTCCCCCTTCATCGGTCGTCAGGTCCAAATCATTTATGATGACCGATGGCGAGGGCGCGGCATCCGTGACGGTGAACCCCGCAGGTTCAACATCTTCAATCCTGGTATTGCTGGTTGTCCAGTTGGCCGGGTCGTTGATGGCGGCCTGTAATTCGGCCTTTGTACCGGAAAGCGGGCCGTTATAAACACCGTTGTCGGTTTCGGTGAGGGCAATTGCGCTGGTGCCGACGGTCAACCCCGAGGGCAGTGCAGACGTATTCGACGATGTTGCGTCAGGCTCATATCCGTCCCCATTGAAATGAACCGATGCGACAAAACTGGGCGTGTCGTCGTCACCCTGATACGCGTGGATCTGATCGCCGCTGGCCGAAAAGTTTGGCCCGGTAAATGCGGGGTTTATCACTGTACCCGCAGCGATGTTCGCAGGTGCCGTCCAGACGAATATACCCTCACTGCTGCGAAACCCGCCGGCTGCGAACCAACCGTTATCAGTGAATTTAATCTCGGTTCCGGCTTCGATGTCGGTCAAAGCAACAAATGTGAACTCGTCGGGATTGTCTGAATTGAACCCGGTAAACGCAATGTCACCCGCAGCCAATGTAGTAACCATATGAGCCTCGCTTTTTTGATCTAGTGAAAGAACAGCGCGTCGGTATCCGACTCGCCTCAGCACAACTCACGGTAGCTCAACCTGGAGATGTTAGTTACATGCATGTACGTAGTCGGCCCAATACGGCGGAGCTTTGCCGTCTGAAATCACGGCAAGGTATTTCGATCTGTGTTCTGCAGTCCAACGCTCTTCGATCCGAGCCCAGGGTCTCCGTATTTTCTTGGGATGTCGGCCGGTATCGTCATGTGACTTTTTCGACGTAACTGGCGGGAAACCTTCGCTACCGACGAAATTTTAGTCTGGATGTGACGGCAGAAGGATGGACCAAGCCCTCGTGTAACTGACTTGTTCGAACTGTTGCGCACGGCCCGAACCGGATGAGGTGGATGGCTCCTTTCCTAGCAGTCGATGACAACTGCACTTTGGCACATTCGATGCCGGTGGAGCAGGAGCCACCCACCTCATCCGTTTTGAGCTCAAAGCGAAATATTAGATTCCCCGGCTCTCCCCTGTCATCCGTGATATCGTTTACAGGCTTGCGGTTGGTAAGCGGGGCACAATGGGGGAATTGGGGATGACGAGCGACATTACAGTTGTTGGACTGGGCGCAATGGGAACTGCTCTGGCAACCGCGCTCTTGGACTCCGGGCGTAACGTCACCGTCTGGAACCGCACGCAGGACAAAACGACCTCCTTGGTGGATCGTGGTGCGCGGGTGGCTGATGATTTGGATGAGGCCATTTCGGCAAGCCCCAGGACATTGATCTGCCTTCTCAACTACTCAACCACAAACGCTCTTTTTGATACTCCTCCAGTCTCAAAGGCGGCCGCCGGTAGAAACATTATTCAGCTTGGCACTTCGTCGCCGCAAGAATCAGAGGACAGTAGAAAGCAATTTAACAATTGGGGCGCAGGTTACCTTGACGGCACGATAATGTGTTGGCCAGGCGATATCGGAACGTCAACCGGCCGGATAGCGGTCGCCGGAGACGAAATCGCATTTTCAGATAGCAAGGCAAACCTGGACGTACTCGCCGGCGATTTACGCTACTTGGGTTCCAACGTCCGCTCGGCAGCGACATTGGAGCTTGCGTTTCTTTCGCGACTCCTTGGAATAATTTTTGGGAGTATTCATGGATCGCTCGTCTGCGAAGCAGAGGGATTGCCTGTGTCTGAGTTCACGTCCATCCTTCCCGCAGGTGACAGGGCTATCCCACTTACCGAAGCAATCCATGCAGGTTCCTTCGACGAGATTTCTGGCGGCGGCGCATCAGTTGATGTGGCAGGAGAGGCGGTCACCGGTTTGTACAATCACGCTGTTTCTATGGGTATCAACACTGAACTACCAACTGTAATGCGCAATTGGGTCAAACGTGCGCAGGACGCTGGCTTTGGAAAACAGGAAACTGCAGCAATCATCAAAGCGCTTCGAAAAAATTGAAGCGCCAATTGTCCGCTGCGTCCTGCTTTGCGGCCTTTCCAATTCGCCAGAAAACGTTCATTCAATCTACGCACACTCAAACCTCAGCACGGCCACCCCTTATGCCTCTTCCCACTCCCCATGCCGTCGTATTCGATATGGATGGCCTGTTGCTCGACACCGAGCGTGTATACTTCGAGGGCTTCCGTACAACGCTTGACGCTCTCGGATTGCCGCGTGACGACGACCTGTTCCGTCGGCTAGTCGGCACAAACCGTGCGCTGGGACGCCGACTTTTAACCGAAGGGCTAGCTGGGCGCGTCACGCTGGAAGAATTTGATGCCGTCTGGGACGCCGAAATCGCGCAACGGCTGGCGGATTGCATCCCTGTCAAACCGGGTGCGCGCGCGATGGCAGAACACCTACGCGAGCGGGATATACCTTACATCATCGCCACCAGCACCCAGACAGAAAAGGCGCATCTGCATCTCGAGCGAGCGGGTCTCAGCGCGCTTTTTCGCGACGTAGTAGGCGGCGATCAGGTCGCTGCCAGCAAGCCTGCGCCAGATATCTACCTACATGCCACAGCACGCCTGGGTCAGGATCCGTCAAACTGTGTTGCGTTCGAGGATTCGCCCAACGGCGTCCGCGCGGCCCACGCGGCAGGCCTCATTACGGTGCAAGTCCCCGATATCGTCGCCCCCGACGCCGAACTACGTGCACTCGGGCATCACATCGCCAGCAACATCATCGCCGGGGCCCACGCGGTTGGTCTGATGGCAGTTCCGGAATAGAAAGCTGACCATCGCGCAAATGCAGCGAAAGCGCAGATTGTCCCGCCTACCTGTGAATTTGAGTCGTCTTGATCGCTGCGCTGAGCACGATTGACCGTTCTTCTCGCTGAGTAGCGGCAAGCTGACCAATGCTTGCGCAGCAGTTTTTTTGCTATGTGCTCACGCAGCACAAAACTGCGATGACCGGGTTGGGCTCGCACTGACACCATCGCCGCGATCTGCACCAAAGCTCCTGTAACACCGGGCCACGTTTTGCCTGCGCGTGAGCTATTGGGCGATTTGTCGATGGCAACCGGTGACGCGGAAGGAGCGGCGGAGGCGTATCAGTCCGTTCTAACATCTTCTCCCAATCGTAAACGAAGTATTCTTGGGATGGAGAAGGCGACAGAACAGTCAGTTAAAGCGGGGGTTTAATCCGCAAACAAGTAACGCGTTGACCCGCCCCTTGGAACTGCCACTAGATCAAACGGGGTGTTTGAGTCAGTGCGGCAAAACTGTGTATTGTCCTCTCACACACTATCTTTACCTGGCACCGAGCGTCCCCGAAGTCCGGCGGGTCATAGATCGCACTTACGCGAAACTGACAGAAGCTGGTGAAAACGGCTGAACGGAAGCGTTACAAAACGCCAGAATCCAATATTCGCGTATGTCATTCTGACGCCGTCGAAGTGGTTCAAACCGGAACTTTACATCAGCGGTCAATTTCCTTGATTTCTAGCTTCCAGACGCTCCAGATTTACAACTGTGGAAAGCATTAACCGATCATGGCTCCAATCCTGAGTTTGACGGATTGATGCAGAACCAATGGCAAGGACTGTAGCCAAGGTTAATGTCATCCCGAGAAACGCTGCTGGTAAGTGTGTCGTCGTGATTGGCGCCTCAGTCAGCGCGACTACGCGTTGCCGCAATACATGCTTTGCCTTGGTGCCGTTCACCAAAGCCACGTGAAGAACGCGTGGGTTACTCAATGCGACTGACCGCGCACAATAGTCCAACAGGCAAGCGGTATAGTCTTTTGCGTTGATCCCTTTGCGCGACACAACAGATTGATCACAGGCCAGTTCCCGAAGTCGGTCAAACTGATGCTTCAATACAAGATAAGCCGGGTTCCAGAACAATACTGGTCGCAGGAGTTCGAAGCCCAATTCCCACTCCACATCCCTAGCACGGATATGCTGGAACTCATGAGCCAGCGCGAACCGGAGTTCGGCTGGCGCGTTCAACAGATGGCTGGGCAAAACGACATGCCGGCGACGCAAACCCCGCACGGCAAAGGGCACGGTTACACGGTCGGACAGGCGAATATCTACATTCGATGAGCGGCGCCAAAGGAAGCTGGATTTTACAGCCTTACGAATAGCCCAAGCATCGCGCATTACCCTGATCGCCAACATTGCCGAAATCAGCGCCAGCGCGATCGAAGCGTAGGTTACAAAGGCATTGTTGCCGGACAATACGTGATCAATCCATCGCTCGCGGCTATTCAGCAGCGCTTCGAATTGCGCTGCTGGCATAGCGATGTCGCCGCGCAAGTAGGCGGCAACAGCAATGTCACCCAATGCCACTGCACGTCCCGGCCAAACCAGACCGGCAATTGTCGAAACACCCAGTGCCAAAAACGGGCTCAGTACAACACAAATGCATAGCGTCTTGAGGGAACGGAGTTGCGCAACAAAGCCATATCGCATCGATGTACGACCCAACGCCGCGCGGGCAGCCAGCCAAATTAACGCTGACAATCCAAGCACAATATTGAACTCGAGAAACGCGTCGAGAACCGGTTTAACCGCCGTCATTTTGCAGTCTCCTCTCTACCAGTGCTCGAATTTCCTCCAGATCATCTTCTGTCAGCCCCGCATCGTCGACCAGCCTTGCAACCAACGTTGCGGGGGTGTCGTCGAACAACGTTCGGGAAAGATTTTGCAGCGAACGCGACTGATACCTGTCTTTTTCCAGAAGTGGCCGATACGTCAGCGACTTGCCGTTTTTCTCGCTTTCTACAAATCCCTTTTCATCGAGGATGCGCAAAATTGTTGCGCCGGATGTGTAGGCCAGATTTCGATCCGGCGGCAAACGATCAAGAACGTCACGGACCGAGCCCTGACCCAGCGCCCAGAGCTCGTTCATGAACTCCAGCTCTACTTCAGTCAGTAAGTTTGTTGTTTTTTTCTTTCGCATCAGTCTCGGTGTCGCCATTTTTTAGTATGCCTGACAGACAAGCATCCTTTCGCAGTTTCGCAAAGCTTAAACTTTCCAGAAGACGAAGATGCCCCAACCGATGGACAAAAACAGCGGCGTCCAAACCGGTTGCCCAACCAATCCGAGCCAGGCCAGAAAGATGTAGGCAGCCCCGAGAAGCGTGATGAAGAGACGATCGCCGAGCGTGGTGGTCAGACCCAATACGCCGCGCCGCTCAATCCCGTCGCGATATTTGAAGCCTTCGAGAACGCCAATCAGCGCGATGGCTGAGAATATCCCAACGAAAACTGCAAGTGTCGCAGGCGTCCAGGCCATCCAAAAATCGGGCCACAAAGGGTTGGTCCAGGAAAATCCCTTTTCCTCTTGTTGGCCAACGTTGCCCCATCCGGTCTGAGCCTGAGCCAAGGTTGTCGTAGGTAGGAAGGGGAGGATGAGAAGAAGTTTACGCATATCGAACCTCACACACGACCCATCGCGAAACCGCGCGCGATGTAGTTGCGGACAAACCAAATGACGATGGCTCCGGGGATGATAGTCAGGGTTCCGGCAGCGGCCAGCAGGCCCAGCTCGTACCCGGCGCTGGAGGCAGTACGCGTCATGACGGCCGCGATGGGTTTAGCCTCCACCGCAGTCAGGGTCTTAGCCAACAGCATCTCGACCCACGAAAACATGAAACAGAAGAAGGCCGCGACACCGACACCCGCTTTGATGTTCGGCAGGAAAATCGTCACGAAGAAACGTGGGAACGAATAGCCATCCACATATGCGGTCTCATCCAGTTCTTTGGGAATGCCGCGCATGAAACCTTCTAGGATCCAAACAGCCAACGGCACGTTGAACAGTGTATGGGCAAGTGCCACGGCCAGATATGTGTCGAACAATCCGATAGACGAGTACAGCTGGAAGAAAGGCAGCGCAAACACCGCAGCCGGAGCCATACGGTTGGTCAGCAGCCAAAAGAACAGCTGCTTGTCACCAAGGAACCGATAGCGCGAGAACGCATAAGCGGCGGGCAAGGCCACACAAACGGAAAGCACCGTGTTGATTGTCACGTAGGCAATCGAATTTATGTAGCCCCAATACCACGTCGGATCTGTGAAGATGGTGATGTAATTCTCCAGCGTGAAGGTCTGCGGGAACAGGGAAAAGCCCGACAGAATCTCGTTCGTGGTCTTGAAGGACATCGCCACCAGCCAATAGATCGGCAGCATCAGAAACGCGATATAGAGGATTGGGATAAGGGACCGCTTCTTCATTGCGCGTCATCCTTTGTCATCAGAGTGTAGAAGACCCAAGACACCAGCAGCGTGATGGCGAAGTAGATCAGGCTCATCGCGGCTGCAGGACCAAGGTCGAACTGTCCCAGAGCGATCTTCACAAGGTCGATCGACAGCAAGGTGGTTGAATTGCCGGGGCCGCCGCCGGTCAGAACGAAGGGCTCGGTATAGATGTTGAAACTGTCCATGAACCGCAGCAGTACTGCGATGGTCAGGACTGTTTTCATCTTGGGCAGCTGAATATAGCGGAACACCGACCACGGGCTGGCGCCGTCAATCTTGGCGGCCTGATAATAGGCGTCCGGGATCGACACGAGGCCAGCATAGCAGAGTAGTACGACCAATGAAGTCCAGTGCCAGACATCCATGATGACGACCGTGATCCACGCCGACAGCGGCTGCTGCGTCATGTCATAGTTGATGCCCAAAACGTCATTTAGGAAATAGCCCAGCAAGCCGATCTTGGGCAGGGTAAAGATATTCCACATCGACCCGACTACATTCCACGGGATCAGCATCGGCAGAGCCATGAGAACCAGACAAACAGGAACCCAGAACCCTTTGCGCGGCATCGACAGGGCCACAATAATGCCAAGCGGCACCTCAATCAGCAGGATCAGGAAGGTGAACAGGAACTGCCGTCCCAGCGCGGCCTGGAAGCGATCCGAGCGCAGGATCTGTTCGAACCAGCCCAGACCCTCCCAGAAGAATTGGTTGTTGCCGAAGGTCTCTTGCACTGAGTAGTTTACCACCGTCATCATCGGCACCAGCGCGTTGAACGCGACGAGTGCCAGCACCGGCAAGACAAAGAACCATGCCTTTTGGTTTTCCGTTCTCATTGTGCCCGCTCCTCGCTTGCGATCCAGCCGTCGCGATAGACGCGCGATTGTTCTGATTTGAATTGCAGGAAAACCTGCGAGCCCGGCTCAGGCACGCTGTTTTCGGTCACGGCCTTCAGGGCGGTATTGCCGACCATTGCGCTGACCACGTAGTGGCGGCCGATATCCGAAACCTTGGTCACATGCGCCGGAATGCCGGTGTCGCCGAAGCCAACATATTCTGGGCGGATACCCAAATCGGTGCGGCCCCCCTCGCCGTGGGTCGGACCCTCCAGCATCACCTCGTGGCCTTCGAACACCGCGCGGTCGCCCTTGGCCTCACACGGTAGAACATTCATGCCGGGTGATCCGATGAAGTGGCCGACAAATGTGTGTTGGGGGCGCTCGAACAGTTCAACCGGCGTTCCGATCTGCACCACCTCGCCTTCCTGCATCACAACCACCTCGTCCGCGAAGGTCAAAGCTTCGGTCTGGTCGTGGGTCACGTAGATCATCGTGGCCTGCACACGCTGGTGCAGCTCTTTCAGCTTGGACCGCAGCTTCCATTTCAGATGGGGATCGATCACAGTCAGCGGCTCATCGAACATCACCGCGTTCACGTCATCACGGACCAGACCGCGCCCCATCGAGATCTTCTGCTTGTTATCCGGGCTCAGACCCGAGGCACGGGTATTCAGCATATCCGTGACGTCCAGCATCTCGGCAATCTCATCGACGCGACGTTTGATCGTCGCCGCATCAACACCTCGGTTTTTCAGCGGAAACGCCAGGTTCTCGCCTACTGTCATCGTGTCGTAGATTACCGGGAACTGGAATACTTGCGCGATATTACGCTGGTCAGGCGGCAGAGCCGTCACGTTGCGATCATCGAAAAGGATCTGGCCCTCGGACGGCATCAACAAGCCCGAGATGATGTTCAACAACGTGGACTTCCCGCACCCTGATGGCCCCAACAGGGCATATGCCCCACCATCACGCCATGTCACGTCGATTTCCTTCAGTGCATAGTCTTCCGGACCTGCCGGCGTCGGCATGTAGCTGTGTTTTAGGTTTGAAAGCTTGATCTGTGCCATGTCAGGCTACCCTTTTGCCGTCTTGGCCGAAATACCGGCAATGGGCCGGGTTCATGAAAAAACGGTGGTCTTCGCCCACCTGATATGGGTGTACACCAGCTGCCAAAGAGACCCACGCATCGTCCCCATGCTGGAAATGAGCGCTGGAATCCGACCCTGACAATTCGGTTACAATCACCCGACCGGTCAGCTCCACATCGGCATCCGAGGTGCGGATTGGTGTCACTCGGTGCGGCCGCACTGCGACCATGTACTCGCCATCGGTCATATCCGCGACCTGCCAGCCACCTCCACCCGCCAATCGCGCTTGTGCGCCGGACACGGTGACGCGAGCCACATTGATCGGCGGATCTGAGAACACGCGCGCAGCAGCAATATTCTCGGGGTTGCGATAGATATCAGCCGTCGGGCCGAATTGCGTAACCCGACCGTCTTCCATAAGGGCGGTATATCCACCCAAAAGCAGCGCCTCTTCGGGTTCCGAGGTGGCGTAAACCACCACCGCCCCACGACCGGCAAACAGGTCGGGTAGCTGTTCACGCAGTTCTTCGCGCAGTTTGTAATCCAGGTTGGCCAACGGTTCATCGAGGAACACGGCTCGGCTTTCTTTTGCGATGGCTCGGGCCAACGCGGTACGTTGTTGTTGGCCGCCTGACAGCTCATGCGGTCGGCGATGCAACATCGGGCGCAGCTGCAGCAAGTCGGCGGCCTCTTCCACGCGTCCTTCAATCTCGGATTTCGCCATCCCTGCCACACGCAAAGGCGAGGCAATGTTGTCAAAGACAGTCATATGCGGGTAGTTCACGAAGAACTGGTGCACGAGGCTGATCTGCCGCTTTTGCGTGTTCAGCCTTGTGACGTCCTGCCCGTCCATCAGCACCTTGCCCGAGGCGATCGGGTCTAGCCCGGCCATCATCTTGATCAGAGAGGTTTTGCCCGATCCCGTCGCGCCCAGCAGCACATTGAAATGGCCGGTTTGCAGCGTCAGGGTCGTGGGCTTGATATGGATAACGTTGCCAACGCGTTTGGTGGCATCTTGTAGTTCGATCATGTCCGTGGATTCCGGTTCTTCAGTGCGTCGCACTGGTCTTGAGGTGGGGATGCCTAAAGCGGCATCCCCGGGTTTCAATGGCTTATTGAGACTGCCAGCGTTGAACCAGTTCGTCATAGTTGACGGTCTGACCCTGCGGCTTTTCGTTCTCGAGCTTGGCTTTGGGCGAGCCTGCTTTTTCCAACCAGAACGACGCATCCTGCGGCTCGTTCAAGCGGGGACCACAGCCACCGTAAACACCGGCGCTTTCATCTGCGGCCTGCATCCGAGCCATGGTGATGTCCATCTCTTCAGCCAGACGGTCCATCGCCTCTTGCGGGGTGAATGCGCCCGAGTTCACGTCACCGATCTGCTGCCACCAGATCTGGGCCAGCTTCGGATAATCCGGCACGTTGATGCCGGTCGGCGACCATGCCACACGGTCAGGCGAGCGATAGAATTCGACCAGACCACCCAGTTTGGGTGCGCGTTCGGTGAAGCTCTCGTGGTTGACCGAGCTGTCGCGGATGAAGGTCAGACCCACGTGTGACTTCTTCACATCGACCGTCTTGGACGTCACGAACTGAGCGTAGAGCCAAGCTGCCTGAGCACGATCCGCTGGGGTCGATTTCAGGAACGTCCAGGAACCCACGTCCTGATATCCAACCTTCTGGCCTTCTTCCCAATAGGGGCCATGCGGGCTGGGCGCCATCCGCCACAACGGTGTGCCTTCGTCATCAACGGTGTTGTTGCCTTCGGACTTCGGCTTGACCATGTCGGCGGTAAAGGCGGTGTACCAGAAGATCTGCTGGGCCACGTTGCCCTGGCTAAGCGCTGGCAGCGACTGGTAAAAGTCATAAGACGCCGCACCCGGAGGAGCGTAGTTCCGCAGCCATTCGTCCCACTTACGGATCGCATAGACCGCAGCCGGGCCGTTAGCAGCACCGCCGCGCGATACCGAAGCACCGACCGGGTTACAGGTGCCAGCTTCCATACGGATGCCCCATTCGTCGACCGGGATACCATTGGGTTCGCCCACATCGCCAGCACCAGCCATCGACAGCCAGGCGTCGGTCATACGCCAGCCCAGGTCAGGCGCGCGCTTGCCGTAATCCATGTGGCCATAGATCGTGGTGCCGTCGACTTCTTTCACGTCGTTGGTGAAGAAATCGGCGATGTCTTCGTAAGCAGACCAGTTGACTGGAACACCCAGATCATAGCCGTACTTTTCCTTGAAGGCGGCTTTGTTGGCCTCATCATCGAACCAGTCCTTGCGGAACCAGTAGAGGTTGGCGAACTGCTGGTCGGGCAGCTGATACAGCTTGCCGTCCGGACCGGTGGTGAACTGAATGCCCATAAAGTCATCCAGATCCAGCGTCGGCGAAGTCGACGCCGCCCAATCACCGCCCATCATGTCGGTCAGCGGATAGGCCAGTTGAAGACGCGAGTGCGTGCCGATCAGGTCGCTGTCATTGACATAGCCATCATACAGGTTCCGACCTGTCTGAAGCTGAGTCTGAACAGCCTGAACCACTTCGCCCTCACCGAGGATCTGGTGATTGACCTTGATACCGGTGATTTCCTCGAACGCCTTGGTCAGAACCTCGGATTCGTAGGAATGTGTCGGGATGCCTTCGGACAGGACGTTGATTTCCATGCCAGCATAAGGCTGTGCAGCTTCAATGAACCACTGCATTTCCGACATCTGTTCGTCTTTCGACAAGGTCGATGGCTGGAATTCGTCGTCGATCCAACGTTGTGCTGCGGCTTCGTCGGCCCAAACGGGACCGTGCCCCGCAATGACGGCAGCAGCCGCCACTGCGGAAAGTAGATGTCTCCGCATCTCTTTCCTCCCAAAAAATTATGGTTTTCCGGCGCAAACCGGATAGCAGACAGCATCAGCGATTTTTTGCGCACCTGTCAAACTAAATTTTTAGTAATTAAATGAGGCCCCTGGAAGCAATTGAATTTTTTAACTTTTTCTGCAATTCATGAACTACAAGTGGACGGTATTTCATCTTAGGCCTGAGGATGCGTGCAGGACACTCGTATTGCTAGTGTTCATGCGCGTCAGAGCCTGATTCCTTCCTGTGACGCTGACAGCCGCTTCTAATTTAGAAGACTTGTTGAGTCCCGGTGGAACAAATCACCAGATGTTCTAACAACCTACCTACCACATCGGTCTTTTCGCGTTGTCATATATTACGGCCGACAATTGGAGGCTAAATCAATATAGTTTTGGTTTTGTTACACCCATCCTTGAAATTCTAGATGAAAGTCAACTTCGTTTCTTACAGCGTTTACCATTACTTTGGGTCAAAACTCGGATCAGGAGGTACACTGTGACAAACTTATTGGTCGCATCGAATGTCGGCTTTCACATGACACACATATGAAACAAGAGAGCGAAGCGAATATCTTGTGTGGATGGCTCCTGCATAGCAAATCCTTTTTGATCTGATTTGTGCATTTGTCAGAAGCAGTCATGTGTCCTGCCTGTTTGCGCGGTTTTGACCGCTAGCCCTGATGGGTTCCGCAAACCAAGTTCCTATCAGCTTTACGGACTATTATGCTCGCGCCATTCGGCGGAGTTTCTTGGCTTTGGCGGCAGACTTATGCACCATCATCTCGCGGGTCTTGCTAACTCGATGTTCCTTTCGTCTCAGGCTACAGCGCGTGGGCTGTAAAGTTCGTTGCGGGTGAGCACTGCCCGGACGATCCGGGCAGTCTTATTAGCCATTGCGACAGTTGCGACCAGCGCAGGTATGCGTTCGAGTTGTGATGTCAGCCACTTGCTGGCGCGTTCAGGGTGTGACCGTGTCTGTCGGACTAATGATGTCATGCCGACGACAAGCAAAGATCGCAGATACTGATCGCCCACCTTGGTGATCCGCCCCAGCTTCTCCTTGCCGCCGCTGGATTTGTTTGCGGGGGTCAAACCCAACCAGGCAGCAAATTCCCTGCCGTTTCGGAACTGATGCCCATCGCCGATGCTGGCGATAATCGCAGAGGCCGTTACCGCACCGATGCCCGGGATTGTGCGCAACAAGCGCACCCGTTCATCTTCTTTGGCCACTTGCTTCAGGCGTCCTTCGTACCAGCGGACCCTTTTATGCAAAGCCATGAGTTGTTCGCACAGATTGTGGATCACTTCATTGGCGATGTCGGGCAAATCGAGAACCTCACCAAGTGTGATATCCTCAGAAAAGCTGATCACCCGGACGAGACCTCTTGGAATGAAGATGCCAAACTCAGCAACCAAGCCACGCAGATTGTTGATGAGTTGCGTTCTCTGGCGCACCAGAAGATCGCGGGCACGATGGAGTGACAGCAGAGATTGTTGTTCGACCGTTTTGGTGGCCACAAAGCGCATGGTCGGTCGGGTCACAGCCTCGCAGATGGCCTCGGCATCGATGGCATCCGACTTTCCACGTTTGACGTATGGCTTTACATACATCGGCGGGATCAGTCGAACCTCGTAACCCATTGCAGTAAGTTCGCGGGCCCAATGATGCGCACTACTGCACGACTCCATGCCGATTAAGCAGGGGCCCGGTTTTGCAAAGAACGACAGAAATTGCGCTCGTCGCAATGGCTTGGTGAACACGACTTCTTCGGTCGCGGTGATCCCGTGGACTTGGAAACGTTCTTGGCCAGATCAACGCCAATTGTGGCGACTTGCATGGGGTGGCTCCTCTCATAAGCAGATCTTGACACCCCCATTATGGCGCATTGCGACGCCGGTTGGAGCAGAAGCCATCCACCCCATCAGATTTGGGCCGCTCGTGGCAGTATTTTCAATTGCAACAAGGTTCGGCCAGAGGTGGGCTACAACGTTCAATTCCGAACCCGCTACTTCCGGCCCGGTCGCTATTAAGCCTTTGCGGACGCCAGCCGTTCCATAGCACTTTTGAGGGGCATTGCCCGTACTCCCCCCGGCCCCGGCACTTCCTTCCCGTCCGCATAGACAAGTATGCGTTCTGAGACGTCCAAATCTTCTGTCGCGATGTGAAATCCGCGCGTCACCCTGGCAGATGTCGGCCGTTTGATCTCTATGGCCCAGAGGGCGCCTCGGGGAAGCTTCAACATCAAATCAACCTCAGCGCCTGCGGAAGAGCGATAGAAGCTTGCTTCAGTTCCGCGTGCCGCAGCGGCGATCAGGCTCTCGATACAGAAGCCTTCCCAACTGCCTCTGACAACCGGATCCCGGTGGATCAACCCTAACCCAAATCGAGGCCTTCAAAACCTCCGATTGAAGCGTCGCGATCATTCATACCGGATAACAACCTGATCGAGCAGGATTACAGGTTCATCAAGCGTCGCATATGCCACATGTGCGGGTTCAAGTCGTTCGCTTCAGCGGCCGCAACGCTCGGCGGAATCGAAGTGTCGCACATGATCCGAAAGGGCCAACTTACGCCCGAACTTTGTCCATTTCAGCAGTTCGCTGAGCTCGCCACCTGACTCACAAGCGATTGCTCAAACAACTCAACGGGCTCAAATCTTGGCGACAAAACCGATCGATGTCACTGTGCCCTTAATTACTGGACGCAGAAACATTGCCGGACATTTGGTCCGATTTTGTGCCTTTAATTCTCGTATATCCACAGGATAGCGGCGATTTTTTGCAACGGTGCGATCCGCACATCCGAGCAATTCCGCACTGTCCACAACACTTTCTAATCGGGCGCCAAATTTGGCGATACATCCCGTTGCGACAAGGAGAAGGCTTCTTCCCCTTGTCGCGGTTGGTTCAGATCAACCATCTCATTCGATTAAAATTTGATGCTGCCCTTGATAAAGGCGCTGTTGATGCGTGTATTGTCCGAGAACCGGCCCCGATATCCAAGCTGAATGGATTTTTCGCCTTGGGTAAAGAACGTCACGCCCGCTTCGACATCGGCAAACAAGTTGTCGGCATCTGTCGAGTTGGTGAAATCAGGTCCATCGCCAAGACGAGCCGTCACGGTTGTATCCGTATTGTTGAAATACGTCGCCCCGATTTTTCCGTATGCACGCAACGCCAGATTTTCGCGGATCTGCCGGTCCTGACCGAACTCCAGTGACGGGCTGACCGAGAAATAGGTCTCGCTGTTGGCGTCCAAGGACAGGCCCGTTGCTGACGTCCCGGATTCCGTGAATCCGTCACGCTTAACGCGCGTCAGGTTCAAATCCAGCATAGGCTTGAGATAACCCGAGCTGCGTTCAATCAGATATGCCGCTCGTACCTGTGCCGACAGATAATCGACGTCGTAGTTCGATGTGTTCGATGCGTTGAGGCCGCCGAACGTGACGGAACGCGTCGTGTCGAAATCGCCCACACCGCCAGCGATTGCCCCGGACAAGGCAAACCGCCCGAACGTGCGCTTCAGGCTCAGGCCGACCGAATACGAGTCAAAATCACTATCGACGCCGGACGTTGAGGAGATATCGCCAGATTCGTACGCCAGTGCAAACCCGGCAAACCAATCGGGCCGGAACTCAAGCTGACCACCGACGCTGATCCCGTAGGACCGGCTGTCGTAACCGACAGAATCCGACGTTCCATCCTGATCGAAATGCCGGGTCTGAGGCCGTGCCCAGAAACAGCTGCCTTCCGAGATGGCGGCGTATTCTACGCCGGTCACTTGGCACGAAAACAGCTGATTGGTGAAGTTCTGAGCGTTGACCAATGCCGCGCTTTCACTGCTGAGAAGTCCCGCCGCGCCAAGTTGGTCATACGCTTCTTTCAATTCATCGGCGTTAGACACTTCGTTAAGCAGGGCGTTGGTTACCGGGGCAATGTTCTCATCCCCGTCTTCAAAGGCCGCATCAATTGCATTGGCGGTGTTGCGCTGATTGGCGTTCAGCCCAGCGCCAGGAGCGGCGAAGTTTACGTTGGTCGCCAGGACCACGTCATTTGCATTGGGAAACCGCAGTTCAGCCTGCAGGATTGGGCTGATGGAGAAACCATTCAGAGTCACACCTTCGTTCGCCGTGCCACCTTCCGCAGTCAAAATTGTGAATTGCTGGGACCGGGCCGACCCGTTCAATACGTTGACGTCGACGGTACCGTTCAAGGCTGCGGTTTCTGAAACGTTCAAGCGGTCCGCCGCGCCGCTATCCAGGTCGAGATCGACGGCGAAGCGGCCACTTTCCCCCTGCACCAGTCGGCCTGTCACACTCGTGGTTGCGATCGTTCCCCGCCCACCCGGAGACAGCACCCCGTCATTGGTCAAAGTGTTTCCTGCACCCAGATTGACAACGCCACCAGTGTTGAAAGTACTGCCAGCCTGGTTGTTGAAAGCATTTGTACCTTCGCCCAGCATAATAGCACCGTTGGCTGTTGCGGTCAGTGTTCCGAAATTGTTGATCGTAGTGTTACCAGCGCCTCCGATCACAGCAGATCCACCCAGCGACGACAGGACAACCTCACCCGCCGTATTCAGAACATTCGTTGCACCCGCAGCCGAGTCAAAACGTATGGCCGAACCATCACCTGAGCCACCTTGGACAGTTGCACCATTGATGGAGACAGTGGACGTATTCATAGCTGAGCCTGTGACACGGATACCGCTGGCGCGTGCGCCCTCTGCCGAAATGTTGTCGCCGACTCGGATCGCAGTGTTCCCCCGGCCAGGGTTTTGAACTTCAATCCCGTTTGATTGGTCGCCGCGGGTCAAGATTTCGCCGGTGGACTCGATTTCAACAGTTACGGCGGTGTCACTTTCAATTTCGATGCCACGGATTTCCGCAACAATCCCGTTGGCGTCGACCCCAGCGGTTTCAATCCTGCCCGTATTGTTAACAGCAACATTCCCGACACCAGCTTCCTTGCCCGCTCCGATCCCATTCGCAGACCTTCCTGCAGTAGTGATCGCACCATTAGACTGGATTTTCACTTCCCCATCGCCGTTCAAACCAATCCCGACAATACCAGTGGATGCCTCTGCCTGTGTGGCGATAACGCTGTTCGAAGTAATGACCGTATCGCCCCCCTCAACGTTCAAAACCGTGACGCCGGAAGAAGATTCACCTCTTGTTGTGATATTCCCGCTGGTATCGATCTCAACGTTCCCAGTGCCCGATTTACGGACGAGAATTCCTAACGCGTTGGCACCGGCCGTCGTGATGTTCCCGGTTGCAATGAGTCCGACATTATTGTCGGCATCGGGGCTAAACGAATTGATGTCGATTCCCCTCGCCGCATCGCCCTGCGTTTCGATATTTGCAGCCACATCGACAGAAATGTCCCCGACACCTTGCGTGCGCTCGGCCATGATCCCGTCGCCATTGTTGCCCGAGGTTCTGATTTCACCCAACGCACGGATCGCAATGTCGCCCGAGCCTCCCTGCTGTTGGGCACGAATTCCGTTCGCGTCTGCCCCCGATGTCGAAATGGTTCCGGTCGAGGTAATTTCGATTTCTCCGTTTCCGGAGCGGGTCGCAAGAATACCAACACCAGAGTTATTCCGGGTTGTGATGTTTCCTTGTGACGTGACCAAAATGTTACCATCAACGTTCCGCAACATTTGGGCCTCTATGCCTTGGTTCGCAGCCACGATGTTGCCGGTTTGAGTAATGTTGATGTCGCCGTTGCCATCGTAGCGAGTAACAGAAATGCCGCTGTTTGACTCCGATGTAATATCGCCATTGGATTGGATGGTAACACTGTCACCGTCGGTCAAAACAGAAATTGCTTCCTGACGGGAAGTCAGGTCGCCAGTACTGACAATCTCAATGTCTCCCGTTGAATGCAAGTCGACGAACACGGCATTACTTCTTGCGGAGATATCACCGGTGTTTGTTATCGTGACGTTGCCGTCGCCCTCGCCTTCGTCGGGAACGAGCGCACTGATTCCGTCCCCTTCGGCAGTGATTGTTCCGTTCGATGAGATTGTAATATCACCGGTTGTTTCAGCGTCGATCCCGTTATCTCCAGCGGTGACGTTTCCGGTCGATGTGATTGTGATATTGTCAGTTGCGGCAGCTTCAATTCCTCCGCCGCTTGCGCGTATCTGTCCGGTTGAAGTGATGGAGATGCTGCCGTCTTCGGTGGTGCCATCCAATCCGTCATTCCTGTTGGTCGTAACATCGCCCGTTGATTCAATCGTGATGTCTCCTGCACCATCGATGTCCACCTCAATCCCATCCTGATTTGAAGTGATATTGCCGGTGGATCTTACTGTGATATCGCCATCCCCATCGACGTCAATTCCGATGGCTTCTTCACCCGCACCGGTCTGGGTTGAGAGATTTCCGACCGAGGCGACCGTTACATTCCCATCCTCAACATCAATTTCAATCGCGTGGCCGTTCTGGGACGCAATATCGCCCTGTGATGTTACAGACACATCGCTGGCGTCGGCGCCAATGAGAACGCCATTCGCGTACGCATCGATATTCCCTTCCGAGGCGATCGTTACGTTGCCTTCACCGTTGGCTCTGACTTCGATCGCATCTGCGCCTTCGCTGCGGGTGGTGATATCCCCGGTCGAAGTTACGGCAACAGTGCCGCTTCCGTCTTCGTTAACGAGGATCCCGTCGGAGTCCGTGCCCTGTGTGGTAATGTTCCCTGCAGATGTGATCTGCACATTGTTGCGCGACGTGGCGGTCTCAGAATTCGCGAAAATACCAGCGGAGGCGTCGCCAGTCGTGTTGATATTGCCGGTCGAGGAGATGCTGATATCTCCGTCGGCATCTCCCAAATTCTCTGCACGGATCGCATGTGCCTCTGAGCCGGCCGTCGACAAGTTACCGGTTGAGTTAATTTCGATTGCCCCGAGTTCACTTTGGACAGCACGAATGCCGCTCGCAAGGTCTTGCTGGGTTGTGATATTCCCTTGCGAAGTGATCAAGATATTGCCAACGGCACCCGGATTGAGCTGGGCATCGATGCCTGTTCCTGCGGCCGCGATGTTGCCGGTTTGGGTGATGTCAATGTTGCCGTCACCATCGGAGCGAAACACGACAATACCCCTGGCCCGTTCTGACGTAACATCACCTGTGGATTGAAGGGTGACATTGTCACCGTTGGACAGAACAAAAATTGTCTCGGCGCGCGAACTCAGGTTGCCATTGTTTGCAATCTCAACATCGCCCGTGCCATTCAGATTGACGTTCAAAGCATGATTGATTGCATCAATGTCGCCATTGGTATTTATCCTCACATTGCCATCAACGTCGCTGTCGCCAGAAACATTGGTTTCAATTCCGCTTCCTCTTGCGCTGATGTCTCCGGTCGATGAGATCGAAATATTGCCGGCCGCGTCAGCTTCGATTCCGTTATCATTCGCACGTATTGTCCCAGTCGAAGTGATGGAGATACTGCCGTCTTCGGTGGTGGCATCCAATCCGTCATTTGTATTGGTCGTAACATCGCCTGTTGATTCAATGACGATGTTTCCAGTTCCATCGACGTCCACCTCAATACCATCCTGATTTGAAGCGATATTGCCTGTGGACCTGACGGTGATATCGCCGTCCCCGTCGACGTCAATCCTGATGGCTTCTTCACCCGCACCAGTCTGGGTTGACAGATTCCCGACCGAGTCGACCGTTACATTCCCATCCTCAACGTCAATGTCGATCGCTTCGTCTCGCACGGATGCAACATCACCCCGAGAGGTAAGTGTTACGTTGCCTGCGTCTGTACTAAGTCTGATACTGTCCCCGTTCGCATTGACGTCGCCGGTTGAGGAAACGCTAATATTGCCGTTGGGACCTTGGTGTTCCACGATTATCCCGGGGGTGTTAAGACCAGATGTAATGATCCCGCGCGACCCGGTCGTATCCGCGTTCAATGTAAGATCCCCGGCTTCGGAAACGAAAGAGATTCCGACAACTCCGGTCGCCGGAGTTATTCCCTCTGGGTCAACATTATTCACATTCAACGTTTCAACCGGTTCTGCAACCGAGATTCCTGCCTCTAGGTCTCCGCTACAATTTACGGTTGTTCCGCTGGTCGTACATTGAGGGTCGCCGGGAACAACCTGGGCCTGAACGTCAGCAGGCATTGCCAGCGATGCAACACCAGCGGCTGAACCGATCAGCGCTGATTTGATGATTTTTCTGTCTATTTTGACAATTTTTCGGCGAAGTGCGATTGCACGGCGACGAGCCTTACGGTTACCGACCATTATTTCTCTACTTTTTTGCTGTTGGTCAGCCTTATCAGGACCTGACCGGATCGATGACAATTGAAGCCAACCTTTGATTGAGGTCGGTTTTGGCGTCATCTACTTTGATGTGTTTGAAAGACTATCTATTGCAGATACCAGCTCACCCTCAGCGCCCAAGAAATTGGTGCTGCTTGAACTGTGCGTGCGCTGCACGGAGCCTTCGATACCGTGATAACTTTAAAAGTTACCCAACCAATTACATACTCATCCCAGTTTCCTTGCCTAACCAGGTCGACATAAGGCCCCACTCATGCCGCCCCAAAACCATTCTCAATCAACACCCAGATTCTCTTTCTTTCGAAGAGCGACTATCGGACCCTTAAACTTTTGGTCAATAAATCAACATGTATGGTTTCGATACACATAGCCTATCGCCAATGGCAATCTATAGCGAAGGCGGTGACTGACATGACCCGTTTTCCCTGAGAACTTTTACAAAAGCCGCCCCTGCCGGAGAGTGCCGCCGACCAGACACGGCAAGCACGGATGTAAGGCAAGTGACGTCCAGATCCGCCACGGGCATAGAGCAAACCTCAGGTGGACAAGGTGCGCCTTCGGGTAAGAAAGCCACGCCAAGGTTTGCACTGAGAAAGCTCATGGTATCGCATCTCGAAGTCATGGTGTGGACCTTTCCCGGCGAAACACTCGCCTCATGGAACCGCGTCAGCAGCTTTTTGTCGTAGTCGCTGAAAGGTTCCAGCAAAAGAGCTTCGTTCCCCAACATGTTGAGAGAAAACCTGTTCAAATCAGAAAACCGGCTCTTTACAGACATAAACGCGAAAATTCGTTCCTCAACCCGGCTGAGTGTTTCGAAACGCTCCCAATGTCCGTCACGACCTGTCGCAACAGCAAAATCTAGGTCGCCATACTCAAGCGCACTAAACACAGCGTCGCGACTGTCACGCACGATAGTCAGCTCTGCTGCCGCAATATCTGACACTAGGGTTTGAATAGCTCCGACGATCCTATCCGCTTCGACGGCGCGCGTCATACCAATGCGAATAGATGCCCGATCACCCTGAGAAAAATCTTCCGCCAGTCGCATTGCTTGCAATGCACCCTCATAGCATTTTTGGAGCACTGGATACATCATCTGACCCAGTTCGGTCAGATGTGTCCGTGCGCGCTCTCTCCGAAACAGATCTCCACCAAGCTGTTCCTCAAGGCGCTTTATTCCACGGGTTAGCGAGGGTTGCGAAACGTCGCATTTTTTTGCTGCCTTTGTGAAATTGAAGGTTTCACAAACCGCAAGATAGTATTTGACCTGATTCAGTTCCATTTTGCCTTGAAGTTGATTCAAACCTGCTGGTTAATAAGTCCTAGGTGACGCCAAAATTTGCCTCAAGCCCAGGACATCCGAACTTACATTAACGTGATGAAACCGTGAGCAACGGAGCACTCGAGCCGTTCAAATCCGGGCCCTCCGGAACGGATCTATTGCGAACTTTTTACTGTTTGCGCTCCTAAGTGCCTCGAGTGAATGGCTATCAAAATTTTGATGTCGAATGACTGTTCAGGGCCTCTTTCAAAGGCGCACAGTATCCGAAGGATGTGATCCTCTTCGCCGTCTTCCTACATGCCCGTTACTGTATGTCATTTCTCGATTTGGAAGGGTTCTGTCGCAAGTTCCTTAAGCACTCTGTTTGAATTGAAACTTTTTTGATTCCGGCGATCCGAGTTTCAACTTGGGAGTGCAGAAAAGATGGTTTCATTCAAAGGTGTGCACTTCCCAAGGACGTAATCTTACATGCGGTCTGGTTCTGTCGCAAACTCTACCGCACCTGTCAGATTGAACGCAGTTCTGTTAACGCGTGCCGGGACATGACAGGAGCAACCCGTGGCGATCTCATTTTAGGGCGCGCATTTTCCGAAAGACGTGATCTTGCACGCGGTTTTCTTCTGCCTGCGCTACGGCGTGTCATACCGGGATCTGGAAGAAATCATGGCGGAACGCGGCGTTAATCTGGATCATGCTACGCTGAACCGTTGGGTCAGTCGATATACTGGTCCCATTGCCGAAGCAGCACGGTATAGAAAGCGCCCCGCCGACCGTTCGTGGCGCATGGATGAAACCAATGTGATAGTGAAAGGCGTGTGGGTTTTTCTTTGCCGAGTGACCGACAAACACGGAAAACCCTGGATTTCATGTTGTCCCATCGCCG
>NZ_JBXWOA010000022.1:0-38322 GCF_059610645.1 Ruegeria sp. CDSC054 | reverse complement strand
AAACGGTGATCTTGTTCAATGATGTTAATGAGGTATTTCTGCCTGAACATTTCGATCGGGATCGGGCAGCCATAGCTCTTGAGCATCTTGTTGATCGCCTTGATACCAGCTGTATTGGCTCCACTTTTGTCGATGACGATCTTGCGCGGTAGACCGTTCACCTCACCCGCACCATCTGCGGTTGCTGCCAGGAGATTGTCACCGACGCGCAGGCAAGTTTTGCCACCGAATTTGATAAGTGTACCTGCACATGCGGTGCCAACTTCAAAGATGACGCTGCCAATGGTGCGTGGAACAAAGAAGTCCTTGATAAAGAAAAAGGAACGGATTCTACAGCCTAACGGCCCGGATCAAGGGACTGGGTCAAGGGCCGTTAGCTTGTTGCAGGTTTTAAGAACATTTTTATTGCGAACTCACGTGCTTCCTCATCTGTTTCTGCCTCATAAACCTCACCAACATCAGGGTGGTTCAATATTTCCATCCAAGAAAAGCTGGGGGCTTCAAAGGAACTAATGATTTCGAGTCTCAAAGCTGAGTGACGCTCTGTCTCACGCTTAACAAGACCTTTCAGCTCGTTCTCTGTTATGCCGATAGAAGCTACATCAAGTAGGTGTGTCAGATTAGGAAACTTTTGCGAGTAATTCATCATGGTAGCGATGGGAACATTGTTATTGTTTCCCATTCCCCTGTTGTTGGATTTCGTTCCACTGCGACTTGGACGTGCGTTAGTCCATCAACCCTTTCCGGCGGCCCATTTCGCCCGACATTGTTTGGGTTAGCTGATCCAATGCGTCGATACCCTCTGCCAACGTCCTCGCCAACGTCAAATGTAAACCTATGAGTATTAGCGGTCGGGTTTGCGGCTATTGCGTCTTGAAGTGGTTGCCCTCTCATAACGGTATCCGCACGCAACATTGCATCTTCCGAGTGGAACGCGGACGAAAGCGGTGATCAACACTGCAATGACCAAGCCGATGATATGACGCAACTGGCCGAACATACTCAATTTTTTGGGGGGCAAGAAAATTCCATCTTTGTGGATCGATCTTCATGCTTTCACCAATCTCGCAGATTGTTTGAAATTCCTGCTCGTCTGGCAAAACGTCGAATTCAAACAGCTGCTCACACAGGTTTTCGAATGCTACGCCCCATTCGCCGTGTTCAGCAGTCGATTGATAGTCGTCCAGCCATTCATCGTCTAGCCGACCTATAAACTGCTGAATGAGGGATACAGTTGCTCTTTGAATTGCGTTTTCCATGTCAATACTTCGGATATGCTCTGATGGTACCATCGGCATAGCCGCCGCACTCAAAATCGAGAGCAGCATCGTAGTAATCAAGCCAATAATTTGGCGAAGAAAACTCAAGCCTCAGGTTTACACCCTTTAATTGTCTTTACGCATGGCTTTCCATTCGGCAATCAGTTCGAGCACACGCTCGTCCATATCTGCTGTGGTCAGGCCGTGAGTAGTAGTTGCACCTGGCCGAATCCATCGGGATACAAAAGTCCCTGCATGCCTGTAAATGCCTGGAAATTCTTCCATCATAAACCCAGCAAGTTGGCCTCCTGATAAACTAGGGTCAATTTCCAGTACTTCTAACAAAAGCTCCGACGGTTTAGCGCCATCGTCAACTCTACTTGCCCAGTTTCGTTTCATACTACGGCCTCACGAACTCAAAATCGATAACGTTACTACCAGGCCTGGTCGTCTCAACAACTTCCGTATAGCCATGGCTGGCTGCGATGCGTCCAGTCCATGTATTCCTCGCTGCGTCAGTTCGAGTCATACCTGAATTCACATTATTGATGAACTGCGAATAGTTATCGCTGCCCGTACCTGGAATCCACACACCTTGCACTCTATCAACCTTTACCCCATCACGTTGTAGGCGAAGCATTGCACTATTGAACATGTCTGTCCCTGACCCGAGCGCCGCCGCATCACCACCCGCTGCGACATTGAATTCCAAGGAGCCATTATTAACCGTAATCTCGATTCCATGACCAGCATCAGGGTCTCGGTAGAGGTATTGAGCATCAACATCAGATCGATTGATACGATTTAGGTCATCAGAAATATCGACACGCGGTGGCAACGGTCCCTTATTTGTGGCAATTGTGGAGTGGAAAAACGCTGATACTTCCTTTGCAACACTCCAGCGGTGCAGCGCGCCTCTACTGCTCACGTTCGTTAGATGAGCACCTGCGATCGAAACATCCAACGCCACAGCGTGATAGTTTACTGAGTTCAGTGCGCCGGTAGGCGCTACATTAGGCCCGGTGAGCCGGGTCAAATGGCCGAGGTTGATCGATTGATTGGCCGTACCAAAAGCATGGCCGAACCAACCTACTGCTGCAGGATCAAAAATGGCGGGAGAGCTCGCGCTCACGTGATTTAGCTCTTGGGGAGGTGCTCTGGCCGCAAATGCTAGATCACCTGGTCGACTATCGTCGTAGCTGACGGCGACCGGATAGTGGATTTCAGACCAGCCGTCAGGTATAGCCCAAGCCGAACTTGCACCAAAGACTGTAAACAGCAAAATCAGGAAAGCTTGAACTAGGCGAAAGAGCACATTCACTCCACCTCTAGCCATACAAGACCCTCGTATTCAGTCGCGCCTAAGCCCGCTGACTCCATCAGATTATTGAGATAACAGTAATGACCTTGCTTCGGAACTTCCGACCAAGGGCTTGGCATAATGTCTTCCTCTGACAACCAAGTCTCTTCAGATTCTTCGCATACATAGACGATCTGCCCAGTAGGTTTTATTCGAACTGGCACAACCCAACCTTGATCGCAGTTTGGACACCAATGTTTCTTTAGGGCCATGGATAAGCTGTCCTGATTTCGCTGCCGTTTCTGGTCATAGTAACAATCCGAATATTGGTTTCGCCAGCCGTTCCTATCGTCCGACCCATTGGGACCACATATGCTAATGGATCATTTGGATCAGGTGCTCCGCGTTTTTTCCAAGCTTCATCGACCAAAGCTAGCGCATCATCACCCTGAGCATTAAACACACTATGCTTTCTCTTGCTGGGGTTACCGCCTCCGCCGTTGTGGCGAACATCGGTGACGCTAAGCAATTCAGGACCGGCCTCGACCTTGCAGCCTGGCTGGGGTTGACCCCGCTCAACAAATCCAGCGGCGGAAAGGAAAAGTTAAGCAAGATTACTAAGAAAGGCGACCGATACATCCGAAAACTCTTGATCACCGGCATGACGTCACGGGCGCTGATGGGCAGGAAGCATCCAGAGCGCCTGGATAATCTGGGTGATGCTGACAAAACAACAGGAATACCGGCAGCCGTCCGCCTGACCAGGCCGACCAGCCCAGAGATGCAAGGCATTTGATGTGACGATGCGGACCTAAGTCAACCAAAAGCCAGGACGCTCCGACCAATGTCGCGGCCCCAATCGAGGTCGATTAGCCGATAGGAACCTTGCTTGCGGAACTCATCATGGCCGGCGGCCAAATACACTGGCTGCGTGAACAGGCCGAACACACGACAGTACTGACGGACCGCCGCCATCAACGCAGAAAACACTTGCAATGCAGGTGCCACCCACACACGACCTTGAGCACAGTCTTCAAATGCTGCGGTCGCAGCCCGCTTTCCGGACTTTAGCTGCAACCGCAAAATCGCAATCCATTTGGAGGCCGGAACAGCGGACAAAACCCAGTAAGTCTCACGGGCGCCTGATCGTTTTCTCTATTACATCGTAGGGCAATTCACGCTCATCATAAACACCGATAAAAATACCGACGTCGGCCGCACTCCCGTCTCGCTTCTTCAGCAACGTGTCATTTGAAACCGTTGTACGTTGCGATGGACGGCGCGCCCATTCTGACAAGCGCTTCATGAACATGTTGATAACCTCGGCATGGCCCAAGTCGGCACCGAGATCATTCAACTCTTTAGGGTCGTTTTTCAGGTCAAATAATAACGGGCGAAACCCACCATCGGCAAAGATGAACTTCCAATCCTTGTCCGCCAACATGAAAAGGCGTGCCTGTTTGGGATCAAGACCCAAAGCCGCGGCTTCGGGCGTGGCGGAATAATCATATTCGCTAATCACATACTCGCGCCATGCCTCGGGGTTTTGGCCATACAGGAACGGCAGTAGCGAGCGGCCCTCGATAACGTGATCCGGGACATCGCCACCTGCCAGATCAACAAATGTTGCTGCCAGATCAATACTTTCGACTAGCGCGCTACAAACAGTGCCACGTGTTGCGTCTGATTCTGGTGACGGATCATAGATGATCAGAGGAACGCGCACTGACGGGTCATGAAACAAATCCTTTTCCCCCATCCAATGATCGCCAAGGTAGTCCCCATGGTCGGAGGTCACGACGATCATCGTATCTTCCATATGACCATTTTCTTCTAGCCAATTGAACAGGCGGCCCATCTGATCGTCAGCCTGTTTGATCAGCCCCATATAGGCGGGTATCACCTTTTCACGCACGCCCGGCTTGCTAAAGGTTTGGCCGATTTCGTTCTGCATGAATTGTTCATAGACAGGATGTGGGTTCTGTAACTCGCCATCCGAGCGGACCACCGGCAAAACATCTTCCCCCCCGTACATGTCATGATACGGCGCTGGAACAATGTAAGGCCAGTGCGGCTTGATATAGGACAGGTGGCACATCCATGGCCCAGCGGAATTTGCATCCTGCGTTTTTATAAATTCAATCGCCTGTCCCGTCAGCCAAGGCGTTTCGCTATCTTCTTCCTTAATGTTTGCAGGCTTATCAGCATGCCGCATAAACCAACCCGAAGCGACACCACCGTCTTCATCAACCCCAGCATTGGCATTATGCTGCCAGGGGTTTTCAGCCTCATACCCCTGCCCTTTAAGATACTCGTTATAGGGTGAACGTCTTTTGTCATAAAAGCCTTGCGGCCCCTCACCCCATAAGCCGTCATCACGTAGGAAGACATCAAAACCACATTCCGCGACACGCGCTCCGATCACTCCGTCGCGCGAAATGCCCAGACGGTCCATCCCTGCCTGATCCACGCTCATATGCGTCTTTCCGATCAACCAACTATCCATCTCACTTTCGCGCAGATGATCGCCCAGAGTGACCTCTCCGACCTTGAGCGGGAAATTATTCCAGGCGGCGCCGTGGCTGTGCACGTAACGCCCTGTGTAAAAGCTCATCCTTGAGGCACCGCAGATGGGCGATTGAACATAGCAATGGGAGAACCGCACTCCCTTGCCCGCAAGCGCATCCAGATGAGGCGTGTTCAAACTTGGATGCCCAGTGCAGCTCAGGTAGTCGAACCGAAGCTGATCGAACATGATAAACAGGATGTTCTTGGCTTTTCTGGTCATGTCGCCTTAACCACCCCGTCATTTATCCATTTGTCGAACTGTTTGAGTACAGCATCGCAGAAGGCGTCGTCATTGATATGAGCGCTAATTTCCGTAGTTGATGCAACCGCAGGCATCACGTTGCGGGCCTCATCAACCATTTCGGCAAGCGCTTCCGGGTCATGCGCTTCCTGACTTTCGCGATCCCATTCCTCAACACCGCCGGTGGGCAGGAAAAAATGGGTTGGGCCAGTAGCCTGTTTTAGACGATCGGCCATTTCCCGAATAGCGGCCCGTCGCTCTTTTGCATTGAACACCGCACTTTTGATCAGGCGATTATGTTCGTGGAACGGACGGTCGGCATATTGGTCGGGAATGTCCTGCCAACCCGCAAAATCCAAAAGATCCAGCGCGCCTGGGGCCACCATTTGCGGCACGCCCGCGCGCCCTGCATTTGTCAGCCGGTCCTGCCCCGAGGACACCAACGAACCTGCAAGCATGTTGGCAAATTCCTGCATGCAGAAATCCATTACGCAGCAGAAAGCTCCCTCACCCGCAAGCTTCTCAAATGCCATACCGCCCATGCCCGTTGAATGGAACACGGCCACTTCGTATCCCCGTTCTTCCAACGCGGGTTTCAGAGTTTTCATGTAACGCAGACAGGATGAGCCCAACGAGGTCATTCCGATCATCGGGCGATCTCGCCGGGCGCGCTGGACGGCGCGGGCTGCGCCTAAAATAGCACCTGCCGCCTGGCTTAGCGATGAGCGGCAAACCGAGTTCATACCATAAAGCCCGCCCGCCCACAGGATCATCTGAATGTCCGGCGCCAAACGGTGCGGCGGAATCAGCGGTGAAAAACTGACGGTGGAGACGATATATTTCGGCACACCCATTGGCAAAGCCTGCGCACAATCCAGTGCCAGATCGGTGCCCATCGTGCCACCAGTTGCGAGCATCCCATCAAATTTTCCCTCGGCGTAGACCTGCGCAACAAGCGTTGCTGCGCCCCGCGACATCACGCGAAAAGCCTTGTTTTCGTCACCGAGCGCGATCACCTCATCTATGGTCATACCACCGGCCGCGGCCACATCATGTTTGGAAATGTCCGTGGGCGTGGTTGGATCCCCAAGAACCGAGACATCCATGGTCAGCACGTTGCCACCCTGCGCCGTGATGCACTCTTCGATGTAGCGCATCTCGGGGTCTTTGGTGTCATAGGTGCCGATCAGCAAGATAGTCTTTTCGCCCATGGTAATCTTCTCCTCGCAGGCTTTTGTCTTACAACTGAATCCAGGCTGTTTTTAGATCGAAGTACTTTTCCATTGCGTGCAATGACTTGTCGTGGCCGTTGCCAGACTGTTTTACACCACCCAAAGGCACAGTGGCGTCCGCACCGCCGTAAGTATTGACGTGAACGACGCCAGAGCGGATGCCCGCCACCATGCGATGGGCCCGGCTCAGGTTTGCAGTCCACACGCCCGAGGCCAATCCATAAACGCTGTCATTTGCCAGGCGCAGTGCCTCATCTTCGTCCCTGAACGGTGTCACGGCCAGAACCGGACCAAAGACCTCATTGCGGAACAGATTGTCGGTCGGCTTAACCCCGTTCATTACAGTGGGTGCCATATAATAGCCGCCCGTTTCCGTCAGAATGCGGTCACCGCCGGCACGGCGCTCAGCACCTTCCGCTTCGGCTTGGGCGACGAAATCCAGATTGCTTTCCAATTCCGGCAATGAGTGCACGGCCCCGATCTGTGTGTTCAAGTCCAGTGGATCGCCGACGCGGAAGGCCTGCGCGTGTTTGACAATCTCGGCGACGAAATCTTCGTGAATATCCTCCTGAACCAGCAAGCGCGATCCCGCGACGCAAATCTGACCTGAATTTCGGAAAATACCTGCGGCGGAGACCTTGGCCGCCTGCGCAAGATCGGGGGCGTCGTTGAACACGATGTTGGGGGACTTTCCGCCAAGCTCCAAGTAGCAGCGTTTCAAATTCGAGCGCGCGGAGTACTCCAAAAGCCGCCGCCCTGTCGCGCCCGAGCCGGTAAAAACCATGATGTCTACATCCATCGACAGGGCCAGTGTTTCACCAACCACGCTGCCTTTGCCTGTGACAACGTTCAGGACACCGTCCGGCACACCTGCCTCAAGCGCCAATTCGGTCAATCGCAAAAGCGATAGCGAGGCCGATTCCGCAGGTTTCAACACCACCGAGTTGCCCGCCGCCAGCGCCGGCGCGATCTTCCACGCACCGATCATCATTGGCATGTTCCAAGGCACAATCGCCCCGACAACGCCGACAGGCGCGTGATGCACGAGACCCAGCACATTTTCAGCTGTGGGCGCAATCTGACCATAGATCTTGTCTATGGCCTCGCCATAATAGCGGAACGTGCCCGCAGCCGACATCGGCTCGGCCTTCATGGCCATGTTGATCTCAGTGCCGTTGTCCCGCACGCCCAAAACGGCCAGTTCCAAAGCGTGTTCTTCAATCAGATCGGCCAGTTTCAACAACACCTTCTTGCGTACAGAAGGTGCAGCCCGCGACCAGCGTCCGTCTTCAAACGCCGTGCGGGCCGCCGCAATAGCCCGCTCCATATCCGCGGGGGTGCCCTCGGCAATTTGCGTTAGAACCTGACCGTCAATTGGAGAAATGACATCCAGTTGCCCTCCTGCCGCTGCGGCCTCGTGACGCCCATCAATCAGAAGGCTCCGGGCCGGTACGGGCTGACCACGTAGCGTGTCGATGGCAAGTTGATCCATAGGTCGCTTATCCTTGCTGGTTCGGATTATCGGAATCCACGGGTTGCATCGTAGGTTCCGGCCGCAGTTTGTTTTTGAATTCGAAATACAGCGTTCGGCAGTGCAGGATCAGGATCAGAACGATCAGGCCAAACAGAATGGCCGCGATGGGCCGGTCGATGAAGTCGAGCGGCGTCTTGACCCGTGCCATTGCGCTGCGCAACTTGGTTTCCATAATCCCGCCAAGAACCATGCCCAAAATGATTGGAACAATCGGCAGGTCCAGCCGTTTTAGGATCAGCCCAAAAACCCCGAACCCGGCAGCAATGGCACAATCTGTGATCGAGTTGCGCAGGCTATAGACCCCCACGAATGCCAAAATCAGGATCATGACACCAAGGAACCGGGTCGGGATCTGGATAATCTTCAGCAGCAGGTTCGTCGAAAATAGCAGGAACACTAGAACGATCACGTTAAGCAGGATCAGCGCCATATACAGGGCCAATACGAAATCCATCTGGTTTTCGAACAGCTGCGGTCCGGGGATCACGTTGTGGACATAAAACACGGACAGCATCATCGCCGTCAGCGCCTCGCCAGGAATACCCAGAGCCAGCAGAGGAATCATCGCAGCGCCTGGAACGGCGTTGTTCGCCGCCTCGGACGCTACAAGTCCCTCGGGTGAGCCATCACCAAACTTTTCTGGGTTTTTTGACGTCTTTTGAGCATAGGTGTAGGATAAAAATTGCGATGTAAACTCGCCCGTACCCGGCACCATGCCCATGAAAACGCCGATACTTGAGGACACGGTGGCAACGCGTTTCACGCCCAGAAGTTCTTTGAGACCGGCAAAGATATTGCCACTTACATGGGTGTCGCCTGGCGCGTGGTTCTTTTCCAATAGCAGCAGAAATGCCTGGCTAATCGCAAACAGACCCAGCACGACCACAATGAGATCAATGCCGGAAGCCAGCCAACTTTGATCGAAGGTGAACCGGCGGGTGTACTTCACGGGCTCCAGCCCCACCGAATTCAGGAAAATGCCGAAGGCCGCCAGCATACCAGCGGCAAAAATCTGGCCCCGGTGGGCCAGCACAACCAGAATGATGCCCAATAGCGCAGCCAGGAAAATCTCGCGGCTGCCGAAATGTGGGGCGACAAGGGCCAGAACCGGTGACAACACCATCAGACAGATGATCGCAAACACGCCCCCGAAGAATGAGGCCGAATACGCCAGAGACAGCGCACGGTGGCCCTGCCCCCGTTTGGTCATGGGATATCCGTCATAAGTGGTCAGCGCGTTCACCGCTGTGCCGGGGGTGTTGATCAGGATCGCGGGAATGGCTCCGCCATACATGGACGAGCCGTAGATACCCAATAACAGGGTTAGTCCTACGATGGGCTCGAACGCAAAGGTGGCAGGTAACAGGATTGCGATGGCCACTGCCGCACCTACGCCGGGCAATGCACCGATGATGACACCGCCGATCGAACCGATCAGCAGGGCGACGATTACCTGCCATTGTAGCAGGATTGAAATACCGGAAAGAAGCGTTTCCATAGTGGCCCCTTACAGATAGGTCAGCGCAAAGGCGCGCACGGAATCCGGAAGGTATTCATAGACCGCTCCGGCGGGGATTTTGACCTGAAGAAAGCCACGGAAAACGATGGTGACCACAAAGCCGAACAACGCAGCTATTCCGATAGCATTTGCACCACGAAACCCTACACGAAGGGTCAGGAAGACTGCGAACAACATGGTTGAGGGTAGATATCCCAGCTGCGGAACCACCAGCACATAGATCAGGAAATAGGCAACATATTCGAACGACCGAACCCAGAACCCGACCTCGGTCCAGCGGCCGCTGATCCGGTCTGACAAGGCCGAGCTAAGCCAATGCAGAAACCCGAACACCACCATGCACCAGATTGCAATTGTGGGCCAAAGACCCGGCTGCGCGAACCATTTGGTTCGTTTGACGACCTTGGTCTGATCACCCAGCTGGGACAAAAGAAACACCGCGAATGCCAAAAACAGTACGGCGAAAACGACATCGCCGGGTCGGCGATATCTTTTGAACATGTCCTGTAAAGTCTTTGCAATCATCGTTTCCTCCCAACCTGAAAGAGGCGTGAGGCAGTGCCCCACGCCCGATCTGGATCTTACTCGCCCAGAATTTCTTCAATCTTAGCGAAAGAGGATTTGTCTTGCTCAATCTGAGCGTTGGATGCGTCTGGGTCCTGCCAGTAGATCAAAGCACCGGTTTCCTCAGCAAGCTGCTTGGCCTTGTCCGACTGCACCGCCTTTTGTGCTGCCGCAGTGATTTTTTCACGTGCCTCGGGTGGAGTATCCTTGTGAACGAACAGGCCGTTCCACAATGCCAGCGGCAGATCCGGGTTGAGCTCGACGATCGTCGGCGTATCGGGGATCAGCGAAATCCGCTCGCCACCAATGCTTGCCAGAATATTCACGTCATCCAGGCAAGGTAGAACAAGTTGCAACGTAGTGTTGATGACGTCCACGTCACCTGATGCCAGCGTGTTGCAATCCAACGCGTCAAAGGCTGCTTCACTTGCAAAATCAAATCCGCTGCTGACAGCAGCAGCAAAGGTGACCTGCGTGGGCGGCAAGACCGAGCCGAAATGACCAAGCGCCAAATCATTGTCCTTGCCGTGTTCTGCCAGTTCTTCCCAGTTCGAGAACGGCGCATCCTTGCTGGATGCGATTACGAATGGGTACGTCAGAAAAATACCGATCGGATCGAACGGGTTCGGGTTCAGTTCAGGGATACCGATTTCCGGTCCAATGACGGGAACGCCAATGACGAAAGAACCAATGGTGTATCCATCCGCTGGGGCAGTGGCGACTTCGACTGCACCTGGGAACGGACCGCCGCCGCCGCCGGGCTTGTTCACGACCGCAGCCGGGACATCGTACATGGCTTGAAATTCGTCCGCGATCATTCGCGTCAGCACGTCTTCAAGATCGCCCGGAGGCCATGGAACCACGAAAGTTACCGGTTTCTCTGGATACTCTGCCAGTGCAGCGGTTGCTGACGCTACAAATGCGGCGGTTGCTAGAAATTTCTTCATTGACACCTCCCGTTAGTGGTTCAATAAATGAACCGCGTTAACAATAATAATGTTGCGTTGTTAAGTTTATTCTGTCAAGTATAACCTGACCGGGAGGAGGCAAAACACATGGGCACCGCACTTAATGCCTTGAAAATGCTAGAGTACTTTTCAAGCTCTCAGCCGGAAATCGGGCTGAGTCACATTGCGCGTCTGGCTGGTTTGAACAAGGCGACCGCCCTCCGCCACTTACGAGCACTGGAAGAGTTCGGCCTGATCGAGCAGAATCCGCAGACGAAATCATATGCCATCGGACCAGCTGCTCTACGGTTGGCCGCCCTGCGCGAGATTGCCAAGCCTGGCCTTGATGGTGCACGCCAGAAAATGCAGGCCGCGATGCATGAGGTTGGCGAAAGCCTGCACCTTACGCTGCTTGAAAAAGACACTCTGCAAACTGCGCTGGTGGTCGAAACCACGCAGCACAGCGTTCGCGTAAGTTTGGACCCTAGCGAAATTATTCCGGTCAACGCGACTGCTTCGGGATTATGTATGCTGAGCTTCGGTCCCGCTTTCCTTCTGGAACGCTTGGAATCCGACACACTCACCCGATTTACCGACGCAACAATGACGGACCCAAAGATTATTCGTGACCGGGTTGCACAAATCGGCCGGGCGGGCTGGGCCAATAGTAATGGCAGCTTTGAAGATGGTGTCTTCGGATATGCGGCGCCTATCTTCGGTATTGATCAGATCGCGATTGGAACCATTGCGATTGCCGTTCCCGAAATTCGTGCAACCCGCGCGCGACAGCCGCTGATTTTGACCTCACTCCACACCCTTTCGAAAGAACTGACCGCAAACTTTGGCGGCCAGATGCCCGAAACTTTTCCAACCGAATTCCACCCATGATTGACGGGCGGACTAAATCTCCGGAGACACGTTACATGAAAGACTCCAACTTTCTGAAGGAAAACAACGCCCGACATTTCTGGCAACCAATGGCGCACCCGGCCGACAGCCAGAAAAACCCGCCGACCATTCTGACCGGAGGTGAAGGGGTCAGCATCATTGATGTAGATGGTCACAAGGCGCTGGATGCAGTGGGTGGCTTATGGAACGTCAATCTGGGCTATTCCTGTGATCCGGTGAAGCAGGCCATCACCGATCAACTGAACGCGCTACCCTATTATTCAACCTTTCGCGGCACCAGCAACGACAAGGCGATCGAATTGTCTTATGAGTTGGCGCAGTTCTTTGCGCCTGACGGATTGACCCGTGCATTCTTTACTTCGGGTGGATCGGATTCGGTTGAGATCGCGCTGAAACTGGCGCGTCAGTTTCACAAAGTTCGAGGCGAGGCCGGCCGTACCAAGTTCATCAGCCTGAAACAGGGCTATCACGGCACCCACTTCGCGGCTGCCTCGGTCAATGGCAATCAAAAGTTCCGCGCGGCCTATGAGCCGATGATGCCGGGCTGTTTCCACGTGCCCGCACCCTGGACCTATCGCAACCCGTTCGATGAGACAGACCCTGAGCGTCTTGCGCAGCTTTGCGTAAAAGCGCTGGAGGCCGAAATTGCATTCCAGGGAGCAAACACCGTCGCCGCATTCATCATGGAGCCAATCTTGGGCGCAGGTGGAGTTATCCCGCCGCACAAGAGCTTTATGCCCATGGTGCGTGAGGTCTGCTCGAAACACGGAATTCTGCTGATTTCGGACGAAATCATTACTGCCTTTGGGCGTACAGGCAGCGAAAGTGGCGCGAGACATTGGGGGGTGCACCCCGATATCATGACAACGGCCAAAGCCATCACAAACGGCTATTTCCCATTCGGCGCGGCAATGATCTCTGGCGCGGTTGCGGAGGTGTTCGAAAGCGACACTACCGGCAGAGCTTCTGTCGATCAGGGCTACACCTATTCCGGGCACCCGGTTGGCGCGGCCGCAGCCTTGGCCTCGCTGGCCGAGATCAACCGCCTGCGGGTATGGGAAAACGCAGCTGCACGGGGGGATGAGTTGTTTGCCGGGTTGAAAAAACTGGCCGACAAATACGACGTAGTCGGTGACGTGCGAGGGGGTGAAGGCCTGATGTGCGCGCTAGAACTGGTTTCGGACCGTGCGACCAAGGCGCCAATTGCCAAACATCTTCCGCTGCAGGTTCAAAAAGCGACCTATGAAGATGGCGTGATGGTCCGTGTATCTGGAAACAACATCATATTGTCTCCGCCGCTGGTCATCACGTCTGATGACGTAGCCAAGATCCTTTCAGCCCTGGATACAGGACTAGCGAGACTTTAGTGATCACGCTGGCCCCGGTCTTCAAGGTCGGGGTCACACCTTTACGGCCTGCAATTCCTCAAGTAGATCCAGTAGGTTGTCGATTTTTTCCTGTCCCATTTGCGCCTCGATTGTATTGTGAATCGCCAGCGAGGTCGCAAGGTTCTCTTCAAGAATTTGACGCCCCTCATCGGTGATCTTCACCATGGTGCGGCGCTTATCCGTGCTGCCCTGACGGCGGGATATCTGCCCATCAGTCTCCATCGTGCGTAGAATTCGCGTCAGGCTGGGAAGCAAAAGGCAGGCCTCATTTGCAATAGTGCTTTGTTCCACTTCGCCCATTTCGTCCAGAACACGAAGGATACGCCACTTTTGCTCGGTCAGCTGTATCCCCTGCAGCATATCCCGAATTGGGGCCATGACGGTTTCGCGTGCGCGCAGCAGTGCAATCGGAAGAGCGCGAGAGGTTCTCGTGGTATGGCTTTGTCGGTTCATTCCAGCCTTCTAGAACGCCATTTCAGGAATTGCAAAGATTAACAAAGCAAGTTCTTGACGGTCGCGATGCAATTTACTAAACATGTTAAGTAGTAAAGGAGAGGTCATGCCACACTTCCACGTCGAATACTCCGGCAATCTGGACGATCGGGTCGACATCGGTGGCTTGTGCGAATGCATACGAGACACCGCTGCGGGGATTGAGGCTTTTCCAATGCCGGGAATTCGCGTCCGCGCCACGCGTGTCGACTATTTTGCCATTGCGGATGGAAATCCCAAGCATGGCTTTGTGGACATCTCAATCCGCCTTCGCGCTGGCCGTCCTGACGACGTTAAGAAGGACGCCACACAGCGTATCTTTGACGCGATTGAAGCGTATCTGGAACCGGCCTTCTCGAAACACTCTATCGCGCTTTCACTAGAGATGCGTGACATCGACCCAGACCTTTCGCCCAAGACCGGCACAATCCGGAATCATTTGGCTGCGACAAAGCAGGAGACCTGACGCATGAGCGTACTGGATACGAATATCGAGAAACTGGCAGGCTTTCTGGCCCGGTTCAAAGAAACGGGCATCAAGAACCGTATCGCAGGCGAAGACCGGGATGGCGCAGCGGGCGTTTTCCAATCCACCTCTCCGGTGGATAAATCAGTAATCTGCGACGTTGCGCACGGCACGTCCGACGATATCGACGCGGCGGTCAAAGCGGCCCATGCTGCCTTTACTGAATGGCGCGACATGCCCGCCACCGAACGCCGCCGGATCCTGCTAAACGTTGCCGATGCGATCGAAGCCCGGGCAGAAGAAATTGCGCTGTGTGAGTGTTGGGATACGGGTCAGACATTGCGGTTCATGTCCAAGGCGGCGCTGCGCGGTGCCGAGAATTTTCGCTACTTTGCGGATCAAGTCGTGCAGGCTCGCGACGGGCAACACCTGAAATCGCCGACGTTGATGAATATCACCACCCGTGTACCTATCGGCCCGGTTGGTGTGATCACTCCGTGGAACACGCCTTTCATGCTGTCGACTTGGAAAATCGCGCCCGCTCTGGCCGCGGGCTGCACCGTGGTCCACAAACCAGCCGAAGACTCGCCTTTGTCCGCCCGCCTGTTGGTGGAAATCGCCGAAGAAGCAGGGCTGCCCAAGGGCGTGCTGAACACCGTGAACGGTTTTGGCCCTGATGCCGGTAAGGCGTTGACAGAGCACCCTTTGATAAAAGCCATCGCTTTTGTCGGAGAAAGCCGGACAGGCAGCATCATCACAAAGCAGGGTGCCGATACGCTCAAGCGGATGCACCTGGAACTGGGCGGTAAGAACCCCGTTATCGTGTTTGATGATGCCGATCTGGACCGGGCTCTGGATGCGGTGATTTTCATGATCTACTCGATCAACGGTGAACGCTGCACATCGTCCTCGAGGCTGCTGGTGCAGGAAACTATCAAGGAAGAGTTCGAGGCCAAACTGGTCGAGCGTGTGAACAACATCAAGGTCGGACACCCGCTGGACCCTGCGACCGAGATCGGCCCGCTGGTCACCGAGGAGCATTACAACAAGGTGACCTCATACTTTGACATCGCAAAAGAGGATGGTGCAACTGTCGCGGCAGGTGGCGTCAAGGTTGGTGATGACGGGTATTTCGTACGCCCTACATTATTTACCAACGCCAACAACGACATGCGCATCGCGCGAGAGGAAATATTTGGCCCCGTGCTAACTTCCATTCCATTCTCAACCGAAGAAGAAGCGCTGCAGATCGCCAATGACACGCTCTATGGGTTAACCGGCTATGTCTGGACCAACGACCTTACACGCGCTCTGCGCTTTACCGATAAGTTGGAAGCTGGGATGATCTGGGTGAACTCGGAAAATGTTCGTCACCTGCCCACGCCTTTTGGCGGGGTAAAGGCGTCAGGTATCGGTCGCGACGGCGGTGATTGGAGCTTTGACTTCTATATGGAGCAGAAACACGTGGGCTTTGCCACTGGTCAGCACAAGATTATGCAGTTGGGAAAGTAACGCCTTCCGAGCGACATCTGGACAAGGTGCCGTTCGTAAAAAGTTAGGATACGCGCGCACATCTATGGTCCATGAACTCTTTGAGAGTCGGACCAAACGACGTCTGGTCGTCCGCTCTCCCTTCCAAAGCGGTCAGACGCCACCTTAAGTGAGGAGGAACTGTCATGGGAAAGATTGTACAGGCTGCTAAGATCACACATGTGCCCAGCATCTGGATGTCCCACACGATGCCGAAATACAAAGGTATCCGGCAACCTGCGATAGATGGTTACGCACGTCTGCGTCAGGACGCGATTGACCGCGAGGTCGACACCTTCGTCGTATTCGACACACATTGGATCACCAATCAGGGCTTTCACCTGAACACAAAAGAGCGCCACAAGGGGCGTTTTATTAGCCATGAACTGCCGCACATGCTGGCGGATATGGAGTTCGACTATCGCGGTGATCACGACCTTGGTGAAACCATCCTTGATGTTCTGAGAGAGCGTGGGGAACGGGCTCTGGGTCATTCGCATCCCGACATGGGAATGGAGTACGGTACCCTTTTGCCGATGCATTTTATCAATGACGATGTGAATGCCCGGGTGCTGCCAGTTGCGGTCAACCAGTTCTCGTCCATCGCCGAGAACCGCGTTTGGGGTGAAGCCATCGCCGAAGGCATCCGGCGTTCGAACCGCAATGTTTCTATTCTGGCCTCCGGGTCTCTAAGTCATGACTTCACGCCGAATGAGCGCTCGGTCGAGGGTCTGAACGCAGTGAATGGCGAGTTCAACCGCCAGATGGATATGCGCGTTCTCGAATTGTGGGAACAGGGCCGGTTCGAAGAATTCTTGGACCTTTTGCCTGACTACGCCAAGAAATGTACGGGCGAGTGTGCGATGAACGACACTGCCTTGCTGTTCGGTGCGTTGGGATGGGGCAGTTACAAGGGCGAGATCGACATCTACACCCCGTATTTCGGTAGTTCCGGAACGGGTCAGGCAAATATCAGCTTTTCGGTCTGAGGCCGAGATACGGGAATCCTGCAAATGACAGACTTACGTCTCAACGACCCCACGTTGCTTGTCGAAGCGGCGCGGGTTGGCTCCAAATGGGTCGGTGCCACTGAGGTATCCACCACTCTGGAAGTGACCAACCCGGCAACTGGTGATCTAATCGGACGAGTCCCCAATCTAGGGGCGGCCGAAACGGCCGAAGCAATCGCCGAAGCGCACCATGCACAGAAAGGCTGGGCCAAGCGCACTGCGAAGGACCGCAGCCAAATTCTGCGCCGCTGGTATGCGCTGATGATCGAAAACCAAGATGATCTTGGCGCAATCCTGACCGCCGAACAGGGCAAGCCCCTGGCTGAGGCCAAGGGTGAAATCGCTTATGGCGCCAGCTTCATCGAATGGTTCGCTGAAGAGGCCCGCCGCGCCTATGGCGACGTCACCCCCGGCCACGCGCCGGATAAGCGGATCATCACCATCAAACAGCCGATTGGGGTTGTTGCCGCGATCACGCCGTGGAATTTCCCCAATGCCATGATCACGCGAAAGGCGGGACCGGCATTGGCGGCAGGCTGTTCCATGGTGCTCAAACCTGCCGGCCAGACGCCGTTCTCGGCTATCGCGCTGGCAGTTCTGGCCGAACGAGCCGGGTTGCCTGCGGGATTGTTCTCGGTCATCACTGGATCAGCGCGCGCCATCGGAGGTGAGATGACCTCGAGCAAAATCGTGCAAAAACTGACCTTTACCGGGTCCACCGAAATCGGCGCGATGCTTTATGTGCAATGCGCACCTACGATCAAGAAGCTAGGTTTGGAATTGGGCGGCAACGCGCCGTTCATCGTGTTTGACGACGCAGATCTGGACGCGGCAGTCGAAGGGGCAGTGATCGCCAAGTTCCGAAACAACGGCCAGACCTGCGTCTGCGCCAACCGCATCTATGTCCAGTCTGGGGTCTACGACACGTTCGCCGAAAAACTGGCCGCTAAGGTCGCAAAACTACCGACTGGAAACGGCTTTGACGAGGGCACCGTCTTTGGCCCACTAATCGATCAAGCCGCAGTCGCGAAAGTGTCTGAGCATATCAAAGACGCAACCGCCAAGGGTGCAACAGTCACGCTGGGCGGCAAACCGCACGCCCTTGGCGGCACTTTTTTCGATCCGACCATCCTGACTGGCGTGACCGCAGACATGGCGGTGGCGACCGAGGAAACCTTCGGCCCAGTCGCGCCTTTGTTCAAATTCGACAGGGAAAGCGAAGTTATCGTAGCCGCCAATGATACCGAATTCGGCCTCGCTTCGTATTTCTATTCGCGCGACATGGCGCGTGTCTGGCGCGTGTCCGAAGCATTGGAATATGGCATGGTCGGGATCAACACCGGCCTGATCTCAACTGCCGAAGCGCCCTTTGGCGGCGTTAAGATGTCAGGTCTGGGGCGCGAGGGGTCGCGCCATGGGCTGGATGACTTCATGGAACTCAAATATTTGTGCATGGGTGGCATTGACGCCGCCGAGGAGGCCTGATGCGCTTTGCAACTTTCACCGCAAACGGAGCAACATTTTTCGGCGCAATTACCAAGGACGGTGCAATTGCGCTGAACGACGCCTTTCCCGATCAGGCTAGCCTTTACGAGGTGATCGCCGCGGGCGGGTTTGAACAGTTGACCAAGGCCGCAGCAGGCCGCGAAGTGACCCACAAGGAATTCACTTACGAAATGGTGATGCCGGATGTCCGCCGCATCCTCTGCGTCGGAGTGAACTTTCCCGACCGCAACGCAGAATACAAAGACGGCAGCGAACAGCCGAAATACATGTCGTTGTTTCCGCGCTTTGCCAGCGGTTTCACCGGGCACGACCGCCCGCTGATCCGCCCACCGGAAAACCACACGCTGGATTACGAAGGTGAGGTCGCAATTGTAATCGGCAAATCCGGTCGGCGGATTTCGCAGGAAGATGCCTATGATCACATCGCTGCCCTGACTTTATGTAACGAAGGCACAATCCGCGACTGGGTCCGCCATGCCAAGTTCAACGTCACGCAGGGAAAGAACTGGGACAATTCCGGTGCCATCGGTCCGTGGCTGATGCCATTCACCGACGCGGCCCAGTTAGACGATGCCCGAATTCAGACCCATGTGAATGGTGAGTTGCGCCAGGACGATACGCTGAATCGCATGATGTTCCCGATAAAGCGCGAGATCGAATATATTTCGACCTTCATGACGCTTCTGCCCGGAGACATCATCGTCACCGGCACCCCGACGGGTGCGGGCGCGCGGTTTGAACCACCGAAATACCTGGCTCCGGGTGACGTAGTGGAAATCTCAGTCGAGGGCATTGGAACGCTGCGCAACACAGTCGAGGACGAACAGGTATGACCCCCGAAGATCATGCCCGTGCCGCAGCCGACTTGTTGCAGGCTGAAAGTTCGCACGAACAGATTGGCCTTCTGACACTGCGCCATCCCGAAATGGGGATGAGCGACGCCTATGAGGTGCAGAACGCCATCTATCAACAGAAATTGGCCGAAGGGCGCAAGGTGATCGGCTGGAAAATCGGGCTGACCTCAAAAGCGATGCAATATGCGCTGAATATCGACATTCCCGACAGCGGAATTTTGTTCGATGACATGAAGTTCGATCACGGCGGAACCGTTCCTGCGGGCCGGTTCATCCAGCCCCGGATCGAGGCTGAGATTGCTTTTGTCATGAAATCTGCGGTAGGCGGAGAGAACGTCACCCGTGACGACATCATTGCCGCCACGGATTACGTCGCGCCTTCGATTGAAATCCTCGACACGCGTATTCAGCGTGTCGACCCCGCGACCGGACAAACACGTACCGTCTATGACACAATAAGCGACAACGCTGCCAATGCCGGCATCGTGTTGGGCCACGAACGTCATTCGATAGATGCATTTGATTTGCGTTGGGTCGGGGCACTGACCTTCCGCAATGGTGAGATCGAGGAAACCGGTCTTGGCGCGGGTGTTCTGAACGACCCGGTCGAAAGCGTCGTCTGGCTGGCCCGTCGCATGGCGCAGTACGACCAGAGCTTAGAACCGGGCCAGGTGATCTTGTCTGGCAGCTTTATTCGACCCGTCGAATGCCCGCCGAGCACCGAAATCCATGCTGATTTCGGACCATTTGGCTCGGTCGATATCAACTTTGCCTAAAGGAGGCCGGGATGCCTGCGCCACTTAACGCTTTCAAGGCCGCGCTGCAGGCTGGTCAGCCGCAGGTCGGCTGCTGGATTGGAATGGCCGACACCTATGCCGCTGAAATCGCGGCCACGTCCCAGTTCGACTGGCTGCTCGTTGACGGGGAACACGCCCCAAACGATCTTCGCTCAATCCTGGAACAGGTGCGGGTCATCGAAGGAAGCGGCAGCCAACCGGTCGCACGCTTGCCGATCGGTGAAACCTGGATGATCAAGCAATACCTCGATGCCGGCGTTCAGAATATTCTGGTGCCGATGGTCGAAAGCGGAGATCAGGCACGGGATTTGGTGCGGGCTGTGCAATACCCGCCCCACGGAGTTCGGGGCGTGGGTTCGGCGTTGGCAAGGGCGTCGCGCTTTGCGGCGATCCCGGACTATCTGAAAACGGCTGATGAACAGATCTGCCTGCTTGTTCAGGTGGAAAACCGCGCTGGGTTAGAGGCACTAGACGATATTCTTGCCTCTGACGTTGATGGGGTCTTTCTCGGCCCCTCCGATCTGGCCGCTGACATGGGCCATATCGGTGATGCTGGTCATACAGAAGTGGTAGAGGCTGTGTTGGACGCGATAACTCGGGTCGTCGCGGCAGGCAAATTTGCCGGGATACTGACACTTGATCCGGCCATGCAGCGTAAATGTCTGGATCTGGGGGCGACCTTCCTGGCCACAAATATCGACGTTACTTTGTTCGCTCAGGCGGTGCGCCGGGCCGCCGATGAGGCCTTGGCGTTGCTACCTGACCAAAGCGTTTCGGGTGTTGCCAAAACGGAAGCGGCCAGCAAGTACCTGCAGCAATTGTGCAAGCACTGGTCCCACAAGGCCCAGGTGGCCTTCGACGTCAACCACGGCAGCGTGGAATTTCCGGGCGGAAACCGGCTGACCTTGGTCGCGGGTGAATCCAGCCTTTCGCTGACGGCTGAAACCGGCCCTCGCGGAGATCTGATCCGCTGGCAGGAAGTCATTGAAGCGCATCTGGTACGGTTTGCTTTTCGCGAAGACATTAGCATTGACTGGGTGGGCTGATCCCAAATCAACTACCGCCTGAAGACGACGACAAGGAACACTCATGTCAGATCCGGTTTATGTAATTGGCGATATCCATGGCCAACTGGGGATGCTTGAAGACGCACTGGACCGGATCGAACGGGATGGAGGACCAGACGCCAAGATCGTGTTTCTTGGCGATTATACGGACAGGGGTGCGCAAAGTTGCGGGGTTTTGGATCTGCTGGTCCGATGGAACGCCGACGGAAAGAACTGGGTCTTTCTACGTGGCAATCATGACCAGATGTGCGCAATGTTTCTGGAGGACTATCCGCGCAATGATGCGCGCCTGCTGGTCGGGTATCACTGGCTTCATCCTCGGATCGGCGGGATCGAAACGCTGCGGTCCTATGGGGTTGAAGCCACCAACGTGGACAGAATCTATCAAGTTCACGCCAAAGCCAAACAGGCCGTCCCTCAGGCTCATATCGATTTTCTGAACGGGCTAAAGCCGTTCCATCAGGACGGCGCATTGCTGTTCGTGCATGCAGGTATTCGACCCGGGGTGAAACTGGAGCAGCAAGACCACGACGATCTGATATGGATTCGTGAGGAATTCCTGAACCATAAAGATCCACATCCATGGTTGGTTGTCCACGGCCACAGCCACGTGGCCGCACCTGAACATCATGGAAACCGTATCAATCTGGATACAGGAGCAGGCTATGGCCAAGCCCTGACCGCCGCCGTGTTCGAAGGCACCACGTGTTGGGTACTGGATGCTGGTGGGCGTAGACTTGTGACCCACTGAGACAGACTCTGACTCACATGGCGTAAAAATGTGGCGTCGCCGATGTCGTTTCTTTTTTAAAAAGCTTCTCAACCATGATCGCCGTCATCGCTAAGCCTTGAACCACCACATTGGGTCCATCAGACGTTTTTTGGAACAGCAGTTCTTTACGGCGGTCGGCAGGATTGGCGGCAATAATAGCTGGAATGGACAACATTTTTCTACGCCGGCAACTTCGGAAAAATCTTCGAATGCACTCAGCAACAATAGTTCAAACACGTGACTCCAAACGAAACGGCATTGACTTTAGTTTCATATGTAACGATATTCGTTGCAAATGAAACAAAATGAGTCACGCGAGCGACATACTTCGGGAGAACACAATGGCTAAGGCATTCGCATCTCAGGGAGATTTGGGTGAAAAGACGGTTAGCTTCACCGAAGTGGGTGAAGGGCTTTGGGCCTTTACTGCTGAAGGTGATCCCAATTCCGGCGTGATCATCGGCGATGATAGTGTCATGATTGTCGAGGCGCAGGCCACGCCACGTCTGGCTGGCAAGGTGATTGAGAAGGTCAGAGAAGTTACCGACAAACCGATCACACATCTGGCGCTAACTCACTATCACGCGGTTCGCGTTCTAGGCGCTTCAGCGTATGGCGCAGATCAGGTTCTCATGTCCGAAACAACCCGAGCGCAGGTTGTCGAACGCGGTCAGGAAGATTGGGACAGTGAGTTTCAGCGTTTTCCACGTCTGTTCGAAGGCCATGAAAGCATTCCCGGACTGACCTGGCCCACCACGACCTTCAAGGATCGCATGAGTGTATACCTCGGCAACCGGCGCGTCGATCTAATGCATCTTGGTCGCGCCCATACTGCCGGTGACATCGTCATTCACGTCCCCGATCAGAACGTCATGTTTACCGGTGACATCGTCGAGTACCACTCGGCCTGCTATTGCGGCGACGGCCATTTCAACGATTGGGGTGGCACTCTGGACAATATCGGCGCATTTGACGTCGATGCTATCGCGCCCGGCCGCGGTGATGCTCTGCTCGGAAAAGACATGGTTGAAGCAGCAATTGAGTCCACCCGGGATTTTGTCCAAAGCACCTATCGCCCGGCCGCTCGTGTCGCCGCTAGCGGCGGCACCCTGAAAGATGCCTGGGACGCTGTACGTGACGCATGCGACCCGAAATTCGCTGACTACGCGATCTACGAACACTGCCTGCCGTTCAATGTTGCACGCGCCTATGACGAAGCCCGCGGCATCGACACACCACGTATCTGGACGGCGCAGCGGGATCTGGAAATGTGGGAGCAACTGCAAGGCTGAACGCCTGAAGGGAAGGGGTTTTCCAATGTTTGATGACCGTTACACGCTCGCCTACAAGAGCTATCCATACGAGAAATCGCCCGATCAGGATATTGACGCACCGATGCGTCACCCGGTTGTGGTCATGGGCGGCGGGCCAATCGGAGTCGCCACAGCCCTGGACCTCGGCCGCCAGGGTATTCCGGTGGTTGTGCTTGATGATCATGAGGGCATCGGCATGGGCAGTCGGGCGATTTGTTTCGCAAAGCGCTGTCTGGAAGTGGCCGACCGCTATGGCTGCGGCGAACCGATGCTCGAAAAAGGCGTTGTCTGGAATCTCGGCAAGGTATTCCATCGCGATGACAAGGTATTCGAATTTAACCTGTTGCCGGAAGACGGGCATAAATACCCCGCCTTCATCAATCTACAACAGCCATATTTCGAGCAATACATGATCGATCGCCTGCGCGAGCTGCAGGACAAGGGTGCCCCGATCCAGTTGCGTGGCAAGAACCGTGTGGACAGCGTTGAAGTACACGACGATTACGTCATCCTGAAGGTGATGACACCGGATGGGCCATACACCCTTGAAGCGGACTGGCTTATCGGTTGCGACGGCGCCAACTCACCGTTGCGCGGGATGCTTGGTCTCGATTTCAGCGGTCGCGTCTTTCAGGACAGCTTCCTGATTGCCGATATCAAACTGAAAGGCGATCTGAATTTCCCTACCGAGCGCTGGTTCTGGTTTGAACCGACCCACGGCTCTGGTGCGTCTGCTTTGTTGCACAAACAACCTGATGATGTTTGGCGGATCGATTTCCAGATCGGCTGGGATGTTGACCGCAAAGAAGAACTTAAAGAAGAGAATATCCGTCGTCGATTGGACGCGATGCTGGGGGATGTGGACTATGAAATGGTCTGGTCCTCTATCTATACCTTCCAATGCAAGCGGATGGACAGCTTCCGCTCTGGTCGCGTGTTTTTTGCTGGTGATGCGGCGCACCAAGTCTCGCCCTTTGGTGCGCGTGGTGCCAATTCCGGCATACAGGACGTAGACAATCTTGGCTGGAAACTAGGGTTGGTTATTCAAGGCAAAGCGCCTGAGAGCCTACTTGACACCTATGATACCGAGCGGGTTTACGGCGCGGACGAAAACATCCTGAATTCTACACGGTCTACCGATTTCATCACGCCGAAATCAGAAACCAGTCGGATATTTCGCGATGCTGTGCTCAGCCTAAGCGGAACGTATGAGTTCGCACGACCGATGGTCAACTCGGGTCGGCTGTCGGTTCCATGCATCTACAGTGAATCCCGCCTAAATTCGCCCGACGCGCTGTCAGGCGGGCCCGACAGGACGCAGCCCGGTGCCCCCTGCCCCGATGCACCGCTGGGCGATGAATACCTGTTGTCGAAGCTGGGTGATGAGTTCATCCTTTTGACAATCGATGCAGAAGCACCTGAAGTTCTGGAGGTGGACGGGATTACGGCGCGCCGCCTGGCTCTTTCGACCCGCGACGACCCAACCGGTCAACTCAGGAAACGCTATCTCGGCGAAGCCAGTTCGGCAGTCTACTTGATCCGACCAGATCAGCATGTCGCTGCCCGCCGAGCGGAATACAACGAAACCCTGATGCGCACTGCCTTGCGCCGTGCGGCCGGTAAGGAAGTAAGCCAATGAGCGATCTGACCCTGACACCGAATATCGACGGAACCGACGATTTCTACGCCGACCTGCTGGCAACGCATGAGGGCAAGACCAAGGCCGAGAGCGATACAATCAACGCGAGGTTAATTCTGATCCTGGCCAACCACATTGGCGACCGGAACGTCCTGAGCCAGGCGCTCAGGGCTGCCGACATCACATAATCCAAGGGAGGATACCATGAATATCAAACTGAAGGGCAACACCCTGCTGCTCGCCGGCATTGCAACCGCTGCAATGTCTATCGCAACGACTACCGTGGCAGAGACCAAGCTTGCGCTTTCGAGCTGGCTGCCGCCGCGCCATCCAATCGTCGTTGAGGCAATCAAACCCTGGGCCAAGCAAGTGGAGGAAGTCACCGATGGCCGCGTGACCGTACGTGTGCTTGCAAAGCCCATGGGCCCGCCCCCGGCACATTACGACATGGCTGCCGAAGGTATCGCTGATATCACCTACGGCTTGCATTCCTTTACCACAGATGACCGTTTCACCCGCTCTCGGATCGGTCAGTTCTCGTTCATTGGTGACGATGCCGTTGCTGGCTCCAAAGCATTCTGGAATGTCTATTCCGGCCCGCTGGAGGCGCAGAAAGAACATGAGGGCACCAAGCTTCTGGGGCTCTTTGTGCACGGCCCCGGCATGTTGCACAACAATGTCCGTAAGATCGAAAAGACAGACGATTTCGCAGGCCTGAAGATCCGCGTGCCTGGCGGCTATATCTCAGATCTGATGTCCGGTCTCGGCTCCACAACGCTCTTCATGTCTTCGGGTGAGGTGTATGAAAAGCTCTCGCGCGGAGTAATCGACGGTGTGACGTTTCCCTACGACGCTCTGGCTGCGTTCAAGCTGACCGAAGATGTCAAGTACACGATGCAAGTCCCCGGCGGCATCTACAACACTACTTGGTTCATGGTCATGAACGAAGACAAATGGAACGAGATCTCTGAAGAGGATCAGGCAGCCATCGAGGCGATTTCCGGTGAAGCCTTTGCCGCACTGGTTGGCGAAGCTTGGGTCGGTGCAGACGAGAAAGGCAGCGCCGCGGCTGAAAAGGCCGGGATCGAAATCTACGAAGCGCCAGCCGAAGTCGTTGATGCGATCAAATCACAGGCAGCAGATGCCGAAACAGCGTGGTCCGAAGCCATCTCGGCGGACGGCTACGACGGCGCGGCGGCACTGGAAGAAATGCGCAAACAAGCTGGCGTGGACTTCTGATCAATGGAGCGGCTTCGCCATCGTTTCCCCGACCAGCCCCCTGATGAGGGGCTGGACATCGGGCTGCTGCTCGACAGATCTCTGGGTGTCGGGGCCGCACTGATCCTGTTCAGCCTCGTCCTCATCACCTGTGTGGATGTAGTTGGGCGCTACCTGTTCAACGCACCGCTATCCGGTGCCTTCGAACTCACTGAAATACTGCTGGCAGCGCTCGTTTTCCTGGCCTTACCGCTGACGACAGAGCGCCGCGAACATGTCGAGGTCGACCTGCTGAATCTGGCGCTTGGACGAAAGACGCAACGTCTTTTGTCTGCGTTTGCAGGCCTGTTCTCTGCTGCCCTGTTAGCCACCTTTTCTTGGCGGCTTTTCACCCATGCGGCCAAGGCCGCACATGACGGCGCGGTGACCAACGCGCTTGAGATTCCACTGGCACCATTCGGCTATCTGGCTGGGGTCTCCTGCATGGTTTCGGCGTTCATCGCATTCCTGCGCGGATTACAACCCCCCATCGAACACGACACCGATCAAGATCACCTAGAGGGCGCCCCATGATTGAATCTCTGATCGGCTTTGCGATCCTTCTGGGACTTATACTACTGCGCGTGCCTATCGCGTTCGCAATGGCGGCTGTAGGCGGCTTTGGGTTTGCCTATATGCGTGGTTGGGAGCCTGCCTGGGCTATGACAGGGCAAGTGGCCTTTGACACTTCTTTGTCTTACTCCCTTTCGGTCATCCCTCTGTTCATCTTCATGGGCAATGTGTTGGCCGGCTCAGGCGTGGCACACGGGCTGTTCGCCGGTGCCGATCGGCTTTTTGGCAGGCTGCGCGGCGGACTTGCCATGGCTTCGGTCTTTTCTTGCGGCGGTTTCTCCGCGGTGTGCGGCTCGTCCCTGGCCACTGCTGCCACGATGTCAAAAGTCGCCATGCCTTCAATGCGTCGTTTTGGCTATGATGACCGGCTGGCGACAGGCTCTATCGCCGCGGGTGGGACACTGGGCATTTTGATCCCGCCTTCGGTGATCCTGATCATCTACGGCCTGTTGACCGAAACCAATATTGCCAAGCTTTTTATCGCGGGAATTGTGCCAGGTATCATTGGTGTGCTGTTTTATCTTGGCGCGGTTATGGTTGCGGTACGGTTGAACCCGTCTTTGGCTCCGGAGGAGGAAAACACCGAACCGATGAGCCGGGCTGACGTCATAGGCGTGATCTGTGTGCTGGGCCTTTTTCTCTTCATCATGGTTGGCATTTATGGTGGGTTCTTCACACCGACTGAGGCGGCCGGAATGGGTGCAGGTGCTTCGATCCTGATCGCCATTGCCCTCAGGACGATGACCTGGCGCAGCTTTTTCGCAGCTACGCTGGATTCGATCCGGGCTACTGCCATGATCTTTGCTGTGATCATCGGTGCCGAGCTGTTCACCAACTTCATAAACTACGCCGGACTGCCGGATGCTCTATCAGGCTTTGTTGTCGACAATGAATTGCCGGTCTGGGCAGTCATTGTGTTCATCATGCTGACCTACATGGTGCTTGGTTGTGTGCTTGAAAGCCTGTCGATGATCCTGCTGACAGTGCCGGTCTTCTACCCACTGATGTTTGAGCTTGAGTTTGCCAATGAACTCCTGCTCGATCCCGAAAACGCCCTGATCTGGTTCGCCATTGTGGTTGTTGTGGCCACTGAAATCAGCCTGATCACACCCCCGGTCGGTATGAATGTCTTCGTGCTGAAGGGCGTGTTGCAAGATGTCTCACTCGGAACGATCTTTCGCGGCGTGCTGCCATTCTGGATCGCGGACATCCTGCGGCTGACCCTGCTCATCCTTGTTCCCTCACTGTCACTCTGGCTGGTGGGGTTGATGTAACCGCCAGAGGCGGCCGTACGTCGCCTTGGCCTTGAAAACTGCACCCTCGGAAAGGAGAAATCGATGAAAATCGAGAAGATCCATCACGTCGCTTACCGCTGCAAAGACGCAAAAGAGACGGTCGAATGGTATGGAAAAATGCTGAACATGGACTTCATCCTGGCTATCGCCGAGGATCATGTCCCATCGACCCATGAGCCGGACCCTTACATGCATCTGTTTTTGGACGCCGGGAATGGGAATGTTCTGGCCTTCTTCGAGCTGCCCACGAAGCCGGAAATGGGCCGGGATCCCAACACTCCGATCTGGGTGCAGCACATCGCCTTCAAGGTGAAGGATCGTGAAACGCTGCTTCAGTTCAAGGACCATCTGGAAGCTAATGGCGTCGAAGTACTCGGCGTGACCGACCATTCGATTTTCCACTCTATCTACTTCTTTGATCCTTCCGGCCATCGTATCGAACTGGCCTGCCCGGACCCGGAAGAAGAAGCGCTGCTGGAACGCATGGACGAAGTGAAGTGGCTTATGTTGGACGAGTGGTCGAAGACCAAGAAAGCTCCGAAACATGCCGATTGGCTGCATGCCAAAGAACTCAACAAGTCTGCCTGACAGGCTTCTCGTGCCAGAAGACTTTCTGGCACGAGAACCGAACTTTGGCAAAATCCAAGACGGCTGACCACAAAACAAGGAAGTCATGAAACTATACGGCTATTGGCGCTCGACGACCTCTTTCCGGGTCCGGATCGCACTGAATCTCAAGGGTGTTTCCTTTGAAACAGTTCCCGTCAACCTTGTTGCCGGAGAGCAGCGCGCGCCGGACTATGTCGCGCTGAACCCCGGAAAGGGCGTTCCTACGCTGATCCTTGAGGACGGTCGTGTACTTACCCAATCGCTTGCGATCATCGATTATCTCGACGCCACCATACCCGAACCTCCGTTCCTGCCGGAGGACCCGTTCGAGCGTGCGCGGGTACAGTCTGCGGCCCATACCATCGCGATGGACATTCATCCGGTTAACAACCTTAGGGTCACTGCGCATCTGAAGACCCGGTACGGGCTTGCGGCTGAGGATGGGATCGAGTGGTTCCGGCATTGGATGACAGAAGGTTTCCATGCCTATCAAGCGCTTTTGCCAGCAAACACCACCTTCAGTTTTGGTGACAAGCCGGACCTTGCCGATATCTGCCTTGTCGCACAGCTTTACAATGCACATCGCTGGGGCGTCGATATGGCTCCATTCGACCGTCTGCTTGAGATCGAAGAACGCGCATTCACCCTGCCCGCTTTCGACGCCGCCCGACCTGAAAACCAGCCCGATGCCTCCTGAGAGAAATACACTGGCAGACCTCATTCTATTCTAGGTCGACGGCCTTAGCCCAACCAAGAAGACAATGCCCTTCCGCGTCACCGATTACACGGATTTCTACGCCGGTCGACAGCCAACGCTCCAGATGGCTTGAGTTGCGCAGATTGGCTTATGTACCTATGTCACCGACGCGGCCTTAAGCAGCGCAGTTACGCCTTGGTCCAATGCTGCACGGTCCTCAGCCGACATGGAATTCAGCATCCCTTGCGCGCAAGCATCGACTTGTGGCAGCAACTGTTCGAAACGCCGATGGCCTTCCGGCGTACAATGATAAACCCTAATTCGGCGATCTTCTTCGGAAATTGCCCTGGTTATCAAACCTTTATCGTCAAGCCTCTGCGCGGCCCGGCTGACTTGAACCTTATCCAGAGTGGTGCGTTGCGAGAGTTCTAGAGAGGTCAGGCTTTTGGCATTGGCAAGTAGAAAAAGCAGGCGCCATTCCTCCCGTGATAGCCCGAACTCGCGCTGGTATACTTCCGTGAGTTTTCGTGAGAACGCTTCGGACGCCACGGCGAGGCGATAGGGAAAGAAGGAATCTAGTTGCATAAGAAACTATATGTCCGCTTTGTTTCACATGCAACGAAATTTCCTGCACTGATATTCGCCATCCTTATGCAGGTTGTTTTGCACACTACAAGCCGAAGTTGACGAAATCCCGGTTCCCAGTGTTTTGATTCCGTTGCGAAGATTTTTTCTGCTTGCCAGAAAACTGCGGATCCGCTGGATCAAGGTTCCAGATCGGCAATCTGCTGAAACGGACAGATTCCCAGCGTGAACCGACCTTTGCAAAATTTAGCAGTTCTGCAACGCAAAATCCCAAAAGCGAAAGTTGATCGTTGTGTCAGCTTCAGCTGCCAAGAAAGGTCAACACAAGCCTTGGATATAGGCACGCACCGAGACTAGCGGAAACACTGGACCCGGAAGTGCAACAAAAACTATTAGCATTCTTGCAGAATACTTTTTACCATGCGGTCAAATTTGGGGGAATTGGATGCTCGATTTAATCATCAGACAGGCCAGCCTGCCAGATGGCAGCGGGCCGGTAGATATCGCGATCAAGGCAGACCGCGTTGCGGAAATTGCGCCTGATATCAAGGCTGAGGCGCATGAGGAGATACAGGCGGCTGGGCGTTTGGTTTCCCCTCCTTTTACGGACCCGCACTTCCATATGGATGCGACCCTGAGCCTAGGGTTGCCGCGCATGAATGTCTCGGGCACGCTTTTGGAGGGTATCGCGCTTTGGGGGGAATTGAAGCCCCTGCTGACACCAGAAGCGGTGATTGAGCGGGCCATGCGCTATTGCGACCTTGCTGTGTCGCAGGGGCTGCTGGCTATCCGTTCGCATGTGGATGTTTCATCCGCCCCGTTGGTGGGCGTTGAAGCGCTCTTGGAGGTACGTAAACAGGTTGCCCCCTATATCGACCTGCAACTGGTGGCATTCCCGCAAGATGGCCTTTACCGATCAGAAAACGCAGAGAGAAACCTGATCCAGGCGCTCGATATGGGTGTCGACGTGGTGGGCGGGATCCCGCATTTTGAACGCACGATGTCGGAAGGGGCTCGATCTGTCACAAGACTGGCCGAGATAGCGGCGGACCGCGGCCTGATGCTGGACCTGCACTGCGATGAAAGCGACGATCCTATGTCACGCCACGTAGAAACGTTGGCCTTTGAGACTACGCGCCTTGGGCTTGGGGGCCGTGTAACTGCAAGCCACGTCACTGCGATGCATTCTTATGACAATTACTATGCATCGAAGCTAATCCCGCTCATCGCAGAAAGCGCTATGAACGTGGTACCCAACCCTCTGATCAATATCACGCTGCAAGGGCGTTCGGACACCTATCCGCGCCGCCGAGGTCTGACCCGCGTGCCAGAGCTGCGCGCGGCCGGTGTAAACGTTGCCTTCGGGCAGGATTGCACAATGGACCCGTGGTATTCGCTCGGGTCCGCTGACATGCTGGAAGTGGCTCATATGGGTGTGCACGCGGTACCGATGACATCTCGGGAAGCGATGGAATGGGCATTCACATCGGTAACCCAAAATGGCGCCAAAGCCATGGGCCTGCCCGACCCGACAATCCGCGAAGGCGGCCCTGCCAGTATGGTTGTACTGCAGGCGCGTGATCCGATTGAAGCTGTTCGCATGAAACCCACCCGCCTTGCCGTAATCAAAAACGGCAAGGTGTTGGCCCGTACAGAACCCCGAATGGCCGCGCTTTCGTTGCCCGGCCGCCCCACGACCCTGGATCCCGCAGATTACGCGCCCAGGCCCAATACTCAGGAAGCTTAAGAACAAGAACAATCGCCACCAACAGAAGAGGATCTACCAATGAAACTCACCACAACCCGCCGTCAACTGATGGTCGGCGCTGCGGCCACGCTGGCCCTGCCGGCCTATGTCCGTCGCGTGAACGCACAATCTGCGACTCGAGTCGCTGGCGTGCACATGTCTCCTGTCGAAAACGCGTGGAACAGTCGTATCCATGTAGCGATGCAGGAGGCCGCGGACGCTGGTCTGATCGAATATGAGTTTTCGGAAGGTGTGGCTCCGACCGACTATCCCCGCGCGATGCGCGAGTATGCCGAAGGTGGTGCGCAAATCATTTGGGGCGAATCCTACGCCGTGGAACGCGAAGCACGCGAAGTGGCGGGCGATTACCCGGATACCGCTTTCCTCATGGGCTCTTCCGGTGGGCCGGAAGGGGATAATTTCGGCGTCTTCGGCACCCGCAACCACGAAGCCGCCTATTTGGCCGGGATGCTTGCGGGCCAAATGTCAGAAAGCAATGTCTTTGGTTCGGTCGGCGGTTATCCGATCCCTGAAGTGAACCTGTTGATCAATGCCTTCCGAATGGGCGTGACTGAGGTGAACCCAGATGCCACCTTCGTCAACGGCTTTATCGGAGCATGGTTTGATCCGGCCCGCGCGCAAGAAGCTGCGATTGCCCAGATCGACGCGGGCGCAGATGTCCTGTTTGGTGAGCGCATTGGCACTGCGGATGCCGCCCAAGCGCGGGGTGTGAAGGCCATCGGTTCGCTTATCGACTATACGCCTCGCTATCCAGGCACAGTCTTTGCCAACGCGATCTGGAATTACGGTCCCACTATCGAGGCCATCGTAGCCGACGTTCAGGCCGGCAACCCAACGGGGCGCAACTACACAGAATATTCCTTCATGGCCCATGGCGGCAATGAGTTGATCTATGTCGCCGATGAAGTGCCTGCTGACGCCATCCCGGCGATGGAGGCTAAACAGGCCGCGATCCAATCCGGCGAATGGGATGTTCCAATCGACGAAAGCGAGCCCTCCTGATCCCGCGGGCTTGGACGTGACCGATGCCACGGCTCTAGCGGCTGCCATTGCGGCAGGGCAAATCACTGCCGTCGACGTGATGGAGGCAAGCCTTTCTGCCTGCCACGCGCAGGCGGGCTTGGGGGCCGTGGCATTTCTGGACGAAGACATGGCGCGCGCCGGGGCAAGGGCAGCAGACGCATTGCCATCTGACCAGCGCGGTCCATTTCATGGGGTTCCATTTTTGGTCAAAGACCTCGGTGGTTTCGCAAAAGGACTACCCGCTGCGGCCGGATCCGCAGCAATCCGCGCACAAGCGCGTAAACCCGAAAGTGACAGTCGCCTGTTACAGTATTTGCGCCAAACTGGCTTGATCCCTTTTGGCTTGACGACAACACCCCCATTCGGCCTTTCCCTGACATGCGAACCAGATGGCATGGCTGCGACCCGAAATCCATGGAATCCCGCGTTAACACCCGGTGGTTCATCTGGCGGCGCTGCGGCTGCCGTTGCAGGTGGTATCGTTGCAATTGCTCATGCCACGGATGCAGCCGGATCCATCAGAGTACCTGCAGCGTGTTGTGGTTTGACCGGGCTCAAGCCGTCTCGTGGTGCGGTGCCCGGAGGCCCTGATTTTGCCAATCTCCTGATGGGCATAGCGTCTGAGTTGATCCTGGCGCGATCGGTCCGTGACGTGAAGACTGCCCTTGATGCTGTTGTCCAACCTATGGCCCCGGTGCACTTCCCAAAACGTCCCCGTGTCGCGGTGGCATTGCCGGATCGTTGTGGACCTGATCAGCGCAAAGCTGCGGAAGGTGCTGCCGACGCGCTGCGCGACGCAGGCTGTGAAGTGCATGATGTTCGTGCCCCCGACCGGATTGGGGCGGAGGCTCATGAAATCGCCCGAACCATACTGGCTGTTTCGTTGGCTGAGTGGCTGACCGCACTCAAGATATCTGACGACCAGGTTCCACCGCTCGCAGCCGCCATGGCTACTGAGGGTCGTGCGACACCTGCCACCGCGCTTTTTGCGGCCTCGCGACAGCTGGCACGCCTTACAAATCGCTCCCGCAAGCTTTTCAAATCCGCCGATGCCATCCTGATGCCGGTCCTCTCCTCTGCTCCGCCCGTTGTCGGCACTTTGGATCTGTCTGGCACTTCCCCCGATGAACACATGGCGCGGCTGGAAGCTTTTGCCCCAAACGCAGCACTTGCCAATGTTGCGGGCTTGCCAGCCCTGGCGCTGCCTTTTGGCATGGCAAATGACCTTCCTCTCGGTGTGCAACTGATTGGTCCCACCGGCGCCGATTTCGAACTGATAAAACTCGGTGCACTTATCGAGGCCCGCGCGCCCGCAATTTCCTTTCCGTCCCCAATCGCAGGCCTACCCGCATGACCAAGGTTCTGGAGCTTCACGGCATCACCAAGCGTTTTGGAACGCTTACCGCAAATGATGATGTGACCCTGACACTGGCGGAGGGGGAAATCCTTGCACTTCTGGGTGAAAATGGTGCGGGTAAGACGACGCTGATGAATATCTTGTTCGGCCATTATGCAGCCGACGCAGGTACTGTCAGGGTGTTCGGCGAAGAACTGCCTCCGGGCCTTCCACGCGCAGCGATCGAGGTGGGTGTGGGAATGGTTCACCAGCACTTCACGCTTGCGGGCAACCTCACCGTTCTTGAAAACGTCATGCTTGGCTCCGAACCCTTGACGCGCGCGCGTTCCGCTCGTGGTGGGGCGCGCGAAAAGCTGTTGCAGATCGCAGAGCGGTTTGGCCTGCCCGTGAACCCCGAGGCCAAGGTTAGGTCGCTTTCCGTGGGAGAACGCCAGCGTGTTGAAATTCTTAAAGCGCTCTACCGCGACGCGCGTATATTGATCCTGGATGAACCTACCGCCGTTCTGGCCCGGCCCGAGGCGATGCGCCTGTTCGAGACCCTGCGCGACATGACGAAGGAGGGTCTTTCGCTTATCTTCATCAGCCACAAACTGCATGAAGTCATGGCTGCCTCTGACCGTGTGGCAGTGCTACGCGGCGGCAAGATGGTTGCAGAACGCAAAACCTCTGAAACCAACCCCGGAGAGCTGGCGGAACTGATGGTTGGCCGCAAAGTGGAACGGCCCGTACGCCATGACCATAAGATTGGCGCGCCAGTTCTGATTGCAAACAATGTGCGTGTGGAAGAGGACGGTGAGTTGCGTCTGGATGACGTGTCATTCACCGTCCATACTGGTGAAATCCTTGGTATTGTTGGCGTTTCAGGCAATGGTCAGGCTTCGCTCGGCGGGTTGCTTTCTGGGTTGGTTCACCCAAGCGCGGGGCAGCTGACACTTCTGGACGAAGATATCGGCCATCTGGGGCCGCGCGGCATGATCCGTGCGGGGGCTGGTAGAGTACCGGAAGACCGACACGCGGAAGGCGTAGTAGGCGAGTTGAGCCTGTGGGAAAATGCGGTGCTCGAACGGCTGCGCACACCAGAGTTTTCGCGCCGCGGCTTTGTCCGGCAAGGCGCCGCTCGCGATTACACCTCAGGGCTGATCGAACGTTTTGATATCCGTGGTGCCAGTCCCGACACGCGAACAAGGCTGTTGTCTGGCGGCAATATGCAAAAGCTTATCCTCGGTCGGGTCCTGACCAACGGACCGCGTTTTGTGCTCGCCAACCAGCCGACGCGCGGCCTTGATGAAGGGGCAATTGCCGCCGTTCATGCCGAGCTTTTGGCGGCACGAGCCGAAGGTGCTGCGATCCTACTTATCTCGGAAGAACTGGAAGAAGCCGTGGCCCTGTCAGACCGGATCCAGGCCATCGTCAAAGGGCGCTTGTCAAAGCCCATATCCGCCGACGAGGCTGACCCGCAACGCCTTGGCCTGATGATGGCGGGTGTCTGGAAGGAAGATGATGATGCGGCTTGAACGACGCACACATGTACCGCTGTACCTTGTGGTCATTGCGCCGCTGGCCGCGATCTTTACCGCATTGCTTCTGGCTGCGGGTCTCATCGCCGCTGCTGGGGTAAACCCGCTCACGGCGTATGGCGAAATGCTGACCGGTGCGCTTGGCTCACGCCTTTCGATAACCGAGATGCTGACCCGCGCCACACCGCTCATTTTCACAGGGCTTGCTGCGGCAGTCGCCTTCCGTGCACGGCTTTGGAACATCGGAGGTGAGGGACAGTTCTTTGTTGGTGCGCTGGTCACCGCTTGGATCGGGCATTCGCTCGGGGTTCCGGGATGGATTGGTATTCCACTTTTGATGCTGGCAGGCATGGCTGCGGGCGCGGCTCTTTTGGCGGGACCTGCCTATTTACGCCTGCGTTTTGGGGTAGATGAGGTGGTGACGACCCTTCTGCTAAACTTCATTGTTATCCTGTTCGTAGGCCTCATGATTGAAGGTCCGATGCGCGATCCGTTGGCTTTTGGGTGGCCCTCTTCTGTGCCCGTAGACGGGGATTTTCGTCTGCCGGATCTGATCCCGCGCACGCGTCTGCATATCGGGCTGCTTTTTGCCATCGCAGCAGCAGGTGCCGTTTGGCTGATCCTGGCGCGCAGCGTTTTTGGTGCTGAAACGCGCGCCGCAGGTTTGAACGCCAGTGCCGCCGCCTTTGCCGGAATATCCCTACCCCGAACGATCATGGGCGTAGCTCTGCTTTCGGGCGCCTTGGCAGGGCTCGCCGGGTCTGTCGAGGTCATGGGTGTTACAGCAGGGGTCACCACCACCATGAGCCCCGGTTTTGGCTATGCAGGCATCGTAGTCGCAATGCTCGCCGCCTTGCATCCGGCCGGGGTCGTTGCTGCCGCTGTTTTCGTTGCTACAGTCTTCGTCGGGGCCGACGCCATGAGCCGCGCGACCGGTGTTCCCAGTTTCATCGCTGATGTGATTGTAGCGCTCTGCCTGCTCACCATGATCGTGGCCCTTCTTTTCACAACCTACCGGGTGCGCCGATGAGTGATGCAATTGATCTGCTGCTGAATACCAGCCTGTGGGCTTCCGTGTTGCGTATTGCCACGCCACTCATATTCGGTGTCCTTGGCGCATTGCTCTGCGAACGTTCGGGTGTGCTCAATCTGGGGATCGAAGGGATCATGACCATGGGCGCGATGAGCGGTTGGCTTGCCGTCTACATGGGTGCACCGTTGCTCGTGGGCCTGATGATTGCGGCCCTTTGCGGCGCGGTGATGGGCTTGCTGCACGCCATGCTGACGGTTCCGCTTGGGCTTTCGCAACATGTATCGGGGCTTGGTATTACGCTGTTTGCATCCGCTTTGGCCTATTACCTTTATAGGCTACTTGTCGAAGTGGGTGACCTTCCCCCAACGATCGAAGCTTTTCAACCGCTAAACGTTCCAGGGCTATCCGACATACCTATTCTCGGCCCGATCCTGTTTTCCCAGGCCCTGCCGACTTATCTGGCGCTCTTTGCTGTGGCTGCAATGGCGTATGTCCTTGCCCGAACACCGTTAGGGCTGGCCATTCGGATGACCGGTGAAAACCCGCATGCGGTCGAGGCGCAGGGGTTGAACCCCATCCGCATCCGCATCGGCGCAGTTGTTGTCGGATCGGCTTTGATGGCGGTGGGCGGGGCTTTCCTGACGACAACGGCGTTTAACAGCTTTTTCCCGGGTATGGTTCAGGGGCGGGGCTGGATTTGCATTGCGCTGGTCGTCTTCGCCAGCTGGCGGCCCGGCAAGGCGCTGATTGGCGCGGTATTATTCGCATTCTTTGATGCATACCAGCTGCGGCTGCAGACTGCGATTGAAGGCGTACCCTACCAGCTCTTCCTGATGGCGCCTTACGTACTTTCCATCGTCGCGCTCGTCCTTGTCGCCCGCAGAGCCGAAATACCTGCCGCGTTGATGGCACCCTACCGGCGCGGAGAACGTTAGCGGCATTCGTTCGCGCATATTGGCCGGAATTGAACAAGAAAAAAGAATTCGCACTGCAAGACTGAACGGGTGTTGTCGCGATAACTTGCGGCGCACCAAGGAATGCTGATACCCGGATCTCAAGCGGCTTAGTTTGCGGCATTCCTAGCGTCAAATGGCTGAAACGGTGATTTCGGATTGTTTAGGCTGAGCGACGACGTGCTGGGACACAGAAGCAATTCCGAACGGCTGAATGGGTTGCCACGAACCTCTGAAAGCCGCCTGGAGACAGATGGCCTTGCATCGTCCGTTCCCGTTTTCGGAATGCGAGATGGCTGTTTTCAGCGCGGTTATTGAGACCCGTGTGCGACCAATGCTTCAGATCTTGAGCGACCTCGCGCCCAGCGGCGCCATATGAGCGCAGCTTGTCTGTGATGGCTTGCTTGGGAATGAAGCCGAGGCGTTTTTTTCAGGTGGCGTAAAAGGCGTTTTGCAGCCCGTTTGCCCCAATTCGGTTGGAGGACTTCGCCCAGCACAACGCCATGCTGATCGACTGCGCGCCAAAGCCAATACTTGCGACCAGAGATGCTCACGACAACTTCATCAAGGAGCCAGACGTCGCCTTGTCGACCCTGTTTCCAAAACCCCGGACGAGATGCATAAACAGACAAACTGCATATCCAGAAGAGATCATCAATGTTTTCACGCGAGGTTCTGTCGCAAACTTTTCAGATGGCAGAGCATTAGTGGAATTGGTGAGCGGTTTACCCTGCCAGTTGGGCGAACT
>NZ_JBXWOA010000021.1:0-54072 GCF_059610645.1 Ruegeria sp. CDSC054 | reverse complement strand
AGCCGAAGCCGAAGCCGAAGCCGAAGCCGAAGCCGAAGCCGAAGCCGAAGCCGAAGCCGAAGCCGAAGCCGAAGCCGCTGTGGAATTGACCCAGGAAGAGAACTCTGCTCCGCCGGAAGAAGCGCATCGTGAAGAGCCGCAGCAGGAAGAAAAACGCAGTGGATTTGTCCCCGCTTTGCTCGGTGGTGTGATCGCGGCGGGAATTGGATTTGCAGCTGGCAGCGCGGGCTTGTTTGGATCTGGCGATACAGATGCGCTTACCACGCTTGAGGCGAAGCTCAACGATCAGTCCACACAGATCGAGGCACTAACCAAGTCCCTGTCCGACACATCTGGCGTCGACAGCAAGATTGCAGCGCTGACCGATCAGGTGACACCGATCACCTCCGATCTGGATACGCTCAAATCCAGTGTCGATGAGTTGGCGGGCAAGATTGATCCTTTGGCCAGCCGCCTAAGTAAAATTGAAAGCGACGCGCTGACCCAAGGCGCGTCCCCCGAAGCGTCGGCAGCCTTTGAGGCCGAACTGAAGAAATTACAGGACTCACTGGCGGCGCAGCGGGCCGAAGTGGAAAAAATGGTGTCGGACGCACAAACGCTTGAGGCGAAAGCCTCGGCAGAGGCTCTGGCAGCGACCAACGCGGCGATCCTGTCGCGCCTGCATGGTCAACTGGATGCTGGTCAGCCTTACGCAGACCTTGTCGCCGAACTGAAGGCAGGCGGCGTTGATGTGCCTGAGGCGCTATCGGGCCCTGCCGATAAGGGCGTTGCAAGCGTATCGACCTTGCGGGCATCGTTCTCACCTGCTGCGCGAACCGCGTTGGCGGAGGCACGGGATGCGGACAAAGCCACCGGTCTGGTGGCATTCCTGCAGCGACAGACCGGGGCGCGTTCGGTCACCCCACAAGATGGCGATGGCCCGGATGCGATCCTGTCTCGTGCCGAGTCGGCTCTGTCCAGTGGCGACGTCTCAACGGCCCTGACCGAACTTAAATCCCTGCCCGAAGCGGCGCAGGCAGCTATGGCTGATTGGGAGCAGGCAGCACAGGCGCGGGTTTCCGCGGTGGATGCTGCCAATGCGCTTCAGCCTAGCGTGAACTCGAACTGAAGGACCTGCCATGCTGTGGTCACTGTTTAAGATTCTAGTTTTTGTTGCGATTATCGGTCTTCTGGCCGTGGGTGCCGGGCTCCTCATGGAAACCAGCGGTGGTGTACAGATCACAGCTGGCGGGACGGAGTACACTCTGGGGCCGTTGCAATCGGTCATCGCGCTGGGCGTTCTGGTTTTTGCAGTTTGGCTTTTGTTCAAGCTGCTGACCCTGTTGATCGCCACGCTGAAGTTCCTCAACGGGGACGAAACCGCCCTGTCGCGCTATTTCGACCGCAGCCGCGAGCAGCGCGGTTATCAAGCGTTGTCTGATGGGCTGATGGCGCTGGCCTCGGGCGAAGGTCGTGTGGCTTTGAACAAGGCCACCAAGGCGGAGCGGCTTTTGAACAAACCCGAGCTGACCAACCTGCTGGTGGCCCAGGCTGCCGAGATGAACGGCGATACCCAAAAGGCGGCTGACACCTACAAGAAACTGGTGACGGATAATGCAACTCGCTTTGTCGGTGTGCGCGGGATCATGAAGCAGAAACTGGCCGAAGGGGATGACGAAACCGCCCGCAAACTGGCCGAAAAAGCGTTGGCGATGAAACCGCGTCATCTGGAAACACAGGACATTCTGCTGGGTCTGCAGACCAAGGCGCAAGATTGGGCAGGCGCGCGGTCGACACTGACAGCCAAGTTGAAATCCGGCCACCTGCCGCGTGACGTGTTCAAGCGCCGTGATGCTGTGCTGGCCCTGTCCGAGGCCAAGGGGATTCTGGACGAGAACGCCACGGTTGAACAGCAAGAGCGCGCGATTGAGGCGAACCGCCTGTCTCCTGATCTGGTGCCGGCGGCTGCAATGGCAGCGCGCGCCTATATCGAGAAAGGCAAACCGCGCAATGCGACCAAGATCCTGAAAAAAGCGTGGGAGGTGCAGCCGCACCCCGATCTGGCCCATGTCTTTGCCGAGATTGCGCCGGATGAAACGCCACATGAACGGATCAAACGCTTTACCGCGCTAACCCGCATTCACCCTGAGAATATGGAAACCCGTCTGATTTTGGCGGAGCTGAACATCGTGGCCGAAGACTTCCCCGAGGCGCGCCGCGCGCTGGGCGATGTGGTCGAAAAGCAGGCGGATGCGCGCGGTTACACGTTGATGGCCGCTATTGAACGGGGCGAGGGGTCCTCGGACGCAGTGGTACAGGGTTGGCTGGCCAAGGCGCTGACTGCTCCGCGCGGGCCACAATGGGTCTGCGACAATTGTCATGACATTCAGCCCGAGTGGGCTCCGGTCTGTCAGAACTGCAGCAGCTTTGACACGCTAAGCTGGCAAACACCGCAAACGCCGGAAATCGCAAGCGCGACGGGTGTCCATATGCTGCCTCTGATCGTTGGTGCGTTGGAAGACAGCAGCGAGCCGGAAGCTGAGGTCGAGGTTGAAGTGGAAGACGTCGAGGAACCGGTTGATCCCGAGATCATCGAATTGGATGTGGAACCAGTCCGCCCCGACGTCGAACCCGTGGTCGAGAAACAGGCCTGACGCGCTATTCCTCAGGCGAGTTCCTGACATAAGTCCAGCGGTACGTCGGAGGTGTGGGGCCTTTGTTGCGGCCACCTTGCTGCATTTGCTCCCACGCATGTGCCAGTATGCCGACTGACCGGGAGAGGCAAAACAAACCACGCGCAAGCGGTGGTTCGAACCCAAGCTCTGCGTAGATGACAGCCGTGGCCCCGTCGATGTTCATCGGGACGGGTTTGCCTTTGCGACGTGCAAGCTCTGCTTCGATATCCAACGCGATTTTCCGGAAACGTCCGTCACAGGCGCCGCGTTCTACGGCCTCAGCGACCAGAGCCATCAGTCGCGGTGCGCGTGGATCGGTCGGTGTGTGAAACCGGTGGCCGAAACCCGGCAGTATCTTTCCGTGGTCGTCGATCCAGTTGTCAATCGCTGCACCGATCCCGCCCGAGTGGGACCCGACAAAGTGATACAGCTCAACCGCCTGCTCACCGGCGCCGCCGTGGATGTCGCCCAGCATGTTCACCGCGCTGGCCATTGCGTTGTTCAAAGGCAAACCGCAGGTCACTGCCATCCGAGCCGTCGCAATAGAAGGTGCCTGTGGTCCATGATCCACGGCGGCAACCAGGGCCGCTTCGAACAGATCTGCCTGTGCGGGTAACGGGCGGTTGCCGCGAACCAGAAACCAGATCATTTCAGCGAAACTGAGGTTGCCGATCAGGTCCTCGATGGGTTCACCGCGCAGGGCGATGCGTCCGGGTTCCATGTCAATGATAGATGTGCTCCACCAGTCGGAAACATCGCTCATATCACACCATCCTTAGCCAGCTCCTTGATCTCATTCGGTGACAAGCCAAGTTCGGACCAGATTGAATCGTTGTCCGCGCCCAATTCCGGCGGTGAGACTTTCGGCAAATTTCGCTGCCCGTCCATCACCACGGGGCTGCCTGCCAGCTGCATGTCCTCTCCGTGCACGTGCAGAGATCCAATCAGCCCCCGGTTAGAGAGTTGTTCGTCCGCCAACGCCTCGGGGATTGTCAGCACTTGCCCCGTGGGAACGCCCAAGCCATTCAATTCGCTGACCCACTCGCTCGCGGGACGCAATTTCAGGGATTTCTCCAGCTCACCCCGCAAAGCGTGGCGGTTTCGTTTGCGATCTTCGCGTGTTGTATAGTCAGGGTCATCAAACAGGTCCTCGCGGCCAAGATGCCGGGCAAGCGCCTGCCATTGTTCATCGCGATTGGCGGCGATGTTGATCGGGCTGTCGGATGTGGCGAAGGTACCGGACGGTGCCGAGGTTGTGTTTTCATTGCCATGCGCGCCGGGCATCACACCGCCGACAAGGTAGTTGGACACAACCCATCCCATGGTCGAGATCACGGCCTCGGACATGGCAATATCCAGAAACGCGCCACGGGGATTTGCGTTCAATGCGGCACTCACCGCAAAGGCGGCCGTCAGCCCCCCGACCGTATCAGCCAGCGGATAGCCAACGCGGTAGGGCGCGGTGTCTGGTGCGCCGGTGATCGACATGACCCCGCTGATGCCCTGAACGATCTGGTCATAGGCCGGGTCGTCGCGGCGCGGACCGTCCTGCCCGAACCCACTTATTGCGCAATAGATCAAGGCAGGGTTTTCGGTACGAAGAACGTCATACCCCAGACCCAACCGATCCATCACGCCGGGCCGGAAGTTTTCAACCAGAACATCCGCCGTTTTAACAAGCTGCTTTAGCAGAGCCTTGCCCCGACTGGATTTCATATCCAGCGTGACCGATTTCTTCTGCGCGTTCTGCGCCAGAAAACTGATCCCCATACCGGCGTTGTTCCGGTCAGGGTCAGCCCCAAGTACACGCGCCAGATCACCGCTATTGGGGCGTTCGACCTTGATCACCTCGGCCCCCATCAGAGCCAGTTGGTAACAACAATACGGGCCAGCAAGCACGTTTGTCAGATCAAGAACCCGAACACCCCTGAGCGGTTCAGTCCCCATCAGCCACACCAGCGGCCCGTGCCCGTGCACGACGTGCGCGGTAGCTGGGCAGCAGAACCAGCAGAACGGCAATGGCAAGCAGTCCCAAGGTCATCGGACGTTCCCAGATAAACGCGATGCCATCATACAGCTGCATCGAGCGCGAAAAGTTATCCTCCATCATGCCGCCCAAGATGAACCCGATCAGCAGGGGTGCCAGCGGATAGTCAGCGAACTTCAAGGCCGTTGCGCATACGCCGAAACCCACCAGGATCAGCAATTCGGTGGCATTGTTCTGCCCGATATAGGCGCCCATCAGCGTGAAGAACAAAATGAACGGGATCAAATAGTTGCGCGGAACTGCCAGCACTTTGGCGATGTAGGGGATCAGCGGCAGGTTCAGGATCAGCAGGACGAGGTTGCCAATGAACATCGACATGATCACCGCCCAGAAGATCTGAGGTTCATCCAGCATAAGGCGCGGGCCAGGGGTGACGTTCAGGGCAATCAAGGCACCCAGCAGGATCGCGGTCGTTCCGGAACCGGGAATGCCCAGTGTCAGCAGCGGCACGAAAGATCCGGTGCAAGCCGCATTATTCGCCGATTCAGGCGCGGCCAGACCTTTGATCGAGCCTTTGCCGAATTCCTCCTGCTCATCCTTGGGGGCAATGTTCCGTTCCACCGCATAGCCGAGGAAACTGGCAATTGTCGCGCCCGCGCCGGGCAGGACGCCGATAAAGAAGCCCTGCACCGATTGGCGACCGATGACCGGGGTGATGGCCTTCGCCTCGGCCTTGGTAATGCGCAGATCCTTGATCTTGCCGTCATCACCTTTCAGGTCCTTGGGTTTAAGCACCAGGAACAACGCTTCGGGCAGGGCGAACATCGCCATGGCCAGGGTGATGAAGCCAAACCCGGATTGCAGGTCCATGATGCCCATTGTGAAACGCGGAAGATTGAACAGCGCCCCCTCTCCGACGGTGGCCATGATCAATCCCATGGTCGTCATGATGATGGCCTTGGCCACTTGCCCCGAACCGGCAAAGGCTGCGATGGCCGAAAGACCCACCACCATCAATGCGAAATATTCTGCGGAATGGAACAGCAGAGCGACCGAAGACAGTGCCGGAGCAAAGACCATCAGCAAAATTGCCCCTATCGTGCCGCCTGCGAAACTGGCGATTGCCGCGATGGTCAGGGCCTTGCCCGCTTTGCCCTGCCGGGCCATTGGATAGCCATCAAAGCTTGAGGCCACGGTGCCCGCGACCCCCGGCGCATTCAACAGAATGGACGAGGTCGAACCACCAAAGATCGCGCCATAATAAACCCCCGCCAATAGGATCAGTGCGGCGGATGGATCGCCCATCGAGATTGCAACCGGGATCATGATTGCGATGATCGACATTGGGCCCAGACCCGGAAGCATGCCGATAAACGTGCCGATCAGGCATCCGGCTACGACCATCAGCAGGTTTTGAATTGAGAATGCCGTTTGCAGGCCGATCAGAAGTCCTTCTAGCATGTCAGCCTCCGAACACGCCCGGCAGGGGGCGCATATAAATTCCAAGAACTTCCTGAACCAGATACCAGACGGATCCGGTTGCCACGAACGCGACAGGCAGCATGATGTGCCACTTGCGTTCGCCCAGAATGAAGGACCCGAGAATCAGGAAACTGGATGTCGCGATCAGAAAACCGACCGGGCGCAGGCACAGGGCATAGACAACCATCAGCACAAGAAGAGAAATTGCCTGACCCAGGTGATACTCCCCAAGTCTGCGGTAATCGATATCGGCCTCTTTGACTTCGCTCTTTTCCAAGCCAAGCAGGATGATTGAACACGCGACCACGCCCAGAATAGACAGCACCTTTGGAAACGTGCTGGGCCAGATCGGATTTCTTTGCATGAAAGGAGGAAGACTTCCATCCATCGTGAACCAGGCGGTGTACCCATATGTCAGGCAAACACCCAGCAAAATAAGCGCGATCCAGCGATCCAGCGCCATAACGTCCCCTCCCATGTGTCTTGGTTCATTGGGACGGCAGAGCGACCGAACGCTCTGCCGTAGATTGCTTTAGAGGAAGCCCAGCTTCTTCATCAGGTCGCTGATCTGCTGTTCCTGACCTTCCAGAAACGCTTCGAAATCGGCACCCGAGTTGTGGATGTTGACCCAGCCGTTACGGGCACGAACCTCTTCCCATTCGGGCGTATCGTACATCTTGGCGATGGCTTGCTGATAAGCGGCCAGCTTGTCCTCGGGCAGGCCGGGGGCAGCAAAGAATCCACGCCAGTTCACGAAAGTGGTGTCGATGCCCTGTTCTTTCATGGTCTGTGCGTCAGGTGCTGCATCAACGCGTTCCTCTGCGGTCACACCAATGATTTTAACCTCTCCCGCATTGGCCAGATCGACGGCTTCCGAGAAACCGGTCGACAGTGCGGCGATCTCACCCGACAGCAAGGCAGCCATAGCTTTTCCGCCCGCGTCATAAGGGATGTATTTAACGCCCAGCGCGTCCTTGCCAGCGGCTTCCATAACCATTGCAGCGACCAGATGGTCCATGCCGCCCGGAACCGAGCCGCCACCGATTGCGGTCGCACCCGGATCAGCGTCATAGGCGGCCAGCAGGTCCGCCATCGAGTTGATAGGACTGTCTTTGCCCACAACAATCGCCGCGTAGTCGCCGATTGTGCCTGAAACCAGCGTCAGGTCACGGAAGTTATGTGGGAACACGCCAGTCAGCGAGCGGATCACGATGGGGGTCGAGTTGACCATCAGTGTGCCGTGGTTGCTGTCTGCGTTTTCGATCAGGAAGCCGATGGCCTTGCCACCGCCGCCGCCCGACATGTTTTCGTAGGACGCTGTGCCCACAAGACCTGCATTGGTCAGGGCCTCGCCCGTTCCCCGGGCGGTTCCGTCCCAGCCACCGCCGGCGCCGCCGGGGATCAGAAAGTGGATGCTGTCGACGACTTCTTCGGATGCGGCAGGTCCAACCAGACCGATTGCTGCAACAGCTGCGATCAGGGCCCGACGGCCCAGGTTAAATGTTTTCATTATGTCCTCCCATTTGACAACTGGCCGCTCAGCGGCACAGATTATCCTGCACCTAAACACGCCAACCTGACATCAACCTGTCATGCAAAAAGAAACTGATTTCCGCCCATGAAATTTCTGCTTGTCGAAGACAATCTCGACCTCGCGAACGCGATCAGTTCCCGCATGCAGCTGGATGGTCATGTTGTTGATCACGCAGCAAATTTAGAGGATGCGCGCGCCTTTGTTGCGACCGAAGAATACGACCTTATCCTGCTGGATATCATGTTACCCGATGGGGATGGCCGCGAGTTCCTAAGGCAGCACCGCGCAAGCCGTTTGGACACGCCGGTGATCGTTCTGACCGCGCGCAGTCAGGTTTCGGATCGAATCGGTTCGCTCGATCTGGGGGCGGACGACTACGTCACCAAACCTTTCGATCATGCTGAACTTGAGGCCCGCTGCCGCGCTGTTCTGCGTCGGAAGTCCGGAAGCTCAAAGTCGACGATTGAAGTTGGCGGAATTATCTTTGATCCGGTTGCTGGTCATTTGACCGTCGATGGTGTCACGCTCTCTCTACGAAATCGCGAGTTGAGAATGATCGAGCTGTTCATAAACGCGCCGGGTCAGGTGTTTTCCAAGCAGAAGCTGGCGGACAGGTTGTTTTCTTATGATGACAACGTGTCGGACAACGCGATTGAGGTCTACGTCGGACGCCTGCGCAAGCATCTTGAAAAATCCGGCATGAAAATCACTACGTTGCGCGGGCTGGGATACAGGTTGGATCATGACGACTAGCCCAACCGTTTCGGGATCACTAAGAAATAGGCTGGTGTTGACGCTGATCGGCGGAGCGGCGGTCCTGGCGATCCTCTTGTTCCTGACGGTGCGCAGCTATGCTGCAAAGGTCGCCCAGCAGGGTCAGGACGATATATTGGGGGCGTCCGTCTCTTCGATCCTTGATGCTGCCGCACTCAGGGATGGTCAGCTTGAGGTGGACATCCCCTATGCCGCGTTTTCTATGCTCAGCACGCCGTCGGATGACCGGGTGTTCTATGCCATTTATCAGGATGGAGAATTCCTGTCCGGCTACGATGATCTGAGCCTAACAGATGGCCCGATTGAAGGTAGATGGGCCTTTCAAACCGGCGAGGTGCGCGGCGAACGTGTCCGCCAGGTCAGCGCCAGCCGAACGCTTGTCGGCTTGGGCCGCCAGACTGAGATTGAGGTCGCGTTGGGGCAAACACAAGACGCGTTGTCGGATACGCTGGACCAGATTTCACGCAACGCGGCATATTTGGGGATCGGGTTCTTTCTGTTGACCGCCGCGCTATCGTTCTGGGTGACATCCTCAACGATCGGCCAGTTGAACAAACTGACGACCTCGGTCACACGCAGAGGTCCGCAGGATCTAAGTCCGTTCAAAAAACCCGTACCGAAAGAGATGGCGCCGCTAGTGACGTCGCTGAACTCGCTCATGGGTCGTCTGGACCAATCGCTTAGCCAATCCGAGGACTTTATCGCCGAAGCCGCGCACCGGGTGCGAACGCCGCTTGCGACCGTCAGGTCATATGCCGAGGCAACCCTTCATCGTGTTGATCGCGAAGATAACCGCGAGGCCTTGAAGGCCATGGTGCGGGCCATCGACGAAAGCTCACGTGCAGCGGGGCAGTTGCTGGATCACGCCATGATCACCTTTCGGGCGGATCATTTGGAACGTGAAGAGATTGATCTGGTCGTTCTGATCCGCGATCTGGTGCAGCGTCTGATCCCGATTGCCGAAATGAAAGAGTTGACGCTTTCCCTGTCGGGTGAGCCGTCGGTTCCTTACTCGGGCGACTCGATCCTGATCCAGAATGCTGTGCGAAATATGGTTGATAACGCGATGAAATACGCGCCATCTGACAGCGCTGTTGAGATCACGATCATCGCGCATCCCGAACCCCAGATACAGGTGCGCGACTCGGGTCCTGGCTTTCCGCCCGATGAAATCGCTACGCTGACGCGCCGGTTCGAACGCGGACAAAACGCGGTTGGGACCATCGGGTCCGGGCTGGGGTTGACGATCGCGCAGGATGTGGCAACGGCGCATGGAGGTTCGTTGATCCTCAAAAACCGATCAAAGGGGGGCGCATGCGTTATCTTATCGCTTTAATATTGTTGGCTGTTCCCTGCTTCGGATGGGCCGACGATTGGGAAGACCGTCTGGTCTTTAATGAAAGCGCCGAAGGACCACGCCTTCGTGTGATTTCCAGCACCGATACTGTTTTGTTCGCTCCGGTGATCGAGGGTTTTGTCGCTGAAAACCCTATGGTTAGTGTCGAATACCTCGTCTCCGGAACCGCTGACATAAACAGGCGAGTCCGCGCAACGCCCGATGCCTTCGACGTGATCATTTCCAGTGCCATGGACCTGCAATTGAAATTGGCAAATGACGGCTTTGCCCTGCCTATTGACGATGTACAGGTGCCACACTGGGCACAATGGCACCACAGCCTTTTCGCATTCACCTCGGAACCCGCGACAATCGTGATCAACCGAACCGCGTTTGAAGGACAGCCTATCCCCCAGACCCGGCAAGGTCTGATCGAGGCCTTGCGCAAACGACCCGAAGAATTTCGCGGCAAGGTCGGCACCTATGACGTGCGCCAGTCTGGTTTGGGATATCTGTTTGCAACCCAGGATGCGCGCGCGTCTGAGACGTATTGGCGCTTGATGGAGGTTATGGGCGGCCTGGATGTGCGGCTTTATTGCTGTTCGGGCGAAATGATCAATGACCTAGCGGATGGCTCGATCCTGGTTGCTTACAATGTTCTGGGCAGTTACGCCGCCGTCCGCACCGAGGGCAAAGACGCACTTGAGGTCGTGTTACCGTCTGATTTTCAAACAATTATGATGCGCACGGCAATGGTTTCGAATGCCACCCCAGAACCCAAAGCTGCGGAGATGCTGTTACGTTACCTCGTAACTGAGCGACCAGCCGTGGTCGAAGGGGCCAGCCCGCTTCCTCTTTTGCAGCCGAGTGATAGCTCAGACGGGCGCGAGACAATCGGTCTTGATCCCGCGTTACTGACCTTTCTTGACGGGTTGAAACGAACAAAGTTCCTTTCTGCGTGGGAAGATGCCGTTATTCAGGAGTAACACCGCAACCTGAGGCCGACGGGTCGGTAAAAACCGAAACCGGCACCGATGCTGTTGGAATTCCTTTCCAACATGTAATTGTCCCAATTAAATCCGTTTGCTAACGTCACCCACGCGTCGGGGAGGGCGTGTAAATCCAAATGTTGGACTACTCTCATAACACGTGGCTTGTGGCGGCGTCTCTGGCTGTTGCGATGATGGCTGGATTCACAGGGCTTTATCTGACGCATGGGGCCTCAAAACTCGACGATCAGAAACGCAAACTGGTCGTGGCGTTGGCTGCGATCATTCTGGGCGGTGGCATCTGGTCGATGCATTTCGTGGCCATGCTGGGCCTGCAACTGCCGATCCTGTTTTACTACGATGCTTTGATCACCCTGATCTCAGCCCTGGTCGCGATCCTGATGGTTGGCCTTGCGCTGCTGATCCTGCATTTCCGTCCCCGCACAATGGGAACAATTGTTGGTGCGGGCGTGATCGTGGGTCTGGGGATTGTTGTCATGCACTACGTCGGCATGGCCGGGATGGAGCTGTGCCGCCCCGTTTACAATGTTTGGGACGTGGTGATTTCGACCCTAGCCTCGGTCGTTCTGTCGGTGCTGGCAATCTGGGCGGCCTATGACAACCGAACGCAACGCAATATTCTGCTGGGAACGGTGTGTTTCGGGTTGGCGGTCTTCACCATGCATTTCGTCGCCACCGGCCTGACTGACTTTGTCGCAAGCGATATCGCCGGTCGCGCCGGACCCGCGCTAAACAATCAGGTGCTGGCGATGGGGGTCACGGTTTCCGTGTTCCTGATCTGTGGTGCATTCCTGCTAACGGGCATCACCTTCATCGAACCTGCGGCAGCAGACGTATTGCCCAGCGCGCCAGCACCTGCCCCGGAACCAGAGCCCACATTGCGGGCCGGGGTTCCGTTTGAGCGGGAAGGACAAACCTTTTTCGCCCAGCCTTCCAATATCGCCGCCATCCGGGCCGAAGGACACTATACCGTTCTCTACATGAACGCCGAGAAACTGTTCTGCCCGTGGTCTATTACCGAAGCTGAATCGCGCCTGGTGCCTGACGGGTTTTTGCGGGCTCATCGCAGTTATCTGGTGAACCCTAAACATGTCTCGCGGTTTGAAAGACACAAGGACAACGGCACTTGTTACTTCGACGGGGTCGATGCGTTGACCAAGGTGCCGGTCAGCAGATCACGTCTGACAGACATACGCGAAGCGCTGGGCCTGTAGTCGCAGTTCGTGCAGCCCATTCGCATTTGGTGAAACAAGCTGCGCGCCCCGTTTTCACTGGCTGGAATGGCCAAGCTTACCGTACTTTTCTTACCGCAGGTCCCCCAAGGCACAACGTCCGGACCCAGGGAGGAAAAACATGATACCAGCCGGTTTTGAGTATCACCGGCCAGGCGATATCGCCTCGGCCATTGGCATTTTGCAGGAACATGGAGACGAGGCGCGCGTGATCGCAGGCGGGCACAGCCTGATTCCGATGATGAAGTTGCGCATGGCTGAGATGGGCCATCTGGTTGATCTGCAAGCCATTGATGAGCTGAAGGGCATCGAGGTCGGTTCTGACACTGTCACACTCGGCGCGATGGTAACCCAGCATGAACTTATCACGCATGACGGTCTGGCCTCAGCCGTTCCGTTGATCCGCGAGGCGGCCTTGCAGATCGCGGACCCTCAAGTGCGCTATGTTGGCACTGTTGGTGGGAACGTCGCCAATGGCGACCCGGGCAATGATATGCCGGGCCTGATGCAATGCCTGAACGCCACGTTTGAACTATCGGGTCCTGACGGCACCCGCAGTGTGGCAGCACGGGATTTTTATGAGGCCGCGTACTTCACTGCGCGTGAGGATGAGGAAATCCTGACGCGGATTTCGATCCCCGTGCCGGGCGCCGGGGTGGGTCAGGCGTACGAAAAGCAGAAACGTAAGATCGGCGATTACGCGACAGCCGCGGCTGCGGTGATGGTTGGCAACGGTCAGGCCTCGGTCGCGATGACCAACCTTGCGGACACGCCCGTCTGGTCCGAAAGCGCAAGCAATGCGCTGGCCGACGGAGACGTCAGCGGCTGCGTCGCCGCGATGCTCGAAGCAATCGACCCGGTGGCCGACAATCGCGGCCCAGTCGAATTCAAAAAACACGTGGCCGCCGTGATGCTGCGCCGTGCCATCGACCGTGCGCAAAGCCGCGCGAGTTGAGGGGAGGAACAACCATGTCAAAAATGCACGTAAAACTAACAGTGAACGGCAAACAGGTCGAAGGTCTGGCCGAGCCGCGCACGCTGCTAATCCACTTCCTGCGGGAAGATCTGAAAATCACCGGTCCTCATATCGGTTGCGAGACCAGTCATTGCGGCGCCTGCACCGTGGATATCGATGGCAAGTCCGTCAAATCCTGCACGACATTCGTGGCACAGGTGAACGGCGCCGATGTCACCACTGTTGAAGGGCTGACCAATGACGATGGAAGCCTTGGGGTTCTGCAAGAGATGTTCCGCGAACATCACGGGCTCCAATGCGGCTTCTGCACGCCGGGCATGATCACCCGTGCGCACAGATTGTTGCAGGAAAACCCGAACCCGACCGAAGAGGAAATCCGCTTTGGTATGGCGGGCAACCTGTGCCGCTGCACCGGGTATCAGAACATCGTCAAGGCGATCTCGGCCTCGGCTGACATGCTGAACGCTCAGAAGGAGGCCGCGGAATGAACGATCAAACCATGACCCCCGAAGAACGCGTCGCCAATCTCAAAGGGATGGGCAGTTCGCGCAAACGCGTCGAAGATGTGCGCTTTACCCAGGGCAAGGGCAATTATGTCGATGACATCAAGATGGACGGGATGCTGTTTGGCGCCTTTGTCCGCTCTCCCTATGCCCATGCCCGCGTCGTCAGCGTGAACAAAGAGGCTGCGCTGGCGATACCTGGCGTTGTTGCTGTGTTGACTGCCGAAGACCTCGCGCCGTTGGGTCTGCACTGGATGCCGACGCTGGCGGGCGACATGCAAATGGTGCTGGCCGATGGCAAGGTTCTGTTCCAGGGCCAGGAAGTTGCCTATGTCGTCGCTGAAAATCGCTATATCGCGGCGGATGCAGCCGAGCTGGTCGAGGTTGACTATGAAGAGCTGCCCGTTCTGACCGACCCGTTCGAGGCGCTAAAATCAGATGTCGTCCTGCGCGAAGACCTTGCGGGTCAGACAGAGGGCGCACATGGGCCGCGAAAGCACCACAACCACATCTTCACTTGGGAACAGGGCGACAAGGACGCGACCGAAGCGGTTCTGGGTGAGGCCGATGTCGTGGCCGAAGAGATGGTCTATTACCACCGCACGCATCCTTGCCCGTTGGAGACCTGCGGCTGTGTCGCGTCGATGGATAAGGTGACCGGCAAGCTGACGCTCTATGGCACCTTCCAGGCCCCTCACGCGATCCGGACTGTTGTGTCGCTAATCTCGGGTCTGGCCGAGCACAATATCCGGGTTATCAGCCCTGATATTGGCGGTGGCTTTGGCAATAAGGTTGGCGCCTATGCGGGCTATGTCTGCTCGGTTGTCGCCTCGATTGTCACCGGGCAGCCGGTGAAATGGGTCGAGAACCGGATGGAAAATCTGATGTCCACCGCGTTTGCGCGGGACTACTGGATGCAGGGCAAGATCGCGGCAACCAAGGATGGCAAAATCACTGGCCTCTGGTGTCATACCACGGCGGATCATGGTGGATTTGACGCCTGTGCGGACCCAACCAAGTTTCCAGCAGGGTTCATGAACATCTGCACCGGGTCGTATGACATTCCCACCGCTTATCTGGCTGTGGATGGGGTTTACACCAACAAGGCACCGGGCGGTGTCGCCTATCGTTGCTCGTTCCGGGTGACCGAGGCTGCTTATTTCATCGAACGTATGATCGAGGTTCTGGCCATAAAGCTGAACATGGACGCGGCTGAGCTGCGCCGGATCAACTTTATCCGCAAAGATCAGTTCCCGTATCAATCGGCGCTGGGTTGGGAATATGACTCGGGCGACTATCACACCGCTTGGGACAAGGCACTGAAGGCCGTCGATTATGACGGCTTGCGCGCAGAACAGGCGCAACGGATCGAGGATTTTAAGGCTGGTAAGACTCGCAAACTGCTGGGCATCGGCCTGACGCATTTCACCGAAATCGTCGGGGCCGGACCGGTGAAGAACTGTGATATCCTCGGGCTGGGCATGTTCGACTCGTGCGAAATCCGGATTCACCCGACGGGTTCCGCCATCGCGCGGCTGGGGACAATCAGCCAGGGTCAGGGCCACGCCACGACCTTTGCCCAGATCATCGCCAGTGAGATCGGCCTGCCAGCCGATGACATCACGCTGGAGGAAGGCGACACCGACACCGCGCCTTATGGCCTTGGGACCTACGGGTCTCGGTCCACACCGGTTGCCGGTGCTGCGACAGCCATGGCCGCGCGCAAAATCCGCGCCAAGGCGCAGATGATCGCGGCCTATCTGCTCGAGGTGCATGACAATGATGTCGAATGGGATGTCGATCGGTTTGCCGTCAAAGGCGCGCCTGAGCGGTTCAAGACCATGAAAGAGATCGCTTTTGCCGCTTACAACCAGGCTATTCCGGGGCTGGAACCCGGTCTGGAGGCCGTCAGCTACTATGACCCCCCAAATATGACTTACCCTTTCGGGGCCTATATCTGTGTCATGGAGATCGACGTGGATACTGGGGAATGGGATGTTCGGCAGTTCTATGCGCTGGACGATTGCGGCACGCGGATCAACCCGATGATCATCGAAGGGCAGGTCCATGGCGGTGTGACCGAAGCGCTGGCCATCGCGATGGGGCAGGAGATTGCCTATGACGAGATGGGCAACGTCAAGACCGCGACGCTGATGGACTTCTTCCTGCCTACGGCATGGGAGACGCCGAACTACACCACCGATCACACGGTCACGCCATCTCCGCACCACCCGATCGGTGCCAAGGGCGTGGGCGAGAGTCCGAATGTCGGCGGCGTGCCTGCGTTCTCGAACGCGGTGCATGATGCGTTCCGGCCCTTTGGGTTGGTGCAAAGCCATATGCCGCATGATCATTGGCGGATCTGGAAGATCGCCAACGGGTTGGGGATGCACGGGTAAACGGTTTCGAACCGGCTGTTGCCGGCCCGCCCGAACGGAGGGGGTAGAACCCCCTCCGAACCTCCCCCGGGATATTTTTGGTCAGATGAAGATTGGATCCTGGTTTTGACTTTGAGTGATGTTCAGAACGGATTGGCCGCGCAGGGCTATGTTTCCGATGACCGGTTGGCGATGGCGCTGCATTTGGCACAGCAACTTGGGCGGCCATTGTTGTTGGAAGGTCCTGCTGGCGTTGGAAAGACCGAAGTGGCAAAGGCCCTGGCCGCGTGGCAGGACGCCCGGCTGATCCGGCTGCAATGTTATGAAGGGCTCGATGCCAGTCATGCCATTTATGAATGGAACTATCAGCGTCAGCTTCTGGCGATCCGAGCGAGCGAGGCACAGGGTGGAACGAGCGAAGCACAGCTTTTCTCAGATGAATATCTGCTAAAACGACCTTTGTTGGAGGCAATTTCACAAGATGCCCCTCCGGTTCTGCTAATTGATGAAATTGACCGGGCCGACGAAGAATTCGAAGCGTATCTGTTGGAAATCCTCTCGGATTTTCAAATCACAATTCCCGAACTGGGTACAATCCCGGCGCGTTCAAAGCCCATCGTTATTTTGACGGCGAATGGCACGCGGGACTTGTCCGATGCATTGCGCCGCCGGTGTCTGTACAGTTTCCTCGACTACCCATCGCGTGAAACCGAAATGGCGATCCTGAAAGCCCGCATGCCTCAAGTTGAAGGGCAGTTGGCGCGCCAGATTGTTGGCGTTGTGCAGGCTTTGCGCAAAGAAGACTTGGAGAAGACTCCGGGCATTGCCGAGATGCTGGACTGGGCGGCAGCCCTTTCAGGATTGGGTGTCAACGACATGGCGCAGTCCCGCGAAGAGGTTCAGGCGACTCTTGTCTGTCTTCTGAAAACCGCAGCCGATTATGACGCGGCCCCGCCTGAAGTGATGGATCGCCTGATTGGAAAGGTGGCGTGATGCAGGTCACCCGGTTCCCTTCTCGTGCCTCTGGTCTGGCGGATCGCATGTCTGGCTTCATTGCACATTTGCGGATGAACGGGATGCGCGTCGGACCGGCTGAGACCGGGGATGCATTGGCGGTGCTGGCGGAAGTAGAGGCGACGGATTTGCCGCAGGCCAGACAGGCGCTGTGTGTCTTGTTGGCGGGTGACGCAGAGGACTGGCGACAGTTTGATGATCTTTTCGATGCATATTGGCTAAATGCAGGGAAACAACGGACCGGAGTGGCGCAAACCGCGCATGTTCGGGTGCAATCCGCCAAGCCGATGATCTGGCAGCAAGAAAGCCATGACATTCAGGAGTCCAGTTCCGATTCGGATCAGGACGCAACCCCTGATGCCGGCGACGGGGAGGCCGTGGGGAGAGACGGTAAGCTGATTGCGACCCGAACGGCCAACCTGTCGCGTCGGGATTTGCGTGAACTGATGGATGAAGACGCACTGAAGCAGGCCGAACAAGCGGCGACAGCGCTGGCGCGCGCCATCCGCGACCGCCGCTCGCGCCGGCGGAAAAAAGCGCTAAAGGGGCCTGCTCTGGACATGCGCCGAATACAGCGCGCTAGCCTTGCACGGGGCGGTGAGCCGATGGAACTGTATCGTCGCGCCCGCCCACCGCGTCCGATGCGGATCGTTGCACTGTGCGATGTAAGCGGATCAATGACTGTATACTCGCGCGTCTTTCTGGCTTTCCTGAAAGGCTTGATTGGCACAGGAACCGAAGCGGACGCATATTTGTTCCATACGCGCTTGATGCGCGTCACGGATGCGTTGCGCGACCACGATTCACTGCGCGCAGCAGGGCGGTTGTCGCTGATGGCCGAAGGGTTTGGCGGGGGCACGGATATCTCGGGCAGTCTTGAGCATTTTCTGAATGGGTATGGCGCGCGCGCACTGAACGGTCGGACCATCGTACTGATCCTGTCTGACGGGTATTGCAGCTCGGACCCGCAAGCGCTGGGCGTTGTATTGGCCCGGATTCGACGCAAGGCCCGGCGGATCGTCTGGCTGAACCCGCTGAAGGGCTGGCACGAATACCAGCCCATTGCCGCCGCAATGCAGGCAGCTGAGCCGTATCTGGACGCGCACCTGCCCGCAAATACGCTTGAGGCGCTGGCGGCGCTGGAACCGCAATTCCGTAAGCTGTGAAAGGAGCCCACATGGCAAGCTTCGACATATTCGACACGATTGAGCAGCTGCGCAAAACTGATGAAGCCTTTTGCGTGGCCACGGTGTTGCGGACTGCGGATGCAACTTCGGCGAAAGCCGGGGGCAAGGCTGCGATTACAAAAGATGGACGGATCCTGGGCCATTTGGGCGGGGGCTGCGTTCAACGTGCGGTTCGATCCTCGGCCCAGCAGGCGTTGGCCAGTGGTGCGCCGCAAATGATCCGGGTCAAACCTTCGGAAAAGGTGGTGAACATGACCGATCCTGACGGTGTTCAGACGTTCAAAAGCGGATGCCCTTCGGGTGGCACAGTCGATCTGCTTGTCGAGCCGTATCAGCATGCACCGCGTCTGGTGATATTTGGCGAGTCGCCGATTGCAACTGCGCTGGCGGAACATGGGGCGCTGGCCGGCTTCCGGGTTGTTCTAAGCGAAGCGGCCGAAACAGACGGAGATTTCCGGCGATTCAACGTGGAATCAACCGAAGGTATTGGAATCGAGCCACAGGACTTCGTTGTTGTTGCCTCGCAAGGAAAGGGGGATGCTGCCGCCTTAGCCGCTGCCCTGCGAACGGATGCCAAACGCGTTTCGATGGTTGCAAGCCACCGCAAGGCCGAAACGCTGGTGGCCAAACTGATAGCACAGGGGATGGACCCGATAAGAGCGGGGCGGCTTAAATCTCCTGCAGGTCTGAACATTCACGCAATCGACCCGCATGAGATCGCCGTGTCGATTCTGGCCGAAATTGTGCTTTGGCGAAACAGTGACAAATCCAAAACGGAGTCCCATGATGAGAAACGTGCTTAAACGCCTGAGGTTCCTGTGGCCCGCGCGTCCCGAACAAACTCCGGAAGAGGCGACAGAGACCGCGCTTCTGGTTTATCCAAGATGCTGTTGAACAAAGGAAAGTTGAATGGAACTGAGTGACGAAGTCCGCATCTCTGCGCCGCGGGATGTTGTATACAAGGCTCTGAATAATCCCGAAATCCTGCAGGAATGCATCCCAGGGTGCGAAGAGCTGATCCAAAATTCACCCGAAGATCTGGAGGCCAAGGTGGTCTTGAAAATCGGCCCCGTCAAAGCCCGGTTTGCGGGCGCTGTGACGCTGGACACTGCCAATGCACCGGACGAGTTTTCCTTGACCGGGGAAGGCAAGGGCGGTGCCGCCGGATTTGCCAAGGGTGGCGCAGACGTGACGCTGACTGAAGATGGGGACGAAACCGTTCTGGCTTATACAGCCAAGGTCGAGGTTGGTGGAAAAATCGCCCAACTGGGCAGCCGCCTAATCGCTGGTACGGCGAAAAAGCTGTCGGGCAAATTTTTTACCCGGTTTGGCGAAGTTGTTTCAGAACAATCCGTCACTTAAGGCGCGTGACAGGGCCGGTGAATGGACCGGCCCGCGTCAGATCACATCCCACGGAAACTCAATTCCGGTAAGAGAATATCAGTGGTTTGATTTTAAGGGGATTTGGTGCCCAGGAGAGGACTCGAACCTCCACGTCCATACGGACACTAGCACCTGAAGCTAGCGCGTCTACCAATTCCGCCACCTGGGCAGGTGTCGTGGAGGGGCGTTTAAGCCCACTGGCTGGAAGGGTCAACCAGATTCGGGAAGATTTTTGAAAGTTTTTTCCTCGCATCCAAATTCAGCTTGAATTGGTTGGTTTTTTCGCTGGTGCGCGGCGTTATTGCGCCTTGTTTGAAAAGGCTCAGAGAGCTACATCGAAAGAGGACCCACAAGCAGGAGCCCTCTCATGTCTAAAATGGTCACGATTTATGGCGGATCGGGATTTGTCGGTCGGTATATTACGCGGCGCATGGCGAATGAAGGGTGGCGTGTCCGGGTGGCGGTGCGGCGTCCGAATGAGGCGATGTTCGTCAGGCCCTACGGTGTGGTCGGCCAGGTCGAACCCATTTTGTGCAACATCCGTGATGATGCCTCGGTCGCTGCTGCAATGCACGGGGCAGACGCGGTGGTAAATTGCGTCGGCGTGCTGAACGAGCTGGGCAAGAACGCCTTTGACGCCGTGCAGGCCGATGGGGCCGAGCGGATCGCGCGTTTGGCGGCCGAACAGGGTATTTCTCGGATGGTGCATATCTCAGCCATCGGAGCGGACGCCGAGTCCGACAGTCATTATTCGCGAACCAAGGCACATGGTGAGGCCGGTGTGCTGACCCATATGCCAGATGCAATCATCCTGCGGCCGTCTGTAATTTTCGGGACCGAGGACCAGTTCTTCAACCGGTTTGCCGGGATGACCCGGATGGGACCTTTCCTGCCGCTGGTCGGAGCTGAAACCAAGTTCCAGCCGGTCTATGTGGATGACGTGGCCAAGGCAGCCGTTCAGGGTGTTTTGGGTCACGCTGAGCCCGGTGTGTACGAATTGGGCGGGCCGGAGGTAAAAACCTTTCGCGCGTTGATGCAGCAGATGCTTGATGTGATTTACCGACGCCGAGTGATCATCGGAATGCCCTTCTTTGTGGCCCGCATAATGGCTGGCGTGTTGGACATTGTTAAATTCGCCAGCTTCCAGTTGTTCCCGAACCACATCCTGACGCGCGATCAGCTGAAAAACCTGCGCCGCGACAATATTGTGTCCGACGGGGCCAAAGGATTTACCGATCTTGGGATCGAGCCAGCGACACTGGAATCCGTACTGCCAGATTACCTGTGGAAGTTCCGTCCCTCGGGTCAGTACGACGACATCCAGAACTCGGCCAACAATCTGCGGACCTGATCAGCTATAGGCGATTGCAAGCAGGATGGCACCCAGGATCACGCGGTAGATCACATAAGGTGTAAAGCTGACACTGCGCAGCAGGCGCATCATCAGGGTCAGAGCCAGCAGAGCTGAGATAAAAGCAAAGAAGGCCGCGATTGCCCCGTCTCGGGCCAATTGGGCGTCTGCTTCGCGGATCACGTCAACCGACAACAAAACGCCTGAGGCAAGAATGGTCGGGATCGACATCAACATCGCGATCCGCGCGCCATCCTCTCGCGTATAGCCCAGTTGGCGCGCGCCGGTGATCGTAATGCCCGATCGGGATGTTCCCGGTATCAGGGCGAGAACCTGCCACAGCCCCATGATCAACGCATCGCGCAGACCCCATTCGCTTGCTTCTTTGGTCTGCGGCCCTTTTTGATCGGCCCAATACAGAACGAGGCCAAAAACCAGCATGGTCCAGCCAATGACCGCCATTGACCGAAACGCCTCGATCAGGCCGGTTTTGAACAGAATAGCCCCGACAATCACGGTGGGAATCGTGGCGACTATCAGACCCATGGCCAGCTGCGCCTGTGGTGTGTCGGCCCGTCCGGTCAACGCCTGCGGCAGTCCGGAGACCGCCTGTTTCACATCGGACCAGAAATACAGAATCACAGCGCCCAAAGTGCCCACATGCACGGCCACGTCGATGGCCAGGCCTTGATCGTCCAGTCCGGTCAGGCTGGGTAGCAGTATCAAATGACCAGATGAAGAGATCGGCAAAAACTCAGTGATACCCTGAATAATCGCCGCGAGAATCAATTGAAAAAGACCCATCTGCCCCGCCGTGTTGTGGTCACGTCTTTGTTTGCCCAATGGGTATAAGTGCTCTGTGGAAAAGGAAAGCGTGCATATAGGTCCGAATCGGAACTAAAAATCGCATTTAATTTCAAACCTCCACCAAATTTTCCCTCGATTTTCGAATTTAGGTCAGTACAGTTGACTTTTCATCCAATCTTTCATCTCTTAAAGAGACGTGACCAAGCCAATTCATGGAGTTTGACCCGTGGCCAAGCAACCGATGCTGAAATTTGTGCAGATCGACCGCGTCATGCCCGAAAAGCGTGCCGCCGATGACCGCAGAGAAGATTTTGATGAAATCTACGCCGAATTCGCAGCAGAGAAGGCCAAGGAGCAAGCCAGCCGATGCAGTCAATGTGGTGTTCCATACTGCCAGTCGCATTGCCCACTGCACAACAACATCCCTGACTGGCTGCATTTGACGGCGACGGGGCGTTTGGAAGAAGCCTACCAAACCAGTCAGGCCACCAACACATTCCCCGAGATTTGTGGCCGAATCTGCCCGCAGGACCGCCTGTGCGAAGGCAACTGCGTGATCGAGCAATCGGGCCACGGCACGGTCACCATTGGCACGATTGAGAAATACATCACCGACACCGCCTGGGACAAAGGCTGGGTGAAGCCCACCGCTCCGGGTGCCGAGCGCAGCGAAAGCGTCGGCATCATCGGTGGCGGCCCCGGCGGTCTGGCTGCGGCTGACATGCTGCGCCGCGCGGGCATTCAGGTCACCGTCTATGATCGTTATGATCGTGCGGGTGGTCTGTTGATGTACGGCATTCCGGGGTTCAAGCTGGAAAAAGACATCGTGCAGCGTCGCAATGACCTGCTGGCAGATGGTGGTGTAGAATTCGTGCTGAATTGCGACGTCGATGCCGCCAAGTTCGAGGAAATACGCTCCAAGCATGATGCAGTAATCATTGCGACAGGCGTGTACAAATCGCGCGATCTGTCTATGCCCGGCAGCGGTCTGGCTGGAATCGAAAAAGCCATCGATTTCCTGACCGCCTCGAACCGCAAAAGTTTTGGCGATGACGTCGAAGATTTCGACAATGGCCGCTTGAATGCCGAAGGCAAGAAGGTGGTCGTTATTGGTGGCGGTGATACCGCGATGGACTGTGTACGGACTTCGATCCGGCAAGGCGCCACGTCGGTCAAATGCCTCTATCGTCGTGACCGGGCGAACATGCCGGGTTCGCAGCGCGAAACCCAAAACGCCGAAGAAGAAGGCGTGGTGTTTGAATGGCTGAGCGCGCCCAAGGGCTTTACCGGCGACGACACCGTTGCAGGCGTGATGGTGCAGAAGATGCGTCTGGGTCAGCCCGATGCGACCGGCCGTCAGGCACCAGAGGTGATCGAAGGCGCGGATTATGTCGAAGATGCCGATCTGGTGATTAAGGCGCTGGGCTTTGAGCCTGAAGACCTACCCACCCTGTTCGGCCAGCCCGACCTGCCCGTCACCCGTTGGGGCACCGTCAAGGCAGCGTTCGAGACTGGCGCGACCGAGATGGACGGCGTCTATGCCATTGGTGACATCGTGCGCGGTGCCTCTTTGGTGGTCTGGGCCATTCGTGATGGTCGCGACTGCGCCGATGCGATTATTGATCGCTTCAACGCCAAGGCTGCCATCGCAGCCGAATAACCCTAGCCCAGCGACAGGAGGGTCTGATGCCCGAATTGCAAGGTCAATGCATGTGCGGCGCGGTCACGGTGACCGCAACTCCGGCGCGGGATTCGCTGGGAGCCTGCCATTGTGATCAATGCCGTCGCTGGACCAGTTCGATGCTGGTAACCTTCGCGGCCGAGCCCGGCTATGCCGCCTTGGGACCGGTCAAGACCTACACCTCGTCGGAATGGGCCGAGCGGGCGTTTTGCTCGGACTGTGGTTCGGCGTTGTGGTACCGGATCACTTTGCCGGGCGAGATGCACGGACAAACCCAAATGGCTGCCGGTCTTTTCGACGACACCGGCAACCCGCTGAAACTTGAACTTTACATAGATAAAAAGCCCGAGGGCTACGCGTTCGCAGGAGAGCGCCGGCAGATGACCAAAGCCGAGGTCGAAGCCATGTATGCCCTGCCGGAAGAAGGAGACAGCCAATGACCAAATATGATGCCGATTGGGTGCGGGCCGAAGAAGCCAAGCGCAAATGGATGGCCGAAAATGGTCTCTATTCCGAGGATGAAGAGCATTCTTCATGCGGCGTAGGTCTTGTGGTTTCGATTGACGGCAAAGCGTCGCGTAAGGTGGTGGATGCCGGGATCGACGCGCTCAAGGCAATCTGGCACCGCGGCGCGGTGGATGCAGACGGCAAGACGGGTGATGGCGCGGGTATCCACGTGCAGATCCCGGTTCCGTTTTTTTATGACCAGATCCGCCGCACCGGGCATGAGCCGCGACTGGATCAACTGATTGCGGTTGGTCAGGTCTTTTTGCCGCGCACCGATTTCGGTGCGCAGGAGCAGTGCCGGACCATTGTGGAAACCGAAGTCCTGCGTATGGGCTATTACATCTATGGCTGGCGTCATGTGCCGGTCGATGTGACCTGCTTGGGTGAAAAAGCCAACGCCACCCGCCCTGAGATCGAGCAGATCCTGATCTCGAACTCAAAAGGTGTGGATGAAGACACGTTTGAGCGTGAGCTTTATGTGATCCGTCGCCGCATCGAAAAGGCGGCATTGGCTGCCGGGATTTCAGATCTGTATCTTGCCTCGCTCAGCTGCCGATCGATCATCTATAAGGGAATGATGCTGGCCGAGCAGGTCGCGGTGTTCTACCCCGATTTGATGGACGAGCGCTTTGAAAGTGCGTTTGCCATCTACCACCAGCGATATTCGACCAATACGTTCCCGCAGTGGTGGCTGGCACAGCCTTTCCGCATGCTGGCCCATAACGGCGAGATCAATACGCTGAAGGGTAACATCAACTGGATGAAAAGCCATGAGATCCGTATGGCGAGCGGCACCTTTGGTGACTATGCCGAGGACATCAAGCCGATCATCGCAGGTGGTTCGTCGGATTCGGCGGCTCTGGACTCGGTATTCGAGGTTCTGGTGCGTGCGGGTCGTTCGGCCCCAATGGCGAAAACCATGCTGGTGCCGGAAAGCTGGTCCAAGCAGGCGGTCGAGCTGCCGCAGGCATGGCGCGATATGTATTCCTACTGCAACTCGGTGATGGAGCCGTGGGACGGCCCTGCCGCACTGGCGATGACGGATGGTCGTTGGGTCTGTGCGGGACTGGACCGGAACGGGCTGCGCCCGATGCGCTATGTCGTAACTGGCGATGGTCTTGTAATCGCAGGGTCCGAGGCCGGGATGGTGCCGATTGACGAGGCCACCGTGACCGAAAAAGGCGCCCTTGGCCCGGGTCAGATGCTGGCCGTCGACATGAAGAAGGGCAAGTTGTTCCGCGACACACAGATCAAGAACAAACTGGCCCGTGCGCTGCCATTTGGCGAATGGGTTGGCAAGATTCACGATCTGGATGCCACGCTGGCAGGCGTGACCGAAACCCCGATTTTCTCGGGTGAAGAACTGCGCAAGCGTCAGATTGCAGCGGGTTATTCAGTAGAAGAATTGGAGCAGATCCTCGCCCCGATGGCGGAAGATGGCAAAGAGGCGCTGGCCTCGATGGGTGACGATACGCCCTCGGCGGTACTGTCCAAGCAATACCGCCCGCTCAGCCATTTCTTCAGGCAGAATTTTAGCCAGGTGACCAACCCGCCGATCGACTCTTTGCGCGAATACCGCGTGATGTCTTTGAAGACGCGGTTTGCGAACCTCAAGAACGTGCTGGATGAGGACAGCAGCCAGACCGAGATTGTGGTTCTGGAAAGTCCCTTTGTCGGCAACGCGCAATGGGACAAGCTGGTTGAAAGCTTTGATGCCCCGCTGGCCGAGATCGACTGTAGCTTTGAGCCCGGCCAAAACGCACTAAGCGAGGCGTTGGCCCGTGTTAGAGCCGAAGCGGAAGAGGCCGTTCGGTCCGGCGCTGGGCATCTGGTGCTGTCTGACTTGAACTCGGGCGCAGGTCGTGTGGCGATGCCCATGATCCTTGCCACAAGTGCGGTGCACTCACACCTGACCCGTCAGGGCCTACGGACATTCTGTTCGTTGAACGTACGCTCGGCGGAATGTGTCGACCCGCACTATTTTGCCGTTCTGATCGGTTGTGGTGCGACCGTTGTGAACGCCTATCTGGCCGAGGATTCGCTGGCCGACCGTATTGATCGCGGCCTTTTGGACGGGACCCTGACCGAAAATGTCGCCCGCTTCCGCGAAGCGATCGATCAGGGCTTGTTGAAGATCATGGCCAAGATGGGAATCTCGGTAATCTCGTCCTATCGCGGCGGCCTGAATTTTGAGGCCGTTGGCCTGAGCCGTGCGATGGTGGCCGAATACTTCCCTGGAATGACCAGCCGGATTTCCGGCATCGGCGTCACGGGTATTCAGACGAAGGCCGAGGAGATCCACGCCAAGGCATGGGATAGCGGTCTGGACGTGCTGCCCATCGGAGGGTTCTATAAGGCGCGTAAATCGGGTGAGACCCACGCGTGGGAAGCGACCTCGATGCATATGATGCAAATGGCTTGTAACCGCGCGTCCTATGAGCTGTGGAAGCAATACTCGGCCAAGATGCAGTCGAACCCGCCGATCCATCTGCGTGACCTGATGGACTTTAAACCGCTGGGCAAGCCAATCCCGATTGAAGAGGTCGAGTCGATCACTTCGATCCGCAAGCGGTTCGTCACGCCGGGCATGTCGCTGGGTGCGTTATCGCCCGAGGCGCACAAGACGCTGAACGTGGCGATGAACCGGATCGGTGCGAAATCCGACTCCGGCGAGGGTGGCGAAGACCCGGCACATTTTGTGCCGGAGCCCAATGGCGACAACCCGTCGGCCAAGATCAAACAGGTCGCTTCGGGCAGGTTCGGTGTGACCGCCGAATACCTGAATCAGTGTGAAGAACTGGAGATTAAGGTCGCTCAGGGTGCCAAACCCGGTGAAGGCGGTCAGCTGCCGGGCATGAAAGTTACCGACCTGATTGCGCGACTGCGCCATTCGACCAAGGGTGTGACCCTGATCTCTCCACCGCCGCACCACGATATCTACTCAATCGAGGATCTGGCGCAGCTGATCTACGACCTGAAACAGATCAACCCGCGCTGCAAGGTTACCGTGAAACTGGTGGCGTCTTCGGGTGTTGGCACGATTGCCGCCGGTGTGGCCAAGGCCAAAGCGGACGTGATCCTGATTTCGGGCCACAATGGTGGCACCGGGGCATCTCCGGCGACCTCGATCAAATATGCCGGTCTGCCGTGGGAGATGGGCCTGACCGAGGCACATCAGGTTTTGGCGATGAACAACCTGCGCGACCGCGTGACCCTGCGAACCGATGGTGGCTTGCGCACCGGTCGTGATATCGTCATGGCTGCGATGATGGGGGCCGAGGAATACGGTATCGGCACCGCTGCTCTGATCGCGATGGGCTGTATCATGGTGCGTCAGTGCCAGTCGAACACCTGCCCGGTCGGTGTGTGTACGCAGGACGAATCCCTGCGGGCAAAGTTCACCGGTAATGCCGATAAGGTCGTCAACCTGATCACCTTCTATGCACAGGAAGTGCGCGAGCTGCTGGCCAGCCTCGGTGCGCGGTCGATTGACGACATCATCGGTCGGGCCGATCTGCTGGCGCAGGTCAGCCGCGGTTCGGCACATCTGGATGATCTGGACCTCAACCCGTTGCTGATCACGGTCGATGGTGCCCATAACATCGTCTACAACCGCGACAGAGACCGGAACGCGGTGCCTGATACACTGGACGCGGAAATCGTGCGCGATGCCGCCCGGTTCCTGAAAGACGGCGAGAAAATGCAGCTGTCTTATGCGGTACAGAACACGCATCGGACCGTGGGCACGCGAGTGTCCAGCCATATCGTGCAGAATTTCGGGATGCGGAACACGTTCCAGCCGGACCATTTGCACGTGAAACTGCAAGGCTCGGCCGGTCAGTCGCTGGGGGCCTTCGCGGCCCCGGGTCTAAAGCTCGAGGTGTCGGGTGATGCCAACGACTATGTCGGTAAAGGCCTGTCCGGGGGCACAATCGTCGTGCGTCCGCCGCAGGTCAGCCCCCTGAAAGCCGACGAGAACACCATTATCGGCAACACCGTTCTTTACGGCGCAACCGATGGACACCTGTTTGCGGCCGGCCGCGCGGGTGAGCGGTTCGCGGTTCGGAACTCGGGCGCCACTGTGGTGATCGAGGGCTGTGGCTCGAACGGCTGTGAATACATGACCGGTGGTATCGCGGTGATCCTGGGTGGCATCGGTGCCAACTTTGGCGCAGGCATGACGGGCGGTATGGCTTATCTGTACGACCCCGAAGGCAAGGCCCGACAGCTGATGAACATGGAAACGCTAGTGACCTGTCCGGTGACCGTCGACCATTGGGAAGATCAGTTGAAATCGCTGATCGAAACACATCAGGCTGAAACCAACAGCCGCAAGGCCGCCGACATTCTGCAACATTGGGAGGTCGAAAAGGCCAACTTCCTTCAGGTTTGCCCGAAAGAGATGCTGAACAAGCTCAGCCATCCTCTGACAACCGAGGCAACTGCTGTTCCCGCCGAGTAGGCGGAAATAGTAAGACTAAATCAGAACCCCGCGTGTCACCAAGGACACGCGGGGTTTTCAATTTACGTCCCGGACTTGCCTCGGATTACTTACCCGCGCAACGCTCAGGCCACGAAACATAAACCGTTCCAAACCCGTCCACAGCGTCGTATAGCAACACAATGGCAAGAAAAGCAGCGCGCAAGTCGAGCAAAAAGAAAAGCAAGGCGTCTAAATCAAAAAAGCCACTGATCCCGTGGATTCGCCGTTGGGTCACAAGCATCGCCTTGGGCGTTGTGGCTTTTGTCGTGGGTTTGGTCCTGCTTTACTCGGTGGTTAATCCGCCGGTGACTCATACAATCTGGTCGGAATGGCGACGATTGGGGAAGGTCGAGCGCGAGTGGGTGCCGATCGAAGAAATTGCCCCGGTTATGGGCAGATCTGCGGTTGCCGCCGAGGACGCTAATTTCTGCCTGCATTGGGGCTTTGACGTTGAAGCAATCCGCGATGCGCTGGAAGATGGCGGCAGTCGAGGGGCCTCGACCATTACACAGCAGGTCGTGAAGAACGTGTTCCTGTGGCAGGGGCGCAGTTGGGTGCGCAAAGCGTTTGAAACGTCGATTACGCCCGTCGTCGAAATCTTCTGGAGCAAACAGCGGATTCTGGAGGTCTATCTGAACGTTGCCGAGACCGGACAGGGGGTATTCGGGGTCGAGGCCGCGGCACAGCGGTATTACGGAACAAGTGCGGCCAAGATGTCCCCAGTACAGGCGGCACGGCTGGCGGCGATCCTGCCTTCGCCTCGAAACAGATCCGTCACAGACCCATCGGTTCGGACCCGCAGACGGGCAGCATCCATACTGGATGGGGCGGCCACCATCCGCGCAGATGGTCGCGCGGATTGTTTCGAGGATTGAAACCCTATGCCTCTCAAGGCTAAAGCTGGGGGGTATTCACTGGTTCGATTGGAAGATTATGGCGCGTCTGTTTCATGTTCCCCTGTCCCCGTATTGCCGCAAGGTGCGCCTGTCGCTTGCGGAAAAGAAGATCGAGGTTGAGCTAGTCGAGGAACGATACTGGGAACAAGACCCGGATTTCCTGCGCCGCAACCCTGCCGGGAAAGTACCGGTATTGCGTCTTGATGGGCAGGTCATGGCGGAAAGCGCCGCCATTTGTGAGTATATCGAAGAAACCCGCCCTGAACCTCCGCTGATGCCGAAAAAACCCGAAGCGCGGTACGAGGTGCGGCGTTTGGTTGGCTGGTTCGATGACAAGTTCCATCACGAAGTGACATCGAGACTGCTGTATGAGCGTGTTAACAAAAAGGTGACGGGCGAGGGCTATCCCGACAGCAAAAACGTCAAGGCGGGTGCAAAGGCGATCAAGTATCATCTGGACTACATGGCTTGGCTGCTGGATCATCGGCGCTGGCTGGCAGGTGATCAGATGACACTGGCCGATTTTGCAGCTGCTGCGCATCTGTCTGCGCTGGATTACATCTCGGACGTAGATTGGAACCGTTCTCAGGCGGTCAAGGATTGGTATGCCAAGATCAAGTCACGGCCTGCGTTCCGGTCTATATTGGCAGATCAGGTTCCTGGGTTCCGGCCACCGCCGCATTACGCCGATCTGGATTTCTGATAGGGTGAAGGTTCAGGGGGCTGTCGGCCCCCTCTTGGCCCGGTGTGCCAATTCACCCCCGAGGATATTTGCAGCCAGATGAAGAGCGGATCAGGTCTAAAAGAAATGCTTGTGGCGCAGGCGCTGAGCGAGGGGTTTGTATCCTGTCGCATTTGCCGGCCTTGGGACGTGCCCGAGGTGCCGTCGCGCTTGCAGGCGTTTTTGGATGCCGGGTACCACGGGCAGATGGGGTGGATGGACGAACGGACCCATTGGCGTGGCGATCCGGCCGCATTGTGGCCCGAGGCGCGGTCGGTGATCATGTTGGCCGAGAGCTATACGCCCGAGCATGATCCGACTGATGTTTTGAACCACCCGGACAAGGCAGCGATTTCTGTTTATGCGCAGAACAAGGATTACCACGATCTGGTCAAAAAGCGGCTGAAACGGCTGGCGCGCTGGTTGATTGCGGAAGCGGGTGGAGAGGTAAAGGTCTTTGTTGATACCGCGCCTGTTCCGGAGAAGGCTTTGGGCCATGCGGCAGGGCTGGGCTGGCAGGGAAAACACACCAATCTGGTAAGCCGCGACTGGGGAAATTGGGCCTTTTTAGGCTCTGTTTTTACGACGTTGGACCTGCCTGCAGACATGGCTGAATCTGACCATTGCGGTAATTGTCGAGCTTGTTTGAGCGCCTGTCCGACGGATGCGTTTCCCGCGCCGTATCAGTTAGATGCGCGGCGATGCATTTCATATCTGACGATCGAACATAAAGGGCCGGTCGACGAAGAGCTGCGCCAAAAGCTGGGAAACCGGATTTATGGATGCGACGATTGTTTGGCCGCGTGCCCGTGGAACAAATTCGCCATCGCAGCGAGCGATGTGCGGTATGCCGCACGTGATGATCTGAAAGCACCGCCGTTGGCCGAGCTTGCTGTGTTGGATGATGCAGCGTTTCGGGCCAAGTTCTCGGGCTCGCCGATCAAGCGGATCGGGCGGGATCGGTTTGTGCGCAATGTTTTGTATGCAATTGGAAACTCGCACCAGACTGATCTGATGACTGTGGCCCAGTCGCTGGTCGATGACCCCGATCCGACTGTGGCGGATGCCGCGCGCTGGGCGGTGAAACGATTGTCGTAAGTGACGCAAACAGGCTGGACGTGTCGGTCCAAACCGCTACACCCGTGAACAGCGAACAGGAAGGAGATCCCGATGGCGTTGGCTTTGGGGGTGGATACGGGTGGAACCTATACGGATGCGGTGCTGATCCGGGACGAGAAAGAGGTGATCGCCTCGGCCAAATCCCTGACCACACGCGCCGATCTTGCAATTGGCGTCGGCAGGGCGATCTCGGCCGTGTTGGATCAGGCGCAGGTTTCGCCGGACCAGATCTCGATGGCGTCCTTGTCGACAACATTGGCGACGAACGCCTTGGTCGAAGGGCAAGGTGGTCGAGTCGCGCTGATTTACATCGGGTTTAAGGAAGCAGACCTTAAGAAACATGGGCTGCGGGATGCGCTGAAGGGTGATCCAGCGCTGGTGATTGGCGGTGGGCATAGCCACGCCGGGGGTGAGGCGGCGCCATTGGATGTCGATGCGTTGGAAGCCTTTTTGGCGTCGCACAAAGATGTTTCTGGGTTTGCGGTTGCCGCGCAGTTCGCAACGCGGAACCCGGCGCATGAATTGCATGCCGCGCGTGTCATTGCCGAAAAAACCGGGGCACCGGTTACGTGCTCTCATCAGTTGTCGGCCAAATTGAACGGCCCGAAGCGCGCGGTCACGGCGGTTTTGAATGCGCGTTTGATCGGCATGATCGACCGTTTGATCGGTCGGGCGCAGGATCAGTTGATTGATCTGGGCATCACCGCACCGATGATGGTCGTGCGCGGCGATGGTGCCCTGATGAGCGCCGAACAAGCGCGGGAACGCCCGATTGAGACCATCCTCAGCGGGCCGGCGGCTTCGATTGTTGGGGCAAGCTGGTTGACAGGGGCCGAGAATGCACTGGTGTCCGATATTGGCGGCACCACGACAGATGTTGCGCTGATTCGGGATGGCAAACCCGCGATTGACCCAGCGGGCGCGCAGGTCGGCGGATTTCGTACGATGGTTGAGGCGGTTGCCATGCGCACCCACGGACTGGGTGGAGATAGCCAGGTGCATGTGGTGACCGAAGGGCTGGGCGGCGGCGTATTTCTGGGGCCACGACGGGTGCTGCCGGTATCTCTGATCGCGTCAGAAGCACCCGAGGTTGTTCACGGCGTTCTGGACACACAGTTGCGGGCAACAACCGTGGGAGAGCATGACACGCGGTTTGCCCGCCGTGTTCCCGGTATCAATGCCGACGGGTTGGGTGCGCGCGAAGAGGCCTTGTTGGACAGGCTCGGTGAAAATGTCCTGCCCCTGAGTGATCTGTTGCGCACCCGAATGGAGAACGGTGCCCTGTCGCGTCTGGTGGATCGCGGAATCGTTCAGGTGTCGGGTGTGACACCATCGGATGCCAGCCATGTTCTGGGTCGATTGGATGTCTGGGACGCGGAAGCCGCCCACAAGGCATTGGAACTGGTGGCGCGCAAACGTGTGGGGACGGGTGACAGGCTAGCCGGCAGCCCCGAACAACTGGCACAGATGATCGTGGATCAGTTGACCGAACAGACGTCTTTGACCTTATTAGAGACTGCTTTTGCCGAAGAAGCTGACGGTTTTGGTCTTGCACCTGCTGACTTGGCCCGGCACGTTTTGACGCAAAAAGGGCTGGCAAGGCATCGCGGCTTAATCGCGCTGGACGCATCGCTAAACGTGGATGTCGTGGGCCTCGGCGCATCCGCCCCCAGCTATTATCCGGCTGTCGGAGATCGCCTGCATTGCACCATGATCCTACCGGAACACGCCGGTGTGGCCAACGCGATCGGAGCAGTTGTTGGTCGGCTTACGCTGCGTCGAACAGGAACCGTGACGTCACCGTCTGAAGGGCGTTACCGGGTTCATTTGGAGGAAGGGCCGCAGGATTTCACAGAATCCGAAAAGGCCTTGGAACTGTTGGAGACGGTTTTGCGGGATCAGGCCGAGGGTGCAGTGCGACAGGCCGGAGCGGCAGATATCCGGGTGGTCGTCGACCGCGACATCCGCACTGCGCGCATCGAAGCGCAGGACGTGTTTGTCGAAGCGATGATCACGGTCGAAGCCAGCGGACGCCCAAGGGTGGCCTCAGGTTAGCCCCCCTCGCGGGAAGGAGGGCCAATTCGGTTATTCAGCCGCGCTGCGCTTGGGCAGAACCCAATCGGGGCGCGGGAAGTGGCAGGTATAGCCGTTGGGAATACGTTCAAGGTAGTCCTGATGCTCGGGCTCAGCCTCCCAGAAATCGCTGACGGGTTCGACCTCGGTCACAACCTTGCCGGGCCAGATGCCGCTGGCGTTTACATCGGCAATTGTATCCTGGGCCACTTGCTTCTGGGCGTCGTCCACATAGTAGATGGCCGAGCGATAGCTCATCCCGCGATCATTGCCCTGACGGTTAACGGTTGTCGGGTCGTGGATCTGAAAGAAGAACTCGAGCAGGTCGCGATAGGTAATTTGCGCTGGGTCGAAAATGATCTCGATCCCTTCGGCATGGGTGCCGTGGTTGCGATAGGTGGCGTTCGGCACGTCACCGCCAGTATACCCGACGCGGGTGCTGGAAACGCCGGGCAATTTACGGATCAGGTCCTGCATGCCCCAAAAGCAGCCCCCGGCCAGAACAGCGCGTTCATTGGTCATTGGATTTCCTCCACATGGATCAGGTATTCACCGTACCCTTCGGCCTCCATCTCATCGCGATGAATGAACCGCAAGGAGGCGGAGTTGATGCAATAGCGTAGCCCGCCGTGTTCGCGTGGACCGTCGGGGAATACGTGCCCCAGATGACTGTCGCCATGTTTCGAGCGGACCTCGGTCCGGATCATGCCAAGCGTGCGATCTTCAATCTCTTCGACATGCTCGTGCACGATGGGCTTGGTAAAGCTTGGCCAGCCACATCCGGATTCGTATTTGTGGGTCGAGGCAAATAGCGGTTCGCCCGAGACGATATCGACGTATATGCCCGGCTCCTTGTTTCCCAACAGTTTTCCAGTGCCGGGGCGTTCGGTGCCGCTGCGTTGGGTGACGTGGAATTCCTCAGGTGAAAGAGCGGCAATGGCCTCGGGGTCTTTGGTGTAGCGGGTCATGGCTTCTCCGGTGTTGATGTGACTTGGACCTTTATTTGGGCATACTGGGGCGAAAATCAAAATCATATTTCAGCTTGCTCGCGTTCTCGTGCGGGTGATCCGAATGCCAAACGCACGCGTAATTCACAATAAAGGAGGTGACACCATGTTCAGACTGCTTCTGTTATCCGTCCTATTGCTGGTTGCCCGCGCTGTTCAAGCTGCACCTTTGACCGGTGAGTTTGACTCGATTGACGGCGGAACGCTTTCTCTTGAGGGGTGGAGAGGTCAGCCGGTGCTGATTGTGAACACGGCATCCCATTGCGGGTTCACGGGGCAATACGCTGGCTTACAAAAAATCCATGACACCTATGCTGATCGAGGTCTCGTGGTTTTGGCCGTCCCTTCGGATTCGTTCAATCAGGAACTGGGGTCAGCGAAAGAAGTGAAACAATTCTGCGAGATGAATTTTGGTCTGACCTTGCCCATGACCGACATCACCCCAGTCAAAGGCGCCGGTGCCCATCCGTTTTATAGGGCTGTTGCCCAGCAAACGGGCTTTGTCCCCAAGTGGAATTTCAACAAGATCCTGATTGACCCAGCGGGCGAGGTTGTCGAGACGTATGGCTCGAACGTCAAACCGGATTCACCGAAGCTCTTGCGTCAGGTCGAGGCATTGCTACGCTGATCGGTCTGCCGAGACAGCTGCACTGCCAGAATTCCCAGCGTTGTGATGCCCACGCCAACCGCATCCATCGGACCAAGCTTTTCACCCAGCAGAGCAGCAGCGACCGCGACGCCAAAGACCGGGTTCAAAAAGTGAAAAGTTGCGGCTCGGATCGCGCCGATCCTGTTCAACAAATGGAACCAGATCAGTGTCGCCAACAAGCCAGGGAACAGTGTCGTATAAGCAAAGGCCAGCATCCACGGTACGTTCGGGTGAATGTAGATCGTCTCGAATATGGGGGCCGCGAAGAACAGAATTGCCGCGCCCACCAGCATCTGTAGCCCGACCACCATCATGAAATTGCCGCCGGATGTTGCCCCGCGCACAGCCAGTGTCGCAAAGCTGAGCGCCAGCGCACCCAGCCCGCACAGCATGACGCCAAACAGGTCGGCGCCCGCGCTAATCCGGCTGCTCATGATCAATGCGACGCCAGCGAAACCCGCCAGCAATCCGAACACGCCCAGTGGTCGAAGTTTTTCGTGAAACAGTGTCCAGCTGGCTAATGCCACGATCAGGGGCATTGTTGATGCAATAATCGCCGCAACAGATGCTTGTACGGTTTGCATTGCGTAGAAATTCAGACCCAAATAAAGGGCATTTTGGCATATTCCAAACAGAATAGTCGCGTACCATTGCGCGCGCGTCAGCCTCCAGCTTTGGCCCATCGCCCGCGCAATTGCGACCCCTAACAACCCCGAGATCAAAAATCGCAGCGCCAGTGAGAAAAGGGGCGAGGCATCGGCGACGATGATCCGCGCCGAGGTGAAGGCTGACGACCAGATGAAGGCAAATGCCAGCCCCATGGCTATGGCGCGCAGATCCATGATGACGCTCTCCCAAACGCAGCGACTGTTTCGGAATTATCTCAAACGCGCAAGCGCCGCGCGTCAAAAAAACCACAGGCCTCATCAGTTACATTCGGCATTGCGGTGTTTGTTGATTGATCAGTCAATTAAAGGTATGCGAGCCGCACTCTGACTAACCAAGGGAGGTATGTTGGTGCTTTTGGAGTATATTCTGTCTTTCGGCGTCCTGCTGGCATTGGGCCTGGTCGCTTTCTTCGTCGTGAAATGGTGGAACCTGCGTTGCGTGGGCGTCACGCCAGTGCATCTGTTCACCTTCATCGCGATCCTGTTCACGTCCGGTCTGGATGTCGGCCTGATCATGTTCCCGCTGACCGAGTTTGGCGGCTATGCCGAGGAACCGGCCTATGCCTTTGCGAATCCGCTGGCCATCGAGTTCGGGTTCTGGGGTTTCCTGATCTGGGCCTTCTACTTCCTGACAGCGTTCTATTTCTGCGTCATCGAACCCCGCGTGAAGTTCTTTGAGATCCCGCTGGTCAAGCTGATCAACAACGTGGTCATCATCGGTACCTGCGCCTTCACCGCCAGCCTGTTCCTGATCTACCTGCCCGGCTATCTGCCCGAAGTCGGAGACGGTGAATCCGTGGTTTCAACCTTCTACATCATCGTATTCGTGGTCATTCTGGCAGCGGCCTATTCTTCGACCGACCTGAAATACGTACGTATCCTGTCGGTGGGCTCGACCTTCCTGTTCTTGGCACTGATCACCGGAATGTGGGTCGCGGCCGGAATGGGAATGACCGGAATTGTTGAAACCGGCAGCAATATCGGTGCCTATTTCGCCAATCTGCACAAGTTCGTCCTGCCGCTGACCGATTATCACGCCTTCTACCTGTTCTGGTGGTTTGCGTGGTCGATTATGATCGGCCAGTTCACCTCTCGCTTTGTTGGTGGCCTGAAGACCTGGCAACTGCTCGCGGCGCTGCTGATCTTCCCGTCGATCCCGTTGGGAATCTGGTTCACCGTTCTCTACTACTATCACCTGAACGGCATCAGCACTGCGGGCATCACCAACATCGCGATGGTGATCGTGGGCGTGACCTTTGTGATCAACTCGCTGGACTCGCTGATTAGGCTCTATACAGACAACCTGAACCTGACAGTCGAGCGGTTCGGCAAGGCGATCTACGTTGCAGGCAACGTCGCCCTGCTGTTTGTCCTGACCCTGTTGTTCCAGAGCCAGTGGCTGCAGATCCAATGGATCGGAGCGGTGGTCGTTGGCCTCTATTTGGCCTGCGTGGTCTACATCCTGATCACCAAGCGCAAAGAGGTGTTGAGCATCGATTCAATGCCCGAAGATCGTGATCTGGACTTCCACAAGGTTGAGACGGTTCACTGATTGCCGAACGGAGTTAAAGAACAGACGGGCGCCTAATCCGGCGCCCGTTTTCCGTGGTCTTGAAGTTCTATTTTGGAAAAGTCAGAACCGAAAACGGAACGCAAAACCGACAAGCGGTGCAGTGTCGTAAGATTGCCGGCTAATCTCACTTCCATTTTCGTCATCCAGAGTAAGCCGACCATCGAATTCAGCTCCGGCAAAAACGTTTAGAGAAACTCCGGGATTTGGGCTGTAATCCAAGGCCAATACAACCGGGATGCTCTTGTCTTCCCCAACGCCATCCGGCGCAAGACCTTGGTCATCCAGGCGAAAGCGGATGCGTTCAGCGCGCGCAGCCAAAGACAGGTTTATTGTGTCAGTCATGGCATAACTCAGTGTCAGCCCCGGCCCTCTGGTTGCGCCAATCCCTGATCCCGTATTCAGGTTCCAACGGTCATTGATGTCCCAATCCACCAGAAGAGCCGGAAAAAAGTCCACGCCTTCTTCCTCGAGTTGGGAAAAAACGCCGAATGCAGGTCCAATCGACAAGCGGCTACTGACTTCCCAAGCCAGACCGGCAAAAACCCCGTAAGTCCGCCCATCAGACGCGTCTATACCACTTTGGTAATCCCATCTGATTTGTGGAGATATTAACAGTTGCGCCGTTTCACCGACGCGCGCGCGTACCGGAAACGAGACCCGGATATCGCGTATGTCGGTCCATGGTTGATTGTCAGTCTGATTGAAGTCGTAGTCAAATTGCCCAAGGCTTATGGACAGGCCGAATGACGTACCATCGCCGGTATTATACAGCGAACCGCCACGAATAAAGGCACGACTTGCAGAGAAATTGCCACCTCCGCTTAAGGATGCGTTGCCTTGATACGCCGCAAGCCCATCAACCTGAAAGCCCCAACCCACAGGTTGCGCAGCCAACTGAGTTGTCCAGGTTAGAGAAAAAGCAATCGCGAGAGACGAGATTTTGGAGAAGAAGTGCGTCACGTTTTTCAAACCGATCGATGAATTCAAATGTTGTTATTCAACAACTAGACGGGTAACCCGCAAAGTACATCGAAATCTATCGGGTGTGCCAAAATTCGTCCCAACAGGCGAACAAAGAAAAAGGGCCCCCCGAAGGCGACCCTCTATCGTTTGCAGTGAAAGCTGAGATTAGCCGTTCACGCTGTCCTTCAGAGCTTTCGCGATGGTCATCTTGACCACTTTGTCGGCTTCTTTCTTGAACTGCTCGCCGGTGGCGGGGTTGCGCACCATGCGCTCGGGGCGCTCGCGGCAGTAGATTTTGCCAACGCCTGGCAGGGTCACTGCGCCGCCGGCGGAAACTTCGCGGGTGATCAGGCCAGTCATGGCCTCCAACGCTGCGTTTGCAGCTTTCTTGTCGGTTCCCATTTCCTCAGCGAGAGCAGCCACCAGCTGAGTCTTTGTCATAGGCTTTGCCATTTCTTGGTCTCCTTAACGTGCCCGATACATAGGGCCTCACCGCGTAACTGTAACGGGATATTGTGGTCGAACACAACGAATAGTAGCGCTGAAAACCCTAAAAATATGGGGAAATCGTTGCTTTTTTGCTTCAGAGAAAGGCTGTTTCGTCGAATGAACGCAATTTCCGGCTGTGCAGACGCTCTAACGGCATGCCGCGCAGATGTTCCATCGCCCGAATTCCGATTGCAAGATGGCGACTGACCTGGGTGGTATAAAAGGCAGATGCCATGCCCGGAAGCTTTAATTCGCCGTGCAGCGGTTTGTCAGAAACACACAACAATGTGCCGTAGGGAACCCGGAACCGATAGCCATTTGCGGCGATGGTTGCGCTTTCCATATCCAGTGCAATGGCGCGGGATTGGCTGAGCCTTTGCACAGGGCCGGATTGGTCGCGCAGTTCCCAGTTGCGGTTGTCGACCGAGGCGACGGTGCCTGTGCGCATGATCCGCTTAAGCTCGTATCCTTCCAACTCGGTAACCTCGGCCACGGCGCTTTCCAGCGCGACCTGAACCTCGGCCAGCGGCGGGATCGGAACCCAGACCGGCAGGTCATCGTCCAGCACCTTGTCTTCACGCAGGTAGGCGTGGGCCAGAACGAAATCCCCCAGCGCCTGCGTGTTACGCAGCCCGGCACAGTGGCCGACCATCAGCCAGGCGTGGGGCCGCAGAACGGCGATATGGTCAGTGGCCGTTTTAGCGTTCGAAGGCCCAACGCCGATATTGACCAGCGTGATCCCGGACCCATCCTCGCGTTTCAGGTGATAAGTCGGCATTTGCGGCAGCTTCAGCGGTTGGGCCAACTCTTCCTCGGAGCCCTTGATCTCGACATTCCCGGTCGAAACGAAGCTGGTGTAACCGCTGTCCGGATCGGCCAATTGCGCACGCGCGTAATTCTCGAACTCAGAGACGTAGAACTGGTAGTTCGTGAACAGGACATGGTTCTGGAAATGGCTGGGATCCGTCGCGGTATAATGCGCAAGCCGGGCCAGCGAATAGTCGACGCGTTGGGCAGTAAACAAGGCTAGCGGACCGGCATCATCTTCGTGGTCGTACACCCCGTTGACGATATCATCGTTGGTCGTGGTCAGGTCGGGAACGTCGAAGACATCGCGCAACGTGAACCCGGCCGCGCCCTGTTGCGGAACGTGCAGATCGGGATTGTTGGCAACCGCGAAATGCACCGGGATCGGTGTGTCGGACGGCCCAATCGTAACCGGCTGGTCGTGGTTCTTGATCAACAACGCGATCTGCTGGGTCAAATAGGACCGAAACAAATCCGGCCGCGTAACCGTTGTGGCATGAATACCGGGTTCTGAGACGTGGCCAAAACTCAGACGGCTGTCGACATGCGCATAGGACGACGTTCTGATACGAATTTCCGGGTAATAGGCTCTGAACCGCGCAGTTGGTGCGCCGTGTTCAATGGCTGCCGAGAAACTGTCGCACAGAAAGCGGGTTGCTTGTTCATAGAGCGCTTCCAACCGAGCGACCGCCGCTTTGGGGTCGGTGAATTGTTCCGGTTTGGGTGCGTCGGGTGTTTTTATTATTGTCATGCAAGTGGTTCCAGAAGATCGATTTTTTCAAAGGTGCGCACATCCACCAGGCCCAGATCCGATATCCGCAATTCCGGAATCACGACTAGTGCCAAAAGTGAGTGCTGCATATATGCGTTGTTGAGGGTGCAGCCACAGGCCTCCATCGCGGCGACCATGTCTTCGGCTTTGGCGGCCACAGTTGCGGCGGGGCTGTCTGACATCAGGCCTGCGATGGGCAGTTCGACCAGCGCCAATTCTTCCCCATCGCGGAATATGGTGATGCCGCCACCTACTTCGGCCAGCCTATTTGCGGCCAGTGCCATCTGTTCGCGATCCGTGCCGACAACGATCATGTGATGGCTGTCATGCGCCACGGTCGAGGCCATGGCCATTTTGCCCTGATATCCGAATCCGGAAACAAAAGCGTTCGTCACGCCGCCCGTCGCCCGGTGGCGTTCAACCAGTGCAATCTGGCAGACATCGCCGTCGCCCTCGACTAATCCTTCGATGATCGGCAGTTCAGCCTTCAGAGCTTTGGTCGGGGCCTGGTTTTCCACCACGCCGATCACGTTGGCCTGCACGCGGTTTGCCCCTGCAGGTGCTTGGATTTCGAAATCGGCAGCGGTCAGGGTATGCCCCAGATGCACGGTGTTCCGGGCGGTATCAGGCCAGTTGAGGTGCGGGCAGTCGACGGTGATTTTACCGTTTTCGGCCACGATCTGACCGCGCGCAATCACGGTCTCGATGGGCAGTTCTTTCAGGTCCGAGCTGAGGATGACATCCGCGCGCCGCCCCGGTGTGATCGAGCCGATTTCACGCTCCAGCCCGAAGTGGGTCGCCGTGTTGATCGTCGCCATTTGCAGGGCAATCAGCGGATCACATCCGCAAGCGATGGCGTGCCGAACCACACGATTCATATGGCCGTCATTGACCAGCGTGCCTGAGTGGCAATCGTCGGTGCACAGGATAAAGTTGCGCGGGTCCAGACCTTTTTGTGTGACAGCCGTGATCTGACTTTCCACGTCATACCAGGCCGAGCCCAGCCGCATCATCGACCGCATCCCCTGCCGAACACGCGCGATCGCGTCCGCCTCGCAGGTGCCTTCGTGATCATCCGCCGGACCTCCGGCAACATAGGCGGCAAAATCAGGCCCTAAATCAGGCGATGCGTAGTGTCCGCCTACGGTTTTCCCGGCGCGTTGTGTGGCGGCGATTTCCGCCAGCATCTTTGGGTCGCCGTTGATGACACCCGGAAAGTTCATCATCTCGCCCAAGCCAATAATGCCTGGCCAACTCATCGCTTCGGCCACGTCTTCGGCGGTGATTTCGTACCCCGTCGTTTCTAATCCCGGCGCAGATGGGGCGCAGGACGGCATCTGGGTAAAGATGTTCACGGGTTGCATCATCGCCTCGTCATGCATCATGCGCACGCCGTCCAGGCCAAGGACATTTGCAATCTCATGCGGGTCGGTGAACATGCTGGTTGTTCCATGCGGAATGACAGCGCGGGCAAATTCAGCCGGTGTCAGCATGCCTGATTCGATATGCATATGAGCGTCGCACAGGCCAGGAACCATATAGCGCCCGGTCGCCTCGATGATCTTAGTCTCTGGGCCGGTGCAATGTGATGCATCGGGTCCCACATAGGCGATGCGTCCGTCAACGATTGCAATATCATAATCTGGCAGTGCTTCGCGGCTGTGCACATTCACCCAGATTCCGCCGCGAATGATCGAATCTGCAGCTTCACGACCTGCAGCTACTGCAATCAGACGGGGGGCGACATCGGGCCAACTTGGGAAGGGTGTGTGTTCCATGGCCCAACTTTCCCGAATGCGCAGGAAGGTTCAACCCCTTGTGAACAGGTATCATCAAACCGTCACGCAGCGCGTCAGCGCTGCCCGGCCCAACCAGAAGAGACGCCCGGCAGGGCATCGATGATGGGCGGGAGCAGCACCCGGTTATTTCTGTGGATCAATCTCCAGCTCGCGGCGAACCCAATTGGCAAACGCTATGGCGCCGGGGCTTTCTTCGGCGCGCGGTGACAGAAGCAGATAATAGGCTTCGGGCATGGGTGCGCGATGAGCGAACGGGGCTATCAAACGACCTTGCGCAATCAGGTCACTGGCAATGGTGTCATGCGCCAGACACAGCCCACCTCCAGCCATGGCAACGGACAAGCTGACCAAGTAGGTCGTCGAATAAGTGATTGCAGGATTTGCCCAGTTTAGACCCTGTTCTTCGGCCCAACCCAGCCAATTCGACAGCAGGTTTGAGCAGTCAAAAAGCGGGTGCTGTTGCAGGTCTTCCAACGTCACGTGATAACCCGGCGCACAGACTGGATAGTAGTGATCAGTTCTCAGTAATTCGGTTCGAACCGTATCTGACGGTCGTAGTGAATAACGGATTTCCACGGCGGCCCCTTCGGCCATTTCGCGCGGCTCCCAAAGCTCGGTGAAGATATTCAGCTGAACATCGGGATGTAACGCTCGGAAACTCGGCAGTCTGGGTGCCAGCCAATTCACGGCAAAGGTGATGTTGCTTTGAACCTGAACCGCGTTCTGCTGGGCGCCGGTCACGGCCTGAGTTCCACGTACCAGTGTCCGAAATGCCTCGCGCACCACCGGAAGATACGTGATGCCCGCTTCGGTCAGTTCCAACGCACGTGGTCGACGCAAAAACAAAGGCTGGCCAAGGTACCCTTCCAAGGACTTGATCTGCTGGCTGACCGCGCTTTGCGTCATGTTCAGATCCCGGGCTGCGCCGGTAAAGGACAAGTGCCGCGCCGCTGCCTCAAACGTGCGGAGCCAACCCAGCGGAGGAAGTGGTTTTTGCATGCGTATAACCTTGCCATTAGTTCAGCTAATGGAATAGTTGCGTTTTTTTCGTTGGTCAATTTTTGACGCTACAGGCACGATTTCCGAAAGTTCTCAGCTATCCGCAAAGGAGCCCGGAATGACTGTTACAAACCTGCGCGCCAATATCGACCACTGGGCCGAACGAGTTGATCTGGCTGCAACCTTTCGCTGGGTCGAGCGATTGAACATGCACGAAGGCGTTGCCAATCATTTCAGCCTTGCGGTGAACCCGGAAGGTACGCAATTTTTGATGAACCCGAACCAGATGCACTTTGCACGGGTCAAAGCGTCAAATCTGCTGTTTCTGGACGCAAATGATGCCGATGTGATGAACCAACCCGGTGCCCCGGATCCGACGGCTTGGGGTCTGCACGGATCAATCCATCGCCACTGTCCGCATGCGCGCTGTGTGATGCACGTGCATTCGATCTTTGCGACGGTCCTGGCATCTTTGGCGGATAGCACCTTGCCGCCGATCGATCAAAATACGGCCACGTTCTACGACCGATACGTCGTGGATGAAGAGTTCGGAGGCCTCGCCTTTGAAAGCGAAGGTGAACGCTGCGCGTCGATGCTGTCGGACCCCAAGAAAAAGGTCATGATCATGGGCAATCACGGTGTCCTTGTGATCGGCAGTGATCCGGCAGATGCCTTTAATAGACTCTATTATTTTGAACGCGCAGCGGAAACCTACATCCGCGCGCTGCAGACGGGACAACGATTGCGCGTGCTGTCGGAAGAGGTTGCCGAGAAGACCGCGCAAGAGTTGGAAGACTATCCTGATCAGGCCGAAGCACATCTGCGGGAGATCAAAGCCTTGCTGGATGACGAAGGCTCGGACTACGCCACCTGACCACTTCAACTGGGTAACCACCATGACCGACACGACTCAGAACCCCGAATCCGCCCGTTGGCACTATCACCCCGACGGCCCGGTAAGTTTAAACCCTTTGTTTAAATGGCCGCCGCGCCCCGCTGAAGTGCTGAAATGGTATAGCGGAGCGTGGCTGCAGATCACGGCATTGACCTTGTGCCTGTCTCTGGCCGTCATCGCCTATGCGTTCTTCTTTCCCTCGCTTGAAGCAATGCAAACCTTCGCGCCCGGGTGGATGTTTCGCATCTGGTTATTGAATATGGTGCCCCAGATTCTTGTCGCGGGTAGTCTGCATTGGTGGCTGTACATGCGAAAAGGACAGGGCATGTACAAAAAGTTTGATCGCCGCGATCTGACCCGCAACAATGGTACGTTCACATTCCGCAATCAGGTTCTGGACAATATCTGGTGGACGCTGGGCAGCGCGACGACCGTCGCGACGGTTTATCAGTGGGTTATCTACTGGGCGATGGCCAACGGGTATGTGCCCACAGTGACATGGTCCGGTGCGCCAGTGTGGTTCGTGGTCTGGATGGTGTTCATCCCGATGTGGTCGGGGTTGCATTTCTATTGGGTTCATCGGCTCGAGCATCACCCGAAGCTATATAAATACGTGCACGCCGTGCATCATCGGAACGTGAACATCGGGCCCTGGTCGGGAATTTCGAACCATTGGTACGAGAACCTGTTGTACTTCACGACTTATTTCATTCACCTGATCGTGCCGTCGCACCCACTGCACGTTCTGTTTCACGCGTACTTTCAGCAGGTTAGCCCCGTTCTGTCCCATTCCGGCTTTGAAAAACTAAAGGCCGGAGATACGGATGCGGCCCGCGCCGGGGACTTCTTTCACCAGCTGCATCATCGGTATTTCGAGTGCAACTACGGCACTTCTGAAATCCCGTTCGATAAGTGGTTCGGCACCTATCACGACGGATCAGCCGAGGCGACGACGCGAACAAGGGCGTACAAGAAACAGATGTATACCTAGTCGGCCCGCAGCGCGCGCGGCGTGGTTCCAAACTCGGCCTTGAAGGCGCGTGTCAGAGCGCTGGGATCGTCATAGCCCGCGCGCAGGGCAACTTCACCGATGCTCAGGTCGGTTTCCGCCACGAGTTTGCGCGCAAGATTCAGGCGCAGGCGGCGATAGACCTGAGCAGGGCCTGCACCCAGTTCGGCTTGCATGCGTACAGACAAGGCTTTCTGCGACCGGCCCACTCGGTTTGCGATTTCAGATACGGGCAGGGGGTTTTCAAGATGTTCCTGCATCAGGGCTAACGCTTTGTTCACGTAACCGCTGGTCGCACCAGCGCCGCCCTTGTGCGAACGCGCGGAATCGCGGGTCATAAACAGCTGCGAAACTTCGAGCGCCAAGGCCTGCCCCTGATCCCGCCCAATCAGGTGCAAGACCAGATCAAAGGCCGCCATTGCCCCGGAACAAGTGATGCGATTGCGGTCAACGACATAGCGCTCGCGGTGGGCTTCGACATCGGGGAACCTTTCTGTAAATCCGGTCAGCTCTTCCCAGTGTATCGTGGCGCGATGCCCGTCCAGCAGCCCTGCTTGCGCCAAAAGCCAGCTGCCAGTGTCGAGGCCCGCCAGCACTTTGTACCGCTGATCCGCAGAACGCAGGCCTGAAAGGGTGCGCCACCCGCCATGCGCGCGGAATCCATAAGATGGCATGACCATCAGCATGTCCCCACTGGCGATCTGGAGTGGGCGATGCGGCGCGACCTGCAGCCCGGATGAGGATGTCACCGGACCACCCTCCAACGCAAGGAACTGCCAATCGTACAATTTGCGACCAGCCAGAGTGTTTGCAGCCCGCAGCGGCTCGACCGTATTGGCCAGACAATGGTTCGAGAATCCGTCGAACAGAAGAACCCCGATTTGCTGCGGTGCAGAGGGTGATTTAGTCCATTCTTGCATGGTAAACTTCTATTTCTGCACGTTTCAAATGGCAAGCCGCGTCAGAATATGCCGCAACGCCAGATGTGGAGACGCCCGATGCAATATGGATTGTCCGACGAACAAGAGATGATCGTCTCTACGGTTCGCAGCTTTGTGGAAAACGAAATCTACCCGCATGAGGCGCTGGTCGAGCGCACCGGCGAAGTCCCGGAGGAGATCGCGGATGAGATCAAGCGCAAGACGATTGAGCTGGGTTTTTATGCCTGTAATTTTCCCGAAAGCGTCGGTTGTGCAGGGTTGAACCATCTGGAGTTCGCGCTGGTCGAGCGTGAGCTGGGCCGCGGATCCATGGCGCTGAACCACTTCTTCGGGCGTCCTCAGAACATCCTGATGGCGTGTGAGGGCGAGCAGGTCGAACGATACCTGATGCCCGCCGTTCGCGGTGAAAGGATGGACGCGCTGGCGATGACCGAACCCGGTGCCGGGTCAGATGTTCGTGGAATGAAGTGCGCCGCGGTGCGGGATGGCGGAGACTGGGTGGTCAATGGCACCAAGCACTTCATCTCGGGCGCGGAGCACGCGGATTTCATCATCGTTTTCATCGCGACCGGAGAGGACCAGACGCCTAAAGGTCCGAAAAAGCGGATAACGGCGTTCCTGGTGGATCGCGGAACGCCCGGTTTCACCATCCGGGACGGGTACAAATCGGTCAGCCATCGCGGTTACAAGAACATGGTTCTTGATTTCGACGATTGCCGTCTGCCGGACGCCCAGGTTCTGGGTGAGGTCGATGGCGGGTTCGAGGTGATGAACACATGGCTTTATGCGACCCGTATCACGGTTGCTGCCATGTCCGTAGGCCGCGCACGCCGCGCTTTCGACTATGCGCTGGACTATTCCGCCACGCGCGAACAGTTCGGCCAGAAGATCGGCAAGTTTCAGGGCGTGTCATTCCAAATCGCAGACATGATCACCGAGATTGACGCGGCGGACTTGTTGACGCTGGCCGCTGCGGATCGGCTGGACAAAGGGTTGCCTGCAAATCGCGAAATTGCTTCGGCCAAGCTCTATGCCTCGGAAATGCTCGCGCGGGTCACCGATGCTGCCATCCAAATCCACGGCGGCATGGGTCTGATGGACGATTACCCGCTTGAGCGGTTCTGGCGCGACGCGCGGGTCGAACGTATCTGGGACGGGACCAGCGAAATTCAGCGCCACATTATCAGTCGCGATCTTCTGAGGACACTCGGTGCGTGATGGAGGGGGCCGCCTGATGTCTTCCCTGTCACGCGTTTTGCACCCCACATCCATCGCTGTGATTGGCGGCGGCGCCTGGTGCGTCTCAGTGATCGAACAGGCCCGGAAATTCGGGTTTCAGGGCGACATCTGGCCGGTCCACCCCAAAGCCGGTCAAATCGAGGGTCTGAGTGCCTTTGCACGCCTTGAGGACCTTCCAGCGGCCCCCGACGTAGCCTTTGTTGGCATCAACCGTCATGCAACGATCGAGACTGTCGCGGTCCTTTCGGCCATGGGGGCCGGGGGTGCAGTGTGTTTTGCCTCGGGATTTACCGAAGCGCATGCCGAGGACGATCAGGGTGCAGATTTGCAGGTCCGTTTGGTGCAGGCCGCAGGCGAGATGCCGATCCTCGGGCCAAACTGTTATGGCTTCGTCAACGGGCTAGACCGTGCCGCTGTTTGGCCCGATCAGCACGGCATGCGACCGGTAGATCGCGGTGTGGCGATCCTGACGCAAAGTTCGAACATAGCGATCAATATGACGATGCAGCGCCGGGCCTTGCCGCTGGCCTTTATGCTGACCAGTGGGAACCAGGCGCAAACCCATCAGGCCGACATCGCCTCGGCCCTGTTGGATGATGACCGGATCACCGCGGTAGGTGTCCACATTGAAGGCTTCGGTGACCTGCGTAAATGGGAGGCGCTGGCCAAAAAGGCGCGAGATCGTAACGTGCCGATTGTTGCGCTGAAAGTGGGCCGGTCCGCCCATGCACAGGCGGCGACGATTTCTCACACTGCATCATTGGCCGGAGGCGACGCGGGCGCGCAGGCATTTCTGGATCGCCTTGGGATCGCGCGTTTGGATGACATTCCCAGTTTCCTGGAATGCCTCAAGCTGCTGCACGTGACCGGGCGCTTAGACAGCAACGGTTTGGGGTCGATCAGTTGCTCAGGTGGTGAAGCAAGTCTGGCTGCGGACATGGCCGAGGGGCGCAATCTGCACTTCCCGCCGTTGTCGCAAGCACAAAAAGCTGACCTGCGCGATGCCTTGGGGCCGATGGTGGCCTTGGCGAACCCGCTGGATTATCACACCTATATATGGCGTGACACGCCAGCCATGACCCGCGCTTGGACTGCTATGATGGGGCCGGAACAGGCCCTGACTATGGCTATTCTCGACTATCCGCACACGGATGCGACGGATTGGGAATGCGCCACGCAGGCTGCTTTGAATAGTGTTGCTCAGACGGGGCGCCCCTTTGCGGTAACGGCGACTCTGCCGGAGCTTTTGCCCGAAGACGTGGCACAGCGATTACTCGATGGCGGTGTTATCCCTTTTGCCGGATTGCACGAAGCGCTTGCGGCAATTGAGGCGGCCGCGCGGCCGCAAGCAACGGAGGCCGAACCGGTCCTGTTGCCCTCGGATACCGTTGCGGATCATGTTCTGACCGAAGCAGAAGCCAAGCAGGCTCTTGCGGAATTCGGTGTTTGTGTACCGCACAACGTTGTGGTGACGCCGGATCTGGCGAAACAAGCCTCTGCCGCGCTGACTGGTCCTTTTGCGATCAAGGGCGTCGGGTTGGCGCATAAGTCTGAACATGCGGCCGTGCGCCTAGAGGTTCACGCTGATGCCGTGGCTGAAGTCGCGGCGGAAATCGGAACCGAAGAGGTCCTTATTGAGGAAATGGCTGTTGGCGGCGTGGCAGAATTGTTGGTCGGCGTGACCCGAGACCCGGCGCATGGACTTGTTCTGACGCTGGGTGCAGGGGGTGTGTTGACTGAAATCCTGCGCGACACGGTTTCACTTTTGATCCCATCCTCTCGCACCGCGGTGAAAGAGGCGCTGGGTAATTTGAACTGCGCCCCCTTGCTGGCGGGATATCGCGGCAAACCAGCGGCAGAGATTGAGGCCATCCTGGACGCTGTCGATGCGGTGCAGGCCTACGTCATTGCCAACGCATCCCATGTCAGCGAAGTTGAAATAAACCCACTGATCTGCACACCGGACCGTGCCATAGCGGTGGATGCTCTGATCCGAAAGGCAAGTATATGAACCCGGTCAAAACCAAGCGCGATGGCGCAATTCTGGAAGTCACTTTGGACCGTCCCAAAGCGAACGCGATTGATTTGGCGACCAGCCGTGTCATGGGCGAAGTGTTTCGTGATTTCCGTGATGATCCCGATCTGCGCGTCGCCATCCTGACCGGTGGCGGCGAGAAGTTCTTTTGCCCCGGTTGGGATTTAAAAGCAGCCGCTGACGGGGATGCCGTGGACGGAGATTATGGCGTTGGTGGCTTTGGCGGGTTGCAGGAACTGCGGAACATGAACAAGCCCGTCATCGCCGCCGTCAACGGGATAGCCTGCGGCGGCGGGCTGGAATTGGCCCTGAGCGCCGACATGATCCTTGCCGCGGACCACGCCAGTTTCGCGCTGCCGGAAATCCGGTCCGGCACAGTGGCAGATGCCGCCAGCGTCAAACTGCCCAAGCGCATCCCTTATCACGTGGCAATGGAACTGCTTTTGACCGGACGCTGGTTTGACCCCCAAGAGGCTAAGAACTGGGGATTGGTGAACGAAATCGTGCCGGGCGATCAACTGATGGATCGGGCATGGGAACTGGCGCGTCTTTTGGCCAGCGGTCCGCCTTTGGTTTATGCCGCAATCAAAGAGATTGTACGGGATGCTGAAGACTCCAAGTTTCAGGATGCCATGAATCGGATTACCGGGCGGCAATTGCCGACGGTTGATACCCTCTATGGCTCTGAAGACAATCTAGAAGGCGCCCGCGCTTTTGCTGAAAAGCGTGATCCCATGTGGAAAGGTCGATAGTCGGCCTAAGCGCGTTCGAACAGGGCTATCAGCGCTGTGTCATCCTTGTTGGGGCCAGATGCAAGATCGCCATAGATGCGAACTTCGGGCAGGGTCAGGTTTCGAATCCGGCCTTGCGCCAACCGGTGCAGGGTTTCGGCAAATCCCAGCTTTTCATAATGTTGGGCATTGATCGACAGCGCGAATTGAGCACCGGGGCGGGCCACACGCAGCAGTGCAGTCAAAGCTTCTGGCCCGAGGTGGCCATGGGTGAATGAACCGGATGAAACGATTCCGGAGTAACTTTCGCGCGGCACCGGGATGCCTTCGTTCAGATCGGCCTCAATGGCGTCGCGGTAGATATCCTTGCGCATGGCCTGATCCAGCATCTCGGAGCTGATATCGGTGGCATCTATCGGTCCCACACCCAGCCGGGCCAGAACCGCGCCGCACAGGCCAGTGCCTGCACCTACATCAAGCACAGGCCCTTGCCCGCCGGCGCCGACAAAGGCGCGGGCGGTATGGATGTGCAGCTGATAGTCCTCGCGCGTGGCAAAGCCTTCGTCGTAATCCCCGGCCCATTCAGCATAGAGACGCTTGTGGTCTTCCGGGGAATCCAGCGCGTAGGCGGCATGCAGATCTGGTGTTTTGTCACTCATACCCAAAAGAAAGGCGCATTGGGGGATTCGAATCAAGTATCCTTGGCAGAGTTCTTGCATCTGGCGAAATTGCGGATCATCTAAGAGCGTATGACAGGCACACTATTTTCCTTCGGTCACGGGTACTCGGCACAGGCCTTGTCCCGTCAGTTGCAACCCCATGGTTGGCGTATCTTGGGTACGACGCGTGATCCGGCCCAATCGCAGGTGGTCAAGGCGTCCGGCGCAGAGCCGGTGATTTGGCCGGGGCAAGTGCCACAGCTGGATGGGGTGACGCATCTTTTGATCTCGGCTGCGCCAAACGCGGACGGAGATCCGGTTCTGGGTGCATTGGCGGATGAGATTGCGGAACGGGCTGCGCAATTCAAATGGGTTGGCTATCTTTCGACCACGGCCGTGTATGGCGATCATCAGGGCAACTGGGTCGACGAGGTCACCCCTGCTACGCCCACGGCGCAGCGCGGCAAATGGCGGGTGCAGGCGGAAGAGCAGTGGCAGAACATCCCCGGCTTGCCGACACACATCTTTCGCCTTGCGGGCATCTATGGTCCCGGTCGCGGGCCGTTTTCCAAGCTCAAGCGTGTTGGTATGCGACGTATCATCAAGCCGGGGCAGGTCTTTTCGCGCATTCATGTCGCTGACATTGCCCAGGTTCTTGCCGCGTCCATGTCCGCGCCCAATCCGGGGGCGATTTACAACGTATGTGATGATGAACCCGTTCCACCACAGGATGTCATCGCCTATGCGGCCGAATTGCAGGGACTGCCGTTGCCGCCCGAAGTACCCTTTGACGAGGCCGACATGACCCCCATGGCGCGCAGCTTTTACAATGAGAACAAGCGGGTGAGAAACGATCGGATCAAGGATGAGCTGGGAGTAAACCTGATGTACCCGAATTATCGGGTTGGACTGCGGTCGCTTATGACCGGTAACTGAGCTGTCGGCTTGATTTCCGGTGATGCGCCCCGGATGCTTGGTGATAGTTTTTGGTTATCAGAACCATCCATAAAGAAAACTTATTTGCATGGTTCGAATTTGCTAGGTCTGGCGGCGACAAGACAAGAGTCGCCGATACCTTTGACAGAATGTGCGCAATCCAAGCCGCGCATCTAAAAGAGGTAAAAGTGTCATCTATATATGTTCTTGATCGCCCGCGTTTTCTCACCGCGCGAACGAGCCGGATTTTAGCCAGGATTGGAGATCGACATGGACGGAAGTGATAACCCTAAAACAGGCGGATGCCCTGTAATGCACGGCGCAGGAACCCGGTCAAACCGGGATTGGTGGCCGAACCAGCTGAACCTGTCGATCCTGCACCAGAATTCGCCTGCGTCGAACCCGCTGGGGCCTGATTTCGACTACGCTGAAGAATTCAAGAAGCTGGACATGAAGGCGCTGAAAGAAGATCTGTACGCGCTGATGACCGATTCTCAGGATTGGTGGCCTGCCGACTATGGTCATTACGGCGGTCTGTTCATCCGGATGGCCTGGCACAGCGCCGGTACATATCGCACGGCGGATGGCCGTGGCGGTGCCTCGACCGGGAACCAGCGCTTTGCGCCACTGAACAGCTGGCCGGATAACGGCAACCTTGATAAGGCGCGCCGTCTGCTGTGGCCGATCAAGCAGAAATACGGCAACCAGATTTCCTGGGCCGACCTGATGATCCTTGCCGGCAATTGCGCCATTGAATCCATGGGCGGCAAAACATTTGGCTTTGCTGGTGGTCGCGCGGATATCTGGGCGCCTGAAGAAGACATCTATTGGGGTTCCGAAACTGAGTGGCTTGCCCCCACCGACAACCCGCACAGCCGGTACACTGGTGAGCGCGACATGGAAAACCCACTGGCCGCCGTTCAGATGGGCCTGATCTATGTGAACCCCGAGGGCCCGGACGGTGAACCAAACGTGCTGGCCTCGGGCCGTGATATCCGTGACACCTTTGGCCGGATGGCGATGAATGACGAGGAAACCGTCGCACTGGTTGCAGGTGGCCACACCTTTGGTAAGGCGCACGGCGCGGGTGATCCTGATCTGGTCGGCCCCGAACCCGAAGCGGCACCGATCGAAGAGATGGGTCTTGGCTGGATCAACAAGTTCGGTTCGGGTGTCGGTGACGATACCACAACCTCGGGCATCGAGGGCGCATGGACCGCGAACCCGATCAAATGGGATAACGGCTATTTCGACCTGTTGTTTGGATATGAGTGGAACCTGACCAAAAGCCCCTCGGGCGCATGGATCTGGGAACCGATCGGGGTCAAGGAAGAAGACATGGCCCCGGCGGCCGGTGATCCGACCAAGAAGGTCAAAACCATGATGACCACCGCCGACATGGCGATGCGCATGGATCCGATCTATGGCCCGATCTCGAAACGCTTCCACGAGAACCCGGAAGAGTTCGCAGATGCCTTCGCGCGCGCCTGGTTCAAGCTGACCCACCGCGATATGGGGCCGCGGTCGAACTATATCGGTTCGGAAGCCCCGACCGAAGAGCTGATCTGGCAGGACAACGTGCCTGCGGTGGATCACGACCTGGTCGATGATGCCGATGTAGCGGATTTGAAAACCAAGATCGCTGCATCCGGTCTGTCGGTGTCCGAGCTGATTTCGACCGCATGGGCCTCGGCCTCGACCTTCCGCGGTTCGGACAAGCGGGGCGGTGCCAACGGCGCCCGTATCCGTCTTGCGCCTCAGAAGGATTGGGACGTCAACGAGCCAATGAAACTGTCCAAGGTGCTGGATGCGCTGACAGGCGTTCAGGAGGCGTTCAACGGCGCGCAGTCGGGCAACAAGAAAGTGTCGCTGGCCGACCTGATCGTTCTGGCCGGTGCCGTCGGCATCGAGCAGGCTGCGAAAGCTGGCGGTCAGGATGTCGAGGTTCCGTTCACCCCGGGCCGCACCGATGCATCGCAAGAGCAGACCGATGTGGACAGCGTCGCAGTCCTGGAGCCCGCAGCAGACGGTTTCCGCAACTACCAAAAGGCCGACTACACCGTCTCGCCCGAGGAGTTGCTGGTCGACCGCGCACAATTGTTGACCTTATCTGCACCAGAGATGACGGCACTTGTCGGTGGCCTGCGTGTTCTGGGCGCCAACTTCGGTGACGCCAAGCATGGGGTGTTCACGGATCGTGTGGGTGTACTCAGCAATGAATTCTTCACCAACATTCTGGACATGGGCACCGAATGGAAACCTGCCGGCAAGGACGTCTATGAAGGTCGTGACCGCGCCAGCGGTGAGGTCAAATGGACCGGTACACGCGTCGATCTGGTCTTCGGTTCGAACTCGCAACTGCGGGCGCTTGCTGAGGTCTACGGTCAGACGGGTGCCGAGGGTAAATTCGTCTGTGACTTTGTCTCGGCCTGGAACAAGGTGATGAACGCGGATCGATTTGATCTGAAGTAAACCGACGATCATCGCAGAGGTAGCGCCGCCCGAGGGGACTCGGGCGGCGTTTTCTTTGGGTCGAGCCCCGCGGGCATACCAAGCATTGGGTACGATTTCGCCCAAAGCCTTGACTAACCCGCGCGTCACGCATCGCCCAGCCCTGTTTCTTACCCAAATTATTAAGCTAACTTATTGTTTTCATTAACATGGGCGAGTTTCTGCGGAGAAATGTGAAGTTTTTTCAAAATGGGGGTTGCAGGTCCCAGACCTAATCCGTAAATACCCCTTCACCGGCGCTGCTGAGGCGGTGCTGACGGGTCGGAGAGACGGCCGGACGGGTTGGAGAGACAGCCGGACGC
>NZ_JBXWOA010000020.1:0-54094 GCF_059610645.1 Ruegeria sp. CDSC054 | reverse complement strand
GGAACCGGTGGCCGAGGTACCGGAGCCAGAAATCACCGAGCCCGAGGAACCGGTGGCCGAGGTACCGGAGCCAGAAACGCCCGGAACGGAAGAACCTGAAGAATTTGCATGTTTCGATGTGCAGGAGTTCCTGGCCGAGATCCGGGCATTCGTCCAATCGATTCAGGCGCAGTTCGACCAGTTTGATTGGAACGAAACGGACTATGCCGATGCGGAACCCGAAACCGACGATTTCGATATGGTGATGACCGGCGATGACAATCCTGCGGACGATGTTGAGACATGCTCTGACATGACCGGAGACAATTCAGGTGATGTCTTTGTGTTCAACTATTATGATTTCGACTGCATGATGGACGCCGCTTAACGGGTCCCAGGGTGCGGGGCGGGGGCGACCCTGCCTCGCACCAATTTCTACTTCAATAGTTCAATAGACCTTTGGGACATACAGATCGTCCGGCAGAACCCGGCGTTCGTATTCCGGGTTGTACTTTCGATCCGGCAGGTCGACTTTTTCCTGCGGAACATCCGAATACGGGATCTTGGTCAGCAGGTGTTCGATACAATTCAGGCGCTCGCGCTTTTTGTCATTGCCTTCGACGATGTACCAGGGCGCTTCGGGTATGTTCGTGCGGAACAACATATCCTCTTTGGCCTTGGTGTAGGATTCCCACCGAATGCGCGATTCCAGATCCATCGGCGACAGCTTCCACTGCTTCATCGGATCGTGAATGCGCATCAGGAATCGCAACTGCTGTTCTTCATCAGTGATCGAGAACCAATATTTCAGCAGGATGATCCCCGACCGCACCAGCATCCGTTCGAATTCGGGAACGTCCTGAAAGAACTGTTCGACCTGATCTTCGCTGGCAAAACCCATGACCCGTTCGACACCGGCCCTGTTATACCAGGACCGGTCGAACAGAACGATTTCGCCAGCTGCGGGCAGGTGCGGCACGTAGCGTTGGAAATACCACTGGCTTTGTTCCCTGCGACTCGGTGCAGGCAAGGCAACCACACGCGCAACACGCGGGTTCAGGCGCTGGGTAATCCGCTTGATTACCCCCCCTTTACCGGCACTGTCGCGACCTTCGAACAGGATGCACACTTTGGCGCCGGTATGTTGAACCCAATCCTGCACTCTGATCAGTTCGGCCTGCAATCGCAGCAGGTTCTGGAAATAGACCTTGCGGTCCAACATGTCGGGATGCTGTTCCTTGTAGATCTTGCGAACTTCCATCGACAGCATCGGCTCACTGAATTCGATTTCGAAATCTTCGTCCAACGAGTCTTCGAGCTCGGCTTCCAGCCAGTCTTTTGGGGCGTCATTGTGTTGGTAAGCCAAGATCTGCTCCTTATCAGTCAACGGGTTCCGACCATACCCAGAGAGTGTGACCGCCTGATGTCATCAGAAATAATTGATGAACGCCCCGCGCCGGTTCAATATCAAGTTGGTGCGGTGCCGTAAAACAGGCAGATGTACGGTCATCCCTATAATTGAACCGACCTGCGCCTGGATACAAGCGTCTGATTTGACGCAACGCCGACAGTAAGGCACAGGCCGACCCTTACACGGCCTTGCCATTTGGGGGTGTCCGACGGCATCAATACGCACCTGAATACGAGAGAGAGCCGTGGCGCATTTTGTATCCCTCCTGCCATTGATATGGCCCTGGTTCATACTGATCGCCGGCATGGTCAGTGCGGCCTCGGGCCGGCGGCAACTTGGCCTGACGCTGCTGTTGGTGTTTGGTCTTGCCGCCCTCGCCATTGGGCTGGTCACGCCTTTGGCTGTTGGAATTGTTGCAGCCGGATTGCTGGGTGCTGCGGCCCTGAACCATCTCACAGGCACCGGCGCGGCGGTTGGCCACGTCATGTTGATTGGCTGGTGTCTTGGATTGGGCGCGCATCTGGTGCCCGGATTTCAAAACCTGCTGGTACTGGACCGGGTCTATGCCGGGCCCGACAGTTCGGCGTTTTCAATGTACCTGAATCTGGACAAGCCAATGGTGCTGTTCGCGGTTCTGTTGGCGTGGCCGGGACTGACCAATTCAGCGAGACCTGTCCGGAGAACACCGTTGCTGGTGGGCCTTGCGGCCTTACCCGCCCTCTTCGCCGTTGGACTGGCCGCGCAGGCCATCCGGCCAGAGGTCAGCCTGCCACCTTGGTGGATTGTGTTCGCACTCTCGAATCTGTTTCTGACCTGCTTGACGGAAGAGGCCTTTTTCCGTGGGTATCTGCAGTCGCTTATTGCGTCCAAACTAGGTGCAGCACTTGGTGTGACTCTGGCCAGCCTTCTGTTTGGTTTGGCGCATTTTGCCGGGGGTCCGGCCCTAGTCGCTTATGCCGCGATTCTTGGCGCGGCCTGTGGTTTGGGATTTTATGCGACCGGTCGGTTGTGGGTGCCCGTCATAATGCATTTCGGCTTCAATGCCATGCATCTGATCCTGTTCACCTACCCGGCCCCAGCCTGACGGTCACACCGGCAAGGCCGTCGTCTTGAACACAGTACGCAAAGCAAATGAGCTTTGCATTTGCGCCACGCCGGGCAAGCGCGAAAGGTACTGACGGTGAATTCGGGCGAAATCCTCGGTGTTCTCGGCGACAACCTTCAGAATATAGTCCGCCGTCCCCGCCATGAGATGACACTCCAGAACGTCGGGAATACGCGCCACTGCTTTTTCGAACGCATCCAAAAGCTCTTCGGCCTGGCCCTGCAAGGTGATCTCGACAAACACGGTGGTCGGGACGTTCATCTTGCGTGCATCCAGCAATGCCACATAGTTTCGAATGTACCCGTCGGCTTCAAGCCGTTGGACACGCCGGTGACATGCCGACGGCGACAGATTCACCTGATCTGACAGCTCGGCATTCGACATCCTGCCGTTTCTCTGCAGGGCGGCCAGAATCTTTCTATCGGTCGTGTCGAGGCTCATACGCGCAAATCCTTTGCAAGATATTCCAATAGTACCGAAGATTCTCGCAAAGAAAACCAAAATGACGGGCAGAGTTTCACAGAAATTGCATCCCAAATTGCACATAATTTGGGCAGTTTATGAATGGAGGAGCGAGAAATGAAAATCGGTTGCCCCAAGGAAATCAAACCCCAGGAATTCCGTGTTGGCATGACCCCCAACGCTGCGCAAGAAGCTGTTGCGCGCGGCCACGAGGTCATCATTGAAACCAATGCCGGCATGGGTTCTGGCTTTGACAACGACTCTTATGTCGCTGCAGGCGCTCGCATTGTCGACACCGCCGAAGAAGTTTTTGCGACCGCAGACATGATCGTAAAGGTCAAGGAACCTCAGGCGGTTGAGCGCAAGATGCTGCGTGAAGGCCAGCTGCTGTTCACCTACCTGCACCTGGCACCTGATCCAGACCAGACCCACGACCTGCTGGCGTCGGGCTGCACCGCGATTGCCTATGAAACCGTAACTGACCGCAACGGCGGCCTGCCGCTGCTGGCGCCGATGTCCGAAGTTGCTGGTCGTCTGGCACCTCAGGTCGGTTCGTGGACCCTGCAAAAGGCCAATGGCGGCCGCGGTGTTCTGATGGGTGGCGTTCCCGGTGTTGGCCCAGCCAAAGTCATCGTGATCGGCGGCGGCGTTGTTGGCACGCACGCAGCCAAGATCGCGGCCGGCATGGGCGCTGATGTCACCGTTCTGGACCGGTCTCTGCCACGCCTGCGTTACCTCGACGACGTCTTCGGCGGCACATTCAAAAGCCAGTACTCGACAGCCGGAGCAACGGCCGAGCTGATCCAGGATGCCGACATGGTCATCGGTGCTGTTCTGATCCCGGGCGCTGCGGCACCCAAGCTGATCTCGCGTGCGCAGCTGTCCACCATGAAACCCGGTGCGGTTCTGGTTGACGTTGCCATCGACCAGGGCGGCTGCTTTGAAACCTCCAAAGCGACCACCCATGCTGACCCGATCTACGAAGTTGACGGCGTCATGCACTACTGCGTTGCCAACATGCCGGGCGCGGTTGCGCGGACTTCGACCATCGCATTGGGTAACGCGACCATGCCGTTCCTGCTGGCACTGGCTGGTAAAGGCTGGAAGAAAGCATGTCAGGACGACCCGCATTTGCTGGCAGGTCTGAACGTCCATGCCGGTCAGCTGACTTACGAAGCTGTTGGTACGGCGCTGGGTCTGGACGTTGTCTCGCCTGAGGCAATCGTCAACGCCTGAAGCACTCCCGCCCCTGAAAGTAGCCGCTGAAGCGGCTGCTTTACAGCGTTGGGCATAGCGGCGCGCCTCTGGCGCGCCGCTTTTCGTTTGTAGCCACGATCCTGGCTTCCAAAAAAGAAACGCCGCGCTGAAAGCGCGGCGCCGTGCCCAACCGGAGGAGGGCATTTCCAATGCCCACGCGACGGGCGGGAGCCTTTACCCTTCCTTGTGGATTTCCACCGAATGCGGGTAGGGAATCGAAACACCTTTGGCGTCAAAGGCTTCCTTGACGGCTTTGGTCAGGTCGAACTTCACATCCCAATAATCCGCCGCCGCGCACCACAGGCGCGCTGTCAGGTCAACCGAGCTGTCGCCCAGATTGGTCACGCGCACCCACGGTTCCGGGTCATCCATGATGCGCTCATCAGCCTTCGCGACATCCAGAATGATCTTCATTGCCTCATCCGCACTGTCGCCATAGTCGATGCCGAACACCAGATCGACGCGGCGCGTTTCATGGGCCGAGTAGTTCGTGATGATCGATCCCCAGGATTGTCCGTTGGGAACGATGATCTGCACGTTATCCGGCGTCACCAGCTCGGTCGTGAACAGGTTCAGATCCTTAACAGTGCCTGCGGTGCCGCCGATATCGACATACTGACCTAGCTTGTAAGGGCGGAAGACAACCAGCATGACACCGGCAGCAAGATCGCTCAGAGTTCCTTGAAGGGCCAAACCAATGGCCAGAGAAGCAGCACCCAAAATGGCGACGATGCTTGTCGCCTGAATGCCAAAGATGCCCAGCACTGCAACCAGTACCATGGCCAATATGACCCATTTCACCAGACTGGCGACGAAATTCCCAAGCGTCTGATCAATATGCGGTGTCGCATTGATCCTGCGCCGGACTACACCGGCAATGGCGCCAGCAATGATCCATCCAAGGATCAGTACGACCAGCGCTTTGACTGCGCTTATGATCAGCGGGGCAAAGGCACCCACCTGTGTTACGACATCATCCACGCGCATCTCCTTTTGATTCACGGCAAACCCGCGTCTCTCAGCGCGGGATTGGCGGAATAGTGATCCATAAGCGCGCGTCGGTCTAGGTGTGAGATACGCAGGTTTTCCCCGTTGTTCTCACGCACACAGTCCCTGACCTTGTATGCACAGCCCGGATACTGGCAAGACTGGGCAGGTGTACCTAACTATTGCTGGCAACCCATGACAGGAGCCCCCCATGCTGGACACCGCCTCTCACCCGATAACAGCCCGCTGGCCTGCGCAGTTTCCCGACAGGATTCAGCTCTATTCTTTCCCCACGCCGAACGGCGTCAAAGCGTCGATCATGCTGGAAGAAACCGGCCTGCCCTATGAAGCCCATCGGGTTACGCTTTCGGACTCGGATGTCAAAAGCCCCGAATTCCTGTCATTGAACCCCAACAACAAAATCCCGGCGATCATCGACCCGAATGGTCCGGACGGAGAATCCATTGGTCTGTTCGAAAGCGGAGCGATCCTGATATATCTCGCCGAGAAAAGCGGCAAGTTTCTGGGTCAGACCAAAGCCGACAAATATCGCGTGATCCAATGGGTGATGTTCCAGATGGGCGGCATCGGTCCGATGTTCGGGCAACTGGGCTACTTCCACAAATTCGCAGGCCGCGAGATCGAAGACCCCCGCCCGCGTGAACGCTACGTGAACGAGGCCAAGCGATTGCTGAATGTCCTGAACCAACAGCTTGAAGGCCAGGATTGGATTGCCGGAGACTATTCGATTGCCGATATCGCAATCGCGCCGTGGCTGCGCGGGCTCGAATTCTACAATGCCCACGACCTTGTTGGTTGGGAAGACCACGCCAATCTGGTGGCGTATCTCGACCGGTTCCTAGAGCGACCCGCGGTGCAAAAAGGCCTGGTTACGCCGCCCCGGGACTGATTGCTTCGGCGATCTTTTCGGCAATCATGATAGTGGGCGCATTGGTATTGCCGCCGACCAAAGTCGGCATGACCGATGCGTCGACCACCCGCAGCCCCTCGACCCCATGAACCCGACCTTCGGTATCGACAACGGCCATATCGTCGATCCCCATCTTGCAGGTGCCCACCGGGTGATAGATCGTGTCGGCACGGCTGCGGATATCAGCCTCCAAGGCCTGATCACTGTCGTCATGGGCATAGAGTCGCTTTTTGCGCCAGGGTTCCAGCGGCTCGGATTCGAGAATTGATTCCATGATACGAGCCCCGCGCTTCAACAGATCCAGATCGCGGTCATCGCTGAGATAAGCCGGGTCAATACGCGGCGCCTCTCCGGCCCGGTCCGAGGTTAGGCCCACGCTGCCCCTGCTGAACGGGCGCAACACACAGACATGGCACGAAAACCCGTGCGACAAGTGAATCTTGCGCATGTGGTCGTCAACGATTCCGACAACAAAGTGCAGCTGAAGATCCGGTTTGGAAACGGATGGATCAGATTTGAAGAACGCGCCGCCTTCGGCAAAAGGAGTCGCAAACAGCCCCTCTCCAGTGCGGCGCCAGTCCAACCCCGCCTTAGCCAGGTTCCATAGCCCGCCCGGGGTCAGCCCGATGACATCCTTACGTTTCGAATGATAGCTGAGGACATAGTCCAGATGGTCCTGCAGATTCTGACCAACGCCGGGCAAGTCGTGCAGAACGGGAATACCGTGCTGTTTCAACTCGGCCTCGGGCCCGACACCGGACAACATCAGCAATTGTGGCGAACCAAAAGCACCCCCCGAAAGGATGACTTCACGGCGAGCGCGAACCTCGACAGCCTTACCTTTCTGACGCAGCAAAACCCCGGTTGCGCGCTTTTTGTCCAAAAGGATCTTCTGAGCTTCTGCCCCTGTCATGATTGTCAGGTTCGGCCGCGATTTGACGCCCCGCAAATAGGCCGCAGCCGCCGAGCAGCGTTCACCCTTATGCGCCCCGTCGTGGAACTGCGTGACCTGATACAGGCCCGCGCCTTCCTGTGTCGGCCCGTTGAAATCCTTTGTCTTGCGAATTTGTTGCTGGCCGCAGGCCTCGACAAACGCATGAGAGATGGCACGCGGCTCAGACTGGTCCGACACCTGCAAGGGACCATCACCGCCATGGAGATCATCCGCACCGCGCGCGTTGCCCTCGGTCTTGCGGAAGTAAGGCAGGACATTCTTCCAATCCCAACCTTCGCACCCCAAATCCGCCCATTCATCATAGTCCGTGGGGTGTCCGCGCACATACAGCATCGCATTGATCGCCGACGATCCGCCCATTGCCTTTCCCCGTGGCTGAAACCCCTTCCGACCATTTAACCCGGCCTGTGGCACGGTTTGAAAAGCCCAGTTGTTTAGCTTGGGCCGCCCCGAAACCATGGCTGCCACCAGCGCCGGAGCCCGGATCACCAGATCTTCACCGGCGCCACCCGCTTCAAGCAGGCAAACGCTTGTGTCTAGATCTTCGCTCAGCCGCGCGGCCATAACACATCCGGCGGACCCACCGCCCACGATGACATAGTCGAATTCCATGAATGTCTCCCCGTACTGCCCAAACAGACGGTAGAAAGCACCCTGATTTCCCGCAAGGAAAACGTCGCGTGAGTTATTTTGGCAGCGCGCCCGTCAGAACATAGCGCAGTACATCAACGACTTGGCCCGGATGCTCGGCCACGGCCAGTGCCGCCGCATCCACCTCTTTCAACGCGTGTTGGTGATCAGGGCCGTGCAGCACAATCAGTGATTTCCCCAGCGCCGCAGCGTAACCCGCGTCAAATGCCGCATTCCACTGTTTGTATTTTTCACCGAAGCGGACCACGACTACATCGGCATCCGCGATGCCCTTGCGCGTGCGGATCGCGTTGACCATTGCGCCTTTGTGGTCGTGCCAATACTTGTTTGGCTCGCCCCCCAGAATGGCCACACCACAGTCATCGCTGGCCGCGTGATCAGTCACAGGACTGTTGAACGTGATGTCCAGACCCTGAGCGCCTTCGATGATCTGTTCCCGCCAATCGGTATGGATTTCGCCGGATAGGTAAACGTTCAGCATCATTTGCTCCTCCGCAAAAACAGAAAGGGCGCCACCGCCCCTTCATCTTTTCAAAAACTCCAGCCGGAGGCGGCCAGGCATCACCCGCGCAGAACGCCGCCAGTCGCCTTGGTGACCTTGGCGATGATTTTCTCAGCCACCGCTTCGATGTCTTTTTCCTTTAGCGTCGCATCCGTCGGCTGGAGGCGAACAGTGATGGCCAGAGATTTCTTACCCTCACCCAGGCTACCGCCGATAAACTCGTCAAAGACCCGGACGTCCTCGATCAGCGCCTTGTCAGCACCCGCTGCGGCGTTCACCAGTGTCAGCGCTTCGACGCCCTCGTCGACGACAAAGGCAAAGTCACGCTCGACCGCCTGAAGATCGCGCAATTCCAGCGCCGCTCGGGTGGCACCGGACTTACGTGGCAGAGGCACCTCCTCCGGCCAGATGGTGAAAGCCATCGCAGGGCCTTTGATATCCATCGCCTGCAACACGCGTGGGTGCAGCTCACCAAAGACGCCCAACACCTTTTTCGGGCCAAGACAGATCTTGCCGTGACGGCCAGGATGCCACCAGGCATCACCATCGCGCAGGACCTGCACTTTAGCGGGCGCACCGATTGCGGCCAGCACAGCCTCGGCATCTGCTTTGGCGTCGAACACATCGACAGGGCGCGAAGCGCCGTGCACATCCTTGGGACCGCTGCGTCCAACCAAAAGGCCAGTGATCTGGGTTTTCTGATCGCCAGGCTCACCATCGTGAAACACCGGGCCAACCTCGAACAGTGCCACGTCGGCATACCCACGCGCCTGATTGCGGGCCGCAGCTTGCAACAGACCGGGCAGCAAATCGGGGCGCATATGGCTCATCTCGGACGAGATCGGGTTTTCAAGCTGCGTCGCCTCATCCCCGCCACCGAACAACGCGGCCGAGGCCTGATCGATGAAGGTATAGCTGACACATTCGTTGTACCCCAACGCCGCACAAGTGCGACGTGCCATCGACTGACGCCGCTGCGACGGGGTCATCACCGCCTTGGGAATACCATCCGTAACACGCGGCAGCGGCTTACCCTGCAGTTTGGTCAGAGATGCAATCCGAGCGACCTCTTCCACCAGATCGGCCTCACCCATGACATCGGGACGCCAGCTGGGGACATGCGCCATCTCACCCTCAAGGCGGAAGCCCAAACGTGTCAGAGTCTGGCGCTGCTCGGCCTCGGGAATGTCCATGCCGACCAGCGACTTAACACGCTCAGCGTCCAGCTTATAGGCGCGCGAATGATCCGGCACCTTGCCAGCTTCGACCACTTTCGAGGCTTCACCACCGCAGATATCCAGGATCATCTGCGTCGCGTGTTCCAACCCTTCCAGCGTGTATTCCGGGTCCACGCCACGTTCGAACCGATAGCGCGCGTCCGAGTTGATCTTAAGCGCACGGCCGGTCAACGCGATCTGCACATGATCCCAGAACGCGCTTTCGAGGAAGACGTTCACGGTCTCTTCGGTACAGCCGGTTTCCTCACCGCCCATGATACCAGCGATGGATTCGGGACCTTTGTCGTCCGAAATCACCATCATGCCGGGCTGCAGGGTGTATTCCTTCTCATCCAACGCCACCAGCTTTTCGCCACCATTGGCACGGTGAACGCGCAGGTTGCCCTGAACCTTATCGGCGTCGAACACGTGCAGCGGACGGTTCTGGTCGAAGGTCATGTAGTTGGTGATATCGACCAACGCCGAGATCGGACGCAGACCAATTGCCTTCAACTGATCCTGCAACCATTGCGGGCTGGGGCCGTTTTTGACGCCCTTGATCAGACGACCGGTGAAATGCGGCGCGCCATCCAGCGTGTCCTCATCAATCGTCACCTTGATCGGGCTTTCGAAATCACCCGGCACCGGCACATAATCACGCTCTTTTAGCGTGCCAACACCGCGCGCAGCCAGATCGCGGGCGATCCCGGCCACGCCCAGCGCATCAGGGCGGTTCGGCGTGATCGCGATTTCGATCATCGGATCGACCTTCGCGGGTTCGTTTTCAGCCAGCCAGTCGACGAACTTGTCGCCGACTTCACCCGAAGGCAGTTCGATGATGCCGTCATGCTCGTCCGACAGCTCCAGTTCGCGCTCGGAGGCCATCATGCCAAAGCTTTCGACACCGCGGATCTTGCCGACGCTGATGGTCAGGTCCAGACCGGGGATATACATGCCGGGTTTACAGACAACGACAGTGATGCCTTCGCGCGCATTCGGCGCGCCGCAGATGATCTGCAGATCGCCCTCGTCGGTCGCGACCGTGCACACACGCAGCTTGTCGGCATCAGGATGTTTTTCCGCGTGCTTCACATAGCCCAGCGTAAAGCCTGCCAGACGGTCAGCAGGGTTCACGATCTCTTCGACTTCCAGTCCAAGATCGGTCAGCGTCTCTGCAATCTCATCTACCGACGCATCGGTGTCGAGGTGGTCTTTCAGCCAGGAAAGAGTGAATTTCATCGGTCGGTATCCGCCAGTAAATCTAGGGTCAGACCGCGTTTAACGGATATTGCGGACAGGGGAAAGAGGGTGAGGGGGGCTTGGGCGCCTACTCTTCCGCGACCGTGTTGGAAACGCCCTCTGCACCGGCAAACACAGCCAGAATCCGCGCGATATCTTCGCCTGAATTCACGCCTGCATGAGGTGAACGGAACGCCTCGACCAGCGCATCACCGGTTTTGTAGGTTTTGGTCCCGGCATCCCCGTAATCCACTGTGATTTCACCCTCCAGCATGTAAGCCGCCAATGGGGCCTCGTGCCGGTGCCAGCCGGTTTTTTGGCCGGGCTGCATGGTCACGATGGCCATGGTTATCTGCGCCTTGCCTTCGGGGTATTCCAGCGGTTCACCAATTACGGACTTATCGGTCTGCAACAGAACCTCAACCGGCGGATACGTATCGCGCGCCAGAACAGGTGTGGTTGCAAGGATCAGGGCGCATAGCAGCAAGGTTTTCATCGGGCAGTTCCATTTTCGGATCATTCCGGGCAACCAAGCTGGAAATACCTGTGCAAGTCAAATGATCAGGGATATGTCGGCTCGCGCCCCAGCAGCTCATCCAACTGCCGCCCAATCCAGCCATGCGGGATGAAATGCCCGCCCGGATGCGTATCCAGTGATACCTGCCCCCGGGCGCAATCGGTCCATTCCACCCGGCTGAGCGTCAGGATCGGCACAACGCTCCAATCCCCGCGTGGGGTGGCGGTTTCGCAGCCGAATTTCTGCCGCCACAGTGTCACCGGATAGGTCGTATCACCGCCCGGTCCAAAGGGGAAATCCATGACGGTATCGCTGGTCCCATGCACATGGCGCACCTCGGCCGGGGCCTGCGGACAGTCTTCGGTCTGGCGAATGGTGCCCGCGATGCCCAGCAAGGCGGCTGTGTCATTGCCGGACTGGCAGACATAGCGCCACGCCATCGCGCCGCCGTAGGAATAGCCCGAGACATATATGCGGTCGGGGTCAATCGGATAGCGACTAGCCACATCCTCCAGCACCCGGTCAGCGAAAGGCACATCCCCAGTGTCCGAGGTCCAGAAGTCCCAGCTTTTGCCCAACCCGTTCGGGGCCACCAACAACACGCCGCGCAGCTTCGTGGCTCCGGCGATGCGTTCGTGGTTCACCACCACCGTCCCTTGCCGCGCCCAGCCGTGAAAATGCAGCAACACCGGCAAAGGCGTTTCGCCATCCCACCCGTCAGGTTCCAACACATGATAGGAACGGTCGCCGACCTGACAGGCGGTATCGCCGTGGCAGGATTCGATTGCGATGGCTTGGGTGGCGGTCACCACGAGGAGACAGAGCAGTCGATAAATCATCTGCCGAACCCTAGCGAGGCTGCGCGCGCTGTCACGTCACAACCCCGTGCGAGATTGTGACAAGCCGTGCTGTCGCCAGCCCGTGCGGGCGGTCTGGCGATAGCGCGGCGGCCTATCGGCCTTTGTTCCGCGCTTACTTCTTGAAGCGATCTATGAGCTTTTTGGTTTTGTAGACTCGGTTTAGCCGGTCGGTGTAAATCTGGTCTCGTTTTTCCCAGACACGGTGATGCGCTAGCAAGAAAAGTCCTTGGAACGGCGTCATAGCCAGCAGGATCAACGCGTTGATCCATCCGGGAAAGAAGCTCGCGAGCCCGAAAAAGATCAAAAAAGGTCCAAATACAACGGCATAACCCACCCACCGGCGATGGCGTGCAGAAAACGCGAAGCACCAGTCGTAGTAGGTCGCAAGGTATACACCAAGTTGATACACTACCTACCACCACTTCCAAAAACCGCTGTTGCGTTTGTTAATCAGGTCTTGGGTTTTTTCTTTTTGAATCCTATCTCGCATGTGAAAAGCACCGGGCTTCAAAAACTCAAGGCCAGCAATCAGCATGCCCGGCAGAAACAAAAGCGCAGATACGACAAAAGCGATCAAGACGGCGGCCGAGTTGCTTTCCGAAACCCAAGACGTCAGCATCGGTAGAACAAAAACCGCGAGAAACGAACACAAAAGCCAAAGCAGTGGACGTTTGGAAACCCTACGTTTCCACCAATCGCGATATGCTGTTAGCCAGTCGTCCAATGATCTCTCTAACGGCTCAAACCACCATGCAGGTTCGGCATATCCAGCGCCGCAAACCCGTAATGCCGCAACCAGCGCAGGTCGCTGTCAAAGAACGCGCGCAAATCAGGAATACCGTATTTCAGCATCGCCAGACGGTCGATGCCAATGCCAAAGGCAAAACCCTGATAGACTTCGGGGTCGATACCACCGGCGGCGATCACCTTGGGGTGGACCATGCCCGAGCCCAAAATCTCCATCCAGTCGTCGCCCTCGCCGATCTTCAACTGGCCGTTGTCCCAGGAACAGCGGATATCGACCTCGGCCGACGGTTCAGTGAAGGGGAAGTGCGAGGCGCGGAAGCGCAGTTCGACATCGTCGACCTCGAAGAACGCCTTCACGAACTCTTCCAGAACCCATTTCAGGTTTGCCATCGAGATGTTCTTGTCGATGGCCAGTCCCTCGACCTGATGGAACATCGGCGTGTGGGTCTGGTCATAGTCGGCGCGGTACACACCGCCCGGGCAGATCACGCGGATAGGCGCGCCCTGTTTCTCCATCGAGCGGATCTGCACCGGCGAGGTATGGGTGCGCAGCACGTGCGGTGGGCGATTGTCGCCTTCGGTGCGGTGCATGTAGAACGTGTCCATCTCGGCCCGCGCAGGGTGATGGCCGGGGATATTCAGGGCGTCAAAGTTGTACCAGTCGTCCTCGATCCGTGGCCCTTCGGCCACCGAGAAACCCAGTTCGGCAAAGATCGCGGTCAGTTCCTCGGTCGCCTGGCTAACTGGATGGATCGACCCCTGACGGCGGGCGCGGGTCGGCAAGGTGACGTCCAACCATTCTGTGCGCAGGCGTTCGTCCAGCGCGGCATCAGCCAAAGCGGCTTTCTTGGCGGAGAGGGCCGAGTTGATCTCATCCTTTAGGGCGTTCAGCGCGGGGCCAGCGACCTGGCGTTCCTCGGGCGTCATCTTGCCCAACTCGCGCATCTTCAGCGCAACCTCGCCCTTTTTGCCGACAGCCGCGACACGGATCGCTTCGAGCGCGTTTTCGTCGCCTGCATCGGCGATCTGACCCAGATATTTTCCCTTAAGATCGTCCATGACGGTTCCCTGAATGCTGTTGAGGCTCTGCTATCACAGCAGTCCGCGAAAGCAAGAGGGACGGATCAGATCGCCCGCAGCATTGCCACTTGTGGGCCGCACCGGACCGGGCGCACGGTCGGGCCATAAGTTTGTGGCTGATCCAAAAGCTCGGGGAACAGGGCGAACAGCTCGTCTGCGGCTTCGCGATCAAGACTCGACAGGCCCTGCGCCCCGGGAAAGAAGCTTTCCGAGATCAGACCAGAGGTCGACACCAGTTGATGCCGGTCAAAGAACAGGTGGACATAGTGGACAAGGTCGCAAGGCGCGGATGTGATGGTCGTGTCATTGACCATTGATTTGGCCGCGACAAGAACCTCATCTTCTCCGAACAGCAGCTGCGCCTGCCAACCTGAGACCAGCAGGCGGTGTTGCGGCGAGACGTAAATGTCCCTTTCCGCCCCCAACGCGCCGGAACGGATACGAACGGGTGCAAAACGACCCCGTCCTGAAACAGTGCGGCCACCGGCCCAGCGAATGATGCAAGCACCATCATCCTGTGTCAGCACCAGGTCACCCGGCCCCAGAGTTTCAACCCTACGCGGACCATCCGGCGTGTCGACCAACGTGCCAGCCGCGAAACACGGTGCGCCTGAATCGCCGGGCGAGAGCGGCGCATGCACCAGTGTGTCCGGGTTGGGCTGATTGAACTGCAGGGTTGTCGTGGTTTGGTTCGGCCCAACAAGAACCGGCAGATTTTCCGAAGTTTCCCCGGCGGCCAACCCGTTTTGAGCGACGATATCCGTGGTTCCGCCACCGATATCGTAGAAATCAATGACCTCGCCCGTCGATGTATTGGTCAGCGCATAGGCTTCATAGTTGTTCGGACCCCCGCCATTGGGGTCTGTCAGCAGGATCGGAAAGAAATCTGCTGAAATTACAAAGACCTGTTCATTGTTGTCAGGGTCGATTGAAACCTGAACCGATGGGTGGGTCAGCGGAATCTCGATCCCGACCTGACCATTCGCCTGATAGAAGGACACAGTGAAATTGGCCGGATCCTCATCGGATCTCAGCGCAACCTCTAGGAACTCGGAAACGCCGCTTTGGGCGGCATAGGCATTGGAATAATGCAGTTCGCTGATACGGGCCATGACGCCATCACGCTCGGGAATATCCCGCCAAGCATAGTCGGTTGACCCCGCCACATGGCAAGGTCACATCACGTTAATTGGCAAATACTCTCCTAAAGGCAACAGACCTAAAAGACGGTCAGTAGCTGAAATCGGGATAAATCCGGGTCAGATCGCCGTTCCAGTCGCCGTTATAGTGATCCAGCAACTCGTCCGCCGGAACCTTGCCAGTTTCGATACTGTCCTTGAGCGCATTCAGGAAATGCGTTTCATCCGGTACCAACCCACCTGCACCGGGAAAGGCGCGGGATTTCAAGCCGGCTTGGGCGATCGAAACCACCTCGCCAGCCAGATCGTGCATGTTGATGTCGCCGACCTGCGCCTGCAGGCCGTCCCGGGCGGCGGCAACCCGAAGCTCTTCGCGCGTCTCGGCATCCCAGCCTTTGACCAGATCCCAAGCCGCATCCAGCGCGCCTTGATCATAGGTCAAACCGACCCAGAATGCGGGCAAGGCACACAGGCGCCGCCAGGGACCACCATCGGCCCCGCGCATCTCCATGAACTTCTTGATCCGCGCCTCGGGGAAGGCTGTGGTCAGGTGATCCGCCCAGTCAGACAACGTCGGCGTTTCGCCTGGCAAAGCAGGCAGTTTGCCTTGCAGAAAGTCACGGAAGGACTGGCCCAGCGCGTCGATATACTTGCCGTCGCGATAGACGAAATACATCGGCACATCCAAGGCGTACTCGACCCAAGCCTCGAACCCGAACCCGTCTTCGAACACAAAGGGCAGCATACCGGTGCGCGCATCATCCAGATGACGCCAGATATAGCTGCGCCAGCTTTTTTGGCCGTTTGGCTTACCCTCAAAGAACGGGGAATTGGCAAACAGTGCCGTTGCCACAGGCTGCAACGCCAGCGCGACGCGCAGTTTCTGCACCATGTCGGCCTCGGATCCAAAGTCGATATTGACCTGAACCGTACACGTCCGGCGCATCATCGACCGGCCCATGGTGCCGACTTTTTCCATGTAGTCATTCATCAGCCGGTAACGCCCCTTGGGCATCAGCGGCATTTCCTCGTGGGTCCAGATCGGGGCGGCCCCAAGGCCGATGAAACCGACACCGATCTTGTCCGCGATATCCTTCACATCGCGCAGATGCGCGTTCACCTCGTCACAGGTTTCATGAATGGTCTCAAGCGGCGCGCCTGACAATTCCAACTGCCCGCCGGGTTCCAGCGATACATTGGCGCCGTCTTTTTCCAGCCCGATCAGCTTGCCGGCCTCTTCCACCGGGGCCCAGCCATGCAAATCACGCAAACCCTGCAGGACGGCAAGAATGGAACGCTCACCCTCAAAGGGCAGCGGTTTCAGCGTGTCTTTGCAATAACCGAACTTCTCATGTTCGGTTCCGATGCGCCAATCCTGTTTGGGCTTGCAGCCCGATTCCAGATATTCGGCCAGTTGCTCATGGCGTTCGATCGGTCCGCCGCCGGACTGGGGAATGGACATGAACCGTGCTCCGATCCTGATGTGTCTGTCGTTTGGTCAGTCGTGGTCTTAAACCGCGCCAGTGTCAATGCAGCCTCAAATGGGCCGGACGCAGAGGCGTGCGTTCCCAAATAACCACAGGATGCGTCGCGCCACCGTTCAGTTCCAACAGCATTTGTTCGGTTTTCAAACCCGGAAGGGCCGAGAACACATCAAACAGCGCTTCGGCACCTTCCGCATTCACAGGAATGTGAAGCGTCGGCTGCCCCTGCTGATCCAAAATCCAATGTGCCGGGGACGATGTCGGGTCCAGCACAAGGCGCTCGATTTCACGTGTCGCAACGATGCCGCCTGTCAGCGGTCCCAGATAAGTGATCTGACCTTCATCGATTGTCACCAGACCGGGGCCACCTGCACCGGTACGGAACCGGGCGCGTTGAATGCCAATAACGGCCAGCGCCACCGAGACCGCGATCAGTACCCAGCCCAGCCAACCCAGCAATCCACCGGGTTCGCCGATCCAGCTGAGGCCGACCAACAAGACGACCCCTGCCACCAGCACTTCGCGCCAGCGCCACAGGGCCAGTTTGGCTTCGGGTCGGATGAAACTCATGCCGTGTCCTCAGGGTTTTTGAACAAAATCAGGGAATAATGGCCTGCTGGCCGGAACCCTATTGCTATATAGGCACGCGCGGCGGCATCGCTAGCGGCAAACAGAACAGCGCGGGTTGCGCCGTTGCTGTGCGCCTCGCGTAGATGTAGCGCCACTGCTAGTCGCGCGTATCCATGCCCCCGAAGATCGGGCGGCGTATAAACACCGCCAATCTGGACAACCTCTGGCAAACGCGAGTTGAACCCGGTCATTCCTACTGGCCGACCATCAATCAGCAAGGCCCGATGGGAATCGCGTTCGATATAGGCAGCGATATCTTTTTGTGCCTGAGGTTGCGCGCGTTCGGGGTCAAAGCCCATTGCTTCGATCAGATAGTCTTGCCGCCATCCCACTGTTATGGATCGGTTCAGTTCATCCGGCGGCACCAGTTTCGCGCTGGTGGCGTCCGGCATGACAAGTTGATTCAGCTCCAGCGAGAACCCCGGCTCGTCACTGTTTAGGGTTGCAGGGCGGTCTTCCCATCCCGCAAGCTGCATGATCCGACGTGCTTGAGTGGCCTCAGCCGCCAGACCGAACAACCTGCGCCCCCGGATCAGGCGAATCGCCTGCCTCAGTACGTCATCCGAGCATTCGGGGCATTGCGGCAGGACCATACCTTCATTTGTGATTCCAAAAATCGCCCTCGGACCATCACCCAATGTCCACAAGTTCAAGGCGCGCGGGTCTGAGCCGCGCAAGCCGAAGTCCCGCAGGTTCGCCAGAGGGAACATGGACGTCTGGATATGTTCGAACAGGAACCTGTCGATCTTTGGAACGTCTGCGCCTTGCGCTTCTTGCCAGTTCACACCCAGTCTCCCAGCGCCTGCTGCCACATCGTCAGCGCCGCTACGGCAGCCGTATCGGCGCGCAGGATGCGCGGGCCAAGGCTGACCACATGCGAAAAGGGCAGCGCAGCCAGCCGCGCACGCTCGCGCTCGGAAAAACCACCTTCGGGGCCGATGAGAATAGCCCAGGGTTGGTCCGTTTCATTGCCAGCCAGCCGCAGGGCCGAGCCTACCTCGGCCTCATCGCAGAACATCAGTTGCCGCCCTTTGGGCCAGCTTTCCAATACGCGATCCAATCGCTGCAGATCAGCCACCTCGGGCACAAATGTTCCACCGCATTGCTCGGTCGCCTCAACGGCGTGCGCCTGCAATCGGTCCTGACGAATGCGTTCCGAATTGGTGAATTCCGTCTGCACCGGCATGATCCGCGCCGCGCCCATTTCCGCCGCCTTTTCAACGATAAAGTCAGTGCGCGCCTTTTTGATCGGCGCGAACAGGAACCACAGGTCTGGTGGCAGTTGCAGCGGTTTGGATTGCTCAACGCAGGACAAGACGCCGCCCCGCTTGCCTGCCTCTATTACCTCGGCCAGCCACTCTCCGTCCTGCCCATTGAACAGCGCGACCCGTCCACCGACGGACAGGCGCATGACGCCAAACAGGTAATGGGCCTGCTCGCGCGTCAAAGGAACCGATTGCCCCTGACCCAGAGGGTGCTCTACATACAGTCTGATCTTTGCACTCATGAGACCTTACATATGCAAGGCAATGCTCCAACACCAGACGGTCAGGTTGCCGACGCTGTCAGCGGCAACTGGGTCGATACATATGCGCCCGCTTTCACCCGCCCCTACCTGCGCCTGAGCCGCGCTGACCGGCCCATCGGCACGTGGTTGCTGTTGATTCCCTGCTGGTGGGGATTGGCACTGGCCATCCTCAGCGACGGCACCCCGCGGTGGGAGGATCTGTGGATCGCCATCGGCTGCGCCTTCGGAGCCTTTCTGATGCGCGGTGCGGGCTGCACATGGAACGACATCACCGACCGCGAATTTGACGGTCAGGTGGAGCGCACCCGATCCCGCCCAATTCCATCGGGTCAGGTCAGCGTGCGGCAGGCAGTGATCTGGATGGGGCTACAATGCCTGCTGGCGCTGATGATTCTGTTGACCTTCAACCAGGCCGCAATTGCGATGGGCGTACTGTCGCTGTTGCCGGTGACGATCTACCCCTTTGCCAAGCGATTCACCTGGTGGCCGCAGGTGTTTCTGGGGCTGGCCTTCAACTGGGGCATCCTGCTGGCCTGGGCTGCCCACACGGGAACCGTGGGTATACCCGCAATCACGCTGTACCTAGCCGGGATCGCATGGACGCTGTTCTACGATACGATCTATGCCCATCAGGACGCCGAAGATGACGAACTGATCGGGATCAAGTCCACCGCCCGGCTGTTTGGCACCGACACTGCGCGATGGTTGAAGTATTTCCTGATGGCCACAGTGGCGCTTATGGGACTGGCAATCATCGACGCCGCGACGACCCAGACGTCAATCATGGCCCTGGTGGTGGCACTTGGCGGGCCTTGGGCGATGGGGTGGCACATGGCATGGCAATTGCGGGGGCTTGATATCGAAGACAACGCCAAACTGCTGCAATTGTTCCGCGCCAACCGTGACACCGGCCTTATTCCGCTGATCTTCCTTTGCGTCGCCTTGTTGCTCTGATTGCACCCGGGCCTAGGCCTCTGTAAGAGTTCCGAACACTCACCCGAGGAGTCGATAGTTCGCACATGCGCCTGCCTTATGTCTTCGTCGTTGCCTTTGTCTTCCTTGTGTCCGCAGGGCTGTCTCTGTTGGCGGCAAGTTTTGCCGTGACAAAAGTCGAAGAAGCCTCAGAGTTCGCCGTGCGACGTGCGCTGGACCTGAAGGGTCACGACTGGGCCGAGGTCCAATCGGACGGGCTGCGGGTCGTTCTGACCGGTACGGCTTCGGATGAGGCCACACGATTCAACGCTCTGACAGCGGCAGGGACCGAGGTCGACACCTCGCGCGTCATTGACGAAATGGAAGTCGCGCCCACGACGCAACTGGCCTCGCCACGCTTTTCAGCCGAGATTCTGCGCAATGACAGCGGAATATCGGTTATTGGCCTGATCCCGGCCAGCGAAGATCGCAACGCGCTGACAGAGAGATTGCGCAGACTGAATGACGGGCCGGTCTCAGATTTGTTGGAAACCGCCGATTATCCAAAGCCGAAAGGCTGGGACGAAGCGGTTACTTATGCGGTCGAGGCGCTGACCCGGTTGCCTCGGGCCAAAATCTCGGCCAGCCCCGGGCTTGTGAAGGTGACCGCAATTGCCGACAGTCAGCAGGAAAAAGAGCGGCTTGAGCAAGAGCTGACCCGCGCGGCACCGCCGAGCCTACGCATAGGCCTGTCCATCTCGGCACCTCGCCCGGTCATTACACCCTTCACCCTGCGTTACCTGATCGACGAAAATGGCGGGCAATTCGATGCCTGCTCGGCCCAGGACGAAAAGGCGCGGGACCGGATCGTCGCAGCCGCACAGGATGCTGGTCTGACCGGGCCTTATTCCTGCACCATCGGTCTGGGTGAACCCTCACCTCGCTGGCCCGACGCCGCCGTGTTAAGCATTCGGGCGCTGGCGGAAATCGGCCAGGGTACGGTGACTTTGTCAGATGCGGATATCACTCTGGTCGCAGCCGAAGGCACTGGTGCCGCGCTGTTTGACCAGGTGATCGGCGAACTGGAAAACGCACTGCCCGAGGTCTTTGCCCTGCATGCAGTTCTGCCGGAACCCGAAACGGAAGACCAATCCGGCCCGCCCGAATTCTCAGCAACACGAAGCCCCGAGGGTCTGGTACAAATGCGCGGCCGGCTGGGGGATGAAACCCTGCGCGACATGGTCGACAGCTATGCCCGTGCAGCCTTTGGTTACGAACACGTCCATACCGCAACCCGCGTCGCCCCTGACCTGCCCGCCGATTGGCCCATTCGCGTCCTCAGCGGGCTTGAGGCGTTGTCGCAACTGCACAATGGTGCGCTGACCGTGACACCGGACGAAGTGGTTCTGAACGGTGTCAGCCACGACCCCAAAACCCGGGCCTATATTTCGGGGCTTTTGTCGGAAAAACTGGGCGAGGCACAAGATTTCAGCCTGTCGATCACCTATCAAAAGCCACCCGAGCCCGCAGACAAGCTGCCCGACCCGGATGTTTGCGAAGAGCGCATCGCCGAGGTTCAGGCGGGTTCCAAAATCGCCTTTGAACCAGGTTCTGCCACGGTCGCCGCCGAATCGCGCGATACGGTCAATCAGATCGCCGACATCCTGCGGGAATGCGGACCCATCCGGCTGGAGATTCAGGGCCACACTGACAGCCAAGGTCGCGAAGAGATGAACCAGCAGCTCAGCCAGTCGCGTGCACAATCCATCTTAAATGAACTGCGCGCGCGGCGCGTGCCCACAGCCAGCTTTACCGCCTTGGGCTATGGTGAAACCCAGCCAATCGCCGACAATGACACCGAAATCGGGCGGGAAGAAAACAGACGCATCGAATTCCGCCTGATCCGGCCCGAATCCACCGCCGAATCTCAAACCGCGCTGGAAGCGATGGAAGACGAAACAGAGACGTCACAAGACGCAGAGCCAGAGGCCGAAGCCCCGGAAACGGATGCGGAAACCGACTCGGGCGCAGGGGACCAGTAAATTGAACAGAATCGAATTCATTATCGCGACCGCCGTCATATTGTTTGCCGCCTTTTGCATGGGGTGGTTCGCCAACTGGCTGGCCCATCGCCTGTCGCGCGTCCGCCAAAGCGACGTCGCCGATCTGGACCGCATGAGCCAGGAACTGCACGAGGCAGAAGAAACCCGCGATCAGGCGATCACCTATCTGCAGCAGCGCGAGGCCGAACTGACCAACCAGCTGACCCAGACCGAGGCCGAATTGGCAGCCGCCATGGACGGCCTGCGCGCGGCGCGGCAAGAGGCCGAAGAACTACGCGGGCGTATCAACAACGCGGATTGATCCCAGCCCCGGGCTTAATAGCTGACCCCGGTTGGGGCCGACTGCACCTTCGGCACAAATCAGCCGATCCGAGGCAATCGCCTTCAATTCCTACAACAAATTCAATATTAGGAATTGGTGCATTTTTACACATGCACATCACTGTTCACTATCCAGAAAATTGGAGTGTACTATGAATTTCAAATCATCATTAACTGCTGCTGCAACTCTAAGCATCTTCACCGGCGCCGCCGTCTGGGCGTCAAGTGACGTGATACCTTCAGAGAATGATACCTTCACCAACTGGGGCGAAGAATCCGGCTGGACCATCTTTGTGGATGACTCCCGCGGGTCCTGCCTGATCGAGCGTATGGACGAAAACCAGAACGTTGTTCAGATGGGTCTGACCAAAGACCACGAGATGGGCTATCTAGGTGTGTTCACGAAGAACGACATTGGCTTGAAGGGTAAGAAAGAAAAGATCTTCCTGTCACTCGACGGCAACGTCTACGAAGCTGAGGCGCACAAGAAGACTAAGCATCTCGCCGACGGATATACAGGCGGATACATCCTTGCGAACAACGCCCAGTTTGTGGATGACGTCATGAACAAATACGAAATGACCGTGTTTCCGAAGAAAGAGTTCGCATTCACCGTTAGTCTGGATGGTACTAAAAAAGCCATCGAAGCCGCACGGCAGTGTAACACCGAACAAAGCACCTAACTCGCTATAATAGACCCGGCACCAGATAATCCGGTGCCGGGCACAGAACCTACCACCGCGTCAGCGCATCTTCATCCTCATCCTTGGCTGCGACCCATTGCGCGCCGGATGTGGTGATTTCTTTTTTCCAGAAAGGCGCGCGGGATTTTAGGTAATCCATCAGGTATTCTGCCGCCTCAAACGCATCCTTGCGGTGCCGCGCGGCAGTAGCCACCATCATGATCCGGTCCCCGGGGGCAAGGCGCCCGTGGCGGTGGATCACCAGAACATCGCCCAACGACCAGCGCTGCTGTGCCTCTTTGGCTATTTTGGTTAGCGCGCGTTCGGTCATACCGGGGTAATGCTCGATCTCCATCACATCCAGATCACCGGATGCCAGATCGCGCACCACGCCGGTAAAGGTCACGATGGCGCCGTTGGCATCGTCTCCGGCAGCGAAGGTATTGGCTTCGGCCCCAAGATCAAATTCTTCTTCCTGAACCGCGATGCGCATGGTTTTAGCCGCCGGTCATTGGCGGGAAAAAAGCCACTTCGCGCACACCAGCAAGCGATGCGTCAAAATCGGACAGTTCCTGATCCAGAGCGACGCGCAGTGCGGACAGGTCCGCAAATGCGGCAGCATAGCGGTCTTCGCGCGCGCTCAGCTCGGCGACCAGATCGGATACGGTCGCGGCCTTGGTCTCGATCCGTTCTTTCGGCAGGCCGATCCGTTCACGCACCCAGGCAAAATACAGCACATCCATCCCTTAGCTCTCCTTCAGATGGGGCATGGCTTTACGTAGGTAGTCATAGCCGGTGATCAATGTCAGCGCCGCCGCAATCCACAGAAGCCACAACCCGATCCGGCCAGACCAGAACATCGCTTCGAGATGCCAGCGCATGTGATTTAGGTCTTCCAGTTGACCCGTCAGGACCAGATCCATTGTTTCGGCATCCATGCCAAATGTAGCCATCACAAAATAGTGTTCGAAAATCCCCTGCGAAAACAGAATGGCAATCGCCACCATCTGCGCGGTCGTTTTCCATTTCGCCAGCTTCGTGACCTTCAGCGTTCCGGCCGTATCGCCCAGATATTCCCGCAAGCCCGAGACAAACACCTCGCGGAACAGGATGACCGTCGCTGGCAGCACTAGCCATGGCGTCCAGTGCTCTGCGGAATAACCCACAAGGATCATCAGCGCGATCACCACCATCGCCTTGTCCGCAATCGGGTCCAACATGGCCCCGATCTTGGTTTCCTGTTTCCACGCGCGCGCCAGATATCCGTCAAACCAGTCGGTAATGGCTGCCGTCAGAAATAGGATCAGCGCAAACCAATCCGCGTAGGGTCTGGTGAAATACAGAAACATTACGGCCAGACCGGGCGCGGCCAGCAGGCGCAGGACGGTCAGGATATTCGGCAGGTTCCACTTCATGAAGCAGACCCTACATCGCTGACCGGGGACAGGAAAGACGGGGCGGAAAAAAACTGTACCGATCACAGAGGCTTGGTCAAAGCGCCGCAGTCCGGCGCGGCACCGGTTATTGGCCTTGGCCCCGGGTCGTATTGTCGTCAGAGTGCAGCCGACCAAGCCCAATGGCAAAGACGAACCGATGACCCCGAATATTGAGACCGACGCGCGCGCCAACCTGATCGGTAGCGCATGGATGATCGGCGCGATGGCATGTTTCGCACTGGAAGACGCGCTGCTGAAAGCGGCGGCGGTTGCCTTGCCCGTCTGGCAAATACTTGTCCTGTTCGGATTGGGTGGCGCGCTCATCTTTGCCTGTGTCGCAATGGCACGTGGCACGCGGCTGCTGCAACCGGATGTTCTGTCGCCCGCGATGAAAATCCGCGCGGTGTTCGAAATTCTCGGACGGCTGTTCTACGTCCTGGCTATCACACTGACGCCCTTGTCATCTGCAACCGTTATCCTGCAGGCCACCCCGCTTGTGGTCGTCGCCTGTGCCGCGCTGCTATTCGGAGAGACCGTTGGTTGGCGGCGGTGGAGCGCCATTCTCGTTGGCCTGATCGGCGTTGTGATCATCATCCAACCAACTGGTGACAGTTTCACCATCCTGTCCCTGCTGGCCGTGCTGGGGATGTTGGGATTTGCAGGTCGCGATCTGGCCAGCCGGGTCGCACCCGCCAGCCTTGGAACCGAAGTTTTAGGGTTCTACGGCTTTGTCAGCGTGATTGTCGCCGGGTTTGCCTACAGCTTTTGGGAACAGGCCCCGATTGCGCCAGTGCCGTTGCTCACAAGCCTGCATATCGCCGGAGCCGTAGGCCTTGGCGCAATCGCATACGGTTCCTTGATGAAAGCCATGCGGACGGGAGAAGTATCCGCTGTCACGCCCTTCCGCTATTCCCGCCTGCTGTTTGGTGTCGCCCTGGGTGTGGTCTTCTTTGGCGAGGATCTCGACCAGACGATGTGGATCGGCAGTTCGCTGATCGTCGCCTCGGGCCTGTACATATTGTGGCGCGGGCGCAAGGCCTAGCCTTTGTCGTGGAAGAAGTCGTAGACCTTTTGCGCCAACCCGGCTGAGATCCCCTCGACCGCTTTCAAATCCGCCAGATTGGCCCGGCTGACCGCCTTGGCACTGCCAAAATGCGCCAGCAATGCACGCTTACGCGCGGCACCAACTCCGGGGATTTCGTCCAACGGCGTCGCGCCGACCGCTTTGGCCCGTTTGGCACGGTGAGTGCCGATTGCAAACCGGTGCGCCTCATCCCGCAGGCGCTGAATAAAATATAGCACCGGGTCGTTGCGTTTTAATGCAAAGGGGCGCTGACCGGTACGGTGGAACTCTTCTTTACCGTGATCACGATCAACCCCCTTTGCAACACCGACCATAGGGATATCTTCGACCCCATGCTCGACCATGATTTCGCGCACAGCACTCACCTGCCCCGCGCCGCCGTCGATTAGCAACAGGTCGGGCCACAATCCCTTGTCACGATCCGGATCCTCTTTTTGCAAGCGGGTAAAGCGGCGGGTCAGAACCTCTTTCATCATCCCGAAATCGTCACCAGGGGTCAGGTCGTCGCCCCGAATGTTGAACTTTCGATAGGCATTTTTCATGAACCCGTCCGGACCTGCTACGATCATCCCGCCGACGGCATTGGTGCCCTGGATATGAGAGTTATCGTAAACCTCGATCCGGTTCGGCGGGCTGTCCAGATCAAACGCCTCGGCCACTCCGCGCAGAAGCTTGGCTTGCGTGGCACTCTCTGACATCCGTCGGGCCAGAGACTCCCGCGCGTTGCGCAAGGCACCCGCGATCAGTTCCTGTTTTTCACCCCGTTGAGGCACCAAAATTTCGACCTTGCGTCCCGCCTTCTCGCTTAGTGCTTCTTGCATCAGGTCAGCGTTTTCGACGGCATCCGAAAGGATCAGTTGTCGCGGCGGTTCCTTGTTGTCGTAGAACTGGCCAAGGAAAGCCTCCATCACCTCAGCCGCGGACACATCCGCACCGACACGTGGATAGAAATCCTTGTTTCCCCAGTTTTGATTGGCGCGGATAAAGAACACCTGAACACAAGCCTGCCCGCTGTCCATATATAGGCCGATCACATCCGCCTCGGCCACGCCACGCGGGTTGATGCCCTGAGATGTCTGTACCTGCGTCAGCGCGCGAATGCGATCACGCAGTCCGGCTGCACGCTCGAACTCCATTGCCTCGGAGGCAGCCATCATCTGTTCAGCCAGTTCTTCCTGCACTTTGGTCGACCGGCCAGACAGGAACCGCTCGGCATCTTTGACGCTTTCGCTGTACTCTTCTTCCGAGATCAGGTTCACGCAAGGCCCGGAACAGCGCTTGATCTGAAAGAGCAGACAGGGACGCGTCCGACTATCGAACATAGAGTCCGAGCAATTGCGCAACAGAAACGCTTTTTGCAACTGGTTCAGCGTCCGATTCACCGCACCCGCGCTGGCAAAGGGGCCAAAATAGGTCCCCTTCTCTTTCTTTGCGCCGCGATGCTTTTTGATCTGCGGAAAGGCATGGTCCTTGGCGACCAGAATATTGGGAAAGCTTTTGTCGTCACGCAGCAGCACGTTGTATTTGGGCTTGAGCTGCTTGATCAGATTCTGCTCAAGTAGCAGCGCCTCGGTCTCGGTCCGTGTGGTCAGGAACATCATCGAGGCTGTCGCCGCGATCATCCGCTCAATCCGCCCCGAATGTCCCGGCCGCGCATAGTTCGACACCCGCGCTTTGAGGTTGCGCGCCTTGCCGACGTACAGCACCCGGCTGTCCGCATCCAACATGCGATACACACCGGGTGAACTGTCCAGCGTTTTCAGATACCGCTGAATGCACGCATAGCCGGTCATTTGAGTGTCTTGGGTCGGGTCGCTGTCTGTCGTCATTTGCCTGAGATATGATTCTCTGACCATGGCTGCAATCTTGTGGCCTTCAGATCAAGAGAAAACAAATCCACGGTTTCTGTGGATAAGTGTGAAGATAAGTTTCTGAGCTTGGCGATTTTCCCTTGTTTCATTAAGGAATCCTTGATTTGCACAAAAAATAAGCAAATATTTAACCTATTGTTTTTATTGTAAATATTTTCATTCACAAGACAAGTGTATGAAAAAAAAGACATTTTTGTAACGAGCAGGTAACAGAACCGAGAGCGGTGCAAAACTTGCAGCAGCTTTACCTATTCAAGGCCCAGAACGTCCGGCGTTTTCCACCCCAGATGCTGCCCACCGTCGACGCATAAAAGCTGCCCCGTGACCGCATGCGCATCCAGGAAATAGCCCAAGGCGGCAGTGATATCTGACGGGTTCGACCCGCGTTCCAGAACCGTGTTTGCACGCTGCGCCTGAAAGTGTTCTTCGCTTTGCCGGTGGCCCTGCATCGTTGGTCCTGGCCCGATCGCATTGACGCGGATCGCTGGCGTGAGCGCCTGCGCCGAGGTTCGGGTCAAGGCCCACAGACCCATCTTGGCAATCGTATAGGTCATGAACTCTGGCGTGAGCTTGCGCACCCGCATATCGACCATGTTGATGATCAGGCCGGTGGCAACAGGTTCGCCCGCCTCGTCCGTGCCCGGCTTCAGCCCCTGCGCAGCCATGGCCTGCGTCAGAACGAATGGCGCGCGCAGGTTGCTGTCGAGATGCCGGTTCCAGCTTTGCCGCGTGGCGGTTTGAAGGCTGTCGTATTCAAAAATCGATGCGTTGTTCACCAGACAGGTGATTGGTCCACCCAACGCCTCTGCCGCACGGGGCAGCAAGGTCAGGACCTGCGCCTCATCCAGCAGATCGGCGTGCAAGGCGACCGCCTTGCGCCCAAGCGCCTGCACCTCGGCTACGGTCTCGGCGGCAGGTTCTTCAGACGTCGCATAGTGCACGGCGACGTCATATCCCCGCTTTGCCAGATACAGGGCCATTGCCCGACCAAGACGAACACCTGCACCGGTCACTAACGCTTGGGCCATGGATTTCCCCCTATCTTCAGGTCACGCCAACAGCGAGACGATGTAGACGGCATACAGCAGCGTCAACACCAGACCCCAGCCGCGTGTGATATCTTGTTTCAAGAACACGAACGGGATCAACAGAAGCGATGCGCCCAGCATGACCCACAGATCGAAACGCAGGAATTCCGGGTCCACAGGGATACGTCCAAACAAAGTGGCGATACCGACGATGGCCAAAAGGTTGAACATGTTCGACCCGATCACGTTGCCCAAGGCGACATCCGCCTGTCTGCGCAAAGCCGCCATGACGGTCGTGGCCAGTTCCGGCAGGGATGTCCCAACTGCGATCAGCGTCAGTCCGATAATCGTTTCGCTGACGCCATATGTGCGGGCAATGATCGTGGCGTTGTCGACCAGAAGATGTGCACCCATCGGCAGGCCGATCAGGCCCAGGACCAGATAAATCGATAGCTTCCAATAGGGCATGTCCGGATCGGCCTCTTCCAGACCTTCCAACTCATCCTCTTCCCCACAGGCTTCACCGCAGGCCTTGCGATGCGCGCGCGCATCGCGGAAGGCATTGAGAAGGACCAATCCCAAAGCAGCCAGCAAAATAGCACCGCTAGCCAGATTGAACACGCCGCAGAATGCCAGGCCGATGAACAGCACCGTGGCCAGCAACATAAAAACATAGTTTCTTCTGGTGTTGCATTCACTGGTGTGAAGCGTGGCAAGCAAGGCTGGCAGTCCCAGAACCAGCAAAATGTTCGCCGTATTCGACCCGACCACGTTACCCAGCGCAATCCCCGGCGCGTTTTCCTTGATCGCGCTGATCGCGATCAACAGCTCGGGGGCCGAGGTGCCAAACGCCACAATGGTCAGGCTGACGATCAGGGCTGGTACACCCAGGCGCAGGCTCAGGTTCACTGCACCGCGGACCAAAGCATCACCTGCGAGAAGCAAGATCAGCAAGCCGAGGCCGGATAACAGCCATGCCGTCATGTACGGCCTCCTTTTTCGCAGGAGCAAGGCCCCTTACCGATACTGAACCGTCCACAGCGCGGACATCTTGCAGATTGCAGCCTTTTCTGCCCCGGAAAACGCAACTTGCCGAACATCGCCAGGACACCCATGGCAATCAGGAAAAGGGTGACAACCTTAACGATCACGTCACAAACCAAAGCGCGCGTAAGCCGCCCGCTCCTCAATTCCGGTTATGGCGTCCTGGGCAAGTGTGGCCCCAAACCGCGACCAGATCGGTTTGCGCAGGCCATAGCGGCGGAACTTCACCTTGTCGCCGAACCGCTCCTGCATTTTCGGCCTTAGGTGTGCGACGCCGTCTATCAGGCCCAGTTCCTGCGCGCGTCTGGCAAGCCAGACCTCGCCCGTGAACAAATCCGCACTTTGATCCAGCTTGTCACCGCGGCGGGCTTTGACATGGTCGATGAAGTTCGCGTGGATATCACCCAGCAAGCCTTGCAGCCGCGCGACATCTTCTTCTTTTTCCGGCGAAAACGGGTCGAGCATTGATTTTGATTTGCCCGCCGTATGTACGCGCCGCTCGATGCCTTGTCGCGCCAGAAGGACATGCGCGCCAAACCCGGCCGAAATCACACCGATCGACCCCAGGACCGAGCTGTCATCGGCCCAGATTTCGTCAGCGGCAGCGGCCAGCCAGTAGCCGCCAGACGCTGCAACGTCTTCGACGAAGGCAATAACGGGGACCTCAAGCTCTTCCGACAGCCGCCGGATTCGCGACCCGATCAGAGAGCTTTGCACCGGCGATCCACCGGGCGAGTTGATCTCAAGCGCCACGGCCGCAGGTTTACCTTTGCGAAACGCCTTTTCCAGAACGGGGGCCAGCGCGGTATCGTTCAACGATCCACGCCCCGCCATTCCGATGGCGCCGGATAGGCGAACCACGGCCACGAGGGGCTGCTTTTTGACAAATGGCAGGCTGAGCTTCATGGGTGCCGATGTAGAGTGCAGCCGGGCCCTAAACAAGGGACCGTTCGGGCCTTAGACGTGACGTGAACCAAATTCACACACATGGCGGGCAAAAATGCAACGCCCTAGCTGCGAATACGCCAACCGGTTTTGAAGATCCAGCCGATCACAGCCAGACAAGTCCCTGTGAAGACCAGAATCGCCAGCAGGCTGAATCCGATCGGGACATCGGCCAACCCGTAAAACGACCAGCGGAACCCGGAAATCAGGTAAACAACCGGATTGAACAGGGTGATCGTCTGCCAAACAGGCGGCAGCATCGAGATCGAATAGAACGTTCCCCCCAGAAAGATCAGTGGCGTGATAACCAGCTGTGGCACCAAAGATATTTGTTCAAAGTTGCTGGCCCATATCCCTACGATAAAGCCCAACAGCGAAAAACTGAGGCAGGACAGGATCAGGAACGCTGCCATCGCAAAGGGATGCTCAATGCGTATGTCCACGAAGAATGTGGCTGTCACCAGGATTACCAGCCCGACAAACAACGACTTGGTGGCGGCGGCCCCGACGTAACCTATTACGATCTCAATAAAATTCACTGGCGCCGACAACAGTTCGTATATCGTACCAAGGAATTTCGGGAAGTAGATCCCGAAAGACGCGTTCGAGATTGCCAGCATCACAACGGACAACATGATAAGCCCCGGCACGATGAACGCGCCATAAGATACACCCTCGACCTCTTGGATGCGGCTGCCGATCGCAGTGCCGAAGACCACAAAATACAATGAGGTCGACAGGACCGGCGACAGAAAGCTCTGTGCCAGAGTGCGGAAGAACCGGGCCATTTCGAACCGGTAGATTGCTGCGATGGCAGACCAGTTCATGCGGGTTCTCCGGATACCAGGTTCACGAAAATCTCTTCCAGGCTCGACTGCCGGGTCTGCACGTCGCGCAGAACAAGCCCCGCCTGCGCCACGTCGTTCAGCAAAGTGGTGATCCCAGTGCGGTCCGCGTGGGTGTCATAGGTATAGACCAGCGCGTCGCCATTGCCGTTCAACGTCAGGTTATGCACAGCCAGACTGTCGGGAATGGCCTGGATAGGATCGGCCAGCATAACCTCGATCTGTTTCTTGCCCATCTGGGCCATCAGGGTGTTCTTGTCCTGCACCAGCCGCAGCTCACCCTTGTCGATCACACCTACCCTGTCGGCAATGGCTTCGGCCTCTTCGATGTAATGTGTCGTCAGGATGATGGTTACCCCGGCCTTTTTCAGCTCGGCCACGATCTCCCACATGTCCTTGCGCAGTTCGACATCTACGCCGGCGGTCGGCTCATCCAGGAACAGCACGCGCGGCTCATGTGCCAGGGCCTTGGCAATCAGCACGCGGCGCTTCATGCCACCGGACAGTTCCTTGATCGCGTTTTTACGCTTGTCCCACAAAGACAGCTTGCGCAGGATCTCTTCGATCCGGGCGTTGTCGCTGCCATATCCGAACAGGCCGCGAGAGAACCGGACCGTGTTCCAAACTTTCTCAAACGGCTCAAGCGCGATTTCCTGCGGCACCAGCCCGATCATCCGGCGCGCGGCACGAAATTCGGTCTGGATGTCATGCCCACCTACGGTAACAGTGCCCGAAGTCGGAGTGGTAATGCCGCACACGGTGGAAATAAGAGTCGTCTTGCCGGCCCCATTCGGGCCCAGCAACGCCAGAATTTCGCCCTGCTCGATATCCAAGGACACCCCTTTGAGCGCCTCGAATCCGTCGGCATAGGACTTACGCAAATCCCTGATGGACAGAATAGTTGTCATGCACGTTCCCTGTTCTGGCGGGGACACTACCCCGACGGCCCGGCACAGAACAGGTCAATTCCGCACATTGTTCTGCGCTTTTTTGTGGGCGCGCGGCTGTGTCAGGTCTGCGGCACCGCCGCCATTCGGTAATCCGCTTGTGTACATGCTCAATTAGCAAACACGCATCAGGCAAACGCGCATAATGTTGTCCTTGCTGATAGGCTGCGGGCACCGTGCGGTTCAATTGCGGCCAACATCAAACGCTGCGGCGGATGCAGGCGCACTATCACAGTCAGTTGAATCTGGTCTTGCAATCCCTGGGCATCCCCGAAAACTTGCGCCAAAAGGAGAAGGCCCATGCTCAGCGGAATACGGATCATTGAAGTTGAAGGTTTGGGGCCAGGTCCTTTTGCAGCCATGTTACTGGCCGATCTGGGGGCGGACGTCATCACGATCCACCGCAAGGGCCAGCCTGCCGGACCTGGTATGCCCGAGCAATCCGTCCTGGATCGCGGCAAACGCTCGATTGATCTGAATTTGAAGGATACAGCCGATCTGGACATCGCAAGACGCCTGATCGCCTCGGCCGACGCGCTGATCGAAGGGTTTCGCCCAGGCGTGATGGAAAAGCTGGGGCTTGGCCCCGACGCTTTTCAGGATACCAACCCCAAACTGGTCTATGGTCGCATGACCGGATGGGGTCAGGACAGCCCGTTCTCCGCAACTGCCGGGCACGATCTGAACTATATCTCTCTGTCCGGGGCATTGTGGTACGCCTCAGCCGCGGACCAGCTCCCGCAGACCCCGGCGACTCTGGTCGGGGATATTGGCGGCGGTGCCATGTATCTAGTTGCTGGTATTCTGGCCGGGCTTCTCAACGCGCAGCGGACCGGACAGGGCACCGTGGTTGATGCGGCCATCTATGACGGCTCAGCCCACATGATGAACCTGTTGATGAGCATGCGCCAATCCGGAAATCTGTCTGAGACGCGTGGTCACAGCCTGCTGGACGGCCCGCATTGGAGCCGCACGTACGCGTGCCTGGACGGGGGGTTTATGACCGTCCAGTGTCTTGAACCCAAATTCTACGCCGAATTCCTGGAAAAACTGGGGCTCTCAGGCGATCCCGAATTCAAAAACCAGTATGTTCCGGCACTTTGGCCCAAACTCACACAGCGACTCTCAGAAATTTTTGCCAGCAAACCCCGCGCCCACTGGGCCGATATGTTTCAGGGATCCGATGCCTGCGTCGCGCCCGTACTCGACCCGGTCGAGGCGCAAGCCCATCCCATGAACGCCGCGCGCCAAACCTGGATCAACCAAGACGGCGCGTTGCAGGCCGCGGCTGCACCCCGCTTTTCGACCGAGACATGGCAGCCCAAACCCAGCCCCCGCCGAGGCGAACACAGGCAGGACATTCTGGATCAGCTGTCCACCAACGCGCCTCCCGACCCTTCACCTGGCTAAAAATATCCTGGGGTGAATTGGCCAAAGACCAAGAGGGGCTGGCCCCTCTACGCGTCCCGCCACGACCGCACCGTGTCGATCATCAGCTGAACATTATCGGGATCGGCATCGGGTGTGATCCCGTGGCCCAGATTAAAGATATGCGGTCCTTTCGAGAACGCCTCGACAATCTGACGCGTCTCATCCACCAGCGCCTGTCCGCCCGTCACCATGTGTGACGAGGCCAGATTGCCCTGAACGCAACCATCCACCTGCACATGTTCGACCGCCCAATCCGGCGACACCGAATTGTCCAGCGCGACACAATCTACCCCGGTGGTATTGGCGAAGCCGACATAGGCATCACCCGCCTCGCGCGGGAAGCCAATCACCGGAATACCGGGATGGCGCGCTTTGATCGCCTGCGTGATCACGCGGCAAGGCTCGACCGCGTATTTCTGAAAGGCATCGCCCTTCAGCGACCCGGCCCAGCTGTCGAAAATCTTCACCACCTCGGCCCCGGCCTCGATCTGGGCCGAGAGATACTCGATCGTTGCCAGTGTGATCCGGTCCAGCAACGCCTCGAACAAGGCCGTGTTCTCTTCACGCAACGCGTGGGCCGGTCCTTGGTCCGGTGTACCCCGCCCGGCAATCATGTAGGTCGCCACAGTCCACGGCGCGCCTGCGAACCCGATAAGGGTGGTCTCAGATGGCAATTCTCGCGAAAGGATTCGGACAGTTTCGTACACCGGCGACAGGGTTTCATGGATATCCGATACCGGTTTCAGCGCATCGAAATCAGATTGCTGAGTGATCGTCGACAACCGCGGCCCCTCACCTGTGACAAACCACAGATCCGCACCCAGAGCTTGCGGCACCAACAGGATATCCGCAAACAGGATCGCTGCGTCGAACCCGTAGCGGCGGATCGGCTGTAACGTCACCTCGGCCGCCAACTCGGGGTTATAACACAAAGACAAAAAGTCCCCGGCCCGCGCCCGGGTTGCGCGGTACTCCGGCAAATAACGCCCCGCCTGCCGCATCATCCAGATCGGTGGCACGTCCTGTACTTCGCCAGCCAGCGCCCGCAGCAGTTTCTTTGTCTCGGCCATCTTTGTCCCCAATCGTCAGGTTTGTCGCAACGGGTCGTGCCTCAGTGGCAATTTGTCAAGCTCTGCCCCCATTGTCAGGGCAATGTGACGCGACTAAAGCTGTGCCCATGACTTTGACCCTGCCAACCCCCGCATCACCGCTCAAGATCGGCACTCGTGGCTCACCGCTGGCGCTGGCACAAGCCTATGAAACCCGGCAACGGCTGGGCAAAGCCTTTGATCTGCCCGAAGACGCGTTTGAGATTGTGGTGATCAAGACCACTGGTGACAACCGCGCCATGATTGATGCGGACCGCCCGCTGAAAGAGATTGGCAACAAGGGCCTGTTCACCAAGGAAATCGAAGAGGCGATGCTGCGTGGCGATATCGACATCGCGGTGCATTCGACCAAGGACATGCCGGTCGAACAGCCCCAGGGTCTGGTGCTGGACACGTTTCTGCCGCGCGAAGATGTGCGAGACGCCTTTATCTCACCCAGCCTGAGCTCGATTCGTGACCTCGCGCAGGGTGCAGTTGTGGGCACCTCATCGCTACGGCGCCGGGCACAATTGTTGAACCGTCGCCCGGACCTGAATGTGGTCGAGTTCCGGGGCAATGTTCAAACGCGGCTCAAGAAGCTGGCAGATGGTGTGGCCGATTGCACGTTTCTGGCCATGGCGGGCATCCGGCGTCTGAATATGGCGGATGTTCCCGCAACCGCCATCGCCGCCGAAGACATGCTGCCCGCCATTGCCCAGGGCACGATCGGCATCGAGCGCCGTATCGACGATTCCCGTGCAGCCGAAATGCTCGAGGCCATCCACCACGCTGAGACCGGGCAGCGTTTGGCGGCGGAACGCGCATTGCTGGCCGCTTTGGACGGCTCCTGCGAAACGCCGATAGCGGGTTTGGCGGAAATAAAAGGTGATCAACTACGCCTGCGCGGAGAGGTTTTGCGCCCCGACGGGTCCGAATCCATATCCGAGGACACCACTGGATCGGTCGCAGATGGCCCGGAAATAGGTCGCGCCATGGCAGAATCCCTGCTGAAACAGGCAGGCCCAGGCTTTTTTGATTGGAAAAAATAAAAAAGTTTATGAAAAGTGAACTACTTCACTGAGACAGTGCCGTCGATGGTGCATAAAGTATTCATACCGGTTGTGAAGTCGGGTCGGTCTCGAAAAAGTCGAAAGTTTTTTTAGTCCGTTTTGTTTTAAGTGGTATTCGAGGGGGCGAGACCAGACCCTGAAATCCAACCAGTTAGGGCCGCTGTCAGAAATGACGGCGGCCCGCTTATTTTTATGACCTTGTGACCTCTATTCTGCGCTGATCGCCTGAACCGCTTTCTCAACGGCCATCCGCGTCTGATCCAGATCTGCTTGGGTCACAGCCAGTGACGGATAGAGTTTGCCGGGGGCTTTGAAAATCCCATGTGCGCGCAGCAAATCGTTGTAGACAGCGTTACGGCGGGGGTCGTCATGTTTGGCGCTGCGGTAGTCACGACAGTCCGTATCGGTGAAATAGATGTCGAACAGGGTTTCGTCCCCGCAGATCTGATGCGGGATGCCGGCCCCGGTCAGTGCATCCACCTGCATCTGTTGAAGCTCGGCACCGATTTCACGCAGGCGGTCATACATGCCGTCGCGCCGCAAAACCTCCATTGTCTTCAACCCGGCAGCCGATGCGACGGGGTTACCCGACAGCGTGCCCAACTGCATCAGCCAGCCTTCCTCGCCTACTTTCGCTTTGTCGAAATGCTGCATGATCTCGGCGCTTGCGCCCAGCGCGGCCAAAGGGAAGCCGCCGCCGATAATTTTGCCCAAGGTGCAGATATCGGGCGTCACGCCATATTTCTCTTGCGCACCGCCATAGGCCAAACGGAATCCGGTGACGATTTCATCGAAAATCAACAGGACATTGTATTTGTCGCAGAGATCGCGCAATCCCTGAAGGTATCCGGGTGCCGGAGGGACAATTCGTTGCAACGGCTCAACCATGATCGCGGCAACGTCATCATGCTCGGCCAGTAGATTGGCCACCGCATCAAGATCATTGAAGGGCGCGATCAGCATCTGTTCGGCCACACTGTCGGGAATGCCCGCGCTGTCCGGGACAGCGCGGGGGAAGTTGACGTGGCGGCTGGGGGCCAGGCTCATCTGTGCCTCGGCGCTCATCCCATGATAGCCGCCTTCGAACTTCAGGATCTTGCTGCGGCCAGTATAGGCACGGGCCAGACGGATGGCGTACATATCCGCCTCACCACCCGCAGCGACAAAGCGGACCTGCTCGCAACACGGCACCGCGTCAACAATCGCTTCGGCCAGTTCGATACCCCGCGCGTTGTTGGCAAAGAAGGTCATGCCCTTGGGCAGTTGTTCCAGCACGGCTTCCATGACCTCGGGATGACCATGGCCCAGCAACATCGGACCGGAACCGATCAGGTAGTCCACATATTCATTGCCATCCTCATCCCAGACCCGGCTGCCTTCGCCGCGCGCGATGACGATACCGGGGTCGAAATTACCAAACCCACCGGCGGGCAGTACCTCATTCGCGCGGGCGATCCATTCGGTTTGGGTGTTGATTTTCAGCATCTCAAACGATCTCCAATACTGGCGGGCCAAGAACCTCCGGGTTCGGCACAACACCTAACCCCGGTCCTTCGGGCGGGGCAATCCGGCCGTTTTCACGGTTTGGTGCGTCGGGGCAAATGCGAGGCGCCACATAAGATGACAGGTCGCAGGTGTTCATCAGTGACCCGTGCGGGGTCGAGGCCGCAAAATGCAGCGATGCAGCGGTGACAATATCCGAGCCCCAGGTGCATTCGGCGCAGATTTCGGCTCCGAAATGCACGGTCAGATCGCGCGCCCGGCGCATGGCCGACAACCCGCCGAACTTTGACAGTTTCAAAGCGACGGCATCCATGCAGCCCAGCTCATATGCACGCCGCAGCGACGCCAGATCATGGGCGTTCTCGTCTATCTTCATAGGTAAGCCAGTGGCCCGTCGAACCGCGGCACAGTCCTCAAGTGTTTTGCAGGGCTGTTCCAGCATCACATCCAGCTGGGCCACCGCCCTGCCCGTTCGCGTAGCGTGCAGGCGTGACGCACCACAATTCCAGTCGCCATAGACCAAAGGCCCCGGTCCCACGGCCTCACGCACTTTGGTCAAACGCTCGGCGTCGGCCTGCCAGTCGCCTTCGATCCCCAGCTTGACCTGAAACTGGCGAATGCCGGTCTGATAAGCCGTCTTAGCGATCCGCGCCATGTCATCTGGCGCGATGCAAGTGATCGAGTGATACAGCGGCATGTCCTTCCGCGTCCGCCCACCCAGCAACGCATAGACCGGCTGGCCCGTTGCCTGCCCGAACAAATCCCAAAGCGCAATGTCGACTATGGACTTGGCATAGCGATGTCCCTGCAGGAAACCTTCCAGCTTACGCATTGGCGCGTCCACCCCGTAAGGGGATATGCCCAAGATCTCGGGACCCATCTCAGCAATCGCGCTTGGCACTCCGCCCGCAAAAGCTGGCAGGTAATGCGGGATCGGACAGACCTCGCCCCAACCCTGTAGGCCCGTATCCGTCTCAAGGCTCAGGATATGAGAGATCACGGTCGCACAGGTCTTACCCTCGGCCATATGATAGGTCTCGTGGCTGGTAAGGTCGACGGACCAAAGGGTTATCTTGGTGATCTTCACTGGTATACCCCGACAGGATCGCCCAACGCATTCTCGTCAGGTTGCACGCCAAGTCCCGGCGTTTCCGGCAAGTGCAGGTGGCCGTCGATATTGCGGGGGCCTCGCCCGCCAGCGACATCGACGGTGATCATGTCCTGACACGCCCAAACGGCATGACAGTTGTCGTCCGGGATGGTGGCCGCCAGATGCAGCGCCTCGGTATCGGCCAGAACCGAACCACCGGTGGCCATCACGAACATGTCGATTCCATGCGCCAACGCGATGTCCCGCATCCGCGCCGCCTTAGTCAGGCCGCCGACGCGGTTCAGTTTTATTCCGAACACCTCAGCCAACCCTTCGTGGGCAATGCGGGCGGCATCTTGCAGGGTCACAAGACTTTCATCCACCGAAACGGGTGAGGCATGGCGGCCCGCGATCGCGGCGATATCGTCCAGCGACTCGCAGGGCTGTTCAAACATCACGTTCAGATCCTCACAGGCGCTCATCACCCGCAGGGCTTGCTGCCGGGTCCAGCCACGGTTGACGTCATAAAGGACGATCTCGCCGGGGCGTCGGATGCTTTCCACGTCACGGACGCGGGCAATGTCGCGTTCTACATCCCCACCGATTTTAACCGAATGCGCAACGTAGCCTCGGCTGCGATAGCGCTCCATCACTTCGCGCGTTTCTTCGACGGTCTTCGCACCGACCGACGAGGCAATCGGGCGCGGCGTGCGAGACCCGCCGCCCATCAGATCGGCAATTGGCAGACCGGCGGCCTGACCCGCAATATCCCAGCAAGCCATATCAATGGGGCTTTTGGCATAGAGGTGGCCTGGCAGAGCGATATCCATCGCCCGTTCGACATCCAGCACCCGACGCGGATCAAGGCCCAGAATGAACGGTGCCATCGTCTGAATTCCGGCGCGAATACCCGGACCGTGGGCTGGAACATATGTGTGGCCCCACGGGGTACCCTCGCCCCAACCGGTCAGACCTGAATCGGTTTCGATCTTTACAATCGTTGCGTCGAGCGTTTCAAACTTCAACCGCCCGCCAGACAACCAATACGGATGCTCAAGCGGTAGGTCGACATGGTAGACTGAAAGACGAGTGATTTTCATTTCAGTTCCACTTCAACAAAGGTCATCGGCGCGTCCCCGGCATTGATCACGTTGTGTTCGACACCCTCGTCGCGGCGATAAGTTACTCCTGCAGCAACCGTTACTTCATTGACCAAACCATCGGGCAGTTCCAGCCGCATATGGCAATCGGTTATGGCGGTGATGACGTAGTCCATTGCGTGGCGATGCCATCCCGTTTCGGCCCCCGGTGCAAAGTCAAATCGCGTCACACGCACGCGGGCGTCATCAATCATCTGAGTGGCTTCGGCTTGCGGTCTCATAGACGGAACTCCTCAATCGAGCTACTGGGCCATTTCGCAACACAGGCATGCCCACATTGGGATGGGCAGATAGGTATCGGAATGGTTTTCATGCCGCATCCATTTGTGGCAAGTCGTTCAATCCTTGTCCTCGCCAAAGAACGAAAGCCAGAATTGGCTCGTCGGTTGTTGTCATGGCGTGGCTTTGCCAGCTGCAGTGATGTCGTGTCTGATTGGGGCCGACATAAGTCTCGTCTTCATCGACACGGAACATCGCTCCACCGCCTACGATCAGATAGAGTTCTTCGGCCTGATGGCTGTGCCAATCATAATTCAGACCCGCCCCCCAGTAGGCGACGTAGCCGCGCATTTGGGTCGAGTGGAAATGCCCGGTTGGGCCGAACAGCTCATAATAGCCATAGCGGTTAAGAAAATCGGCGCCGACCTCTTCCTCCGTATAGGTGTGTTTCCACTGCGCTAGATGTGCGGTTGCCCTGATCGCGTCGGAAAGGGATCGCGTTGCGTACCCGGTCGCGAAGTCAGTTTGCTGAATCAATTCAACGGCTGGGATTTGGTATGGCTCCTGATCCGTTGGCGTCAGGTCATCAGGCCAGGCTCCGAATTCTGAAAGCTCAGGATGTGATTGATGCATCTGTCGGGCAGCTTCGAGAACGTCGTCCATCGTCATGGGATCACCACGATATTGCCGGTGTGCTGCTTGGCAATGAAAGCGGCTTGCGCTTCGCGCAACTCTTCCAGCGGAAATGTCGCGGCCAGGGCGGGCTTGATCTCACCGGCCTCGATATACTGAACGATGTTACGCATCACCTGCGGATCAATCACGGTAGAGCCGGTGAAGGTCAGGTCACGCAGGTAGAATGTGCGCAGGTCAAATTCGACCATGGGCCCGGCAATCGCGCCCGAGCATGTATAGCGCCCCCCACGTTCCAGAATGTCGATCAGGTTGGGCCAGTAGGGGCCACCAACCACGTCGGCTACAACGGTGACCTTTTCATTGCCAAGCGCCGCACGCAGGTTTTCCGGAGCGCGTGGCAGGATCATGTCCGCGCCCAGTTTCGCCACGTCTGCGTGTTTCGCCTCTGACGCCAGTGCAATGACACGGGCACCCCGGCGTTTGGCCAGTTGCACCAAGGCACCGCCAACCCCGCCCGAGGCTCCGGGCACCAGAACCGTGTCGGCGTCGGTGACGTTGGCGCGGGTCAGCATGCCCTCGGCAGTCGAATAGGAACACGAGAACGTTGCCAGTTCGGCATCCGACAGGTCGGACCGGATCGGCACCGCGTTAACCGCCAGGGTCGTGGCGTATTCGGCGAACCCACCGTCCCGTTCCGAGCCGAAATAGCCGGTTTTGTCCTTATTGCCCGGATCAGACGGGTCGCGCAGCCATCCATCGGTGATCACACGTTGACCGATCAACCCGGGGTCGACGCCTTTTCCCACGGCGACGACCTCCCCGCAGATATCAGCCCCTTGGATCCGGGGAAAAGTGATGGGCGCGCCGCCCCAGGTAGGATCCTCGTCACTGACTTCCTCGAACGCGTCGCCCGTCGTTGCATCGGTCACGGTTTTTGAGTACCAGCCGGATCGCGTGTTGACGTCGGTATTGTTTAGCCCGCAGGCTGCGACTTTGATCAACACCTCGCCGGCTGCGGGATCCGGGCGCGGCCAGTCTTTGTGCAGCACCATTTGTTCCAAGCCGCCATGGCCCATCGTGACCATGGCCTTCATTCTGTCAGGCAAGCTCATTATGCAGTCTCCAAAATAGCGTCGGTGCGGGGCAGCAGGCTTTGCGGATCATAGGCTGGTTCGCCCAGAACACAGGCCGCGCGGGGTTGGCCATGGATCACGACCTGTAACTCGGTGCCAGGGGCAGCAGCCTCGGGCTTGATGTACGCAAAGGCGAGTATCTTGCCGACCGTGTGCCCATAGACGACCGAGGCTGTTGAACCCACGACACGACTATCCAGCATCACCGCTTCTCCACCGTGGCCGTCAATTTCACCATCCGGCTCAATTTCGAGATAGGCACACACCCACGGCAAGTCAGCGTTCAGGGTTTTGTCTTTGCCCAGATACCTTTTGTCCGTACGCGCAAAGCGCAGCACATCAGCCTCGGCCAAGGTGACCTCGTTGGTCAGCTCGCCCGCGCCCTTGAACCCCTTCTCCATCCGCATCACATTCATGGCAAAGCTGCCATAGTCGGTGATGCCATGCGCCTCACCCGCGGCCCAAAGCGCGTTGTAGACGTCAAGACAGGCGGCATTGGGCATGTGAAGTTCCCATCCCAGCTCACCTGCATAGGACATGCGGAAGGCCCAGACCTTGTGGCCTGCGATGGTGATCTCCTGCGCGGACAGCCAGCGGAACCCGGCATTGGTCAGATTGGCATCGGTGCAGCGGGACAGTACGTCGCGTGACCGGGGACCGTTCAGCGACAAGGCCGACCAGTCGGTGGACAGCGCGGTAATCTGTACATCCTCACCGGCACGCTCGTGTGCCAGATGATCCAGTAGGCGCTGTTCAAAGAAGGCCGCACAGACCAGGTAGAAGCGGTCCTCGGCCTTGCGGACAATCGTCGTTTCCAATTCGATCCGCCCGCGTCGGTTCAACATATGGGTCAGCGTGATCGAGCCCACCTTTTGCGGCATCCGATTGGCGGTCAACCGGTCCAGCAGGGCGTGGGCGTCTGGACCCGAAACCTCGACCTTGGTGAAAGCGGTGACATCCATGATGCCGACCTGTTCGCGCACCGCATTGACTTCAGCCGCGACCATGTCGTCTGCCGGTGTGCGGCGGAAGGAGTAGTGATCGTGCTGCTCAACCCCATCCCGCGCGAACCAGCGGGGGCGTTCGAACCCATAGACCTCTTCATGCACCGCGCCTTTGGAGTTCAGCAGCTCATACAGCGGCGATGGCTTGATCGGGCGGCCTTCCAGACGATTGAAATGCGGGAAAGGGATTTCATGGCGCAGGCAGTAGTCTTCCTCGGCCTTGATCACCTGCCAATCCTTGGTGGCATACGCCCCAAACCGGCGCGGGTCGAATTCGCGCATCGAGATATCGGCCGCCCCATGCACCATCCAGCGCGCCAGTTCGCGGGTCAGACCTGGCCCCCAGCCGATGCCGATCTGCGTCCCGCAACAACACCAATAGTTCCGAACACCCGGCGCTGGCCCGATCAGCGGGTTGCCGTCGGGCGGGTGCGAAATCGCCCCATGCACGTCACGTTGAATGCCCAGATCAGCAAAGATCGGCATCCGGTTCAGGCTTTCTTCAAGCCAGGGTATCACCCGGTCGTAATCCGCATCGAACAGCCAGTTCTCGTATTCCCAGGGGCAATGATCATGCCAGACCGAGTTCGGGTTTTCTTTTTCGTAAATCCCGATCAGGCCGCGCTGCTGCTCCATCCGGATGTAGCCCGAGACCTTGCGGTCATCGCGGATCACGGGCAGTTCCTTGTCCAGATTCTGGAAGTCGGGCACCGGCTCGGTCACGAAGTAATGGTGGGTCATCGAGGTCATGGGCAGTTGCAGCCCCGACCATTCGCCCATCTGACGGGCATAGGTGCCGCCAGCGTTCACCACATGCTCACAAGTTATGGTGCCCTGTGCGGTCTCTACCACCCACTCGCCATTCTCGGCCTGCGTAATGTTGATGGCGCGGCAGTTGCGGAAGATGCGTACACCCTTTTGCCGCGCTCCAGTTGCCATTGCCATGGTGACGTTGGTCGGGTCCACATGCCCGTCATCAGGCGTGTGCAGTGCACCCAACACGCCTTCGAGATTGTAGAACGGGTGCAGTTCGGCCACCTTTTCAGGTCCGACCAGCTCAATGTTGAACCCCAGCGACCGGCCCACAGACAGGGTGTGACGCAACCAGTCCATCTCGTCCTCGGTATAGGCCAGACGGAACGATCCGCAGCCATGCCACGTCACCGGCTGGCCGGTTTCGGCCTCTAGCTGGCCAGAATACAAACTGATGTTGTAGTCGACGCATTTACCCAACCCAAAACTGGACGTCGAATGCGTGATCTGCCCAGCGGCGTGCCAGGTGCTGCCGCTGGTCAGCTCGGCCTTTTCAAGCAGGATGGTGTCGTCGCCCCATCCTTCATGCGCCAGATGATAGGCCAGACCGACTCCCATGACACCTCCGCCCACGATCACCACGCGGGCATGCGACGGCAGATTCTTCTCGGACATGATTTTTCCTCTTCCCGAGTCGCGTTTCTGCTCGACAGGCTAATTCCACAAATGTACCATCGTCAATCATGAATGACACAAATGTATCATCAACTGTTCTGGATCGCCTGTCCGAGGAATGGGACGCCCTTACGCCCGAAGCGCAGAAGGCCGCGCGTTACGTGCTGGAAAACCCAACCGATGTTGGAGTTTCTACCGTGCGAGAGATCGCCGAGGCGGCGAAAGTCAAACCCAACACGTTTGTCCGCATGGCGCGGCAGGTGGGGTTCGAGGGCTACGAAGATTTTCGCGCCCCGTTCCGGGATGCGATCCGGCAGGGACGAGTGTCATTTCCGGACCGCGCCCGCTGGTTGCAGGACATCGGCAAGTCAGGGGAACTGGGCGGCCTCTATGCCGATATGATCGGCGCCGCGATCCGCAATATCGAAGAAACCTTTGCCGGGATTGACGCCGCTAATCTTAAGTCCGCAGCCGAGAATATCTGGAATTGTCGCCAGATTTTCACACTGGGTGTGGGCGTCAACAATTCGAACGCACGCAATTTCACCTATCTGGCTTCAACCGGCATGAAACAGTTCCACGCTATCCCGCGTCCCGGCTCTACTCCGGTGGATGATCTGGCATGGGCTGACCAGCAGGACGTACTGATCGCCATCACCTGCCATCCCTACCGCACCGAAGTGATCGACGCGATCAAACTGGCGCGGCAACAGGGAATGACCGTCATCGGCATTTCAGACAGCCCGGCCAGCCCGGTGATCCTGAACGCACAACACGGTTTTGTCGTTGCCGCCGACACACCACAGTTCTTTCCGTCCTCGGTTTCGACCATCGCCTTGCTGGAAACGCTGCTGTCCTTTGTGATTGCCGTTTCCAGCGATGAGATCGTCGAGCGGGTAGAACGATTTCACCAACGCCGCCACCAGCTTGGCCTCTACGCGGAGGAACCCGAATGAACGCACCTCTGACGCATTCACTGGACGCCCGGTATTACACTGACCCAGCGATCTTCGAGCAAGAGATGCAGGGATTACTGGCCCGAACGTGGCAATTTGCAGGTCACGTCGCCCAGGTGCGCGAGACAGGGGATTACTTCACCTTCGAGATTGCTGGACAGAACCTTTTTTGCATTCACGGCCGCGACGGGGAAATCCGAACTTTTTACAACGTCTGCCAGCACCGCGCACATGAGATGGTGACGGGCGCAGGCAACACTCGGGTCGTGGTCTGCCCCTACCATGCCTGGACTTATGAGCTGTCCGGTCAATTGCGCGCCGGGCCGAACATCAAATCTGTACCCGGCTTTGACCGCAGTGCCATCTGCTTGAACTCGGTTCGGACCGAGGTGTTCAACGGATTCATCTTCGTCAATCTCGACGATGACGCCGCGCCGATGGATGAATGGTACCCCGGCGTGCGCGAGGAAATCCGCGCCTTTGTTCCGCATATCGACGATCTGGAACCACTGGAGTGGGTCAAGATCCCCGAGAACTGCAACTGGAAGGTCAGCATCGAGAACTACTCGGAATGCTATCACTGCCCGACCAACCACCCGACCTTTGCGGAAGGCGTGGTCAAGCCCGAGACCTATGACATCCAGCCCGACGCAGGGGGTGGTTATGTCCTGCGCCATACGACAGAGTGTCAGAGCCTCGACAAGATGACCTACCCCATCGATCTGTCGGTGCCCCATGCGGGCGATTATCAGTCGTGGTTCCTGTGGCCCATGTTCTCGTTCCAGTGCTACCCGGGCAATGTGCTCAACACTTATCACTGGCGCGCGGTCGATGCCGACCACTGCACCGTCTGGCGCGGCTGGTACACCGAGGGCGGCTCGGAAAGTGCGGTGATCCGGCAACTGGCCGTGCAGGACCGCGAAACCACGGTAGAAGAAGATATCCACCTCGTTGAATCCGTTCACCGCGGCCTGAAATCCCGCGGTTACCGCCCCGGCCCGCTGGTGCTGGACCCGGGTTGTGGCGTGATGTCGGAACACTCGATTGCCCGTTTGCAGCAATGGATGCGCGAGGCGGTGGACTAGTGATGAGGTGGCCCGCCCATGCTGATGCCTGAAGACTGGCGCCCCGAACACAAGCTGTTTCCCTATCAGGTCGGCTTTACCAGCCCGCCCTTCGACTTTGACGCGGCGCCGTCGGATTTTCTGCGCATGTGCCCTGAAACGGTCGGTGTGCATGGCTGGATGCTGCACGTCCCGAACTACGTGCACGGGTTGAACCAGCGGAAACAGAACTTCGGCATGCTCGAGGATTTCGTCCATTGTATGTCCCGCAACGGCGTCGATGTTTGCGGGCAGGTCGGTTCGAACTGGGTCCACGCCTGTGGGTTAGGCGTCGAAGGGGTCCGGCAGCATTGCGCGGATCTGTCGGACAAGTACGGCACACAGTTCCACATGGCCGGTTACGCCATGGTCGAAGCGCTGCGCGAGATGAATGTCGAAAAGGTCGCCCTGAACGCGGCCTACCACTGGCCTGAATGGTGGCGGGGCACCGTCGGATTTCTAAAAGAAGCCGGGTTCGACGTGCTGTATGCCGGTAATTTCCACGATCAGGGATGGTTCAGCAGCCAGGAGGAGGTCAATTCCTACCGCTGGGTTTTTGACGGTGATATCGCGATGAAAAGCTTCGAATACGTGGCCGAGCAGGCCCCGCAGGCCGATGCGATCCTGATCAACGGCATGTGCAATTTCCGCACGGGGCCGAATGGCCTGCCACAGCGCCCCTTGCATCTGGCGGATACGCTTGAGGCCGCGCTTGGCAAACCGGTGATCGGCCACGACATCGCGCTGTACTGGCGCATCTTCAAATCCCTCAACCTCGCGCCGGAAACACCCCGCGGGCAACTTCTGGGGCGGCTATAAACTTCACTTCAAAGGATCATCGACATGAACAAAGTCCTCGCGCTCTGGGCGGTGCCCCGCTCTACGTCCACTGCTTTTGAATGGATGATGCGACAGCGCGGAGATCTGGATTGTCTGCACGAACCCTTTGGCGAAGCGTGGTATCAGGGTGAAGACCCGCTGTGGCACAGGTTCCAGCCGGAGGATGTGACGACACCGGGCCTGACACTGGACACGGTTTGGGCCGACATTCAGGCGCGCGCGCAGAAGAGGTCTGTCTTCATCAAGGATTTCCCGCATTACATCAATCACATGTGGGACGCCGAGTTCCTGTCGAATTTCAACCACGCCTTCCTGATCCGCGATCCGGCAAAAACGATAACCTCAATGTACAAACAATGGCCCGACTTCGCCGAAGGTGAGGTCGGCTTTCCAGAACAGCGGGCCCTGTTCGATCTGGTTACAGCCCTGAACGGCACGCCCCCACCTGTTATCGACAGTGATGACCTGCTGGAAAACCCGCACGCCATGACCGAACGCTTTTGCGAAGCGGTCGGCATCCCGTTTCTGGAAGACGCGTTGAGTTGGGAACCCGGTGGCGACCCATCCGCGCACTCTTGGTGGGATGGCGGGTCGTTCCACGCCAATCTGGCCAATTCGACGGGGTTGGCTCCGCAGCCCCGCAAACATATCTCGATCTCGGACGCGCCGGATCGGGTCAAACAGGTGTACCGCCGGATGAAACCCCACTACGACCATCTGTACAAACATCGGCTGACTGGCTGATACACCGGAGAGAAAACATGGCAGACATTTTTGACGAGGACCTGTTTCTGAAAGGCCTTGAACAGCGCAAGAACACGCTGGGCGCGGAATACGTGGAAAAGAACCTGGCGGCGGCAGATGACTTTACCCGTCCGTTCCAAGAGGCGATGACCGCTTGGTGCTGGGGATTTGGCTGGGGCGATGACGTGATCGACGCCAAGACGCGGTCGATGATGAACCTGTCCATGATCGGCGCGCTTGGGAAGATGCATGAATGGGAAATTCACTGCAAAGGCGCGATCAACAACGGCGTCTCGCCCGAGGAAATCCGAGCCATCATCCACGTGATTGGCATCTACTGTGGTGTCCCACAAGCGCTGGAGTGTTTCCGCGTTGCCCGCAAGGTACTGGGCCACACCTGACCCGGTGACCGTCTTATCCAAAAAAAGCGGCCGCTGGGGCCGCTTTTATTCATGCCTTGTGCGTCGTGCTTATTCGAGTGACACCCACAGCACTTTCGCATCTTCCTCACTGGTTGAAATGCACCCGTGCCCCATCCCGCTGTCATAATAAAGCGAGTCACCAGCCTTCATCGGCAGGGGGCGATAATGCTCTGATACAAAGATCAACTCGCCGCTGATGACATACATGAACTCTTCACCCGTATGCCGGATCCAGTTTTCGAACTCCGACAGGTCGCGGGCTTTGATTGTCGCGATATAGGGCAGCATCCTCTTACTGGTCAGCTCGGGACACAGCAATTCATGTAAATAGGTCGGCGTGCTTTTTATCTCGCCTTCACCTTTCGGGGTAAAGTCGCGCCTTCCCGAAATCCCCGATTGCCCGGACTGCAGAAACAGCTGAGGGGTGCTCATATCCAGCGCCTGTGTCAGCCTGCGCACGATGTCGAAACTTGGCCGCGTCTGGTTGTTCTCGATCTTCGACAGCGTGGACCGACCGATTCCCGCCGCGCGTCCAGCTTCCTCCAAAGTCCAGCCTTTTGCACGTCGTGCATCGCGTATGGAACGCCCCAGAACCTCACCTTCGTCCTGATCTTCCGGTGAGGAAACATCACCGCGAGTCTCGTCGCCCATAAAAATCTCCCTGTTTTATCAGAGGTTACAGATTTCCCTCAAACCACACAACTTCACAAATGTGAGATATATGTTGCTTTATCTGCACTATTTCCACTATAGGAAACAAAATTTCGTACTGAGGATTCGGTGCCTGAGGAGGAAACCATGTTCAAAACGTCGCTTACCGAAGCTGATCCGGTTGTCGCAGCGTCAATTGCGCGAGAAGGCAAACGTCAGGCTGAACAGATCGAATTGATCGCGTCCGAGAATATTGTCTCGCAAGCTGTGATCGACGCGCAGGGGTCAGTCCTGACCAACAAATACGCCGAAGGGTACCCTGGTCGTCGCTACTATGGCGGCTGCGAATTTGTAGACGAAGTTGAATCCGAGGCCATCGACCGTCTGAAACAGTTGTTCGGCTGCGAATACGCAAACGTTCAGCCGCATTCGGGCGCGCAGGCAAACGGCGCTGTTAAATTGGCCCTGCTCAGCCCCGGCGACACGATCCTGGGCATGTCACTGGATGCGGGTGGCCACCTGACGCACGGTGCCAAACCAGCACAATCCGGCAAGTGGTTCCGCCCGGTTCAGTACGGTCTGACCGATGCCGGTCTGATTGACTATGATCAGGTCGAAGAACTGGCGAAAGCCGAAAAGCCGCAACTGATCATCGCTGGCGCATCCGCCTATTCGCAAAAGATCGATTTCGCCCGCTTCCGCGCCATTGCGGATGAGGTCGGCGCTTGGCTGCTGGCGGATATGGCACATATCGCCGGTCTGGTCGCAACCGGGCTGCACCCCTCGCCTATCGGCCACGCGCATGTGGTTACCTCGACCACACATAAAACCCTGCGCGGTCCGCGCGGCGGGATCATTCTGACGAATGACGAGGCGCTGGCGAAAAAGATGAATTCGGCCGTATTCCCCGGCCTTCAGGGCGGCCCCCTGATGCATGTGATTGCCGGTAAGGCTGTCGCGTTTGGCGAGGCGCTAAAGCCCGAATTCAAGGACTACATGCAACGCGTTGTGGATAGCGCATCGGCGCTGGCAAACGTCATGATGGCGCGTGGATGTGACATCGTTTCGGGCGGCACGGAAAACCACCTGATGCTGGTCGATCTGCGCCCGCTGGGCGTGACCGGCAAAGACGCAGAAGCCGCGCTGGAGCGTGCCGGTTTCACCTGCAACAAGAACAGCGTGCCGGGCGATCCGCAAAAACCTACCGTGACCAGCGGTATCCGGCTGGGTACCGCAGCAGGCTGCAGCCGCGGGTTTGGACCGGAAGAGTTCAAACAGATCGGTCACCTGATCGGCGACGTGCTCGAGGCCTTGGCCCAATCCCCCGAGGGCGACGCGAAGATCGAAGCCGAAACCCGCGAAAAAGTCCGCGCACTCTGCGCCAGCCACCCGATCTACTGAAAGACCGTTCAATGAGTATCTACGACCTAATCGTCATCGGGGGCGGACCCGGCGGATATGTTGCAGCAATCCGCGCAGCACAACTGGGCATGAAAGTCGCCTGCGTTGAAGGCCGCGGTTCGCTTGGCGGAACCTGTCTGAATGTGGGGTGCATACCCTCCAAAGCGTTGCTGACCTCCTCGGCCAAATATGCCGAGCTTGCACATCTCTCCTCCCATGGCATTGCTGTCGAGGGGGCCAGCATCGATCTGAGCTCGATGATGGGGCGCAAGGACAAGATCGTCGGCGATCTGACCAAGGGCATTGCGTTTCTGTTCAAGAAAAACGGCGTCGATCTGATCGAGGGCTGGGCCAGTATCCCCTCCGACGGGCAGGTCAAAGTTGGCGACGATGTTTATGAAGCCAAAAACATCCTGATCGCCACCGGTTCCGAGCCAACCCCGCTAAACGGGATCGAGATTGACGAGCAGGATATCCTAAGCTCGACCGGAGCGATCGCGCTGGATGCTGTTCCCGAACATCTGGTGGTCGTCGGTGCTGGCGTGATCGGCCTGGAACTTGGACAGGTCTGGTCCCGATTGGGCGCGAAGGTCACGGTTGTTGAGTATCTTGACCGCATTCTGCCCGGAATCGACGGCGAGATAGCAAAACTCGCACAGCGCGCCCTGTCAAAGCGTGGCCTGAAGTTTCAGCTGGGGCGCGCACTGAAAACCATCGACAAAACCAACGTTGGGCTGACGCTGACATTGGACCGGGTCGGCAAAGACAAGGAAGAGGTGATCGAAGCCGACAAGGTTCTGATCGCCGTCGGACGCCGCCCCGTATCGCGCGGGCTTGGGTTGGAAGATCTGGGGATAGCCCTTGACCCGCGCGGCTTCATTCAGGTGGACACGTCGTTCCGCACCTCGGTTCCCGGCATCTATGCGATTGGCGACTGTGTCCCCGGCCCGATGCTTGCCCACAAGGCCGAAGAAGACGGCGTCGCCTGTGTCGAAATGCTGGCCGGTGAAACCGGGCATGTGGACTACAATACCGTTCCTGGCGTTGTGTATACGGACCCCGAGGTCGCTTCGGTCGGTTTGACCGAGGAAGCGCTGAAAGAAGCCGGGTCCGAATACGCTGTCGGCAAGTTTGCCTTCATGGCCAACTCACGCGCGCGTTCGACTGGCGAGACAGACGGAGCCGTCAAAGTACTGGCCGACCCAAATGGCAAAATCCTGGGCGCGCATATCTGCGGCGCACATGGCGGTGACCTAATCGCCGAACTGGTTCTGGCCATGACCAAGGGCGCAACCGTCGCCGAAGTCGCCTCAACCTGTCATGCGCATCCGGCAATGGGCGAGGCCGTCAAGGAAGCCTGCCTGGACGCCATGGGCCGCGCAATTCACGCCTGAGAGGGAACAGCCAGATGACCATCCAGCTTCGCACCCGCCATCCGGAAAAAGCCAAAAAGACTGACAGCGTCATCCCGCGAAAGCCCAAGTGGATTCGCAAGAAAAAGGGCGACGGGCCCGAATATTACGAGACCCGCCGCCTGATGCGCGACCAAAATCTGACGACGGTTTGTGAAGAGGCTGCATGCCCCAACATCGGCGAATGCTGGTCCAAGCGCCACGCCACCATGATGATCATGGGCGAAGTCTGCACCCGCGGCTGTTCCTTCTGCAACGTCTCAACAGGACGCCCCAATGCACTGGACCTGTTCGAGCCGGGCCGGGTTGCTGCAGCGGTTATGAAACTAGGCTTGCGCCACGTAGTGATCACCTCGGTCGATCGCGATGATCTGGCAGACGGCGGGGCCGAGCATATCGCGCAAACCATCCGTGCCGTGCGTCATCAGAACCCCGGCACCACGGTCGAGGTGCTAACTCCCGATTTTCTGGGCAAAGGCGATGCGGCGGATGTGGTGTTCGATGCTGCCCCGGACGTGTTCAACCACAATCTGGAAACCGTTCCGCACCTGTACCCGACCGTTCGCCCCGGCGCACGCTACTATACTTCACTGCGACTTCTGGATGATGCCAAGCGCGCAAACCCAGAAATCTTTACGAAATCCGGCTTGATGGTTGGCCTGGGCGAGAGCCTGAATGACGTGCGTCAGGTCATGGACGATCTGCGCGCGGCTCAGGTCGATTTTCTGACCGTGGGTCAATACCTGCAGCCGACCCCAAAACACCATCCAATTGACCGGTTCTGGTCACCGGAGGAGTTCGCCCAACTGGAACAGATCGCAAGGTCCAAGGGCTTTTTGCATGTGTCGGCGACGCCGCTGACACGTTCCTCGTTCCACGCCGACGAAGATTTTGCCGCCCTCAAGCAGGCCCGCCAGCGGGCCATCGCCAACGGGGCATAAACCAAACGCAAATGGGAGGGAAACCATGGAAGCGTTAAATTCAATCGTAGGAGCCATCAATGGCGTCGTATGGGGGCCGCTGATGCTGGTCCTCATCCTTGGCGTCGGCTTCTTCCTGCAGGTCGGGCTGAAATTCATGCCGATCCTGAAAATCGGCACCGGCTTCAAGCTGCTGTTTGCTGGCCGCGAAGGCCAAGGTGATGGTCAGATCAGCCCGTTCAACGCGCTGATGACGTCGCTGTCGGCAACCATTGGTACCGGCAACATCGCCGGTGTGGCCACTGCTGTCTTCCTGGGCGGTCCGGGCGCTTTGTTCTGGATGTGGATGACCGCCCTGGTGGGCATGGCCACCAAATATGCCGAAGCTGTTCTGGCGGTGAAATACCGTGAAAAAGACGAGCTGGGCAATTTTGTCGGCGGCCCGATGTACTACATCAAAAACGGCCTCGGCGCGAAATGGGCATGGCTGGGCGTTGCATTTGCCCTGTTCGGCGCAGTTGCAGCCTTTGGCATCGGAAACGGCGTGCAGGCCAACGGCGTGGCGCAGGTTCTGGAATCGAACTTCGGCGTAAACACTTCGGTCACCGGCGTTGTTCTGATGGTCCTGACCGCAGCCGTTATTCTGGGCGGCATCACCCGCATCGGTGCGGTTGCTGGTAAACTGGTTCCGGCCATGGCAATTGCATACATTGTTGCAGGCCTTTTGGTTCTGATCATCAATATCGGCGAGATCGGCAACGCGCTGTCACTGGTCTTCACCTACGCCTTCACGCCGTCCGCCGCCGAAGGTGGCTTTGCAGGTGCAGCCGTTTGGGCCGCCATCCGTTTTGGTGTGGCACGTGGTGTGTTTTCGAACGAAGCCGGTCTGGGTTCGGCTCCGATTGCTCACGCGGCAGCCGAGACCAAAGGTCCGGTCAACCAGGGCCTGATCGCGATGCTGGGTACGTTCATCGACACCATCATCGTGTGCTCGATCACCGGTCTGGCGATCATCTCCACAGGTGCATGGACCTCCGGTGAATCCGGTGCGGCCTTGACCTCGCTGGCATTCGCCACGTCGCTGCCGGGTGGCGGTGCTCTGATCGCAATCGCTCTGTCGATCTTCGCCTTCACAACCATCCTCGGCTGGTCGTTCTACGGTGAAAAATGCGTCGAGTTCCTGCTGGGTGTTAAATCCCTGATGCCGTACCGCGTTCTGTGGATTGTCGCGATCTACTTCGGCGCAACCGCGGATCTGGGCTTTGTCTGGCTGCTGGCGGATACGCTGAACGCCATGATGGCCATTCCGAACCTGATCGCCCTGGCCCTGCTGAGCCCGATCGTCTTCAAACTGACGAAAGAGTTCTTTGCCTCGGGCGGCAAATCCGAAGAGCCGGGCGGCACGCCTGCCGAATAATCCGGCCCTGAAGAATACGGGGGGCCATTCCGGCCCCCCGCCTTTGAAATAGAATTCCATATCTCGAGGAGAGACGTGATGGCCACGAAAATCCTGCTGCCTATTGACCACACCGACGACCGCTCGTGGAAACTGGCCCTGCCGGTCGCACTGGAACAGGCGAAGTTCTACGGTGCCGAACTGCATGCGGTTGCCGTCATTCCCGAGATCATCCAGCTGCCGAACCTGCCCGCCAACTATGGCGCCGGTGCCAAAGAGCACGTGCGTAATGCGGTTCAAGCCATTCTGGATCATGCCAATGCCTCCGACGTTGCAATTCACATCGAAGAAGGCAGCGTCTACCGCGAAATCCTAAAGCTGGCCTACAAGGACGGCATTGATCTGATCGTCATGGCGTCGACCAAAGGCGATTTCCCGAATTATGAAATTGGCCCGAACCTGGCCCGTGTCGTACGCAACGCGCACTGCACTGTCATGGTCGTTCGTGACCAATCTCGCTGATCGAAAGGCTAGAGATATGACCGATTTAAAACGCACCCCCTTGTATGACTTGCACGTCGAACTTGGCGGTAAGTTGGTTGATTTTGCTGGTTGGGAGATGCCTGT
>NZ_JBXWOA010000019.1:0-55128 GCF_059610645.1 Ruegeria sp. CDSC054 | reverse complement strand
ACAGGCATCTCCCAACCAGCAAAATCAACCAACTTACCGCCAAGTTCGACGTGCAAGTCATACAAGGGGGTGCGTTTGAGGGCGTCAGACATGGCAGAGACCTTTCCTAAGTCCTTGGCAATATTGCCGCATGAATTGCAACGTTATCTCGGTAGTGCCGCCAATTGACACCAAGGTTCCTAGGACTGTGCAGCGTGTCAACAGGCTTCGACTGCTGGTGGTCTTTTGGTCCCCCGAGGCTGGCGTTGCAGAGGCATGTATACAGCCGCATGCAGCAGCTTTGTATCCTATAGGAAACTTTTTTCCGTTAGGCAACATCGCATGCGACGTGCCATGGGCAAATTTCTACGGCGAGCAAAAGACAACCGAACCATCAAACTGATTTTTAGCCGCTTTCTGCCAAAGGGCTCTGGCACCGACCCTGAACCTGCCCTAAGACTTCGCGCAAGAGGGGACGTAATGGCACATATCACACTGGTTCGTCACGGGCAGGCCAACACCACCGCACGTGACGAAGTAAACTATGACAAGCTCAGCGATCTGGGCCATCAGCAAGCCCGTTGGCTGGGCGCGCATCTACAGAACACACAAGCGTTCTACCCGCGCGTCTATTGCGGAACCCTGTCGCGCCACGTGGAAACCGCCGCCAGCATGGGACTGCCCGAGCCTTCCCGTGATCCACGCCTCAATGAGGTTGAATACTTCACCATCTCGAAATTGTATGAAGAGCAACATGGCATCCCCGTGCCGACCGACCGGGAAGGGTTTGTCGAACATCTGCCCCGCACTTTTGCCGCCTGGGCCAGAGGTGAGATTGAGGAAACGCCCGAAACCTTTGAGGAGTTCGAAACACGCGTCTCGGACGCTTTGCGCGACATCGGCACCGAAGGCGGTCCGGCGATTGTTGTAACCTCGGGTGGGTTGATCTCGATGGTTGTCAGGCAGGCCATGGGACTGGACATACCTGCGATGGCGCGGGTGGCTCTTGCCATCATGAATACCTCCATGCATCGTCTGCACCCGATTGGCGCGCAGCTAAGCCCGGTTCTGTTCAACGCAGTCCCGCACCTGGAAGCGCCAGACAGGCAGTTTGCCCAAACGCATCTGTAACCCAAGCCCGGAGGTCCCCTGATGCAGCTCTATTATGCCCCCCGCACTATTTCGATCGCCGTTGCCATCGCGTTGGAGGAGGCCGGTCTGGACTATGAAGCGGTCCGTCTGGACTTCGCCGTAGGCGACCAGACCAAACCGGCTTACAAACAGATCAATCCAAAAGGCCGTGTGCCTGCATTGGCGGTTGATGGCGGCATCCTGACTGAAACCGGGGCGTTGCTGGAATATGTCGCTACGGCTGCGCCCGACGCAAATCTTGTCCCCGCCGATCCTGTCATGGCGGCCCGTATGCGCGAAGTGATGTATTATCTGGCCTCGACCATGCATGTAAACCACGCACACAAGCTGCGTGGGGCCCGTTGGGCCGACAAGAAATCCAGCTGGAAAGACATGACCGCCAAGGTCGCCCAGACCATGACCACGTCCTGTGAGTACATCGTATCAAACGGATTGCGCGGGCCCTTTGTGTTGGGCGATACGGTCTCGCTGGCGGACGCCTATCTGTACGTGGTGTGCAGCTGGCTGGAAGGCGACGGCGTGGACGTGTCGGCCTTTCCCAAAATCCTCGCTTTCCGCGAGGCGATGGAGGCGCGCGCCTCGGTTCAGGCGGTGCGCGCCGCAGGGATGATTTGAGTAAAGGACGACGCATGACACATCTCTGGGTCCGGGCAGAGCAACGCCAGAATGAAGAACGGGTCGGATTGACCCCAGAAGGCGCGGCGTCCCTGATTGCGGCAGGCATCCGGGTGACCATCGAGGAAAGCCATGTCCGCGCTATTCCGATAGACGGCTACAAAAACGCAGGCTGCGAGATTGCGCCCGAAAATTCCTGGCCCGATGCCCCCCTTGATGCCATCATCTTTGGTTTGAAGGAATTGCCAGAGGACGGCACCCCCCTGCCCCATCGCCACATCATGTTCGGTCACGCCTATAAGGGTCAGCATTCGGGGCGTTCACTGTTGGATCGGTTCAAGACCGGGGGCGGAACGCTTTATGATCTGGAATACCTTGTGGACGAGAACGGCCGCCGCGTCGCAGCTTTTGGCTACTGGGCTGGTTATGCCGGTGCGGCTGTCACCCTCAAGACGTGGGCGGCACAGCAGCGCGGAGAGGAGTGCGCTCCGGTTGGTGTTTACCCAAGCAAAGACGCCCTGAACCAAGAACTTCTTGCCGAACTGGATGCAACGGGTTCTGATCGACCCCGCGCCATCGTCATCGGTGCCTTGGGACGTGTTGGCGCGGGCGCGGTTGATCTGTGTGAGGCAATGGGTGTCACTGTCACTAAATGGGACATGGCCGAAACCGCCAGCGGTGGGCCTTTCCCCGAAATCCTAGATCACGACCTGTTCCTGAACTGCATCTTTGCGCGCCCCGGCACCCCGGTTTTTGTACCACGGGGTGCGTTGACCGCCCCGCGAAACCTGACAGCCATCGGTGATGTCGCTTGCGACCCGGACAGCGATTACAACCCGGTTCCGGTTTACGACCGTGCCACCACGTGGGACGCCCCTGCCTTGCGTGTTGCGAGTGATCCGGTGATGGATGTCATGGCGATCGACAACCTGCCCTCGATGCTGCCGGTCGAAAGCTCTGACGATTATGCAGCGCAATTGTTGCCATCCCTGTTGACCCTGACCGATTTGGACAGCGGCGTTTGGGGTCGGGCAGCGGCGACCTACAAATCTCATATCGAAGGGATCTGAACGATGACCATCCATTGGTGTGGCACCGGCCTGTCGGCCATCCCCGGCCTGCGTCGCCTGATTGAAGGCGGACACAAGGTCACTGTCTGGAACCGGACCGTTGAAAAGGCCAAGGCCGAAGTCGGAGACCTGACCGACGACATTCGTGCCTTTGACATCGACGCACTGGGCGCAGTGCTGAAAAAAGGCGACGTTATCGTCTCGATGCTGCCGGGCGATTGGCACGTACCGCTGGCGGAACTCGCAATTTCCAAAGAGGCCAATTTTGTCTCATCCTCTTACATCGCGCCCGAGATGCGCGCGCTGGACGACAAGGCGCGCGAGGCCGGTGTGGCGCTGGTGAATGAGGTCGGGCTTGATCCGGGTATTGACCATCTGATGGCGCATGCCCTGATCGCCGACTATCGCGCCTCGGACGCGTTTGATGCGAACAACCACCTGAGCTTTATCTCGTATTGCGGCGGCATTCCGAAAAACGCCAACCCGTTCCGGTACAAGTTCAGCTGGTCGCCTTTGGGTGTGCTCAAGGCCCTGCGTTCGCCGTCGAAATCGATCCGTGATTATGCACCGCTGGACGTCGCCCGCCCGTGGGACGCGATCAGCAGCTATATCGCCCCGCTGCCCACACCGGAAAGCTTCGAGGTCTATCCGAACCGCGACTCTCTGCCTTTCATGGAAGAATATCAGTTCGAGGATCACTGGACCGTCAAGGAATTCGTCCGCGGCACCTTGCGCCTGAATGGCTGGGCCGATGCGTGGTCGGACGTATTCAGCGAGATTGAAACCGTGTCCGGACCCGAGGGCGACGCGCGCCTGAAGGAAATGTCGGACCAGTTCTGGGACGAAAACGCCTATGACGAAGGGGAACCGGACCGCGTGGTTCTGTGCGTGGGACTGAAGGCCGAGAAAGACGGCGCACCCGTCTGGCACAAAACTTATGTCATGGACGCGTGGGGCGACGCGCGCGGGACGGCAATGGCGCGACTGGTATCTATCCCGGTCTCGCTGGCAGTTGAAGCGGTCCTAAACCGTGCGATCGCCGTCGGTGTCCATGCAGCACCCAGCGATCCAAAACTGGTGCAGGGCTGGATGGCCGAGATCGACAAGCTGGCGCAGCATTTGCAGGTCGTCGATCACACCGCCTAAATTCACATCAAAAAAGCCACTCCTGTATGTCGGAGTGGCTTTTATCTTCGTCTCTGTCGCCGGTATCAAACCTGGCTATCGCCACAGCTTCAGATGAACCGTTGGATCGTATCGTCAAGATCGCTGCGGTTTATGCCCAGCTCTGACAATTCCTGATCGGAAAAGCTGTTCAAATACTGTGCGGCCCGCACGATATCGGCGCTGATCGCACGTAGTTGCATGGCGCGGTCGAACAATTGCAGGGCACTGGTCGTGGGCGTCAATTGCTTGCTTGGCGGGATGACATCAAACATTGGTACTACCTCATAACTGGTTACGCGGGTGCTATCTCCGGCACCTGATTACTGCCGATAAGGCGCGCCGTGATAAACGCTTTGATAGGCGCGTTGCTTGATTTCAGCCCGAGGGACGCCGATGTCGCTCAATTGGCGATCGTTCAACGCCTCCAGGTCGTGGACTGTGTTGGCGAAAATCCTGCGGCGGAAATGCTCGGTTCGGGCCTCTGCATAATCCGCAAACAGCGTGGAAAAAACGTTGCCGTTCGGGGTTATTGTCTGTGTCGCTTCCATGGTCTTCTCCTCCTGAATTTGGATTGCGGTTGTGGTCACAATTCAAATAAAGGAACCGGTTCTTAAGGAGAGGACACCGAAGCATTAAGCTCTGTTAACAAAGCTTGCCTGGCGTGATCTTTGCTGGAGGTATTCGGCTTGGAGGATTTTGGCCCAAGATGATCAAAGGGCTGTAGGATGCCGGATACGCGGTATTCAGGCATCTCTTGGTAGTTTCGCGAGGCATGGTGCAAAGCACGGGCCGCTACCATCGCAGCGGCCCGTGGAAATTTTAGACTTCGTCCGGGTTTGGAACGATCAGCGTCGGGATTTTTGATCGACGCAAGACACGTTTTGCCACTGTCCCAAGGAAAGTGTGCGAAAAACCGTGGTCATGCGCGCCGAGCACGATCAGATCGCACCCCATCTCGACCGAGCGGCGCAGGATCACCTCGGCCGGGTGCCCGTCGGTGACCTCGATCGAGGACACCTGTTCACGGATCTTCGCGTCATCGCCTTCGAACTGTGCCCAGAACTTGGCTTGCCGTTCGGCCAGCACCTTGCGCACCATTTCATGGCGACGCTGGGCCGCGGTTTTACGCGTCTCTTCGTTCAGGATGAACATGTCCATCGTGATCTTCGCGTCGTCCGACAGGGGCTCGTTCACGTGCAGGACGTGAATTTCCGCCCCTGTTGCCATGGCAATGCTGGCCGCATTGCGCATGGCGTGACCCGAGTTCTCCGACAAGTCGGTCGCGAACAGGATATTTGTCACCATTTGTTTCATAACATTATCCTTTCAGGTCAGTAGCCCAACAGCCTGGGCAGCCATAGCGACAGCTCAGGGAAGAACGCAATGATGAAGATCGCGATGGTATTGGCCGCCGCAAAGGGCAATGCGCGCAACGAGATCTGCTCGATCGTGATATTCGAAATACCCGATGCGATGAACAGGTTCTCACCCAGTGGCGGTGTCTGGAAACCGATACCCAGCGTACAGACCATCACCACACCAAAGTGGATCGGGTCGATGCCAACCGAATAGGCCACCGGCAGCATCACCGGAACCAGGATCAGGATCGTGGCCAGCGTCTCCATGAACATGCCGACGAACAGCAGGAAGAAGATGATCAGCGCCCAAATCACATAGAGGTTGTCGGTAAAACTGAGCATCGAGTCCGCGATGATCGCAGGGATCTGGTTTTCCACCAGAAGGCGGCCGAACACGGTTGCGGTGAACAGGATCAGCAGAACACGCCCCGTCAGCCAGGTTGTGGCTTCAAGCGACTGGAACAGCGACTGCCAAGTAAGTTCACGGTAGATGACGACGCCAACGACCAGGGTATAGAAGATCGCGACAATCGCAGCTTCGGTCGGGGTGAAGAAGCCGGTATAGATACCGCCCAGGATCACCAGTGGGGCCATCAGCGACCAGAACCCACGGTACATTTCGCAAGCCACGTGACGCATCGACCAGCCTTCGGCAACGCCTTTGTAGCCGCGCTTTTTCGACATGAAGTAGTTCAGGATCAGCAAGCTGGTGGCGATCAGGAAGGCCGGAACGAAACCCGCGATGAACAGTTTCGAGATCGAAACCGACTGAAAGGTCCCGAATTTCTCGACCGCTTCAACAGGCGGCGCCATACCGAGCGCGGCAATGCCGAAGATCACCATCGGGATGGAGGGAGGAATAATAATCCCGAGGCCGCCAGAAGAAGCGGTAATAGCAGAGGCATAGCCGCGCTCATAGCCACGGTCGATCATTGCTGGGATCATCAGCATCCCCACGGCCGCGGTTGTTGCCGGGCCCGAGCCCGAAATGGCGCCAAAGAACAGACAGGCCATAACCGTTGCAGCCGAAATACCGCCGGTGAATGGACCAGCCAGACTTTCCGCAACATTGATTAGGCGTTTTGAGATACCGGCGGCCTCCATAAGAGCCCCCGCCAGAATAAATGCAGGCAGCGCCATCAGTGGGAACGCACCCACCGAGGTAAATGCAATCTGCACGAACTTGATTGGGTTTTCGCCCAGGTAAAGGAACGAGAACAGCGATGCCACACCCAGCGCAACCGTGATCGGAGCGCCGATGAGCAGCAGTAGAAGAAACGATCCAAATAGGATTGTGACGATTTCGGATTCCATGGTTTTTCCTCCCTGCCTCAGTCGTGCTTGGCTGCTTCGGTGGCAGCTTTGATTTCATCAAGGTCGATCTGGTCAGGATCATGGATGTCTTCACCTTTGATCAGGCGGCGATAGTTCACCTGAATGATGCGCACGGTCATCAACGCAAAGGCCAGAGGCAGAACCATGTAGACATACTTCATCTCGATACCCAGGGTCTGGGATTTCCAGAACTTGTTCATCTTGTTGAAGACAAAGTCCGTCGCCAGATACAGGAAGTAGACGTTGAAAAAGAGCCAGAAGAGATCGGCAAAAGCCTCAATATACTTGATGTAGCGTTCGGGCAGGAACTTGAACTGGAAGGTCACCCGGTTATGCGCGCCTTTCAATGCCGCATAGCTGGCGCCAAAGTAGACAAACCAGACGAACATGTAGACTGACAGTTCTTCGATCCAACTGACCGAAAAGCCGAAGACTTCACGCGCTATGATCTGTGCAAACAGCAGACAGACGAAGCCGGATAACAGGATCCGGCAGATGATACTTTCGATATTGTCCAGAAATTTCCAGAACATTTCGGAATTCCCTCCTCCCTGAGATGAAAAGAGCGCCGAAGCGCTCTTTTCCTTTTCGCTCTTTGGCGATTATTGCTGGACGGGCTCGCGACCGATGGCCTCAAGGACCGTGTTCAGTTTTTCGACACCACCGATGGATTCGTAGAACTGCGGCCATACGGCACCGGTTGCCAGTTCGATGAACTCGGCTTCATCGTTCTCAGGATCGATGATTGCCATGCCTTTTTCGGTCAGCTCTTCTTTGATCGCAGCTTCAGAGTCACGCAGGAACTGCGCGGAAATCTGAGTTGCTTCCTGACCGGCTTCCAGAATGATCTTCTGATCTTCTTCGCTCAGACCCTGGAAAACAGATTCCGAAACGATCAGCGGTTCGATCGAGAAGATGTAACGCAGGTTGGTCACGTGGTTCTGGACCTCGTAGAACTTCATTGCGTTGATCGTCAGGTAAGGGTTGTCCTGACCGTCGACGACTTTGGTTTGCAGACCGGTGAAGGTCTCGGACCATGCCATCGGAGTCGGGTTGATGCCCCAGGACTTGTACGTTTCGATCATGATCTCGTTCTTGGGAACGCGGATGATCAGGTCCTGCAGGTCAGCAACCGAGCTGACGGGCTTTTTCGAGTTGGTCAGGCGGCGGAAACCTGTGTAGGTCCAGCCGATGATGCGCACACCTGCGTCACGAATGGTGTTTTCCACCAGTTCCTGACCGATCGGGCCTTGGGTCAGCTTTTCAGCATCTTCCAGGGACAGGATCACATAAGGCAGAGTGAACACACCAACCGAAGGCGAGAACGGCGTGATGTTGTTGATCGCCAGCAGCGACATGTCCAGCGTGCCGATTGCGGCCTCGTTGACGGTGTCCTGCTCGGAACCCAGCTGACCGTTCAGAAACAGTGTAGCTGTGTGTTCGCCACCCGATTTTTCTTCGAGTGCCTTAACGAAAGCCAATCCGAGGGCTTCTTGTGCGCTGCCCGCACTATCGCCAACAGCGATCTTAAAGTTTTTCGCGTCGGCTGCGCCCGCTACCATCAGGGCTGCGACCGAAACGGCAGCAGTCATGGTGCCAAGCTTTTTGATGAATGACATAGATGTCCTCCCAGTTTTATCATGTTTCGAGGTGCGCGCTGACCTGGGGAGAGATGGCCAGTCCGATTCTGCCTCGGCTTTTTCAGAGTAGCTTGTGAAATGTGTTTCTATGTTGCCTTTCTTTGCGCGATAGGTTTCATATATATCAAACCTTACGAATTGGGAGCAAAATGGTTGCCTCACGCATCGGCGACAGCGACATCCGATTGCTGCGCGTTTTCAAGACGGTTGTGGAAAGTGGTGGACTGTCTGCAGCCGAAGTTGAGCTGAATATCGGCAAATCGACGATTTCCAAACATATTACCGACCTGGAACTGCGATTGGGCTTAAAACTGTGCACACGCGGGCCTGCGGGGTTTGCCTTAACAGAAGACGGCGCAAAAGTGCTGCAGGCAGCAGATCACCTGCTTGTGTCCGTGTCGCAATTTCGAAACGAGGTCAGCGAGATCAAGGAACAGTTGGGGGGAACGATCCGCATTTCGCTGTTTGATCAATGTGCATCAAACCCGGATTCCCGGCTTGCCCGCGCCATTCATCGGTTCAACGAAGCCGCCCCCTCGGTTCAGATCGAATTGTCTCTTGAGCCGCCAAACGTGATCGAAACCATGGTTATCAGCGGTCAGCTCGACATCGGAATTATTGCGCTGCATCGCCCTTCGACAAGTCTGAACTATGCGCCGTTATATGGCGAGAACATGTTCCTGTATTGCGGCCGGGAACACCCCCTGTTCGAAATACCGGACCGGGAACTCAGGACCAGTGACCTACTCAGGTACAATTATGTTGGGCTCAGCGTGAACTCTCCGAACCTCATTGTCGGTCAGCAACTGGGCTTTCAACGTTCAGCAAAAGTTCAAAGCGAGCAGGCGCTGGCCATACTTATCCTGTCGGGGCGATACATAGGTTATTTGCCTGATCATCTTGCGCAGGATTTTGTGGACCAGGAAAAAATGCGGATGGTGTTGCCAGGCGAAACGCAATATCGAACCCGGTTTGCTGCAGTGACCAGAAAGCAACCTGAACCGACGCGGGTGACCAAACTGTTTCTGGAAGTATTGCAGAGCGAACATTCGAAACCCTGACAACTTCTCGGTCGACACAATGCATGCCGGTTGTGGTCGAAGCGAAGCTTTTCACTTCCTATCAGCACTGAAACGCAAGGTTGGGGTCGCGTTTTTTGTACCGCCAAATACTTGTGACTTTCCGCCACATCACTAGCGTTCGCCTTCCTCTCACTTACATGTGCGGCATCAAAATGAGGCGGACACATGATAGACGACGACCCCCAACCCGCAGGGTATTATAACACGCACGACATATGGACCTTGGACCCCACGCCTGCGGACCAGTTGGTCTATGACGCCTTTGCCTCGGGCGTTGTCGATCTTTTGCAGGTGTTGGATGACAACAAGACGATGATGTCACGGGACGTTTACGCAAGATTTTTCGCCTCGCTATTGGATCTTTCCCGTACTTTGGGAGAATACGAAGACGGCTGGAAGCCGGACTAAGCGACGTTTTCCCAAAACCCAGTGTTCCAAAGCACCGTATGAGGCGGCGGATCAAGCACCGCCTCGTGCCTGAAGACCAATTAGCTTGCGGTTGCGTTCCCAAGTGTATTCAGCAGAGTGTTCAGATTGTGCTGGAACATCGCAAGGTAGCTGGTGGCAGGGCTACCCCGTTCCGACAAGGCGTCCGAGAACAGCCGTCCACCAATCACGATTCCGGTTTCATCCGAGATCTGCTGAATCAAAGTGGGGCTTGTGATGTTTTCAACAAACAACGCGGCAGCACCATCCGCCTTCAGTTGGTCAATCAGAACAGCAAGATCCTTGGCTGATGGCTCTGCTTCGGTGTCGATGCCAACCGGCGCAAGGAAAGTCAGGCCGTAGGCGTCTGCCAAATATCCAAATGCGTCATGTGCGGTCACAACCGTGCGGCGATTGGCGGGCAGACCTGCCAGCTTTGCCTTGGTTTCTACATCCAGCGCCTCAAGCTGCGCGATATAGACCGCGGCATTGGCAGCGATTTCTTCGGCGTGCTCGGGCATCGCCTCTGTCATCACGTCGGCGACATTGGTCACGTAAATCATGCCATTCGACAGCGAATTCCAGGCGTGGGGGTCGATTTTGCCCTCGACTGTGACAGGCGTGATGCCGTCGGTGGCAACGTGCACGGTTGCGTCAGTGCCCGATTCAGCGATTAGGGTATCGGACCATGTCTCAAAGCCCAGACCGTTGACAAAGATGATATCCGCCCGGGCAACGGCCTTCGCATCTGCAACCGAAGGCTGATACACATGCGCATCCGCATCCGGGCCCACGATTGTCGTAACCGTGGCCAGATCGCCCACGACCTCTTCGACCATGTCGCCGAGGATCGAAAAGCTAGCGACGATCTTGACGTTGTCTTCTGCCGCAACGGCCGGCAATGCAGCCAAAGCAAACGACACAGAGGCAATGCCGGCGTAGAGTGACTTTACAAGAGTCATTGTGCTCTCTCTTCTTGTTGAATTTGGGCAATGGGGATGTCTTTGGAAACAGACGGTTTGCGCATCCGTCTGCCAAAACCAAGGGGACCGAAAATAGCCGAGAACAGAAAGAACCCACCGGCAACCAAAACGATCGCCGGGCCGGACGGCGTGTCCGGGAACAAGTAGGACAGGGTCAGGCCGATCCAGCAACTGGACAAGGCAAACACAAAGCCCAGGACCAGTTGCCCGGTGATCGTACTGGCCCAATAGCGCGCCGCAGTTGCGGGCAGGATCATCAAGCCAACGGCCATCAACGTTCCCAGTGTTTTGAACGCGGCCAGCAGGTTCAGAACCAACAGCAGCATAAAACCCTGATCTACCAACCACGGTCGGCGCGTCTGCGTTTCGAAGAAAACCGGATCACAGGTGCTGACAATCAGCGGACGAAGCAGAACGGCGAATGCCAACAATGTTACCGTCGCCACCCCTCCGACAAGGATCATCGACGCGTCGTCGATCCCAAGGATTGATCCGAACAGGAAGCTTTTTAATGGGACTGCGGACCCTGCTGCAGACAGAATAAAGATACCCACCGCCAGTGCGATCAGATACAGCGAGGCAAGGCTGGCATCGCTGCGCAGGATCGTCCGGCGTGCGAGAAAGGCGGTCAAAATGGCGACGCCAACACCCGCGATAAGCCCTCCGACCAGCAGTGACATGACTGACAAGCCCGCCGTGACAAAGCCGATGACGATGCCCGGGGTAATCGCGTGGGCCATGGCCTCACCAGCCAGCGATAGGCGACGCAGAACAAGAAATGCCCCCACCGGCGCGACCGAAGCCGACAAAACCGTGGTTGCCACAAAAGCGCGACGCATGAAGGCAAAGCTCCACATTTCGACGATCAGGTCATACATTGGCGTGCTCCGCTGTTGAATGGGTGCCACGGAACATCCAGGACGCCTGACTTTCCGAGAGGTATCCTTGTGCAACCAGCCGGTCTGGTGTCAGAACGTCATTCACCGGTCCATGGGTCGCCTCTTGCCCGCCCAAAAGCAGCGCGTGGCTGCAATAGTCCAGTACCGAGGAAAGATCGTGCACCACCAAAACCACCGCGCGCCCCTCATCGCGCCATCGGCGTATAATCGACAGCAGATGCGCCTCAGTACTTTGGTCGACGGCGGCAAACGGTTCATCCAGCAGGATCAGCGGCGCGTCCTGCATGATAACCCGTGCGAACAGCGCGCGCTGCAGTTGCCCGCCCGATAGCATATGCAGAGGCCGGTCAGCGATATCCAGTACCCCGGCCTCATCCAGCGCGGCGGCCATCCGGTCACGTGCCGCGGCGTCCAGCCCGGTACGATAACCAAACCCGCGCCAAGCACCCATCGCGGCAAGATCCCTCACACGGATGGGAAATCGGCGGTCGAACTCGGTCATCTGCGCCAGGTACCCGATGTCACCAGGACGGCCCTGCGGCCAAGTCAAACTGCCCGAAAGCGGATCCATCAAGCCCAGCAGCATCTTTACAAATGTGCTCTTGCCCGACCCGTTCGCACCAAGAACGGCCAGGGTTGTCCCGGACGCGATATCCATGGAGAGGCGGTGAAACAATGTCAGGTCGCGGTAGCCCAACGTCAGATCTCGGATTTGTAAAACGGCCGACATCAAATCACCGCGTAAATCGCGAGCCACAAGATCGCCGACAGCGCCAGAGCCCCCGTGACCAGCACCGGAACACTAAATTCCGTCAAGCACTTACCCCTTTGGGTGTCAGCTTTTTGCAATGACAACGGCAACGCCTCCTGTGTTCGGACAGGGGCAAAGCGAGCGCAAGTTCGTGCACGGTACGGACCGCTTGAAACATTGTCATCTCCCTCTGGGACACCCCGCCCAGGTTCATAAATTTCGGATGGCAGGTCTCCTGACTTGCGGGTCAAAGCTATCCCGATCCTTCCCAGGCTATTGCCCAGTGGACGATCTCGGGTCGCTCGCCGCCTACAGTTGCGGGGGCAGTCACGGAATTGGTCTTTTCACAGAACCGCACCGTATTCCCTTTTATCCCTGACCGCAGAATACAGTCGGGAACCATCACGTGGACCAAATACGAATTGATTTGATTCGACAAGAGCGCGAACCAATCGGTGATGGCAATTTGTACCAGGCTCCAATCAGCCAAAAAAATTCTACGATAAGGGTGCTAGCAATGGCAGTGACTTCGCGGGGCTCACTCAGAAGTTTTCAGCCTGGGTCTTGCAACGACCGGAACGCATAAACCTGCCAATACTTTGTTCGATTGGCTGCGGCGGCTCAAAGTTCCTCGACACACTCTTGACGACAGATGCGCTTCGAAAGCTCACAGGCCCGAGCACAAAATACAAGAGTGGGTTTTGATTAAATGCTGTAACGGAAAGAAATTGATGGCCTTCGCAGCATTGCAGTTTTACCAGTGGTTCTTTTTCATTCCGGCATAAGCCTGTTCAGTGGAGGTTTTTTAGGCGTAGACGTTTTCTTCGTTATCAGCGGATATCTAATAACCTCTATTATCCTTGATGATCTTGGAAAAAATAGCTTCTTTCTTTTGAAGTTCTACGAGCGTCGGGCCCGACGGATCTTGCCTGCCCTGAGTGTCGTCGTACTGGTGTGTATTCCTATCGCTTGGTTTACCATGCTGCCCGATCCACTGGAAAACTTCGGCCAGAGTGTCGTGGCCACGATGTTCTCTCTGAATAATGTTCTTCTCACGCTAACAAGTGGATACTGGGACCTCGCGTCCGAGTTCAAACCTCTGGTTCACGCATGGAGCCTGGCAGTTGAAGAACAGTTTTACATAGTTTTTCCGCTTTTGCTTATGGCCCTGTACCCGGTACTTAAACACAGAACGGATCTGCTGGTTTGGGCTATCATCGGGTCCAGTTTCCTGGCGAGCGTACTGTTGGTTCAAACCCACCCGGAGAGCACATTTTATCTTCTGCATACACGCGCCTGGGAACTCGGATTCGGTGCATTGGGGGCCTGTTGGGAAAATAGGCGCAAGGTTAGAGCGAGCAACAGTCTTTCGCTACTTGGCCTTATTGCGGTGATTGCATCTATGGTGATCTTTGACGGGACCATGCAACACCCGTCATACCTGACAGCCGTTCCGGTCGTCGGGTCTTTGCTCGTTCTCCTCTATGCAAAGGAAGGCACTTTTGTCGCCAAACTGCCGAGCATCAGAATTCTGGTTGGCATTGGCCTGATCAGCTACAGCCTGTATCTCTGGCACCAACCAATTTTCGCATTTGCGCGCATTGCTAGCTTTGAAGAACCCAGCCCGTATTTTCTTGCCAGCTTGATACCATTTGCATTCCTTTTGCCCTATCTGACCTGGCGTTTTGTCGAACAACCGTTCCGCAACAAAAACGCGATCTCTCTTTCACGCCTTGTTGTTTCGTGCACCGCAGTGACCGCAACGCTGTGTGCTGTTGGGCTTTCGCTGTATCTCGGACAAGGCTTCCCTACACGCGTTTTCGACACGGATCGAGAGGTCGCAGCGGGGATGCACATTGGGTATAATCACCGCATCAGCCAGTACGACGCAGAAAAGTTTGATACGAACAGCGGCATCAACATTTTGATTGTCGGGAACAGTCAGGCCCGTGATTTTGCGAATATTCTCATTGAGATGGGCATAATGAAGGATGCAAATCTAATTTATCGCGACGCACTCAATGTTTGCGAGCCCAGGCTTTGGGACGATGACACAAAATCTTTGATACAAAATGCTGACGCGACTTTCTTGCCAATCGTCAACCTTTCCGGCGCTTGCAAACTCTTTCTTGAAAACGGGCATGCCGCGCAACACAATATCGTCTTCGTCGGCCCCAAACACTTTGGTTATAGTCTCAATGCATTCACCTTACTGCCCAGGTATGGTCGGCCAAACTATACGACTAAGGTATTCGAAGAAATAGTTGAGGCAAACAGGCAGAATGCGTCGGTCATACCGGCTGGTTTGTATGTCGATATCATCAGCTACGCGACCACAAATGGGAATCAGATCCATGTTTTCGATCAAAATGGAGACATTATTTCTGCGGACCGAGTGCATATTACCCAAGCCGGAGCCCAATTCTTTGCTTTATTGATGAAAGACCATCCAGCGTTTGAGATCTTTTTCTAACGCTGGGTCTGCGCATGTTCTGTCCTGATCAAAAGAAACAGATATGTGCGGCTTTAAAGTCTAAAAGGAGAGCGATGGCCTTCTTCCAAATCGAGTTGCCGGGCGGTGCCATTTCCCCAGCCTCCCGACAATAGTCTCGATCCGAGTACCCCCGGCGTTTGCGGTCATCCGAAGTTTAGATCAGGGAAATGCGCACCGGATGTAACAGTACTTCCGTCACGACGGCGGCCCGGCCCCAAAGCAAATGCTGCCCCACCGGAGGCACTTAGGGAGCAAAAGCCCCCACATTCTTCTCCCAAACATCGCCAAACAACCCAGCGGCAGGGCATTGCGTCCTTGAATTTGGCTCTGTGTCCCTAAACGTCACCAGCAAAACCGCCCCTTGACCTGACCGACCGGGTAGCAAGTCAAATCTGGCGATTTGAGATGCGATTGGGCTCTAAGCAACTCCGCAACCGCTTCGAGATGTGAAACTGGCAGGACATGCACGACATCATCGGAGTCGCGTTTACAGACGCGTTGGGCCGCATTCGTTACTTTATACCTACATCCCGCTTTGGGTTTGAGCGGTTCAAGGACAGCCATGCACTGTGAAAAATTCTGGACAATTCGCGTTTCAAATCCCTTTCGGAGGTATACCCACACTCACAACTGTATCCTGTTGCTTCCACAATGCTTCCAGTCAGTTTGGACCTAACGCAAAAAGCCTCGCGTTATGCGAGGCTAAGTATTTGATATCCGACCTTAAAGTTTGGTTGCGGGAGCAGGATACCAACGATGTTTGCAGTCTCTGCTCTTCAGTACCGCATAGGCGCAATTCACATTCTTGCTCAGGTTCTTCTTAGTCGCGTGATATGTGTCGAGACTGTTGCACTTATGCACTATCGTCCGCTTCGCGCTGGCAAACGGACATCCGACAGAAACAGTCAGATGACCGCTTCGAGCCCGAATCGGACGTATTTTCGTGCCTCCAAAAATGTTATTTTGGAACAAAGGGACAAACTGTCTAAGTCACAAGACAGTGTTGATCGAAGTTAAAGCCTAAACTCGACTAAAGGCTTCCTCGATACTCAGGAGTCGCACGGTCAAAAACAAAGCCGCCCACAAAGTGAACGGCCTTGAAGCATTGGCACAGGTCAATTGGTCAGAGAAGCATTGCACTCACGCGCCGCTTCAATCGCCTTCTTGGTACCAGCAAGGCTTATGTCGAAAGCAAAATTGGACTCCGGCATTACAATCATCGTTTCGCGTTCCATCACGTCTGTGACGAAGTCAGGATTGTTAGCAAGGAGATAACCGCCCTTGTACCCGTCTGCCAAGTTGGGTGGAGCTGCTTTCGTATCGCCATAGTACAATTTGTTGTCCATGAGCAGCTCAACTTTATCATCCTTAAATTCGATGTCCGCCTTTGTAAAAACACCCATGTAGCCGAAGTCTTTGTCTGGGGTCAGACCCATTTGAACAACGTTGGTATTCTCATCTACCCGTTCGATCAGGCAAGTATTTCTGCTCTTATCCACAAAAATATTCCAGCCGGATTCCTCGCCGTAGTTTACGAACTCTGCGTTGTCTTTTGGCAGAATGTTTTTGTCCTTGGCGTGTCCTACGGTTGCTCCGCATGCAAGAACAGCAGCGGCAACAAGCATCATGGCTGTCATTTTCATAGGAACACTCCCATTAAAATATCGCATAGTGAAGATATGAGAATAAACCGTTAACGCGAGTCTTCAAACCAAAAAAATGGCTGCGTCTTTTCCAAAGGCTTGAAAAGCGTTTGATAGAGCGACCACCTTATGCAACAGGACCGAACCAGATCTAGAAGGTCCGGTCGGTCGCTCTGCCAACGGAAACTCATTACAACCCAATCCCCAAGAAAACCTGCATCGTTCGGAGGGAAACCGAGTGAACAACGCGGGCAGTAGTTTAGGGGTGTTGTTTTTACGGTACTGACCGAAAGATGGATCAATGTGCCCCGCGTCACCTTTATCTGGGATGATAGGCGACGCGGGGATTTAGTCTGGTCATGGGACTGGCCAGACTATCTCGAATGTGTGGTTCATCGTGGGTCTAAGCTGAGTTGGCATGAACACTAGATCTGTACACTATTGTTCAAATTCGAAACCCTACGATTGCAAGGCGCGACTACAATTCTGACGCGTACCTGTATGCATATATGTACATGCACGTTTAAATCACGCGAGAGCAAACTTCTTGGCGCGCGTAAAATTATTTGAATTGTTGCTTTTTAGATTCAAGTATTCGAATGCGTAGCAAATTTGTATTACCTCTGTTGCTCGCGCATTCGCCAGACTTGTCTGGTTGCCTCCTGGAGACGCAAGTGAGTGGTGTCGCCAGGAGGCCATTATTTTCGGTTTAATGGGTCTAATAGACAAAGCCTTAAATTCGACGTGCACAGCAAATCTATGACCCCTCCACGCAAACTTTAGTTTCGTTCGCAAAACCGTGGTTCCTCCATTTTGAGAGGTTCTCTATATCGACAGCGGCCCAAAGATCTGTGGTGTTCGTCACAGTGAAATATTCAAATATAAACATAATTCTGGATTTGTTGCGTCTGAGTGTGCTCTCTTCGACCGTTAAAGAAGTAGGGGACAGATAGATGAGACGAGCACTGAGAACGTTGACGATCTGGTCATTCATTTGGTTCACGGCATTAGCGAGCGCTTTTCCTGCCGGCGCGCAAGAGACTGAGGCGGACCAAGAGGCTGTGGAAGTCGAGAATGACAATCTTATAAATGCAGTCGTAGATGAGATGATTGTTGCCGACGATCTCGAGATCCTACTTGTTCCCTTAACCGCGGAAGAGCTTTCCCAGATCGCTGGTACTTGGCAGAGTTATGTGCGCTCGCGGCTCGAAGAAGTCGCGCAGGTAAACTTGCAACTTCGGTCGGCGAGCGGAACTCGGGAAGACAGCTTGCGATCTCAGTTGTCCTCCTTGAACGACACTGGATCAGACATTCTCAACAACTATCGCCTGGTGCTCGACGCATGGACCCTGAAAGGCGCAAAGGCGGAAGAACTAGAACCCCATACTGACTATATTCTCGCATTGAAAACAGGAGCCCTAAAAACAACCGATCTTCAAACACTTTTTCAGAACGCTTGGGCGTGGTTGTTCTCGTGGGATGGGGGCGTTGGCCTGCTGATGGCTGGTTTGGGCGTTTTATTGGCAGTTTGGGCCATGATGTTCATTGCTCGAATGGTGCGTCGGGTCACTGAACGGGGTCTGAATAAAATTCCAACTATCTCCAGAATGCTGAAACGCTTCATTGCCACCGCCGTGTACTGGGCCGTTTTCGTCCTTGGTATACTCGTCGTTTTAGCTTTGTTCGGAGTTAACGTTACACCGCTTTTTGCCGTGCTCGGCGGTTTGTCGTTCATCCTAGGTTTTGCATTGCAGGAAACGCTGGGAAACCTCGCAAGCGGTCTGATGATCATGGTTCTCAAGCCATTCGACACTGGCGACTATATCCAAGTAGGCGGCTCTTCTGGGTTTGTGGATGAGATGTCGGTGGTTTCAACCAAGATCAGAACATTCGACAACCAGATTATTATAGTTCCCAACAGCAAGATTTGGGGGGATGTCATTACCAACGTAAGCGCATCCGAAGAACGTCGGGTCGATCTGGTCTTTGGTATCGCCTATTCGGACAACGCTGCCCAAGCAATTGAAGTGCTCAAAGACTTAGTTGCGCGTCACCAGCTTTGTCTGAAGACACCAGAACCAGAAATTTTCGTGGGTGAGTTGGGAGACAACTCCGTCAACATCTTTTGCCGTCCATGGTCCAAGTCAGATGACTATTGGACCGTCTATTGGGACCTAACCGGTCAAGCAAAAGAGAGGTTTGATGAAGAAGGTATATCTATACCATTCCCGCAACGCGATGTGCACATAATCCCCGCAGAAGGAGCAAAATAATGAGGGCTCTTACACTTTGGTTACTGCCACTTCTATTCGTCTGCGGTGTCGCGTTTGCTCAGTCTGAAGAAATCCTCGCACCAACTGAAGAGAGAGATGATCCCGAGTTTATTGCGCCGGTAATAGTGGATGGTGAAGAATTGTTCTTGGTACGCGGGTCGAGTGCGTTGCCCGCAACCGAACGAGCGAGAAAGATTGAGGAGCGGATCGCTCAAGTCGCCGATGCATCCACGAAAGCTTCAGTTCAGCTTGAGATTTCGGACGCCGAATTTGGGAAAATGATACGCGTTGACGGGCAGATGGTTACGATAACCACCCAAGCTGATGCTGAGCACGAACAAATGGCTATTGAAGTTCTGGCTGGGCTTCAAGCTGAGGCGATTGAGCTTGCAATTCTTCAATACCGAGATGCTAGGTCCAATGAAGGCAGAGTAGATAGTGCGATGGCTGCATTTGCTTGGACGGCAGTCTTTGCCCTCGTTTCGTATGCGTTTTTTGCGAAGCGACGGAAGCTATTGGACTACATCAGAAACAACTTGGAAAAGAGAGCTGAAGGCGTCGAGGAAGCCACCAAATCAATCTTGAGAAGCCGGGCAATCGCGTCGATTATAGTCTATTCGATCCACATATTGATGTGGGTCCTGTTTCTGTTCTTTTTCTACTACTACCTTTCATTGGTGCTACTCTCCTTTGCTGAAACACAGGGCATAGCCCAGATCCTCTTGAAGTACGTCAGCGAGCCGCTCGTAACTGTCGTTTTGGCAATTGTTGGATACGTCCCGAACCTGATCATGCTCGCAATCATCGCAGCTGTGACACGGTTGGCAATTCGCGGCCTCGACTTGTTCTTTGAAAACCTTGAAAATGGTGCTTTCGAACTCAAAGACTTTGAAGATCATTGGATCGCTCCAACCAAGATGTTGTTCAGAGCTTTGGTCATCGTCATCGCGCTGGTGTTTGCCTACCCGTATATCCCTGGTTCCAATTCCCGAGCCTTTCAGGGCTTGACGATTTTGGCGGGTATCATGGTTTCGCTCGGTTCGAACACGGTTGTTTCAAACATGATGGCCGGCCTTTTTGTCATCTACAGGCGCAGTACCAACGTCGGTGATCGCATTCAGGTTGGCGACAAGATTGGGGATGTAACCGAGATCAAGTTAATGGAAACACTCATTAAATCGATAAAGAACGAGATGATAAGCATTCCAAATGCACAGCTGCTCAATTCCGAGGTCGTAAATTATTCGCGCAAAGTGGATGGCCGAGGGCTGTTGGTCCACACGACAGTAGGTATCGGATACGAGGAGCCACCAAAGAAGATAAAAGCGATGCTGATAGAGGCAGCTCATCGAACTCGAGGGTTAAGAAAGGCTCCTGAACCTTTTGTGCTTTGGACGCAGCTGGCTGATTATGCAATAAATTATGAGATCAGCGCATACACTTCGCGCGGATCGAGCCTGCCCAAGATTTTGTCCGATTTGCGCGAAAACATTGTCGATGTGTTTAATGAAAACGGAACACAGATCATGACACCGTCTTACATTGCAGACCCGCTGGAACCCAAAGTTTCGACAGAAGAATGGGACGGCAAGCTTGCTCATCACGTTGAATAAACCGCATTCAGCCCTAAGCGGACGTTCGCATGAACGCATTAGCCTACTGTTGCTGCGACAGGAACTGCCGGGCTTTTACCGCAACGACGTCGGATTAGGTATTTTTCAGTTCTCGGGCGTATACCAAATTGGCGAAGTGTACGCGCGTTCCTGCGTTGACGTGGGAACCTCCGCGGGAAGTTCGTCTCCGAACCGAACAGCATCGTAAATTGTCCACCTCGGTGTGGGAATTTCCAAGACTCGGGCATAGAAGAAAGCCCGTACTGAAGGATCGAACTCAGGGTCTGTCCAAACAGTGATCAGCTCTGGAGACCCTATGGAATTGGTAAACGTGCCCGTTGCAACATCCACGGTGTTCCCCACCGCTGGCAGGTTGCCGTCCGCATCGGGTTCTCGGTCTCCCGACCAAGCCACGTCATAGACCCGCTCTACAGTTTCGCCGCTGGAATTTAGCCAACCTTTCACAATCTGAACACGGTCGAGATTGCCGGAGAACGGATCTTTCAGCGCAGCAACCAAGAAGGTTGGGGCGTCCGCGCCTTCTGTCGCGTCTGCGAGGTCCCCACCCATCGGAACGCCTTTTTCATATCCTATTTCTGCGGGCAAACGAGACCTTGCATCAGCTTCCGTAAAGTCCCAACCACCAAAGAAACGGACCGCGATGCGACTACCGGTTGTCCCGTAAACCTCTTTCCGTTCCATGGCGTCGAATATGGCTTCGCGTGTGTTGTCTTCAGCCCAAACTGCTGCGTAGCCAGAGGCCGCCATTTCCCACCCGAGAATCCTCAAGGCATCGAACTCGCCAACGACATGTTGCCAACGGCCGGGTTCTGGTTCGACGCCAGAGTGTTTGCCAAAGAAATTGTCTTCTTCCGCTGTTGCCAAAGCCGTATGGCTGTCGGTAGAGCCCACCACGCCAAATTTATACGGATTAGTACCCAGCTGAGCCTCTAGTTTAAGACCGTTCTTCAAGGCCTCACGGGCATACTCGTATTGGAGCATCCAGTCTTCCTTGGGCGTTGGGCCGAGGTTGGATTTATCCCAAGTTTCATAGTCTGCGAATTCATCGTTTGGGCTTAAAAACGGGTGCGTTTCTCCGTCACCTTTGATTTGGGTGATCTCATACATCGGCTCCCACTTGGCACGCCGCTCTGCGTAATCCGCCGTCAACGGTTCACCCGTTTCAGGGTTTGTCTCAACCGGAAACATCAGGCCGTTGGAAACGTTGCCGTTGTGGGCAAGGGCCAGTACACGACCGCCAGTCTCTTGCTCATATGTTTCCATCCAGTCCCATAGCCGTTCTGGATTGAAGGTTTCCGCGGTTGTGAAGGGCAGCATTTGCCGAGCGCGAATGGCATCATCCCGGTAGATCACGTTACGATGGAGGTTGTTTCCAGCTTCGGTGGACGTCCACTCGTATCCGATGAACGCAGTGAATGTGCCGGGCGCGTTGTGATGATCCGCAGTTTGCGTGAACTCGTCCCACACGGATTGTACAAACCTGCGATCTGAAACAGCCTCGGGAAGTGCCTCGCCGGTGATGCCAGCAAAGGTTTCAATGACTTCCATAGTCGCTCCAAGTGCAACGTCTCCGCCCGCATTAAGCCGTTCGCTCCAGTCTCTGAGCGTTGCATCGCGCATCAGCGTAGAGTTTCCCGCGATGATTTCATTCATTGCACCCATGGCATCAGAATGATCGGATACAACAAGCCAGTCGAGCGGACGCGATAACTTCACACGGAGGCCATGCGATGTGGTGACTTCCTCACCACGTGCAAACCTATAGGCATCGTCGGGGTTCAGAATGACGCCAAATCCGCGCGCATCGAGCGAATTTGACGTGTGCAGGTGAGTGTCACCCCACAGAGGTCGTGTAGGAAAGTCTCGACCTGCATAAGGTGAGAAATCAGCAGGCGCGGGTTCGCGCATATCATCAACCGATATGGTCATCTCTCCGACTTGCCCGCCTTGTGCGGCCTCTTGAGCATTTGAAGAACTTGATATGAATGCTGCAGAAACTATTGCTGTCGATGTCGTCAGAAAAAACTTCATTTGAACCTCCCAGCCGCGCTGAATGCCAGCCTATGCCAACATCTGATCTGACTGTTCGTCAAGGAAAACAACGGTTTTTCTTAGATGAGCTCAGAAGATCTCAGGAGAGGCTCGACTAGCCCGGGGCCGCAGCTTCACCCTTACCTCTGGCGCTCAGCCACGGTGAAAAAGCACCGCAATGAGACGACGTTATTGACGACTGGTGACTTGGTTCGTCAGTCTTGAGCTCGTGATCTTGATTGGAGGCGATATCATGAAGTGGTTATTGCGAACATTCCTACTGTCCTTATCTCTTCTATTTTCCTCAGCTGCTTCAGCACAGGACAAACCCAACATCGTATTCATATTTCTTGATAATTTTGGCTGGGGTGAACCCGGATTCAACGGTGGGGGCATTATCCGCGGTACAGCGACTCCCGAGATGGACGCCCTGGCAGCGGAAGGATTACGACTCACGAACTTCAACGTGGAAAGCCAGTGCACGCCGTCCCGTGCAGCGACCATGACAGGACGGTACGGCGTTCGCAGTGGCAACCATACAGTCCCTCTTGGAGGTGGCGTCTACGGTCTGACTCAGTGGGAAATCACGATGGCCGAGATGCTGAAGGAGGTAGGATACAACACGACCATGTACGGCAAGTGGCATCTTGGATGAACCGAAGGGCGCTATCCAACGAATCAAGGATTCGACGAGTTTTACGGCGTTGAGACCACTGACGTTACAGTCTGGCGCACGCTTCCGGGTTTTGCCGATGCCAACATGGAAGAGCCTGTAGTGATGCAGGGTGTTGCAGGCGAGCCAGCAACCATCGCTCAAGACTACGATCTGGACTATCGCGGCGAAATAGATGGCGACCTGACGAAAAAGGCCATCGAGTTTATCGAAGCGAAGAGTGCCGAAGACGCGCCGTTTTTCATCTATCTTGCTTATACTCAGACCCACTATCCAAACATCGCGTCCGAGGAGTTCGAAGGCGCCACTGGAAACGGCGTCTGGGCCGACATTCTGCTTCAAACAGATAGCTATATCGGACGTATTGTTGATGCGATTGAGGCGGCAGGCGTTTCCGACGACACCGTGGTGATATTTACTGCTGACAACGGCCCCGAAGCTCTTCCGGTTGGGAACGCCAACGTCTCGCCAGTTCCTGCGGTACATGGTACGGCCGGGCCTTGGCGCGGTACTCTGTTCACCAGCCTCGAAGGAAGCATGCGTGTACCCTTTGCAATCAAGTGGCCGGGGAAGATCCCTGCCGGTTCTGAAAGCAACGATGTTGTCCACTCAATGGATCTCTATCCGACACTTGCGACTTTCGCAGGAGGCAAGGTGCCTGATGACAGGGCTTTTGATGGTGTCGACCAGTCAAAGTTCTTTCTTGGTGACCAACCAAACTCAAACCGAGAAGGCGTGATCGTCTACATGGGTAAGCAGATATTCGGCGTAAAATGGAAGGATTGGAAAGTTCTTTTCAAAGAGAATACGACGGCTTTTGGTGCAACGGAGTCTTACGACACACCAAGGATCTACAACCTTTTGAATGACCCACACGAGCGTGAAAGCGTACTCTTCCCGCACACATGGGCGGCCGAAAAGGCGCTGCCGCAGTTGCAGGAGCACATTGCAACCTTCGAGGAATACCCGCCAATCCCACCAGGAACGCCTGATCCGTACGAACCAACCAAAAACTGAACGGCGGCTTTGTCCGCAACTCGGCCGTAGGTCCTGTTCAAACCGATGGCCGGTTCCAGTCGCATTCTGGGCATTCGACAATGGCGCTCTGATGGCCGCGTCGACCCGGCGCGCCTCTGGGTTTGAAATCGGAACTCTGCTAAGTCGCTGAGAGAAGCGCATCGAAGGAGCACATCATGGAGATTCACCGCGCCGGGGACCGGCCCTCTCAATTTCCCGGCAATGAGTATTTCACCGGTACGGTTCGCTTTGATCCCGTTGTGACAGGGAATGATCCCTCGCCGGTCAAGATTCTTACGGTGACTTTTGAACCCGGCGCACGGACAGCTTGGCACACGCACCCTGCCGGTCAAACGCTGCATGTTTTGTCGGGCTTGGGCCTGGCTGGGTCTGAGGGGCAGCCAGTGCAGGTGTTGCGCCCTGGCGATACGGTGTGGTTCGCGCCAGGAGAGCGACATTGGCACGGCGCGTCGCCAGACTGTGCGATGACCCATCTGGCTGTGCAGACGTCTGTCGAGGGCAAGACTGCGGATTGGATGGAGCATGTCTCGGACGAGGATTACAGCACAGCCCGCGCAGAATGAAGCGTTTGAGCCCTACCGAGCAAGTCGCAGCATAGTAACCCTTTCTACGCCCATTCAAAAAGGGGTTAACGAATTTTTTCATCTCGTGACAGGCGCGGCCCTCGTTTCGTCCCTGAGGGGTCCGCACAGCGCGTTTTCACTCTTCTGGATTTCTGGCCCCCTCAGCCACCCATTTACCCTGCAAAATCCCCTCGCTGCAGAACGTCTCTCGCCCGTGCCATTTTCTGCGCGTTGGCCACAACCTCATGCGCTCCGTCGCGCACCGCCTCATCGAACAGAGAAGGCTCCTCGTACCCACATGCATTGCAGGCAGCCTTCTCACCCGTAACCACCGCATCCAGCGATCCGCATTCCGGGCATCGTGCCTGGACGTCATCGTTGAACATATCGCGACCTCTCCTTCCTTTACCTATTGCCAGAACCGGGTCCCCCCGCCATCATCGCTGATTGGCGCATCCGCTTGAACTCGTCTGGGGTGACAGTTCCGCTGCTGACATCGATACCTTTTGGGATCCGCGCTCTCTTGTGTCCGATCGCGCGAACGCTGCCTCTTGTGATCTCCAGACAGGTCGACCCGTAGCATGTCAGCCCGCTTGTGTTGATTTGGATGGCAGTCTGACCGTTCGCGTCAGTGACCAATGGAGCCTGTGTAGGTGGGCTGCACGCTGAAACCAGCAACGCAAACCCAAAATAGATCCATCCGTTCATACGAAATTCCCTTTTTCTCTAAAATAGGCTGGCAGCTGTTCAGTCAAATCTGTCGGGTATCAGCTTCGAGCGCATCGAAGACGCTCTTGAAATATCATCGCATGATCGCATCGAGTCCAAAGCGGACCAGCACCGAAACCCGTAATGTTCTCGCACGGACGAAAATCTCAAACGTCGGTCAATTTTACCATAGTAGCAGGCTTGCTTTTTGCGCCTCGAAACCTTTTGGCGTCGGAAAAAGCGAGCGCATCCTGGCAACAAGTTCGATCTCACCATCCAGCATCTTTCGGACAGTGTTCAACCAGTTATTGAAGGTTTCAGATTCCCAATGATCTTGGACCGCGGCTTCGTTTCTGAACACTTCGTAGAAATAGAAACGATTTGGGTTTGTCTCATCCACCATAATATGAAACTGGAAAACATCGGGTTCTTCACTGACAACATTTTGCGCTTGGAAGATGCTGGCGTCCAAAAATGGCTGCCGATACTCAGGTTTTACGTTGATCACGAAGAACCCACCAAACATTGCATCGTCCATATTTGTCTCCCTCATTGACCTAAAAGCGGCGAAGGTCGCAAAACACACCTGTCCTGCTGGATAGCGTTAACCTACAGCACTGCGATACCCACGAACCTAAGCGGGTATCCTTTCTTTATCTGCTTCACCCCATCCTAGCGCGCGTGCAAGTTCGTGTGACATTGTGGTAAGTGTATGGCCAATCTTTTCTCGCTTCGAAGGTGTAAACACCCGAAGAGACGCCGTAGCGCCGATTGAAAGCGTCGCACCAACACCTGTCTTGGTCAGCGTTGTTGCGACAGAACTGATCCCGTGCTCGAGCTCTTCAACACATACGGCATACCCTTTGGCTCGAATGACATCGAGTTCCGCGGCCAGATCCTTAGGGTCTGTAATCGTCCGATCTGTGTACCGCTTAAGCTGCCCATCCAATCGGTCTTGAGACAGCAGCTCAGGCGACACGGCGGCGATTGCCTTGGCGCAAGAGCAAGCGTGCATTGGTCGTTTGCCCATACCTGGATGAAGAAAAGACACGCCCGTCTGCGGTGTCTCCACATGAATAATCTCAACCCAATGGCCCCGTAGCCGAGACAAGAAAAACGCAGCGCCATAGTCATTAGCGGCGCCAGAGAGGACAGGCGCAATCACCTGCAAAAGAGCGGGATCAGAGTGATCGCTCAACGTGATACGCTTTAGCCTAATCCCAATCGCGAACTCACCGCGGGTTGGTGATTCAAGTAGGCCGGACAAAACAAGGTCTTGAACCAGCCTGTAGGCCGTCGGTTTAGGTATATCGGACTGGGCACAGATATCCGCTACGGACGCACGTCCTTTTTGACCCACGATTTCCAAAATCAGCGCTAATCGTTCGAGATGCATTTTTCTCACTTTATGATAACTAAGTTTTCGATATACGATACAATTTAGGGAATCAAGGGAGGAGCATACGATGGATGGACAATGCTGTGGACCGGGCTTCAAGAGTCCGCAAGAAGCCATCAAAGCCCCCCGAGAAAAGCTACTCTACACGATCGCCATCTACACCGGGACAGGGATTCAGAAACCTGATTACCTTGCTACAGTGGATGTCGACCCTGACAGCTCGACCTATTCTCAGGTAATCCATAGGCTGGAAATGCCGGGGATTGGGGACGAGCTTCACCACATGGGGTGGAACGCCTGTTCGTCCTGTCACGACGACGGCTCGATGTCCCGCAAATACCTGATCCTGCCGGGCGTACGCTCTAACAACCTTCATATCGTTGATACAGCCACTGACCCGCGTGCGCCGCGGTTGCATAAGGTCATCGACGGGGCCGAAATCAAGGCCAAGACAGATTTATCGGGCCCGCATACGGTGCATTGTTTGGGCTCGGAAATCATCATTTCCTTCCTTGGAAATGCCAAGGGTGAAGCTCCTGGAGGCTATCTGCATCTCGATAAAGAGTTCAACATCGTCGGTCGCTGGGAAACCTCGATGGGCGAGATCAAATTCGGCTATGACTTCTGGTACCAACCACGCCACAACGTGATGGTCAGTTCCGAATGGGCTGCGCCCAATACCTTCATGCCGGGCTTCGATCTGGAAGAAGTGGGCCATCTGAAATATGGGCGCGAGCTGCATTTTTGGGATTTCGAAAAGCGCGAACCGGTCGAAAGCTTCTATCTGGGTGAAGACGGGCTGTTGCCACTGGAAGTCAAGTTCCACCATGACCCCGACAGCACGCATGGGTTCTGTGGCGCAGCTCTTTCGACCAATGTGATCCATTGGTGGCAAGACGATGCAAAAAAGTGGCAGTGGGAAAAGATCATCGACGTGGGAAACGAGATGCACCCCGAATGGCCGATCCCGTTGCCGGGGGTTATGTCGGCGATCCTGATTTCGATGGACGACAAATACTTGTACCTGAACAATTGGCTGCATGGAGATATGCGCCAGTATGACATCACCGACCCGCATAATCCCAAGCTGACCGGCCAAGTGTTTATGGGGGGCCTTTTGGGTAAAGCTCCGATCGTTAACGGGGTCGAGGTCGCGGGTGGTCCGCAAATGTTCCAACTCTCTCTCGACGGGCGAAGGCTTTATGTCACGACCTCGCTGTTCTCGACTTGGGATAACCAGTTCTATCCCGAGATCCGCGAAAAGGGCGGGGTTATGGTGATGATCGATTGCGACCCTGAAAACGGTGGTATGAAGATCAACGAGGATTTCATTGTGGACTTTGGCAAAGAACCGAATGGTCCATCGCGCTGTCACGAGAGCCGGTATCCGGGCGGTGATTGCACAAGCGACATCTGGCTATGACTATGTATACCGTGACGATCGCGAACAGAGATGGCGCGCAATACTGTGTGGATGCGCGGCGTCCACTTCTTGAAACGCTGAGAGAACAGGGCGTCGACTTGCCTTTTGGGTGCAAGTATGGCGGCTGCATTACCTGCGCGGCAAAACTAAAGACTGGCGCGATCGATCAACGCCGACAGGTTGCGCTGAATAATCGGCAAATCGCGAACGGCTATGTGATCCTTTGCGTGGCACGTCCGACATCCGACATCACGCTTGAGATCGGGGTCGAGAGCCATGACAAGCTGTACCGCAATCCGTTTCTCGACCCTCTCAAACCCCACGAACTCAAGGCTGACATTGCGACGCCGAAGGAAGGTTAACCGATGCCCGAAGCAGATATCGACCACATCTACGACTACGACCCCAAATACCTCGCCGACATCCTGCAGTCGGTTAAAACCATTGCAATGGTGGGGGCTAGCGCGGACAAAACGAAATTCAGCTATGGCGTTCTGCGACAGCTGAGTGAAATCGGCTATGATATTCTACCGGTGAATCCTAACCCGAATGTTTCGGAAATTAGAGGGCTCAAAGTCTACCACTCACTGGAAGAGATCGACAAACATGTTGATATGGTAGACGTTTTCCGCCCGAAGGAAGAATTATATGCCTTTGCCGAGAAGGCTATCGCAATCGGGGCAAAAGTTCTTTGGGGTCAAATCGGTGTGTACGACGACAAAGCAGCGCAACTCGCCGAAGCGGCGGGCCTTAAAGTCGTGATGAACCGATGCCCCAAGATTGAACTCTTCCGCCCATTTTGGAAGCCGCGCTTGGACCTAAAGATATGATGGAAATTCGATTGGTAGCGGCCTCCTCAGCATCCAATGAGGGTGCCAATTGAGATATTGTGCTTACGGAAGAGAAGACAAGTAATCCTGTCACTCTACACAACCGCCTAGTCAAAAACCAAAAATGTCCGATTTGTTTGGAGAACTAAAGGCCGCTTTGTCCGCAGAGTGGTCATTCGTCGCAACTCTCTCCAATATCTGCTTCGCGGACAAAGCTGCCTTTCGTGTCGATGTTGTCAATCACAGCAAACAGACCCATTCCAGACGTTGACCGCAACCCGGGGTGCTGAAACGAAGACTGCAAGGGCGTCAAAATGCGCTTGAATTGCGACTTTTTAATCCCTTGGCGGTGGATGTTTGCTAGCAACCAAAGGACAATTCTCTCTTACGCTGCGCGTCTCTGATCAAAGCTGCAAGTCGATAGAAGCCATGAGCCATCTTGGTGTATGGTACGAGCAGGAAGAACGTCAGAACCGAGCCAAGGTGGATGGCAAGCAGCGCGGGCATCAGAGCAGTTGAACCGAGGACGTAAAGGACCAGCCCGCTCAGCCCGACAAAGCCGAGCAATTGGACGAAGCCGATTTCGCCGCCCCATGCAGACGGGTCGCCAAGCTCGCGATCCGACTTTTGCTTGAGCAGAACCATGGCTGCACAACCTAATGTCAGCAAAACACCACCGGAAACGCCGAAGAGTTTTGGCAGAGACCAGAACCCGTAGGGCGCGTGCAACCCGAACCCGTAGTGCATAACCGTCGCCACCGAGGTCGACGCAAAGCACAGCAGGAAGCCGTACATGATGGCGTGGTGAATGTGGCGTCGGGCCTGACTGAAGCGGTCTTCGTCCTCGAAATTGCAACCCTCGCCGTGGCCTGCGGCCAAGTCTTGCATATTGCCAGCGCGTTTGAACGCAGCTGTCAGATCAGACATTTGGATGGGTTTGCCACCGACCTCCGCCCAATAGCGCCTCAGGCTGATAGCCAAGCTAAAGAGTGGCAACAAGAATGCCGGCGCAAAGATTGCAACCATCACATTGTGGGACAGGACTGCATAGAACCCCTCTCCTCCGCTGGAACCGATAACGCGAATTGCCCCGAACAGCAGGGCAAAACCGATGACCAGGGCCAGCGCGATCGCGCCACCATGCGTATGGAACCGCCGCGCCAAAGGCTGCGGCCAAGCAAAGCTCTCCCAACTGTCCCGCCGCACTTCAGCCAGAACTTTCGGCAGGTTTAGGTCAAACTCGTGCGGTGCCGTATACTGACAAGCGTAGTAACACCCTCTGCAGTTGTGGCACAGGTTGGCCAGTTGCGTGATGTCTCCATCCGAGAACGCGCGTTCCGCGTGCAGCGACGGGAAGACCGAACAATAGCCCTCGCAATAGCGGCAAGCGTTACAAATCTCGGCCTGACGGCGGGCTTCTTGGATAAGTTCAGTTTGCATAAGCAGCGGCCTCACGTCCTGCGATGCGTCCAAAAACGGTTCCGATGGTCATACCGAAACCGGCCAGATACCCCTGCCCCAGGATCGACCCGGCCATGGTCTCGCCGGCGGCCCAAAGGTTTTTGATCTTTCCGTTGGCGGTCGAACATTGCGCTGTGTCGTCGACCTTCAGGCCCAGATAGGTGAAGGTCACACCCGTGCGCAGCGAGTAGCCATAAAACGGAGGCTCGGTGATCGGACGCGCCCAGTTCGTCTTGGGCGGCGTCAGACCCGAGGTCGTGACCCCGTCCAACTCAGTTGGATGAAATCCACTGGTATCGCCGCATGCATCGTTGAATTCAGCAACGGTCGCCTTTAGCTTGTCGGCGGGCAGATCCATCATTCCAGCCAGTTCTTCCAGGGTGTCCGCCTTCAGCGGTGGAAAGACCGAGGGCATAAACAGGTTCAGTGACTTGGCATCGATGATCACGTAGCCAACTTGACTCGGCTGCGCCGCCACCAAACGTCCCCAGATCGCATAGCGCTTGGGCCAAACGTCTTCGCCCTCGTCATAAAACCGCTCGGCATCCTTGTTCACGACGATTGAAAACGGCACGCAGTCCAGTCGGGTAACGATGCCGCCGTCGAACTTCGGCGCGCGCCCGTCAATGGCGACGGCGTGGCACTGGGTCGGATCGCCGACGCTGTCCACACCTTGCTCCAGCAGATCGGACAGAACCACGCCACGGTTATAGGGTGTGCCCCGGATCAGGAAATTCTTGGCAGGCTCACCCCATGCACGGGTCAGCCAATCGGTATCAGCCTGAAATCCACCTGAGGCAACGATGACAGCTTTGGGCGTGATGCGATGTGATTGGCCTTCATAGGTGTAATCGACCCACTCGATCCGATCATCGTTCAACTCCAGATGCGTGACAGCAGCTTCGTACAGAACATCGACACCCAGACCCGCCGCAGTTCGGTAATAGGCGTTCACCAGAGACTTCCCGCCCCCCATGAAGAAGGCGTTGGTCCGCGCCAGTGACAGTGTCCCGGACAGGGATGGTTGGAACCTGACGCCGTGTTCTTCCATCCACGGAAGGCATTCCTCGGAGGTTCGGATCGCGAGGCGAGCAAGATGTTCGTCGGTTTTGCCGCCAGTGACCTTGAGCAGATCTTCAAGATACTCATCTTCACTGTATTCTTCGATCAGCGGGCCCAGAGGAGCGCTATGCATACAACGAAAATTGCGTGTATGGCGCGAGTTTCCACCACGATAGGGTTTTGGCGCTGTCTCGAGAATCAGAACACGGGCGCCTGCCTCGGCAGCAGTCATCGCGGCGCAGAGGGCAGCATTCCCACCGCCGATCACAGCGATATCATAAGCTTCCTTTTGGGTGGCCATATCCTGTCTACCTATTGATTTTTGTCGGTTGTCCGGTCGCGTTCTTGCAACGCCCGAATACGCATCCGTTGTGCAGCCTGAATATGCGCGCGCATTTCTGTTTCAGCCGCTGCGCCATCACGGGCCTTCAAGGCCGCCATGACGCGCTTATGCTCTGCCACTGCTGTCTCGGCCCGATCACCGTCCAGCAATTGCGATGGCCCAAGGATCAATAGCGCTTTTTGCAAAGACAACATAGACTTGGCAAGAAACCGGTTCTTTGCTGCGTCCAAAAGTGTGGCGTGGAAAATCCGGTTTATCCGAGCCGCTTCCGAGCCTGTGCCAGCCTCAGCCAAGCGATCATTCAAGACGCCCAGCTCGTCCAACTCGACATCCGACGCTGCACGTGCCGCTAGTCGTGCCGCCGTTCCCTCGAGCACCGCGCGCATCTCATAGAGCTCCATTACTTCGGCATAATCGAGACTGCGTACAGTTGCGCCCTGCCGTGGCACATGAGTTACTAGCCCGTCGGACTCCAACTGCCGGATAGCTTCGCGCACAGGGGTGCGACTGACGCCCAATCGTTCTGACAACTCAATCTCGCGTAGGCGTTCGCCAGGCTGAAGTGTGCCATCCCGAATCTCATCCAGCAGGTGTTGATACGCTGAATTGCCTTGTGGGCCAGGCTGATAGGGGTCGTCTTGAATGGTCATCGAGCGCTCACTTGTCTTCTTGCGTCCAGTTGTATACATTTGGATACGTTGTGAGTCAATATTATCGAAGGCCGCGCCTTGCCCACCCAAAACAAAACACCCTCTTTCCTGACAAAGCGGGCCGTAACACTGGTCCTTGCGCTTCTGGGCACCGGAGTATTTTGGGCGTTGAACCTGCCGCTGCCCTTTCTATTCGGCCCAATGAGCGCGTGTCTGATCGCCGCCCTAGCACATGCCCCTATGGAAGGTTTTGGTCAGATATCGGTTGCAGCGCGCACCATACTCGGCGTTGCAGTTGGGGCTTCGATTACCCCTGCCCTTTTTGTCGAATTGCCGAAGATGGCCGCGTCTATAGCACTGGTCCCGTTCTTTATCCTGCTGATCGCGCTGGTAGGCGTGCCATTCTTTCGCAAGATTTGGGGCTTTGACTCCACGACCGCGTTTTATGCTGCCATGCCAGGCGGATTGCAGGACATGATCATCTTTGGCGCCGAAGCAGGCGCCAACCCGCGTACGCTATCCCTGATCCACGGTACGCGCGTGCTGATCATCGTGACACTGGCCCCACTGTTTCTGACAGTGTTCTACGATGCCCAGCTCACCAACCCAATCGGAGAGCCTGCGCGCGACCTGCCAATACATGAGTTGGCGCTGATGGTACTGGCCGCCCTTATAGGCTGGAAAGGCGGTGAGAGGATCGGCCTGTTCGGGGCATCCATCCTCGGCCCAATGATCCTGACAGCGGCTCTGTCACTGGGTGATTTCATTCATACCCGACCGCCTCGCGAGGCCATACTTGCAGCGCAATTCTTTATTGGCTGCGGGATCGGTGTGAAATTCGAGGGCGTCACTTGGGTCGAACTCCGCCGGGTGGTTGCTGCGGGCTTCGCCTATGTCATCGTCCTTGCCATCTTGGCCGCCGCTTTCACTGCTGTTGTCACCACGTTGGGGCTCGGTCAACCTGTCGAGGCATTTTTGGCGTTTGCCCCTGGCGGGCAGGCAGAGATGACGGTTTTGGCCATCGTATCTGGCGCGGATCTGGGCTTTGTCATAACGCACCACCTGACAAGGATTGTGCTGGTGATCATCGGCGCGCCCATAGCAGCCAACCTCATCCTGCGCTGGTCCAAACCTCGGGATTGATCATGTGAATGGGAGTGCCTTCAGCATAGGCGTTCACCTGATCGAAAATGTCGGAGAATTGCAGATCGAACTCGTCCTCGGTCACAAAACCTATATGTGGTGTCGCAATCAGGTTTGGGTGCGATAGCAACGGATCATTCGGGTCAATGAGCGGCTCGGAATCGAAGACATCAATTGCGGCCTTCCCCGGGCGACCGGCTTTCAGCGCGTCCAACAAAGCACCCGGAGCGATCAGCCCGGCCCGGGAGGTGTTCACAAACATCGCGCCCGGTTGCATCTGCGAGAAATCTGACGCTGTGATGATACCTTGCGTGTTGGGCTTCAGGCGGACGTGGACCGAGACAACATCGCTGTTGGCAAAGAACGCTTCACGGCTTGTGGCAATCTGCACGCCGTCGGCCTGCGCGCGTGCCCGGCCATCGTCCGAGGACCACCAGACCACATTCATCCCGAACGCCTCGGCGTAGTCAGCAACAGCGCGGGCGATACGGCCATATCCATACAGCCCCAGTTTCCTCCCCCTCAGGGTCTTGCCAACTCCGGCCTGCCAATGTCCGGTTTTGACCGAGGCCATCTGCGCAGGCAAATCGCGCATCCCCGCCATGATCAGCGCCCATGTCAGTTCGGCTGCGGCATATGAAGGCATGCCGCCATGCATGTTCGAACACAGCAGCACTCCGTTGTCCGAGCACGCCTGCACATCGACGTGTGGATATACACTGCGCTGACTGATCAACTTCAGGTTTGGGAGTTTTTCAACCAAATCGCGGGTGATCTTGGTGCGTTCGCGAAACAACACCAGCGCCTCAGCCTCCTGCAAGCGTTCAGCCAATTCGCTGGTATCCTCAACATGATCTGTCCAGACCTTCACCTTATGGCCAGATAGCTTTTCAAAACAGGGCAGGCCCTGCAGTGTGTCAAACCAGTCATCCAGAATGTGTACTTTCATCGACTTTCTATACCCTACTCGGTGCTCAGATTTCTTGGCGTCGGCACAAAATGAAGTGTGTCGAGTGCTTCAAGCGCATTGCGAACCCGTTCACGTTGATCCAGCAAATGGTTGAATTGCTCGTCACACCCGGCAATCGGAGTCGGGTAGTCCGAGATATCCCTCCGCAGAGCCGCCTGCGCCAGCCTGAGTTCCTGACGCGCGATATCAAGGCATTCGGAATAGTCGTCCATCGTGATATCCTCATGATGTATACCATAGTATACCTAATGAGAATTGTCATTTCAACTGCCGTTCCACTCAGATTCCGGCACATAAACATGCCCGTCCGCCAATTTACGCGCAGTCCTCACCAGACCGGCAGAAATTACGTTGAACTCCCCGTCGTTCGAGAAGTCCACCAGAACGTCGATCTTGCCCGAGGCGTGCTCCAACACAACTTCAGCCGGGCTTGAACCCGGGCGATCAAGCAACCCGTCTGCGACGGTTCCGGGCGTCAAAGCGCAAGATGCCATGCATTGCGCACCCGTAACGGCCATTGTTGGGTGGGTTTTCCATGGCATGAAATACCGAACCGCAAGGGTTCCACCCTCTCTGGCGGGTGCCATCAGGCCGAATTTGGGAGTTACAGATTTCGATACGTCCCCCATACCCATCAGTTTCCCGGCTTCGATCCGTACTGCCTCCATCCGGTCAAAGAAAGCCCGGTTGGTATTAAGCTCTTCAACGCTTTCATACCCTGTCAGTCCGAAATCCGCTGCCCGGGCTATGGCCATTGGCATAGCGACATCCATGCAAGTCAGCTCGATCCCCTGCACTGTATCGCGCAAATTTCCTGTGGGTAGAAATGAACCTGTCGCCGAGCCCACAACGCCCATAAAGCTCAGTTGCACGGGTGCAGAATGACCGGGAACCCCCGCGATTTCCGCATTGCCCTCGTAGACCAACTCACCGCCCGGGGTCTGTACTTTTGCAACGACACGGGCACCCGTATTTACAGCGCGAATGCGGATTTCGGTCTCATCGCCGTTGGGCTGAAGCAATCCCATTTCGATCGCAGCTGGACCAACTCCGGAGAGGATGTTCCCGCAAGTTGGTTTAAAATCGACCAGCTTCTCATCAACAGAAACCTGCGCGAAGAAATAGTCGATATCCGCCCATTCGTCCTCGCTGACGGATAGCATCGCCACTTTGGTCGTCACTGCGTTACCACCACCGATCCCGTCGATGTTGAGCGCTTGTCCGGCCCCGAGGGCAGCAACCAGCACATCAGCCAGCTTGTCCCTATCTTCAGGCAGATCAGAGCGTCGAAAATAAGGCCCTCGGGAAGTGCCGCCGCGCATGAAGACATATGGGATTGCTGTCTGGGTCATTGCGAACCCTCCTTTACAAACCTTTGAAATTTCTGATTTCAGCGCTGCCCGACCCGCCAGATTGGCAGGCCGGGCATCCGTGGAGCGCCTACTTGAGTGGCCATGGCAGGTTCACCATGTCTTGCAGCAGACCCGGCGGGAAATCCCGGTTCAGGGCACCAGCCATGAAGCACATGAAACCGATGCCGCAGGCCGTCAGGAGCAGCGTCATCTGCCAGCTGGACCCGGCGCGAATGCGGAAGAATGCGATCAGGAACCCGATCAGGGCGAGGATGAACCCCACAACCCAGGTGGCCGCGATCAGACTTGCGAACCACGCGAGCGTTGACCAAAGTCCATGTGGCGCGCTTGCATCCTCGCCGGCAATTTCCTTGTCGGCAAAGATTGCATCCCCCTCGGGTCGCCGCATCATCTGGATCAACAGAATGACGCAGCAGAACAGCGACACGCTGCCGATCACCAGCGGGATGATCTTGTCGGTCATGTTGTAGTCAGGGATCATGTTGGCATTGACCAAAGCCACGATCAGATAGGCCATGATCACCAACAGGAAGATCAGCGGCGCGCGCTTGCTGCCGGATTTGACCTCACCTTCGGCCATGATCATCTTGGCTTGACGAATGCCCAGAATGACCGAAACCACGGTGACCACGATCAGTATGATAACGATCGGGCTGAAGACATACTCCATGCCTTCGCCAAAGCTCTTGCGGAAGCGGAAAGAGGCAATCTGGAACGCCTGGTTGGTGAACTTCTCAACCGGGTTCGACAGCACGAACCCAATCAGAAAGGCCGGGCGCGACCAGTCGAAACGGCGCAGGAAAATACCAATCAGGCCGATGACGAACAGGGCCAGCAGGTCTTCGAAGTTCTGACCGGACTGGAATGCCGCGAAGCTGATCAGCATGAACAGAAACGGCGCCAGATAGGTGAAACGGATTGTCGTAAGCTTGGCTATCCCACCCGAGGCCGCGATACATAAGATGGTGCCCACCACGTTGGCGAGAGCCAGCAGCCAGACAATTGAATAGGTGATGTCGAGATTATCCTTGAGCATGCTAGGACCGACCTCGATATCGCCGGATCCCAACAGTGCGACGGCGCCGATAAAGATCGCCATCGAACCCGATCCGGGGATACCAAACAGCAGCGTTGGGACGAGCCCCCCGCCCTCCTTGGCATTGTTCGAGCTTTCCGGCCCGATGACGCCACGCACTTCGCCTTTGCCGAAGTTGCTTTTGTCTTTGGTCGATTGAACCGAATGGCCATAAGCGATCCAGTCAACAACGGAGCCACCAAGACCAGGAATGACACCGACAACCACGCCAATGATCGAACAGCGGACCGACAACCAGATGTTCGCAGCCCAGTCTTTGACCCCATCAAACCAACCAGCTCCTAGCAAAGCGCCCTTGGCAATGGATCGGTCTTGACGCAGCAGCGAGACGATTTCCGGCACCGCAAAGATACCCAAGCCAACGATGACCAATTTCAGACCGTCGGTCAGGTAAGGAATGTCATAAGTGGCCATACGAAGTGAGCCGCCTGCATCCGCCTCGCCGATCGTGCCAACCATCAGGCCCAGCCCAGCAGCGGCAACGCCTTTTAGCGGGATACGTCCGGCGAGAATGGCGACCATCGACAAACCAAGAATGGTGATCATCAGCATCTCGGGCAGACCGAATGCCAGAACGATGGGCCGCGCGACCAAAATGAACATGGTCAGAAAAGTTGCGCCGACCAAGCCGCCAAACAGCGATGAAGCAAAGGCCGCTGACAAGGCCCGCGCGGCTTCGCCTTTCTTCGCCATCGGGAAACCATCCAACACCGTAGCCTGCGAGGCAGAGCTACCTGGGATGCCCATAAGAACTGACGCGAAGGTGTCAGAGGTCGGCACAACGGCGACCATCCCGATCATCAACGCCAATCCAAGGATCGGGTCCATACCGAACATGAAAGGCAGCAATAGGGACAGACCAGCAATACCGCCAAGCCCAGGGAAAACACCTACGGCCAGTCCCATGACGACACCGAGAACAAGATATCCCAGAACGATAGGTTGCAGGATCAGACCCCACGCGTCACTAAGCGCAGGAACAGCTGTGGCGAAAACCTCCATAGCGGCCGCCTTTCATAAATTGTCTTGTGTTTGGAAAAGCGCGCGCCCGACATTGGGGCACGCGCGGTGGTGTTTGGGCTTAGTTCAGCTCGACACCATAGGCTTCTTTGAGCCAGTTCAGAACGTAGGCTTTTGCGTTGTCGTCGACGTTTGTCGCGGTTTGCAATGCCGCTTTAGAGCCGTCACCTACGAACACTGGGTATTTGCCCACGCGCTTCGAGGAGATGTCGGCAAAGTCGCCGCGCTCCGTCACAGCCTGGAACGCTGCTGTGTATGCGTCGACCACTTCCTGAGGTGTATCACCCGGCAGGAAAGCCAGCTTCTGAACCGGGAACCCGGCTACAAAGAACGCTTTCCACGCATCCCATGCCTCACCGCTGGTTTCACAGCCATCGGTGGCTTCGCACACTTCTTTGAAAGTCGGGATATCCGGGAAAGTCGGGTCGCGAACGATGTTGCCGTCTGCATCCAGAGCACCCCAGGTCATCATCGGAACAGCCTGACCGGATTCAACCAACGGGGCCGAACCACCCAAGTAGCCGGACGAGGTCTGATAATCGATATTGGCTTCGCCACGTTCGAACATCAGACGACCGTCTCCGCGTCCCTTGATGCCGAAGACCGGCTCGACATTCATGCCAAGCATTTGCCAGGCCAACAGCGGGACAAGGTCAAGACGCGTCGCACCCTGCGAACCGTAGATGAAGTTGGTGTCCTTCAGAGCATTCGCCGAGCCATCAAACTTCGCGCCATCCTCTGCGTTCAGGTAAGCAACGCCACCGGTTCCTGATGCCATGACAGGAATCCAGTCATTGTATTCATAGCGCACCCGCGGATCACTAAGCAGATATGGGAATTGAGTTGAACCGGAGGTGCCAAACAGCAGCGTACCGTCGTCATGGCTCTGCTCCTGGAACCAGTTCGCGCCCTTGGTCGAACCAGCGCCCGGCATGAATTTCACCACTACGGTCGGTTGACCCGGCAGCGCTTCGGACAGAAGCGGCGCAAAGAAGTTGGCCCATTTGGCAGACCCGCCGGTTTCCGAGAACGGGATGACCCATTCCACAGTCTTACCCGAGAAATCAACCTCGGCTGCGGCAGGTGCGGCGATACCGGCGGCGGCGATCAGCCCCACGACGGCGCGACGGGTGAAGTTGGAAATGGTCATTGGTTCCTCCCTGTTGACCAGACAACCACGTCAACGCCCTCGGCGCTACCGTGATCGCAAATAGAACTGTGGGGTTGATTCCCCCTCCCATCTGGCAATCATGGAGTGCCAACCTTGCGCGAAACTTGCAGGAGACCCGATGCGGATCGTCATCGTCGAAGACAACGAGACCCTCGCCAAAGCTATTGCCTATCGCTTACGTGACCGAGGTCATGCAGCAGAAGTGCTTTTGGATGGCTATGAAGCTGACTTGTATCTTGCGCAAGAGGGCGCAGACTTAGTTGTTCTGGACATCAATTTGCCTGGACAGTCGGGACTGGAGATCCTGAAATCTCTTCGCAATCGTGGTGACGGCGTACCGGTGATCTTGCTTACGGCACGTGCCGAAACAAGCGACCGGGTTTCGGGGTTGGATATGGGCGCTGATGACTATCTGGTTAAGCCATTCGAAATGGACGAGTTGGAAGCACGTATCCGGGCGCTTTCTCGACGCAAGGAACTCGACTACGGAGCAAAAGAGAGCATCGGCGCCCTGGAATTCGACCGCGCTGCCCGTCAGGTAAGTGTACAGGGCGAGGTTATGGATATTCCGCGGCGGGAAATCGCGGTACTTGAGTGTCTGCTGGAACGCAGGGGCAGAATTGTTCCCAAAAGCCAACTAACGGATTACGTCTACGGCGTGGGTGCCGAAGTCGAGGCCTCCGCCGTCGAGCCTCATGTGTCGCGGCTGAGAAAACGTCTTCAAGATCTGGGTATTAGAATAAAGACAGCCCGTGGTCTGGGGTATCTGCTTGAGGTGCAGAAGTGATCAATCACGGCTCGCTCAGGTTAAGACTTTTCATTCTTATCCTAACCCCCTTGGTGTTAATTGCCGCTCTGCTTGGTCTTTGGCGCTTTATGATTGCGCAGAATACGGCTCAGGAATTGTTCGACGACAGCCTGTTATCTGCAGGTCTCGCAATATCGCGAGATGTTGCGATTTCGGGAGGTGATGCGCTGTCACCAACGACACGCAGCATGATCCGTGACGCATCAGGCGGAGAGATTTTTTACCACGTAACGGGCCCCGGCGGCATCTATGTGACAGGCTATGCCTACCCCCCGGCCGCCACCAACCCGTCTGCTGAAGAGGCGTACAAACCGCAATTTTTCGAAGCGCTCTACCGCCAAGAACCAGTGCGCGTTCTTAAGATGACGGAACGCGTGACCATAGAAAATCTAATCGGAGATGCGACGGTTACAGTCTGGCAACGTATGGCGGATCGCAACGCTTTCGCGAATGAATTGTCAATCCGCGCAGGAATTCTAATGGGAATTCTGCTGGCCACCCTCGCCATAGTGGTGTGGTTCGGCGTCGCGCGCGGCCTTAGGCCCTTGTTGGATTTGCAGGACGCAATTGACCTGCGTTCACCGGATGACCTCAGTGAGATCAAGCGCCCTGTTCCAGCCGAAGTTCAAGGAGTTGTCAGAACCCTGAACCGGCTGTTTGGGCAGGTGGAAAAAAGTATCAACGCCCATCAAGTGTTTATATCCGAAGCTGCACATCAACTGCGGAATCCAGCGGCGGCCGTGCAGTCAATGGCCGAAGCGCTGCAGGATGCGAAAACGTATGACGACCGGGAAAAACGTATCTCAGAACTTGTTGCGGCGGCAAAAAACTCAGCAACAGTTGCCGAACAGCTGTTGTCACTTGAGAGGCTCAGGCAGCCGACGCACCAAGACCAAATGGATAAAATTGACTTTCGTTCGGTCGTGGAAGAGGCCTGCGCTGAGATGGGAGTTCACATCCTCGCAAAAGGTATCGAGTTTGATGTCACGATGCCTGAGACGGCAGTCACAGTATCCGGCGATCGGGTCTTTCTGATTGAGGCTTTAAAGAACCTGCTGGACAACGCAGTCAAACACGGTGGCCCAGAGTTGAGCCAAATCTCAGTTGTGCTGCGGTGTGATAATAAATTCCTCAACCTAACCGTGGCGGATGACGGAGCTGGCCTTTCGCCAGACCAAAGCGAAGTCGCATTCAATCGGTTTTCTCAGTTGGAGTATTCCGAGGGCAGCGGATTGGGGTTATCAATCGTCTCTGCAGTGGCGCAGCGCCACGGAGGAATTGTCGAAATCAACCGAGTCGAAAGAGGAGCTAGCATTACGCTTGAGCTTCCCATAGTCCTGTAAGCTGTTTCTAATTTCACTCGGAACCCAAAACCAGTCAAAGTCAACGCGAGTTTTTGCGATTGCTGCGAAAGTCAGGTTTTCGCCCTGAGCGAAGAACGCAGCTCTCAAAATCTGTATCTATGTCGTCTTTGGGCTCAACCTGTGCTGCACCCCAACATGTCGAGGCTCTATCACTCCAAAGTCAGCGATCTTGCCAACGCCCTCAATGAGCCCGGCGTACGCAGCGAAGCTGCTGAGGCGCTGCGCGCTCTGATCGACAAAGTGCTGCTGACACCTTCTGAAGATGGATATGACATTGATCTGCATGGAGATCTTGCCGGCATCCTCGCCTTAGCGTCTGACAAAAAAGCAAAAACCGCCCAAGCCGACATGGCTGAGGCGGTTTCGCAATTATCGTTGGTTGCGGGAGTAGGATTTGACCTTTGTCGAACAATTACGGTTCTGAGAAAATCGATTAACAACAAAGAAAAATACTAAGTTGAGCCTATGTTCGTTCAAAGCCATCCAAAGTAAAAATTGGATCGGTTGTCGATCAACAGCTAACTTACGGGACTTTGCGGCCATCCGCACAATTGGTTAGGAGGACAGAAGTCAGCCCACAGCAGACCTTCCGTAGACATCCGAGATTGGCGGAATCGGACTTCCTCCCTGTATTAGTTGGCTAAAGCAAGTAGGCCACCAAGCTGCCGTTCGCCGCGTGTGGAACACCGATCACCACGAATGGCAGCTTCGTGCAAAAACCTAGCTTTGCAAGTGTAGCGCTCGAACCAGCACTGTTATTCGAAGTAAGCGGTGGACGCAGTTGTACAGCGGTATGAACTAGGCCTCCATTTTCGTCACGCAACTACCGCAAACTCGCTACACTCATTTGTGTCGAACCGTCTTTGTAGAACGACTAGTATCACGTGTTACTTATCCATTCCCTCGCGGAGTTGAGAGCAAGAGGCTCTATCAATTGTGAGTAAACCTATGAAAATATGTTCTGTTTCCGCCAAAACAGAGCTCCTCGTCTCCAAGGTCTTCATTTTGACTTTGTGGGCGATAGAACCTCTTTTTGATCCAAAAGCGTGCAGCGCCGCAGATACAGCTAGATCAACCTCTTCGGGGTCTACTCCGATTTGTAGAAGCAGTTTTCGTTGGTCGGCCGTTGTGACGCCGTGGTTCGCTTGAACATCGAGTGTTAAATTTGAGACCGCACTTGAAGCAAAGCAATGAAGGTTAGATGCAACCGATGCTCTTATTTTTCGCCTAGCAACATCGTCGTCAACTTGCAGCATCGCCTCAGACGCAACAAGACTGAGCATCGCCCGACATACTCGATCATTCTTTTTGAGCTGCTGATGCGCTTCACGGGAAATTAGTGTAACGATTTCCTCTATGTACTGTTCGAACGCTGCGTGAGCTAGAAGCACGTAGGATTGTACTTTCAGGTGGTCCAGCGCAGATACACATTCTGCTTTCAGGAACTCGCGCGAGAATCTTCTGAATATTCTTTAGAGACGCTTTCAACGCCTTGTAAGGATCAGTTGGGGATTTCATTCGCAAACGCCGGCTGCTTCAGTTGAATTCCTGTCATTTCAGCAACCTTGGTATAGAAGCTATCAAATCTTGTTCGCGTTGAGGCAACCGATTTGGTTGTAGTCTCTACAGCTCTTCTGAAGTTATCGGTCGCCGAGACTTGTTCGAATCCCGCAACAAAATCCGACGAGTTTTCAAGCGCCCACGTGCGAACCCCCTGATTTGCCAATACTCCAACAAGGACATCAAAAAGCGCTCTATTGAACCTGCTTTCATATTCACCATCGACGAACTTTCGACAAAATTTCTTTTCGGGGAAAATCTGAATTCCCGCGGCGATGGCATCGTTCATTATAGACAAACGAGAGCTAACTACTTCAACTTCGCTTTCGTCATCGGCGAACGAGCTGTTGTATCGAGTGCATAACTCATCGAGAAATTTTTTAGATCACCGGCGTAGACCAGATCCGGATCAGAAAAAGCCAGAAACCGAGCAGCTAGCTCGACATCGTTCATGCGTGGGTCAGGACTTTTCTTAGAAATTAGTTGATGCAAGGGACCGACTTGGTCTGTCCATTGAATGATGAACTTCAGAAAATCCCCTGGGTACAGCGACATCCGCAGCTCCATAGGAGACAACTTCACGGAGCCTGAATTCAGGCGATGAAATATCTCGTAGAGTATTCTGTCATCTTCCCAACCTCGTATTACCGCTGTTCTTTGAGTTGGTTGAGGAGTTCAAATCGCCAATCGTCGTTTTGTTCGACTTCTTCCCAAGTCTGACCCTCAAGATCAGACAGGACTCGTAGGTTTTTTAGCCGGAACTTTTGCCCACTAGGAAATTTCCCATCTATGAACTCTTTTATGGTCAGCAGTCTTTGTTTGCCGTCCAATACCAAAAAAGGACTTACTGCTGCCACCACTGGCCGAAAGCAAAATCTGTGGAATGGGAATTCCGAAAAAAAGAGACTCGATAAAGCTAATTTTAGCCTTGGGGGACCATACATTACGCCGTTGAAACTCGGGGGATAAATTAATTTGACTGCCTATTTGTCGGTACAGCGTCTCGATGGTCCAGTCGGTCGGCGAGATTAGAAGTGATGCGAACTCCGCAGCCGTAACATTGGAACTCTCCCCTTCTTCGGTTGGTTCCAAATCCTCAAACGGTTCGTCTCTGTCTTGGTAAGCCAAACTGATCTCCTGCATACTTTTGGCCACCCTACTTCCAATTTGTTGGCAGTCAATCAATCGACTCTGGTTGCGGTTTCGTCGAGACCAATCGAATGTCAGCTTAGGGGCCCTAGCGGCCGGCTGCACGAGCGGCATCCAAGCGACGTTGCAACGACGGCTTAGGGCTCAAAATCCTTGTTCAGTCTCACTGCAGAGAAAGTCGGCAGCGAGCCCTTAGTAACGAATGCTGCACTCGGAACCAATGTCAGTTACCGGGTCAGTGTGCTTTACGTCGGGTGGGATTGGGCGGCAGTGATATGTAAGCGCTACATTACGTATAGAAAGTCGTCGACCCGTGCTAAGGTCAAGCCTCCACAAGGAACTAATCTATGTACCGTGTCCGACTTTTTGCCACTCGCCACGCACGCACATTTGAATGGATCTACAAGCGTGTCGAGCAGGTCATGGTGGCGCTGGACCCCCTTATCGCAAAAATTGGCTACAACCGTGTCGAGCGCCCGATTGCCCTTATCGAGAAGGGAGTGAAGACACTTCTTTTCGATTGCAAAATGTGCGGCCAATGCGTGTTGTCCTCAACCGGCATGTCCTGTCCGATGAACTGCCCCAAACAGCTGCGCAATGGCCCCTGTGGCGGGGTGCGGCAGGGAGGGTATTGCGAGGTGAAGCCTGAAATGAAGTGCGTTTGGGCGCTGGGCTGGGACGGGGCCAGCCACATGAAAGACGGGGCCGCGAAGATCAGGGAGGTTTTGCCACCTGTCGATCGTAGTCTGCAAGGCTCTTCCTCGTGGTTGCGCGTAAGCCGCGAAATGGCGACACTGAACCGCGAAAAACGGGATGCGGCCCGCATGGCCCTTGCTGACGCCTTTCCAGAGGCACGATTGCAGGAACCAAGCTCGGCTCCTCTGGCAGACGAGCCACCCAAGGCCACGACCTCGGGGCGCGGCACATGAGCGATACCTCACCCATCGAAAACACCCTGCTGCCCTATGCCAAGCCGCCTGAGGGTCATGTCTCTCACAGTCGGCTTGAGCGTGTTTTGCGCTCGGGCCGCTTTGCCGTGACGGCTGAATTGAACCCGCCCGACAGCGCCAATGCGGCGGATGTTTTTGATGCGGCCCAGCCCTTGGGAGAGGTCGCGGATGCGATCAATGCCACCGACGCATCGGGGGCCAATTGCCATATGTCCTCCATCGGCATTTGCGCTCTGCTGACCCGCGCGGGCTATTCTCCGGTTTACCAGATTTCCTGCCGCGACCGGAACCGCATCGCCATTCAGGGCGATGTTTTGGGGGCTGCCGCGCTGGGTGTCAGTAACGTGCTTTGCTTGACGGGCGATGGCGTGGGCGTGGGCGATCAGCCCGGCGCGAAACCGGTGTTCGATTTTGATAGCCTCAACCTGCTGCGCACCCTGCGCACAATGCGCGACGAAGGTGTGTTTCTGTCGGGACGAAAACTGTCCAGCCCACCGCAGCTGTTCCTCGGGGCGGCAGAAAACCCGTGCATCCCACCTTATGAGTGGCGTGCGGACCGCCTGACCAAAAAGGTCGAGGCCGGGGCCGATTTCATCCAGACCAACTATATTTTTGACATTCCCCTCTTTGAGGCATTCATGGAGCGGGTGCGTGATGCCGGCATGGACAAGCGCGTGTTTGTCATCGCCGGGGTCGGCCCTCTCGCCTCGGCCAAGGCGGCGCGGTGGATGCGCAGCAACGTGCCGGGCATTCACATCCCCGATGCCATCATCGACCGGTTGGAGGTGGCGCAAAACCCTTCGGATGAGGGCAAGAAAATATGCATCGAGCTGATCCAGCAACTGCGCGAGATTGTGGGCGTCTCAGGCGTGCATATTATGGCCTATCGGCGCGAACACCTTGTCTCCAGCATCATCCTTGAATCGGGTGTTCTGGCAGGACGGCGCAGGCGGAAGAAAGGTTAACCTGTCTGGTCGAATAACCATTGCGTGTCGTCATTGAACTTTCGGAACAGCCGACCACTTGCAGCGATTGGCAGACTTCTAACCGTGCTGCTTTTCGCTGCAGACGCAATGTGCGGATTGCTGCCGTTGGGGCGGGCGCGGCGAATTCACACTTTGTTTGCGTCCTGTGAATTCGCCAACTAAACCTCGAAGGTCTGCAATGGTCGACAAACCCGACGAATGCAAACGCAGCAGTCAAATAGACCGGGAACGGCAGCTTTGGGCTCGGAGCGGACATTCGAAGTCAACAATAAGGAGCCAAGGTCTGCTATGCGGACGAAGCCGCCGGATTGGGTCGCCTGCTTAACTTTGCTTTCTCAGATTGGAAGGCCTGCTTTTAGCCATCCATCCCGCCATTGCTCCGAGCATTCGGGAACGCTGAATATGGGGAGCTTCGTTTGTTCTTTAATGTCGAGATCCGGACGAAGTTCCTTCAGTTCAGATACCGCAGCCCTTGCTGACTCAAGGTCTCCGTTTTGAGCCAAGGATGCGATGAGCATGAGATGAGTAATCACGAATTTCGCCCTAATGGCCAAGGCGTTTCGATTGGCCTCTACAGCTTCAGCATAGCGGCCAAGTTGGAAAAATGCGGAGGCTTGCCCTACATAGGCTGCGTGCCGCATCGGATCTTTCGGGCTGAGATTGATCGAGTGTGTCGCGTGTTCGAGGGCTTCTTCGGGTCTGTCGAGAAAATTCAGATTGATGCCGGCGAGCATGTGAACGGTCGCAGCATTTGGATTTTCGGCTAGTGCTTGTTTGAAAACTGCGCGAGCTCGCGGCAAGTCTTGTGCAAGCATAGAGATTGAGTGTGCGGCGTAAGCCAACGCGATTCCATCCGCGCGGTCACTTAACAACACACGTTCTGCTGCGGTTACGGCTGCTTTAGGCCCTTCATCAATCGGCTTAAGTCCCTGTACCATCCTTTGGATATGCAGCCACGCAAGCAATCCAGCTGCCGACGAATAATCAGGATCGCGCTCCAACGCCAGACGTGTAAGGCGAATAGCCTCACGGTTGTCTTCGTCGGTCAGCAGGTGAAAATGTGACTGAGCCTGGAGATAAAGTTCATACGCGTCGAGGTTTTCTGTCGGTTTCGCCCGAGCGCGGACCGTCTCGGCATGGCGAACGGACGGTTCGATTGCCGTGACAACTTCCTGTGTGACCTGATCTTGAAGGTCAAAAACATCGTCCAGCATCCCATCGAAACGATCGGCCCAAATATGGCTGCCATTCTCTGCATCAATTAACTGTCCTGTTATCCGCAGACGCTGACCCGCGCGCCTTACAGACCCTTCAAGCACATATCTCACGCCGAGCACCTGCCCGACTTCGCGAATGTCAGTGCTCTTTCCTTTGAATGTAAAAGACGAGTTTCGCGCCACGACCATCAGCCAACGAAACCGAGACAACTCAGTTATGATGTCCTCGGTAATCCCATCGGCGAAAAACTCTTGTTCAGTGTCGCCAGACATATTGTCAAACGGCAGCACAGCAATACCGGGTTTCTCCGATTTGACAGATGGACTTGTAGCCGCCGAACCGACAGGCCACTGCCACACGCCAACGGGGCGGGCAATGTTCTTCAATTCGGCCTGCTGGCCGCCAGAGAACGAGGCGGCGGCATTCCTGTCTAGGCTGTTATGTGCGGTGTCTGAAATCAATATTTGCCCCGGTTCCGCTAATGCCTCGAGACGGGCAGCTATGTTGATACCGTCACCGAATATGTCATCACCTTCCGAAACGACTTCCCCGGTATGTATGCCGATGCGGATTTGGATTTCCTGTGGTCGGTCAGCAATCTGAACAGCAATCGCGCATTCTGTCGCGGCTGATGCGGAGCGAAACTCAACAATCCATCCGTCGCCCATGCTTTTGACCAGTCGCCCATCATGGGCTGCTAAAGCGGGTATTAGATGATCCTCACGGAAAGCCTTGAGCGCTTTGAGTGTTCCGTCCCTATCCTGATCCATCAACGCCGAGTATCCGGCGACATCAGCCGCCAGCACCGCAGCAAGCCTCTTTTCCATGTTTCTCTCCCCGCTTGTTGGAAGCTAGCTTGTAGAAAGAGCAATGTCAGCCCGGTAGTTAGAGCAAAGGGGTTCCATCAAGAAAGCGCGACCGCTTTGGGCTCTTACCGTTGGTAGATACTAGCGGCAGAGAATGGCAGCAGGGAACCCAAAGCTACGTGCAGATGTGCTTGATCTTACGGAAGTATCACAACTACCTTTCCAGTATGTTTGTCCGTTTTGTCAGCAATAGACCTCATCCCAATATCAACGCAGAACTCGGTATGTTTGCGGCCCGCGACCATGTTGATTTTTCTAAGCAGAAAGGGAGCATTCAGAGAGCACATGAAGAAGCATTCTACTGGTTCAGCGCAGATGGCGGTGGCGGGTTAACCTATCCTCGGCTCAAGGGAAAGGTTCGCACACCCGACGTTAGAAGGTCGCTGTTTTGGTTTCGGGAAGATGCCAAATTTTTCCGTCGTGAGGCTGGTAGCGTTGTTGTACGGGCGCGCGAACTGGCAGCCGTTCTAACTCTTGCGGGGTGTGAGATTCGCGAAATAAGAACGAGAACTCCGGGTAAAATAATCTGGGAAGACAGCCGCCAAGTGCTCGCGCTGCCAAACTTTGAAAGAGTTCCTAGAGCGTTTTGAGCTGGGTTGTCGAACGGCAACTTCGTCCGCGCAGCAGACGCTCAGGAAAACTTGCCGACTGACCGCTTCGAGCCCATAGTGACGGATGCTGCGATTTGGTCGAACGACCGCTTAAGAAAAACATCACTGCTTAAACATCATTTTTTAGAATATATCACATGCCTATACATTATTTTTATTTATGTTTTGATTTCGGCATATCTGTCTCAGCCAAACCAGTTCTGTTTGTAGCAATAAAAATGGAGACAGATCATGAAAGTCATCGTTGTGGGAGCCACCGGAACACTTGGCAGCGCAATAACATCAGACCTGAAGAACGACCACGAGGTCGTGGAAGTTGGCTTCTCGGAAGGTGATGTCCAAGTCGATATCACCGATTTCGGGTCGATTAAGGCCATGTATCAGAAAGTTGGCGCTTTCGATGCGCTGGTGTCGGCGACAGGGGCCGTGCATTTTGGCCCTCTGGCAGACATCACACAAGAACAGTGGCAGCTTGGCCTGAACAACAAGCTGATGGGACAGGTCAATCTGGTGATGGAAGGAGCCAAGCACATCAACGATGGTGGGTCCTTTACCCTGACCGCTGGCATCATCAGCAGGGACCCGATCCGCTATGGGTCCGCTGCCACCACCGTGTGCAGTGCGCTAGAGGGATTTGCAGCATCGGCGGCGTTGGAATTGCCGCGCGGCATTCGCGTCAATGCAGTCAGTCCAACCATTTTGGAAGAATCCGTCGACCTCTTCGGTTCTGCCTTTGCGGGTTCCGAGCCTGTACCTGCAGCGGTCGCTGCCAAGGCGTTTCGCAAAAGTGTTGAGGGTGCCCGGAGCGGCCAAACTTTCACCGTCCAAGGCCGCACCTAAGCCGCGTTCCTTCAATCGGGTCCTTCAGACCGGAGGACCCGAAACATCCTGGCCGACTGGACGCTGGAAAAATAACAACCAATCCGCCGGCCGCCTCCAAGGAGACCACACAACATGCACGTCATTCCAAAACAATACACGCAGTACGTTTTCTACTTCTTCATGGCACTTTTGATGTCTGGCCTGATGTCGTTGGTCGTCACGACGATCAACATCGGCATCGTCCCAAACCTGATCTCGGCGTGGCTGAGCGCCTGGATTGTCGGTTTTTTGGCTGCTTTGCCTGCCATCATGATTGTGACGCCCGCTGTACGAAGCATCGTCGGTCTTTTTATCGTGGAATGCGAGTGAGGCCAAACTAGCCAAATCTATGCCGGCCGCAACAACTCCTTGAAAAGTCCACGAAGCCAAATATTGCCCGGTTCCCGGTCGGAGCGCTTGTGCCAGAACAAGCTTAGCTTAGGACCCGGAACCGGGATTGGAAGCGGGCGCGACAAAAGTGTGCCGGAGTCGATAAGAGGCCTCACGGTGACAGAGGGCAAAACACAGACAAGCGTGCTTTCCCTCAGAACTTTGGCGGCGCTTGCGAAATTGTTTATTGTCATTGCCACACGGCGTTGCAGCCCATGTTCGGCAAGCACCATGTCGGTGTAACCGCGAACATCACCGGATAGAGAAACCAAGAGATGATCCGCCGCAACAAAGCGCTCCAGCGTCAGATTACCTGTTGCAAGTTCATGTTCGGGATTCATCACGCAGACATACTCAAGATCAACCAATAATTCGCTTGTTTTCATTGGAGGCATCAGGTCGTTTGCGCCAATGAGAATATCGACGGATGCGCGATTGAGGACCGTTTCCCCGTTTGAGATTGTGTAAGGCACCGTTTGGATGGACACATTCGGCGCGTCTTGTTCGAGGCGATGGCGAAGGTCTGCCCACACCAAATCTACCATCAGGTCCGTCGCCGCGATCCGAAAGGTTCGGCGCGACGTGGAAGGATCGAACCCTTTGGGATTGATGGCTTCGTCAATCTCTTCCAATGGTTCTTTTACCTTCACCCAGAGATTCTGGGCAAACAGGGTGGGCGCGATGTTTCTTCCATCCTTGATGAAAAGATCATCCTTCCAGATCTCGCGCATCCGCCCAACTGCATTCGAGACTGCCGGTTGAGTGATGTTCAATCTTTCGGCCGCCCGAGTGATCGACCCCTCGGTCATAATAGCATCGAAAATGACAAGAAGGTTTAGGTCCTGACTGCGCAACTGAAAGCCCCGATTTTTGAGACTAGGCTATCAGAATTGCTTACTGAGACCACCGGCAAAACACCAATAATCTTGGCATCTAAGCCGAGAGCAACTTGCGCGATGCCGACATTGGCGCAGCCGCAGCGAAAGCTAACTTCGTCCTGCTACCCTGCCATCTGAGAAGCGCGTGGGAATGTCCGGTTTGCGCGGTTCGCAACCTGCCGCACTTGCAAAAGACCAAAGTGTAGTCAGCGGCGGCTTAGGGTTCTCTGCCGCCATTCTCTGCGACGTGCCCCGACCGGAGGTATGAGCCCAAAGCAGACATGTTAGTCCCGCGTAAGGTTTGTTTTGGTGACCCCCAAAGAGGTGATAGTGCCATCCAACTAGTGGATCAGTTTCAATCCAACGGGAGACCGGTACTGTCGAAATAGCGTCTAAATCTTTGCCTTCGGGCCTCTAACTTTACGTTCAGCCGTTACTTGCAAATTCGTCTTCCGCCTCTCCACCCGGGGTTTGATCAACTTCCTCCGGTTCTCCATCAACATCATCGTCCTCCTGGCCGTCGGCATAAACGCTTCCGTCATCCGAAATGCCAAGTGTGGATTTTACCGATTCTTCATCGGGATTGGAGGCACGGACCGCGCCGAGGACGCGGTCTTGCTGTTCCTCCGCGACGATTTTGTCCTCAGAAAAATCGCCTTTGTAATGTCCCAACAAACTGGCCTCCGCGTCATGCACCGCCTCCGCAGCCGCCAACTGATCGTCCGTCGGTTGCGCTATCGTATTTCCGTCCTCATCTGTTGTTACGTCGTGCGCATCTTTCACCGCTTGTGCGGTTTCCAAATCTTCAGGCGCAATCGTACCGGGAGTGGACGCCTCATCGGCAAGAACCTGTTCAGCTTCCTCCAGCGTCATTGGAGCCGTGTCCAAATAATCATACGCCGCAGCAATTTCCTTCACTTCTTCAGGGCTCAAGTCGTAATCTTCACCCATGACATGATTGAAATTTGCGTCGGCTACGGCAAGGCCAGCGGCCAGGCTCACCGGCCCTGTACCTTTCGCATACTGTCCGTTCGCGATATGCGCGAGTTTTGCATTTACACTGGAGTTAATGGCACCATTCAGTTTGCCGAGGTTACGCGGGGCAAGCGTGCCATCATCAAGGAGTTTTGCTTTTCTGCTTGGTGGTCTCGGGGATTGCGCGACACTCGCTTTGCTTGTTCGTGTTGTGGTGGTCCGTGCCTTGTTCCCTTTGAATAGACCTTTGACACCGTTTTGCTTCAGGTTACGGCCCAAGGCCTGAAAGTCTTCCTTCACAGCCCGACCCAAACGACTGCCGCTCTTTGACTTACGACTTTTGCTGGCAGACTTCGTATTTGCCCCGTTCAGCGTTTTGTCGGAACCCCATCCCCTTTTGGCACCCTTTTCACCGTTGTTGCCGCCCTTTCCGCCACCGTTGCCACCTCCATTATCCCCTTTTCCGCCGCCGTTACCTCCACCTTTTCCGTTACCATTTTTTGCGTATGCGTAATCGGAAGCGAGAACGGTCACGACTGGCGCGACTACAAATGTAGACAGTACGATTGCGGAGACGCTCACTTTAAGGAAGTTCAACACGGTAGAAATCCTTTTCGTTTAGAGAAATACTGGTCAGCGGTGGCGAACGAATGCCATCCTTAAAAATGTTGCTCAAACACGGCCAGAATGAGGCAGCTATTCGACTTTCAGGAGTTGTTATCTTTAATGGAATATTAACAACTTGGCTTTTATTTCCAAAAGAATCACTTGGGAAAATAAAACTGTTAACAATAGCAGTGGTTTTCAAGTTTGTGTTTCCAGCGGCGATCAAAAAAAACTGCTAAATCGGAAATAATAGGTGCGTTAACACTCGGTTAATGTAAGGTCTGGAAAATAGCAAATAGTTTATTTTTACGAGTTGACTATGGTTAAGCAAAGCAAAAGGGAGCTATTCCCGCCTTTGAACGACGCCGAGGCCGAAACATTTGGCCCGGACAAGAATAGCTCCCTAAAACCTACGATAAGAAGGGCTATATTTGCTGCCCCAATATTGTTGTATTTTCTTCTAATGGCCTTTTTCCTAAATAGAGCGTCTGCCGAAAGCTATATATCGATCCCGTGGTAGATGAAGGCTTTTGCCCTGAGATAGACAATGAGGGTCCGCGCTATCAGACGAGACAGCGAAAGATAGTTCTGTTCGTCCACTCCACCTGCTGAGCAATCATTCAATTGGTTCCGGAGTTCTGCGCCGCAGCAAACGGCAGAAATGTCCGCAAGGCAGAAATCGGGCTGAAATTACTGAACGTCCGCTGCGAGCCCAAATTGACCGATGCTGCACGATGCCCCAACGACAGGAATGCGCAGAAAGCGGAATTTGAAAAGTTTTACGAACGATCATCGCGAACGTTTGCCGAGACCTTTTGGAGAAGCAGCTATGAGGAACTGGCTGGACAGGCTATTGATCATAACTTGCTGTTCTGTCGAGGTCTCGCGCCAGTTGCAGGTCGCTTTGATTGCAAAGTCAAGCTGTGGTCACTGTCCCGAATTGGTTTTCGCGATACTGCAAAGCAGATCGACATGTTTGTCCAACCACTCTTCGTCCAGTGCCTCGTGACGTATGAGCTTGCGGAAATAAGGTGCCGCGACTGCTAGTTCTATGAGTTGGTCGACCGGAACGTCGGCGGTGATCTCATCGCGGTCTATTGCGGCTGCAAATACTGCTTCAACACTCGCGAACCTGTCTTTCATGAATTCTGTTATCACTAACCTTGCTTCTTCGTCGGTGGACGCAGCAGCGACCACCTGAGGCGCGATTTGGCCCCATGGTGTGTCATTCAAGGCCCCCATCAGTACACCGAGTAACCAGCGCAGGTCAGATCGCAGCGGGCCATCGGTTTTGGGCGGTATGTTCGGCGGTGTAGCGATGCGCCTGAACGCTGCATCACGCAGACTACGCGCATCTGGCCAATGCCTGTAAAGTGTGCTGCGCGAAATGCTCGTTGCCTTTGAAACTGCGCCATGAGTTACGTGCAGCACGCCCTCATCCATCAGTATCGTTTGTGCCGCATCAAGCGCCGTCTGTCGCGTGGCGATCAGCCTGGGATCTTCTTTCAATCACCCCTCCTATAGAACATTTTGTTGCATAGTAGAACATTTTGTTCTAAAAGTATGGTCGGTCAAAACCTAAATCCCACAAACACGTCTTGTCAAAACGGGAGCGTATCAATGTTCAAAGTGGCAGCAACCCCGCTGGCGGTACTTTTATCGATGGGCGCGACAGCCGCATTGTCCGAGAGTGGAACTTATGAGTTGGATCCTGGACACAGTCAGGTACTGTTCAGCTACGACCACATCGGGTTCTCAGAAACGTTTGGAATGTTCTCAGGTTTTAGCGGCGAGATCGAATTCAACGAAGATGATCCGTCTGCCTCATCCGTCACAGTGTCTATGCCTGTAAAATCCATGATCACGGGCTGGGATGCCCGTCTTCAACACTTCATGTCCGATGACTTTTTCAGCGCGAGTGACGGTGATGTGGTCACATTCGCCTCAACCAGCATAGAAGTCACCGGGGACAATTCCGCGAATATTTCTGGCGACCTGACCATGAATGGCATCACCAAGCCTGTTGTTCTGGAAACAACGCTCAACAAGTCAGCGCCATATCCGTTCGGTGCAAAGGAGGGCACCTCGACCTTGGGGCTGGTGGCCACGGCGACCATCGTGCGGTCTGAATTCGGACTTGGGGCGTTTGCGCCAGCAGTGAGCGACGAGATAGAGCTCTTGATCAATATCGAAGCGTTAAAGGTTGAATGATGCGTGCAAGGGTGCCGATACCGCGCGGAGCACTTATTCTTAAATTTTGGCGGATGGTCAACGCGATGAATGTGTTCCTGAGAACATTGGCGGTTGCTGTAACGGCGGTGGCATTGATGTGCTCAATGGCGTCCGCGCAAGAGCGCTCCTTGCCGGAGCGCACCTCGCCCCGTCCTGAAACGACAAGCGGCGTGCCGCACACTCAGATTGGTGTCGAAATTAATGCCGATTTGGCCCAGC
>NZ_JBXWOA010000018.1:0-60754 GCF_059610645.1 Ruegeria sp. CDSC054 | reverse complement strand
GGCTTTGATCGACACTGACACGCATACGTTCAACACCACCCTGACCAAGCTGGTGCTGGGGGCCCATATCAAGGGGGGCGCCGAAGGAGAGATGAACATCGCGGCGGTGCTGATCTACGACCGCGCGCTTGATGAGAGTGAGCGCCAACAGGTCGAAGACTTCCTGCAGACGAAATATATATCCGATCCGAACAACACAGCCCCGGTCGCAGCAGATGATGCGGTGGCCTTTATTGAGGACACGCCGGTTTCCGGCGATGTTCTGGCCGAGAACGGCGGCGGTGTGGACAGCGATCCGGAAGGCGATCCGCTGAGTGTGGAACTGGTCAGCGACGTGTCGAACGGCAGCCTGGTGCTGAATGCGGACGGGACGTTCACCTATACGCCGGACCTGGATTTCGACGGGGTCGATAACTTTATCTACAACGTTTCCGATGGTCGGGGCGGCACGGATCAGGCGACGGTGACCCTGACTGGAACACCGGTGGACGATCCGGCCCAGGCTGTGGATGACAGCTATGCCACAGCAGAGGGCACGGTGCTGTCTGTGGATGCGGTGAACGGACTGCTGGCCAATGACAGCGACCCCGAAGGCGACGCCTTCACCGCCGCGCTGCTGACTGGCCCGGCCAATGGGTCGGTGGTGGTCAATGCGGATGGCAGTTTTGACTACACGCCCAATGCCGGGTTCACAGGGGATGACAGCTTTACCTATGAGGTAACCGGGGGCGACAGCGCCACGGTAACGGTTACGGTTGGTGCCCCCCAAGGTATTCCGGTGACGGCGGGCATGGTTGCGGCCTTTGAAGCGGGGCAGAATGTCAGCCTTGGCACAGGCAACACCGTAACTGGCTGGCTGGACGGGTCCGGTCGCGGCAATGATCTGCTGGCACAGGGCGATCCGCAACTGGTGGAAAATGCGACGCCGACTGGCGAGGCGGCGATCACGTTTGACGGCGTCGGCGATCTGCTGGAACGCGTCAACGCGACTGACACGTTGAATGGGTTGCCCACGGGCGATGCGGACCGGACGATCTTCTTTGTGGTTGATTATGTGGAGCCGAACGGGCGGTCTTCCGGGGTGGTCTATGGTTCCAGCGCGAGCAACCAGGCTTTCGGAGTTGTGGCCGACGGCTCGACGGGCAATTACGCGGTCCAGGGCTGGGGCGGCGCCAACGATTATGACAGCGGCACCGAGGGCCTGTCGCCGAGTTGGGCGGTGCAGTCGGTTGTTTTGAGCGACGATGTCCTGTCGCAGTATCTCGACGGGGCTTTGATCGACACTGACACGCATACGTTCAACACCACCCTGACCAAGCTGGTGCTGGGGGCCCATATCAAGGGGGCCGCCGAGGGCGAGATGAACATCGCCGCCGTGCTGATCTACGACCGTGCGCTGGATGAGACCGAACGTCAGCAGGTCGAGGACTTCCTGCAAACGAAATACATCTCAGACCCCAACAACACACCACCCACCGCTGCAGATGATGCGTTCTCGGTTAGCGAGGCTGGGCTTCTAAACGGTAATGTTTTGGTCGATAACGGCAACGGTGTGGACAGTGACCCGGACGGCGATCCGCTGACCGTGAACACAACGCCGGTTGACGACGTCGACAATGGTACGCTGGTGTTGAATTCCGACGGGACATTCACCTATACGCCGGATCCTGATTTCTTTGACTGGGATCAATTCATCTATGAGATTTTTGATGACCTCAATGAGACCGATCAGGCTCTGGTGACCATTACCGTAGATGATGACCCGTTTAATATCTAACCAGAGACGCAGGAAAGCCAGCACGCGCAAAACTTTGTCATCAGTAGCCTGCTCTCAACCGAGGTTCAGAGCGGGCTCACGCAATCTGGTTAAGGCGGCACTGATAGTAGCGGTACTTCACGCTTGCAATCCTGTTATGGAGCGCACATGAACAAGTTAACGATTGCGAGCTGGCCCGGATACGGGGCGTCACACAACGCATTCATTACAATCTTCCTTGATGGTCTTGCGGCAAACGACATCTCTGTCAAAAGCTGCAAACATGTTGAAGATGTCGCCGAGGCCGAGGCTGACATCCTGCTGTTACACTGGGCCGAGAGGGTCTTTTGGGAAAGCAGTTCGCGCTGGCAAGTCCTGTCAAAGATGACACGGCTGATCGCCAATATCGGCCGACGAAGACGCGCGACCAAAGTGGTCTGGCTGGTCCACAATACCTTTCCTCACGATGCCCGCACCCTTCCACGTATGACCTGGAAACCGTTCATTTCGGCACTGGGGCAGAGGGTGGATGGGTTTTTAACCCTGTCACCGGGTACTATCGACACAGTGCGGTCCGCGATTCCGGCTATGGCTGATAAACCAGCCGCCCACATCTGGCATCCGGCCTATTCAGACGCGGTGCTGGATGCCGGAGCAAGAAGCGCGGCCCGCGCTGCACTTGGCTGGGGACCGAATATCCGGGTCATGGGGTATTGCGGGCAAATTCGACCCTACAAAGGGGTCGAAAATTTGGCCACCGTTTTCACCGCGACCAGCGACCCTGATTTGCGTCTTTATATTGCAGGCCGTCCCAGTAGTCAGGAACTGGCAAATCAGCTTGAAAAAGCAGCAGCTGGTGACCCGCGGATCACACTGCGACTCAAGGACCTGCCCGCTGAGGAGTTTCGCACCGCACTCGGTGTCTGCGACGTCGTTGTGGCGCCACTACGAACATATCTGCATTCGGGCTCGATCATACATGCGCTTTCGGCGGCACGACCGGTGCTGACACCCGCAACTCCATTCGCAAGCGCCCTGAATGAAGTACTGGATCCGGGCTGGATGCGCCTTTACGATGAGGATCTCACGCCTGACACGCTCGAATTTTACAGCACCGCACAATCAGGTTTACCGGACTTGTCACAGTTTGCACCCGAATCTGCCGGCAAGGCAGCGGAAGCGTTTTTCAGATCACTCCTGAATCAGGCGCGTTGAAATTATAGCCGCTTACATCGCTGCAGTGTCGCTTGGCAGGTTATGCGATGCACCTCCAAGCGAAGGGCAAAGAAGATCATTGCGCCACTCGGATTCCGGAATTCCCATGGCATTCAGGCAGCGCACAATGGTGTCGGAGTTGCGCAAGGTTCGCCCGGTTGCGTTCGGGTTTTTGTTTGAATGCGGCTTTTCTGCCAGAGCTGGCCTACCCAGAAATGCGGCGATGCGTGTCGCAGCATCCTGATCACGGATATAATTGACCAGCAGGAAATCGTCGGGCCGTTTGGCGAAATAGCGGAGCACATCCGCGTGGTAGACTTCGCGCTTTTGAACCCAGGATTTTACCGAGTCGTCGGTTGCTGTCCAATCGGCGCTCCGCCCGCGACCATCTTTTCGCGGCAGGCGATTTATGTGCTCCAACCTGCTGTCGATCCATTCATCCAGATTGCGTACCTGAAGGATAAACTTGGAGTCCGGAAACAAACGGTCAAGCCTGCGAAAATCATCCGGCACCCCATCGCAGAACGCATCGTAGAAGAAATGGATCAGAGGGAACCGGGTACGTCGCCAGATCGTCCCGTGAAATGAGTGATAGCCTAGGTCCGTGAATATATCATGCAAAGAAGTCGTCCCGGTCTTGTTAAACCCAATGGCATAGACCTTGCCCGCCGACCTGCCGGGTAGGGCCATATTGCCAAGTGTCTTTGTACAAACTCGAATACTCCTAATTGCATCCATTGCAGGAAGGCCCCCGAACAATAAAAATCTTGAATAGCAGAAGCAGTATTTTAACCTGATTCCATGGTATTGTTCAGGCCAATTGCGTCGACGGTTGGGGCGTTGCGCTTTTCCTGTCACGTTGTGTGAAATTCTACATAGCCAAGTGCCTGGGCGACATTGAGACCCGTCGCCCGAACCGATATCAAAATCGATATTAAGCGAACCCAACAACCAGAGAACAGGCGGTCGCGATGAGTTCAGGAAAGAGCCGCCAACGTCCGGCCGCGCGGTTTGTGGTCAATGCCGCAAGTTCGGTTTTGACCATTCTGATTTCGATCACTGGGCTTGTTTGGGTCAATCAGTATCTGCTGCGCCGTATATCACCTGAAGAGTACGCGCTGATCCCGGTATTGGCATCTCTCATGATCTTTGCAGAGTTTTTCAGGATCATTTTCACGCGCGGGCTTTCCCGTTTCATGGTCGAAGCTGACGCCCGCGGAGATGATGACGAAGTAACGCGCATTGTCTCTTCGATGCTGCCGGTTCTTGGCACTGTCGCGCTGGCGCTTTGCGCGGCCGGAATGGTTGTGGTCTGGCGGATTGATCAGGTGATCAACGTCGCCCCCGAATATGTCTGGGAGGCGCGGATTATGTTCGCGCTGCTGATCCTGGCATTGGCTTTGGGCATCTTCACCACACCTTTGTGCGCCGGACTTTATGTGAAGATGCGTTTTGTGGTGCTGAACCTTGTCAACCTCGGTACTGAGGGGCTCAGGGTCGCACTGCTTTTCATCTTGCTTTTGGGTGTCAGCACCCAGGCACTGTGGGTCACGGTGGCCGCCAGCGCTGCCACGCTTGCCAATATCAGCGTTCGCATAGGTTATACATGGCGCATTCTTCCGGCCGCGCGGTTTCGCCGGTCTCATGTGTCCTTGGCAACAGTGAGGCGGATTCTGGGGTTCTCGCTCTGGACATCGGTACAGGGTTTCAATCAGTTTGCCCAACGGGCAGCGCCTGCATTGTTTCTGAACCGGTATTCTACAGCACTTGATGTCGCTTCATTCCACCTTGGAAATCTGCCCAATCAGCAAATCCGCAGGCTGATACAGGCTGCAGGCGGCCCGGCAACACCGGAGCTGACAACAATCTTCGCCACCGAAGGTGAGGGTCCAATGCAGGCATTCTACTATCGGGGTGGACGCTATTACCTTTGGGGCGCGCTATTTCTGACCCCGCCATTCATCATCTACGCCGCACAATTGATTGAGCTTTATGTGGGCTCCACCTATGCGCTGGCTGCACCGGTGATGATCACGCTGTTTCTGCTGTACCCGTTCAACTGGGCAAGTGCGATGTTCTATCAGATCGCCTATGCGATCGGTCGGATCAGGGCTTACAACATCACCTCAGTGGCGCTATCGATAGCCGCACTCATTGGCATGTATGTCTTCATCGTCGAGCTCGGCATGGGGGCGATAGGAGCGGCCTATGGGTTGTCCGGCGGGTTCATTCTGGTGCAATTGGTGCTGATCTGGCCGATGGGACTACGGCTTGTGAAGGGTTCGCAGGTGGTGTTCTTGAAAAAAACCCTTCTGCCGGGACTGGTTCCGTTTCTGGCGGCGCTCGGAGGTTGCTGGGCGTTTTCGGAAATCGTTGAGGTCAACTCTTGGGTTCGGTTCGGCATCGGGTGCATCGTCTCGGCCATTGTCTATGTGACGGTGCTTTGCGCGGGCTGCCTGAATTCCGAAGATCGGGCGCTGGCCGCGAGGGCTGTGAAGACGGTGCGGCGTAAGATAGGGTTCTGACACATGTGTGTCTCAGGTTATCACATCTCTGCAAAAGCGTCTCAGAGACAAGTCTTGTCTGGATTTTTTGCCGAAGCATTGGAAATATCACATGTGAAAATACCATAATCGCATGTTCGGACCATCCGCGTATTATGCGGCAAGGGCTGGCCGCCTGCGACAATTTAGACGGGTAGTGTAATGCGCAGTCTTGTTATCAGCCGGTGGGGTTCGGGTCGTTTGGATGGCGGCGCCGCACTGCGCAACACACAAAACATGGCCGCACTTGCAAGGCTGGGGCCAGTTGACGTGATCACAGTCGATCCATCCGGTAATTTTCCTGACACCGAACCGGTTCGCGGCACTACTGAGATCGGACAATACGCGCCCCCACCAACCTTTCGCATCCCCGGTCGCTGGCTAATGCCCGGACCATATCACAAAGTTCTCCGCTATACCGATGCAGCCCTGAATAGGCGGCTCCGAACCCTTTCTTCGGAAAACTATGATCTTGCACTTGTCGAAGAGATATCGTTGTCCGCCTATGTGAACCCCTTGCGCGCCGCCGGGATTCGCACCGTGTTCGATGCACATAATGTCGAAGCGCGGCTGTGGTCCGATATCGGCGACACTAACGCAACGCGCAAACCGGGGCTGGCCGCGCTTCGTCAGTACATGTTCAACACAAAGTTGCGGCAGGCCGAGGCTGCGGCTGTGAACAGCGCGACTTACGTCTGGGCTTGCAGCGATGTAGATGCGCAACTGATAGAGCAACTCTACCGACCGAAGAACCCGGTGGTGGTCGTGCCCAACGCAATCAATGTAGAGGCCTACGCGGCGGTCCGGCAGACACGGAATGCCACCGATACCGCGGCACCGCCATTGTTGGTCTATATTGGCAGCTATTCTTATGAGCCCAATGAAATTGCGGCACTGAGGTTGATGGAGAGTATTTTGCCGTCTCTACGGCAAGCTGGAACCGATTTACAATTGGCGATTGTAGGGCGCGACCCAACATCGGCAATGCAACGGGTTGCTGCCAGGGATCCGGCCGTTACGGTCACCGGTGCGGTTGACAGCATCCTGCCCTATCTCGCGCAACAAAGCATTGCAGTCATGCCCATAACGATCGGCAGCGGCACCCGACTTAAGATTCTCGAAGCTTTTGCCGCGGGATGCCCGATTGTCAGCACTGCCAAGGGTGCCGAGGGGATCGCCGCCCGGCATAAGGAAAACATCCTAATAGCAGAGAGTGACGCCGAATTTGTTTCGGCTATCCTGCGGCTGACTAAGGACCCGGAATTTCGGTCCAGCCTTGGGCAGAAGGGTTTCGAAACCGTTTCGGCAGGCTATTCTTGGGAGGCTGCTGCCATTGCGGTCTGCAATTCCCTGCTGGGAGCACCGACATGACGTTGCCCAATTTTCTTGTGATTGGCGCGGCTAAAAGCGGCACCACCTCGCTGGTCTCCTATCTGGCTCAACATCCAGACGTTTTTGTCCCAACTTCAAAAGAGCCTAATTTTTTTGCCCTGTCTGGGCAGCAGAACAATCCGGTCGGCCCGGCCCCGCCCCATATTCTGCGGCAGATGCTTTATAATTGGTCTCGCAGCGATCTGGCTGACTACACCGCGATGTTTGACGGGGCTGGTGCGATCCAGGCCGTGGGTGAAGGATCGGTGCGCTACCTGTATTTCCCCGATGCCCCGGTCCGAGTGCACAACATGCAGCCCGACACACGCATCATCGCCATTTTACGCGAACCGGTTGCTCGCCTTTATTCGCATTACAACATGAACCGTCAGAAGCAGCTTGAACCGCTTGAGCTGCGAGCTGCGCTGGACGCTGAAGACAAGCGCGTGGCTGCCGGTTGGGGCTGGGACTGGCACTATAGGCGACTCAGCCAGTACGGACCGCAACTGAAGCGCTGGTTCGATCTGTTCCCGCGCGATCAGATACAAGTGCATTTTTATGATGATTTCACAACCAACCCGCAGGCAGTCATATACGATATCTATCGGCATATCGGCGTAGATCCCGATTTCACCCCAGACATGAGCCGCCGCGGTATGGTCAGCGTCCTGCCACGCAACCTCTGGCTGGACCGTCAACTCAACTGGCCGAGTAGCTTTCGGCAAAAGCTTTTATCTCGGCCACTCCGAAATTTCACGTTGCCTGTCATGCGGCGGCTTAATCGTTGGAACAGCAAGCCTGTACCACCGCTTGATCCGGCCCAGCGTGTCGAAATCGAGCCTCTCTTTTTTAAAGACTGGGAATTATTGTCAGAACTTTTGCAGCGTAAAGTTCCATGGCTTCCTGACAGCAGCACATGTGGGGAAGATCTGAATAGTGAAAGAGTTTTGGGCTCAACATAATCGCTAAGAAGTGAACCTACTGGGCTTTCAAGGCCTTCGCTCTCGACAGGCGGTGATCTGGCAACCTTCGCCGTTGCGCCCTCATCATCTCACCTGCTAGCTTCAAGCATCGCGCTATTAAAATTCAGTGGATTCACTCAGGGGAACCGATCAGACATTGCCTTTAAAAACGCAAGAGCAGCAGAATATTCACCTATCAGGATATCAAGCCCGAGACTACGAGGTCGTCGACTACCATATGGGTGTACTGCCGGAAACAGGGTTGCAATTCCGAGGTCCTTTTCCGGATGCGGTATTTAATGGAGGCGAATATTTTGCCTGTATCGGTGCCGCGCAGACATTGGGGTGTTTCTGCGAAGAGACTTATCCTGATTTGGTGGCGCGAGAGATCGGACTGCCGGCTCTGAACTTGGGTTATGGCGGGGCCGGACCCGAGTTTTTCCTCAAGCAGGACAGGTTACTGCCGTATCTGAATCGTGCACGTTTCGTAATCATGCAGGTCATGTCGGCACGCAGTCAAAGCAACATGCTCTATGAATGCGATGGCTTGGAATATGTCCGGCTTCGCCGCGGAGGGCGGTGCATGGGCGCGGGCGCGGCGTTTGCCGAAATGCTGCGCGGCCCAGATGCAATCCGCAACTTACCGCTACCATTTCGAGTGCGGCGCAAGTTAGCCAATCTGGTTGCCCAACCCCGTGCCCGTTCCATCGTGAAGAATCTTCGGGATGCATGGGTTAAATCCAGCCTTGATCTCATCGCCCGAATCGAAGTGCCCATTTTCCTGCTATGGTTTTCAAAACGCACGCCCGGCTATCAGGAACGATATGCAACTCACTCGCAATTATTCGGAGAGTTTCCTCATATGGTTACGCCGAAGATGCTGGCACAACTCAGGCCAGAAGTCGCCGCATATACCGAAGTCATCACGTCAGCCGGTAGTCCTCAACCGCTATTCAGCCGGTTCACGCACAACCGGATCACAGTCAATCCGGCGAATGACCGACCAGATCTTGCCAGCAAGCCCTGGTCAGAAAACCTATACTATCCATCGCCGGAAATGCATCAGGATGCAGCGAAGGGCTTGATGAACGATCCACAGGTGATGGCCGTGATAAATGGCGCTTGCAGTTTCGCCTCCCGGGAAATCTGAAACCCTGCTTCTTTCCAAGAGGTTCTCTCATTCAAAAACAAAGATTGCATAAGTACTCCCTGGCATATTTGCGATATTTGCGGGGCAGGTACATCGCTGGCAATCGAACTGCGTTCAGACAGGGCTGATCAACACATCGAACCGATTGGATACATAGTGAGTGGAAAGGTCATGTTTACTCTAAGACAGAAAATTTCCGATATTCCTTATGCGCTGGGAAATTTAACCCTCCCACCCGTGGCGGGTCGCCCCGTTTTTGTCACCGGGAATGGCCGTTCAGGAACTTCATGGATTGGGGAAATGCTGGGGTTTGCCCCCAACGTTCTTTATTATCGTGAACCTTGTCATCCGCGCCGAAATGGTATGGATCCCGATTCCAGCGAACAGGTTTGGTCTAAAATCGTGCCTGAAAATGGCCAAGATATTTTTTTTGAACGTACACTCTCCCGAGCTTTCCGCGGTCACTTTTGGCGCGGCTGTGGATTTTCACTGACCGATTACCCCAGCCGGGCAACGAAATCCCCCAGAATTATTGTGAAGGAAGTCGCATCCTTTGCTTCAACGGAGTGGGTCTACAAAACATGGTTTCCAGAAGTTCTCGTGATAATGCGTCATCCCGGTGCCTACGTGGAATCCGTCAGAAAATTGCATCAGGGTCCAAGTGAAGTGACACGGCTCGGACTGCTGGCCGGCAATCCTATCCTCATGAGCAAATATAATGATATGATTTCGAGTGCATTGAGCCACGTAAATTCGGTCGTGGATGCTTCAATCGTGGCATGGGCTATCCGTACCCGTGTGTATCTGGATGCGAAGGCACGTCACCGAGACTGGCATTTGGTACACTATGAAAATATAGCGCTTACCCCTGTAGAGGAGATGAAAAAGATATATAGCGCTTTAAATTTAGGATGGAATGAAGACGTGGAGGCTCGTATCTTGGCCACTACCTCCAAAGATGCAAAGGGTAGCTACTCTACTTCGCGCATAGTCGGTTCTCGGATTGATGCATGGAGAACCGATCTCCCTGAGGAAACGCGGAATTTAGCACGCCGCATGCTGGAGCTCTTTGATATTCCCTTTTATCGCAGCACTTCGGACTGGCAATAACGGCTATTTTCTACAAACCAGGGAAATTTTGCTGGTGATCAAACCAAATCGCGCAAGCTTTCGCTCTGAATGAGCAATCCTCGGAAAACAGATCACCCAAATAGCTCAATACCCGTCTCTTACTCACACTTTCAGCCACTGCAGAGCATCACTGACTGGATTCGCCGGTTTGCGGCCAGAGCGGTTTGGAGCGACCCAAAACTCTCGCGAGGTTCATTTCGGATTCTTGGAATTCCGCATCCAGTTCAGACAAAAGCAGTCGGTCATTTGGTGACATTTTCCGGACTGGCTTGCGGGTATTGAAATAAAGGTAGGCTGGTTTCAGAGACCGACGGACCCAGCCGGGAAGTTTTTTTCGGGATCGGTGCAGCAGTTTATGAAGGCCGCGATGCCGGAGGGCAAAACTTTCATTCTGAACTGGAAAGCTATAATTATCGTAGAATGACGCATCCAGCCCAAGCGTGCGTACTATATTGCACAACGAGGCGGCCGGATCAGTGACAATATCCTCAAAAAGATACACATTGAGACGCTCTGGGCCAACGATCGATTGCCACTGCCGTACATAGTTCTCGTACCTGCTATGATCGATTGCATATTGCAGCATTGGCCTGTTGCGCAGCACGTCAGACTTTTCAGCCCGCCTGATTTCACCAACGAAATCAGAAAATTGCATATCCGCGTCGAGAGCGACCTTATTGTTTATAGCGTAGTTATAGAGTGAATAGATTCGAGCCGATGGTCGGCGCAGGATAAAGATAACCTTACTGTCCGGAATACCTGCAATTACAGATTGTGCGGTTTTTTGATAGTAATATTGTGGCGAGACATCGAGAAGATACTTGATCTGTTCCTGATCTAAATCATACCTGAAGAAGCGCGAATACCCGGCAAGGCCCTCAGTTGTGTACCCGTCCTTACGGCACAGCGGATCGTCTGCGTCCATGAGGAACCGCAACTCATTTTCGTAACTCCTGCCTATCTGTGGATGGTCACCCAGCCAACGCAACACCGAAGTTGTGCCAGCTTTTGGAACACCGATCACGAACAGGTTTGGTATCTTCGGGTCACGAAACATGTGAACTTCAACTCATATCTAAATATGTCTCAACCAGCGGTATTTCGAAAACTCCTGTTAGCTTGCATAGCATATAAATTCCCCGCCTAAAATTAATGAATTTGTTCTGCACAAAAAATCCAAGTTCCCTTAGAAATCATACATTCAATTGGATCACAGATGCCAGCCACACGGAAAATTGGCAGAAAAACTCTTCCCATAGCGTAGCCGTGGGCAACTCGCCGCCTAAATCCTTGCACTAAATCGAACCTGAATTGCCGCAGTTTTGTCCTATTGCTATGCGAAAAAGTGAGCATTGGGGGTGAGAGCAGTATCAGAGGAACAGGAATCGGCCTGAGAGGTAGGCCGTGCCCTCGATCATCTTACCTACTTACTGAGTGGTTCGCCCATCGGCATTACATGTTTTTGGGCGTGTTTCTGTGTGACTGAACCGATGTAACGGAATACAGGCGGCCTGAAAGCTGCAAGGAAATTCTTATACGCGCCCACTCAGCGCTGGAGACCTTGCTTGGGGATGGCAGCTTCAATCAGGAAAACGGGAAACTAACATGACAGAAGTTTACGTATCAAATAAAACGGAATTGCTCTCGGCACTAAAAAATGCGTCGGGTGGTGAAACAATTCTGCTAAAATCCGGCAACTACGGGTCGATCGATCTGAGTGGTATGAACTTCAGCGACTACGTCACCATCGCCTCTGCCGATGGGAACCAAGGCGCGAACTTCTCTGGGATTGAAATCGCAAACTCCAGCTACCTGCGCTTCGATGGTATTCATGCTTCCAAGAGCTCTGGCGGGCAGGTGATTGGCATCAACGACAGTCACCATATCGACGTTCTCAATTCGGAAATCAACGGCCCCATCACATCGCCCGGAACTCCGATCTTCGACGTGAGTTTTGGAATCGAGGTTCGGGACGGCAGCCATAACATAAACATTGAAAACAACGACATCCACCATGTGGCCGTTGGTATTGGCAACTACGGCACAAAAGATTTTGCGCTTGTTGAAAACACACTCAACTATCTCGGCTCCGACGGGTTTAAATTTTCCAGCGTGGATGGAGGCCTGATCAAAAACAATACCGGCCCAACCCATTTCTACCCAGAAGATGATACGCATGCGGACTTCATGCAGTTTCAGGGCGGGGCGTCGAGTAACCTGGAGATTACCGGCAACGTGTTGCTTCTGCAGAACCGCTTTGACATGCAGGGCATTTTCTTCGGCGGCAAGGGCGGGCACAACAACCTGCAGATTGAGGATAACATCATCTATACCACGATGGGTAACGGGATCTCCGTCCACGAAGGTGGTGAAAATATTGTCATCCGTTATAATACGCTGATTAATGCGCTGAACGATAGCAAACCAGTAACGACGATTTCGGCCTCGGGCGACGTGACCAAAGAGTACAACATTTACTCTGTCAAAAATGGCCAGCTTTCCGGCACCAATATCGTGACGCAGCACAAGGAACCCAACGAGGACTTCCATTACTCCGACTTGTTCGTGAATGCGCATACCTCCAAAGGTATCACGCTTGAGGATTTGCGCCCGGTCGAAGGCAGCCTTGCTGAAACCCACGGCGCTATCAACCGGCTGAACGAACTGCTTTCCGGAACAGGCGGCTCCGGTAGCGATGCAAACCCGTACCCGACCCCCGAACCCACCCCGGATCCGGACAGCGGAACTTCGGAGCCGGACAGCGGAACTTCGGATGGATCTGGCGATGCCAACAACGGTGCTGCAATTGAACCAGTTGATGGCGCTGTGTTTGCGATGACTGGCGACTTGGAAGTTTCTAAGTCTGGAGATGTGTTGGAAGTTGCCCACTCCAAAGACTTGGAAGTATCGTCTGGAACGCTCGCGTTTTCGTTCAATGCAGACACAGTGTCACAGACGAAAGGACTGGTCTCCAAGGACGCTGTTGGCGATGGCCATCATTTCACAAGCTACATCAAACAAGGAAGCCTCTACATTCGCTTCCAAGACGGTGAGAGCAGTGAAACAATCCAGATCAACGGTGTCAAAGCCAACACCGATTATGACGTACAAGTAGCAGTTGGCGAAGGCGGGGCAACCGTTTGGCTGAACGGATCTATTGCCGGGGCAACCTCTACAGATATGGACTGGTCGCAGAATAGCGAATACCTGCAGATCGGCGGCAATGGCTGGGCTTCTGATGCAGGTGAGGCTGGGTTCAAACATACCTTTGATGGAACTATCTCGGATGTTGTGTTTGTCGAAGGACTGAAAACCCCTGGCGAGATGGATGCAATCATGGCCGGAGAAGGACCTTCGACCGGCAATGATCAGGAATCACCAACCGTGGATGTGCCGCCTGCTTATGCAGACTCGGTCTTCAGTATGGACGGTGACAACGAATTTTTTGGGTTCACCAAAGATATAGTCAATGTCGAACATACGTCGGCTTACGAACTCAGCGAAGGCACCATTTCCTTCAGCTTTAATGCCGACAGCGTCAGTGGGCGTCAGGGGCTTATGTCGAAAGACGCGTCCCAATACGAAGGTGGTGGCGACCATTTCTCGGCCTGGATTCACAAGGGAACCCTATACGTCCGTTTCCAGGACGGCGAAAAGGATGCCATCTTCAAGGCTGGTAACATCAAAGCGAACCAAGAATACAAAGTCACCGCCTATTTCGAAGAGGGTCAAGTCGGTGTGTATCTGAACGATGAGCTACTCGGAACCCAAGCCCTGACCATGGATTGGACCGACAATGCTGAGTATCTGCAGGTCGGTGGACTTGGTTGGGCCAGTGACACCGGCGATGATGCAGTGACATATGCCTTTGACGGCACAATCTCGGATGTTGCTATCTTTGACCAAGTATACACACCTCAGGACGTGGACCTCATAGTATAAGAGGTACACAAAGCAGACGCATCTCAAACGGGCCGGAAATCACAATGTTTCCGGTCCGTTTTTTTCTCCACGCATTGGAGAAAAACCTCCGACTTCCAGCATGACACCGGCAAACACTGCGGGTGCGTGACATCATCCGCCAAGTCTTTCGCGAGATCGAGATCGACATCATACGCGAGGTTTTGTCGAGCGACCGCGTGCACATCTTCATGCCGGTGCCGCCGAAGATCGCGGTCTTCTATCTAGTGCGCAAGATGAAGGGCCGTTCGTCACACGAAGTCCAAAAGAAATTCCCCGCGCCGCGTAGGCACTATTGGGAGCGCCGGTTCTGGGGCAGGGCCTATTTCCTACCACAAACGGCGCAATCACGGAGGACATTGTCTTGCAATATCTCGAAAACCATATCGCCGATCCTACCGACGCCAGTCGGTAGTGGTTCAATTTACGGTAGTGTAAGTATAATCTCAATTTTTAACATAATCAATATTATCGGAATTCAAGGTGAAGCCCGGTAGATTCACAAGCGAGGTGCAAATACCTCGATAACAGAACCCCTGATAAGGCCTTCGAAAAATACGCCATCAACCGGAATAGAAGGACAAATCAGGAATTGCGCGGCTACATAAGTTCAAGCTTTGACAACATGGCAGGATAAGGTGCCTGTGTTACAAATTTTCACACCATTACACCTGCCTGAAATGACATACAGGAAAGCCCCTGTTTCTACGCTTTGGTAGCGCAGCAAAACCCACTTTAACCAAAAAAAACGGTGGCAGGTTGCCACCGCTTCGAACTGTGCTGTTATTGCGTTCAGACTGATTGCTGCTTACGCCGACGCATGAAGCCAAGTCCTGCCAGTCCACCGATCAGCAGAAGGCCGGTTGCGGGCAGCGGCACAGGTGCCGGTGCATGCTCGAATTCGAACTTCTTAATGACAAAGTTGTCACCGCAATAACCTAAACAGTAAGCGTGGTCAGCAAGAATCCGGAAGGACGAAGCAATCTTTCCGTAGAATTTGAAAGGATTCTGCGAACTGTCATCTGCGATTTGTGAATTATCTACATAGACGTCCCAATCGTCGTTGTGATCGACAGACGCAAACGTGACCGAGATCAAACGGACCGCCTTTTCAAACGAGAACTCTAACCATTCATTATATTTGCCGTCCAAATCCGGGTTGTTAAAATAACCCGATTTCACCCCAATACCGTCCCAGGCTACGGAAATTTTAGGAGTAGAACTACGATTATTACCGGCGGTAACGTGGCCCTGAACTCCATCAACGTGGAATGTGGCAGTGCCTTCCGGGCTGTTAATATCGTTAAGATCCACGCCGTGCCAGAGGTTCACGGTAGCGGCTTGAGCACCTGCGGCCATTGTCATGACAAGAGACGCAATTGCGAGAACTCTATTCATCGGAACCCCTCAAAAACTTGTTAATCTGTGTAATTTTTTCCACCTAATTCTAACAGAAACGACTTTGGCGTGCTAACAATACTTCGCAAATCGACACAAAAAAACCACATTTCAGAGAGGCTTACCTATAAGATTAAGGATTCATTAAGATGTTATGACTGCTCTTTTTAAAGGTTTGTGAACAATTTAAGGAAAAATGTGCCATTGTGCACATTTGAGAGAGGGTTTCGGAGCACCCGATTCTCAATCGTGGGGATACAAATGTTGCGTAAAGCCCACCTACTTGTTGTCTACCCCACCCGCTTTTTGATCCAGCCTAGAAACGCCTTGTCCGGGCTGCGCAGCGCCTTGCGACCGGAGCTGGCCCAAAATCCCTGCCATTCGGCCTCCAGCGCGTAGACATCCCAGCCAGGCGCCAAAGCGCGCGCGGCTTCAAGGGTTTCGGGTTTCAGGGGCAGGCCGTCGCCTGTCTCGATTACCACAGCGCGACGCGACACGCGGATGATATCGCCCGGTTCTTCGGTTAACACGTAGTCGGGCAGATGGTCTGCGGCGATCATGTCGCGCAGCATCTTGCGAAACACCCGGCGCGGGGAAGCCGACCCCGATTTTTTGAGCAGCGTCTCGACCGAGACCCGCCAGTCCGGCTGACGGCCGCAATGTTTGCGGGCCAGTTCATAGATGCGCCGCTCAAGCGGTTTGCGCAGGCGGAAGTAATCGCGGCTCAGCGTCAGGACCGATTTCGCCAGCACCGCCCGGAATAGCCAATCCGACAGTTTCACCGAAACACTGACCATCCGCCCTGCCCGCGTGTGGCGCACGATCTCCCAACTTTCGATCAGACCGAAGCCCGTGGTCGTCTCGACCCCGCCAGTCACCATGTTGGTGGTGATGCGGGTGCCGGCCAGACGCTCGAACGCCTCGCGCAGCCGTTTGTAGCCATCCCCCGATGTTTCGCGGTTGGTGGCCACCAGCAAATCATGCGCCTTCAGATGGAGCACCCGGCTGACCTGTTTTCCGGCATTTATCGCCGCCATCAGCTGGCTGATGCAAAAGATCAGAATATCCTTGTCATGGATCGTCGCCAGCCCCCGCACCGAAGGCGTGACAGTGATTTCCACCCCGTTGTGCTCGTAGTTCAGGATGCGCCGATCGGGCCGGGTGGACAGCGAGAACATCGGGTGCTCCATTGATCCCATGTCGGTCTTGGGCAACGCATCGAAGATGTCGCACACAAAAAAATCAGCCGTTGGATGCCGTTCCGGCAGCAGCCCCCCTGCCCCGGCAATCACATCGCTGCTCATGAAAAATCAATCAGAACTGAAGCGCTCCAGCCCATGTTTCTGCCCCTGATCTACCCGAATCTTTTATCGTGGTTTTATTGACGCTCACCCTAGAGTTATCCACAGGTCGGGTAAAGCATCGGATCGTGGGATCAGAGTCGGTCCAACGTGGGATCAGAGTCGCTTTATCGTGGGATCAGATTCACCAAGCCTCGAAAAAAGCTCTCAGAGTTGTTGGTTTTCAAAGCTTTAAGTGACAGCATCGAAGCCTGTAACTAATATATAACCATATTCTAACTAAAAAAATTTTGAGCTGACAATCTGAAGCCCCAGTTAGCATGGTTGTAGCCCCTTGTATTTCTTAGAAAATTGAAGCTGGATGTTCAAAGTTCTTCCGCATGCTGTGTTTTGTGCTACACTGAGAAAAAGACAGCACATCGAGCAGAACAAACATGGCCACATCATCGAAAGACAGGCTTCCGCCGTATTTCAATATTGATCCCGATACAGCGCTTTCCGAACTGGGCGAACCTTCTACAACAGCCAGTTTTTCGGCGATCGCCAGCGCTTGCTCGCTTGGTCGCGAAGACCTGTCCAGCCGAGGCTTGGAGGATGGCGAGGCGCGGCAGCTTCGTCTGTTTTCGACCTGGGAAATCACTCGCTATCTGATCCCGGTTGCAGCTCCTCACTTCCGCCGGGTGCTGCGTGCTAACCCAGATTTGCCGCAGGGCCGGTCCGAAACCGAAGGTGGCGCCAAATGGTTCACACTGGATGAGGTGCTGCGGCTGAGAGCCCATTTTGCTTCAGAGGGATCGAAGGCGAAAGAATACCGCCCCTATCGTCCCGAGGGGGTCCCCGCCAAGTTGGTTTCGGTCGCCAATTTCAAAGGCGGCGTGGGCAAGACGTCGACTTGTGCCCATCTGGCCATGTCAGCGGCGCTGGATGGCTACAAAGTGCTTGTGATCGACCTGGATAGTCAGGGCTCGATGACATCGATCTTTGGCGGTAAGGTCACCGACGAATGGCAAACTGTATTCCCCCTGCTGGCCCGTCACTACGCCGCATATCTGCGGCGGGAAAACCAGGGTCGGCTGGATCGCGGAGAAGCCCCCCACCCCATCGACGACACGCTGATGGAGGCATTGGAAACCCGTGCCGATGGTCTGATCCAGAAAACCCACTGGCCCAATATCGACCTGATCGGAGCGCAGCTGAACCTGTACTGGGCCGAATTCCAGATCCCTGTCTGGCGGATGCAGGCGCGCGGCTGGAAACTGTGGGACGCCTTGACCGAGACGCTTGAGGCGGATGGCATCCTTAACGACTATGACCTGATCTTCATCGATACCCCGCCCGCGCTTGGGTATCTGACGATCAATGGCTTGTCGGCGGCGGATATTCTGCTGGTGCCCATGGGTGCCTCGTTTCTGGAATTTGATTCCACGGGTCGGTTCTTCGACATGCTGCATTCCACCTTTCAGTCAATCGAAGAAGGGGAAAACATGGCCGCGCGTGCATTGGGGCGCGAAGAGATGGCCTTTGAATGGGATGCGGTGCGTACGGTGATCACCCGGTATGACGGCACTCAGCAGGCCGAACTGGCGGGGCTGATGCAATCGTATCTGGGTAGCGCTCTGTCGCCCCACCGGCAGGAATTCACGGCGCTGATCGGTCAGGCGGGTGAGCAGGTGAACGGTATCTATGAGGCCGACTACCGGGATTTCAACCGTGAAACCTATGCACGGGGGCGCGAGACCTTTGACGAAACCTATGCGGCCTTCAAACGGCTGGTTGTGGGCGTCTGGCGGCGCGAGGAACTGGCCTCGCAGGCCGAACAGCAGCCGGAACCCGTGCCATGAGACCCCTGCCCTGCCCGTGTAATGTTTCGCACGCGAAACATGTCTGTCTTCCGTCTGGGTCGCTCGGAAGACCGCACGCAGTGGTAACCGAACGGCGCGCAACAGAGTCTATGACAGCCGGACAAGGAGAAACCTGAGATGGCAAAACGCAAACGGCTAACCCCGGCTCGTACCGATTTTCTGCCTGCTGGTGCCACGGGCGCAGCACCCGAGACAAATTCCATGTTTCCAACGGTTCAATCGGCTCCACCGATTGCGCAGGTCGCTGGAGATACGGCCTTACAGGCTGCGGTGGATGATCTGAGCACCGAAATTCGCTCCGCCCGTGCGGAGGGCCGATTGGTGCAGCAGGTGCCTCTGGACGCAATTGAGGAAACCCATCTGGTACGTGACCGCATTCTGGTGGACGGGGATGAGATGGCTGCTCTGGTCGAAAGCCTGCGTGCGCGTGGCCAGCAGACTCCGATCGAAGTGGTGAAGCTGGCCGAGGGGCGGTTCGGCCTGATTTCCGGCTGGCGCCGCCTGACCGCGCTGAAGGCTCTCCACGCGGAAACAGGAGAAGAGCGCTTTGCCACGGTACAAGCGTTGCTCAGACGGCCCGAGAGCGCCTCAGACGCCTATCTGGCGATGGTCGAAGAAAATGAGATCCGCGTCGGGCTGTCCTATTACGAACGGGCCCGGATCGCGGCCCGTGCAGCAGAGCAGGGGGTCTATCCGGATGAGGCCTTAGCGTTGCGAAGGTTGTTCGCATCGGTCAGTCGAGCGAAACGATCCAAGATCGGTTCGTTCATTGTCATTTATCACGCATTGGACAACCATCTGCGTTTTGCGGCAGCGATCCCGGAACGGCTTGGGCTGAGCCTTTCGAAAGCACTGAAAGAAAATCCTGCATTGGGTGCGCGCATTGCCAGGGAGCTGGATAAGGCACAACCGGATACGGCTGAGGCTGAAACGGCATTGCTGAGCCGCCTATCGCAGGTTGGGGTTGGTAAAAAACAGGCTCTAAATAAGGGTTCTGATGCGCCAACTAGTTCCGGCGAAACGATTGGATCGGTCACCCTGACCCGCTCTGCCAATGGTAAGTCCCTGACACTGACCGGGATGACCGATGATCTGCACGCGCGGCTGAAAACGTGGTTGGCGACACAGGCCTGAAGTGTTTCGCGCGCGAAACATCACGGTCCCAGAGCTTGCGTTGAAGCAGCGGGCTGACCATAACACTGAGAGTGTATGATCCGTTTTAAGTTTTAATTTGTGGAAGAGTTTCGTGTCAGCATCCGCGCCCAAAGTTTCCATTATCGTTGTCAGCTACAACACCCGCGAAATGACGCTGGAATGTCTGCGTTCGGTTCAGGCTGAAACTCATGTGCCGTATGAGCTAATCGTGGTGGATAACACCTCAACCGACGGATCTGCCGAAGCAATTGCCCGTGAATTTCCCGATATCACTCTTCTGGCTGAAGGGGAAAATCATGGTTTTGCAAAAGCCAACAATATTGCCGCTGAACGGGCGAATGGGGAGTACATTCTGCTGCTCAACCCGGACACCGTTGTGTTGGACGGGGCCATAGACAAGTTGGTCGCCTTTGCCGAAGTCCGACCTGATGCACGGGTCTGGGGAGGGCGCACGCTGTATGGCGATCGTAGCCTCAACCCGACCTCTTGCTGGCGTAGAATGAGCCTGTGGAATATCTTTTGCCGCACCTTCGGGCTGACCGGTATTTTCCCGAGTAGCCCGGTTTTCAATTCAGAGGCTTATGGTGGGTGGGATCGCAGTGCTGAACGCCCGGTGGATATCGTTACGGGCTGTTTTCTATTGATACGGCGGGAAGACTGGCAATCGCTGGGCGGGTTTGATCTGACATTTTTCATGTACGGTGAAGAGGCCGACCTATGTTTGCGGGCGACCCAAACCCTCGGAGCTGCGCCGCGTATGACCCCTGATGCTGTGATCGTGCACTATGGTGGAGCTTCCGAGAAGGTCCGCAGCGATAAGATGGTGCGTCTCTTGCAGGCCAAGAACGAACTGATTAGCCGCCACATCCCTGGTTGGCAAAGACCACTGGCGAAGGCTCTGTTTGGGTTCTGGCCTCTGACCCGACGGTTGGCTTTCTTAGTGCTGTGCCCGGGTGGAGACAATGCGCAGGTGTGGTCCGAGATATGGAAACGCCGCCAGGAATGGCGGCGCGGATTTTCCGGATAGCAGATTTACTTCGGCGTTACCTTACTCGAACAGTTTGCGCTGCGGCACAACGATAACGTCGCCCGGGGCCAGGACCGTACTGCCGGGAATGCCACCGCCATTTGTGCGGTAATTGTATAGAAAAACCTGATCACCTCGCCGTAGCTGGATGCGCTTGTCTGCCGCGAAACGGGTTAGCCCCCCAGCCTGCGCGATAGCATGAAGGATGGTTGTACCTGGTGTAGCCTCCAGCTTTCCGGGGCTGGCAATTTCGCCGGTGACATAAATCTCCTGTGTTGCTGGTGCACTGGCCACAGCCGGCGCTGGCAGGGCGATCGCGCCAACCGAGACAAACACAGTCGGAGGAGCGGCAAAATTGGATGCCAGCGCATTGGTCAGATCAGTTTTAACCTGATCGACAGTACGTCCGCCGGCCGAAATACTGCCCGCAAGCGGAAAGCTGATCGACCCGTCGGGCAAGACCAGCGTATTGCGGTTGAGGCTGCTGTCTTCCAGCACTTCAATATTGAGCGTATCGCCCGATTTGATCCGGTAATTGCTTTGCGCCTGCGCTGAGACCGCAAAGAGCATTATGGCAAAAAATCCGAACAGAACCCTGAGCATAGCTGGTCCTCATAAATGCTTATGTTGAGTGAGCAGGTTAGCGCGTATCCAAGCGGTCTGTAAGACCTGGTAGAGTCATAGCCCGCAGTTGTGACCGGAATGCCCCTTGGAATTCAATTATCTGCGCTGGTTGTCGAAACTGTTTCCGAATCTGCTGTCAAACCTTCGATCGCAGCCGTCACGGTTTCCAACAATGGGGCAGGGGGATCCAGTGCAATGGCGGCCTGGAACGCTTCCAGTGCTTCAGTACTTCGGTTCAACGCAGCATATGTGGCACCCAGATGATATTGCACCATTGGATCGTTGGATAAGCCTTGTGCCGCCGGTTCCATGTGGATCAACGCATCGTCGAAATCGCCCCGGCGATAGGCGATCCAGCCATAGGTGTCCTGAAAAGCAGGTATGTCTGTGCCACGCAGACGGCGCGCGATGGTAAATGCGCGCTCCAGACTTTCAGCATCGTCTCGGTATGTCGATAGAAGGCTGGCCAGGTTATTGGCAAAAAGTGGTAGATGGCTGTTTTCGGCGTAGAGCTCTTCGTAAATTCCAATAGCACCTTCAATGTCGCCGCGTTGTTCCAGTGATCCGGCTTGGGCCCATCGCAGATTGAGGTTGCCGGGCAGGGTGTCCAGACCTTCAGATAGGATTTGAGCGGCTCCGTCCAGGTCGCCCTGAAGGGTTTTCAAACGGTAGAGCGCCAGCCAGACCTGCTCGGTTTCGGGCAGGTCCTCCAAAAGCGCCCGATAGGCGATTTCAGCCTCTTTTGGGTGATTTTGAATGGCCAGGATCGATCCCCTTACAAACCGCAGGGCCGGATCGCCTGGGGCCTCTTGCAAGGCGCTGTCAATCCGGGTCAGGGCCGTGTCTATATCACCTCGGCCGATATAAGACCGGATCAGGCCAATCTCGGCCGCCTGACCGAAGGTCTGGTCCTGCGACAGGGTCTCCAGAAAGGACAGCAGCGCCTCTTCGTTGCCCTGTCCCGCCAGCATCCGCGCCGCGAGGTTGTTTGTGATACCGGCTGTGTCTGCGCCGAAATCATCAAGTCGATTGATGATGCCCTGGGCTCGCCCCCAGTCTTGCAAGTCGATATACAATGCTCCAAGGCTCGCCAGCAGTTCGATATTGTCCGGCCGCGCCCGTAGTGCGTCGATCAGAACGGATTCCGCGTTCAGACGCTGTTCGTTGCTGGCCAGGAACGCGGCATACTGCAGGGATTCTGCCGGGGCAGCGCCCGAGGCTTCAACCGCCAGCGACAGCATTTCGGCCATAAGATCACGGTTTCCCTCGCGCTCATGCGCAGCAGCCAAAAGCGTCATCAATTGCGCATCACGCGGGCTTTCCCCTAAAGTTGCACGCAGCAATGCGATGGCTTCGCCGGTGCTGTCTTCATCGATTAGCCAGCGAGCCTTGAGCTTGGTGGCCCCCACGTGGCGCGCGTCCGAGGCGATGACCTCTTCGACCAGTGCTTTTGCCTGCTCGGCACTGCCGGTTGCTGTCAGCATCCGGGCAAGAGTGGTTTTGATGTTGTCCGTCTCAGCTGAGGGATCGGCGCTTGCAAGGATGTCTTGCAATTCGGCAATGGCAGCATCGGCATCACCGTTTTCATAAGTGAACACGGCTCGAAGCGAACGATAAGCGGTATCGTGCGGACCAGGCGTGGCCAGCGCAGCATCCAGTTCGGCCAGCGCGGCCTCAGGGCTGCGGAAGTCATTGAGGAACCGGATCAGACGGATGAGCTCATCGGGACTGTCGGCATCGGGCGCAACCTGGGCTCGCAGATAGGCCTCGGCCGCTGCGAAATTCTCGTTAGACAAGTACCAGTTCACCAGCAGCGAATCGACGTTGAGATCGTCGGGAAACCGATCGGTCATCTCCAGCAGCTGCGCTTCGATACCGGCCTTATCGTCCATCTCGTCAAGTACGGCTAGGCGCATCGTATAGAGGGTTTCACGCTCGGGAGAGGTGCGCAGTGCCGCGTCGAGCGCGTCCCGCGCAGCCAGCCAGTCCTGGTCCAGGATAAGCTTGTCTATGACGACCTGATGTGCGCTGACCAGATCGGGGTTCTCGACCAGAAGAGCCTGCGCGGTCTCAAACGCGGCAACCTGTGCGGCGCTGTCCTGAGTTTGATTTGCGGTTCGGTAATCTAGCGCTGCCAATACCGAACGGACCTGCAGGTCGTTCGGATCGAGTTCGGCGGCGGCACGGCCATGACGTTCGACTTCGTCCCAGTCGGCACTCTCCAACGCCATCTCTGCCAGGGCTTGCCGGCCTTCCAGATTGTCGGGGTATTGCTCGACCAAACGCAGATATTGGCCGTAGGCTTCGGGGATAGCACCGCGTTCGCGCTGCATCCGGGCAAAGGTCAGACGTGCCTCTTTGTGGGTACCGTTCAGCTTGAAAACATTGCGAAACTCGATGGTTGCCCGTTCGATATCGCCGTTTTCCAGATGTTCCAGTGCGGTTTGAAAGTGTTTTTCGGCGCGCTCTTCCGCCGTGTCGCAGGCAGGGAGAAGGCCAACCCCGATGATCAGGGTAAGCCTCAGTAAGCTGTTTCTCAGCATGTTATTGGTCTTCCAGCCCCAGATGCAGGAACCCTGTGTTGTCGGTTCGTGTCAGTAACCCGAACAGCGTAGAACAACGCCCACAGTCTTTACAAGAATCGACAGGTCAGTTTTGAGCGTCAGACTGTCATAATAGTTTTCGTCAAACCGGGCCCGCGCGGCAAAAGTTGTCTCGTTGCGATCAGAAACCTGCCACGACCCGGTAATGCCCGGGCGCATGGCGTAATAGGCCTTTCCGGGATACAGGGGCTTCTGATCTTCCATCATGGGGCGGGGGCCGACGATGGACATATCTCCGCGCAGGACGTTCCACAGTTGGGGCAACTCGTCGAGAGACGATCTGCGCAGGAATTTCCCGATCGGTGTGATGCGAGGGTCATTCTTCAGTTTCTGTGTGCTGTTCCATTCGGCCCGGGCTTTGGGATCAGCGGCCAGATGGGCCGCCAGCCTCTCTTTCGCATTGGGCTCCATGGTGCGGATCTTCAGCATTTCAAAGATTGTGCCATCTTTGCCGATCCGACGCTGGCGAAAAAACGGCGACCTCCCGGTCATCACGATAATAAGCGCGAAGACGGTCACTAAAGGCACAGCAAACGGTGCCACCAGGACAACCAAAACAACGTCAAACAAACGCTTGATGCGATCCCGATAGAATCTTGAAGGCTGTGTCGCGATGCTGTGATGACGAAGCCGCTCGGCGGACGCCGTTTCGGCCGCAGCGAATTCTTTTACATGAGATGTCATAAACAAAATAACCCCAAACACTTACAACAGTCTGCTCAGACCTCGTTGTCACTATTAAATTCGCGCCTAAAACTGGCGCATAACACAAATGGGCGATGGTTCTTTGTAATTTCCCCCACCAAAAGTTTAACAGCTTTAATTTTGTTTTTGCATAAAAATTGAATGACAGAGGTCAGGAAGTTTTTAAGTGGTTATATTTCAATGATTTTCACGTTGAGTAAAGTTTAGGCAGTGCTCCATTCCATGCATGGGCAATCACAGATGTTTCCGTTTTGGGCCCATTGTTCGGGATTGATCAACATTCCAGTCATCATGCCGAACACTTGTGAGAAAGGTTGGAAGACCAATGCACTGAGGTGCCGTACACTGAAAAACGATTGACTTTGGACATGCATCTGTAGGTTTTCGACGACGATGGCATATGGGTGTGCATGCTTCGTTAGGCTCTGTTCCTGATGATTTTTTCTCTCGCTGGCGGCGCCAAACGCAGCTTCATCCAGTGTGTCTAGATACTCACGCACGGCGCGGGGCGCATCTGCCGGATCGATGCCCGCCGCTGACCAAATCTTCAGCGATGCAGTGGGCGACAGTTGTCTCGAACAGATGCCGCAACAATTCGCTCTCACGGAACCGGCCATGCCGGTTCTTGGAAAACCGTCGAATGATCAGGCATGCAGTCAGCCAGATATCCCTAAAATGGAAACAATGATGTTTATGGTGTGATTTTGTGCAGCGTATTGTGCCGGAATGCGGCAGTATGAACAAGTTCATTGCCACTTTCTGACATAATTAATATGGTCAAGTGATGCGAGATGCGAAGCGTGTTTTGGCTACCGTTCAATCTCGTTTAACGAGTAAGTCGTGTGAGGGGTTATGAAAGTCTTTCTGCAGAAAGTTGCCGTCGCGGCGACAGCTGTCACAATCGCAGTTGCTGTTCCGGCAACGGCAGCAACATTAAATCTCACTGGACCTGCCGCTGGAGGTTATAAAAAGGTCAAGGTGACCGCTCCAAGCATTGGCTATCATGATACCCGCGTTAACGCCGGTGCTTATGATATGACCGAAACAACTCCGGCACCAAACAATGTTCTTGGCGATTTCGTTGCGTTCTGCCTAGATTTAGCAGCTTGGATCGGGACTGGAACGGGATATGATTACAAAATCACGAAGACGCCATTCTCGAACAGCGTTGACCTAATTTCCAATGGTGGGCTTCAACGCATCCAGGCGATTTTTGATGCGAATTACAGCCAGTCCGTTGCCGTTGACAACAGGACAACATCGGCTGCTTTCCAGGTGGCTTTGTGGAATGCCGTCTACGACGATGACTGGACCGTCACTGGTGCAGTCGGAGACGGCTTTAATGCCGTAGGCAAATATGGGGGGGTCAATGGCGTGATCACCCAGGCTAACGCTTACCTTGCCGCGGCACAGAGCTATGCTGGTGACAAGAAGTGGCGTCTGAGCTTTCTGGAAAGCACTGCGCAGCCATATCGTTACCAGAACCTGGTTGCAGTGGCACCGGTGCCACTGCCGGCTGCCGGATTCATGCTGCTGGGTGCATTGGCTGGTTTCGGCCTATTGCGTCGACGCAGATCGACCGCCTGATTTCAGGAATCTTTTTTGAATTATCAAGGGGCTGCCATAGAGTGGCCTCTTTTTGATGCAATAGTTACTCCTAACGGGAGCGCGGTGTACCGGAAAACTGTTGCGCCAAAAGTGGATTTTCGGCACATTTACTCTACTTATGAGGGTGGCGCGCTATCTTTGTAGCTTGGAGTGTTCCGATGGGAATTCTGGTGTTGGCAGTAGTGACAGGTTTTATCGGTGCTGCCATAGCACTCCTCTCGGGCTATGGGGCATTCGCGGTAATAGGTGTATATTGTCTGACCGGGCTGGCCAGCATCCTTTTGGTTGCATTGCCAGTAATATTGCTATGCTCGCTGCGTAAGAGATATACCCAGAACACCTATGGAGAGTTAAACTCCGAAGTATAAATCCAGAGTTTGAAATGAAGTAGTTTTGGTATGCTCATTGGTTTGTTGTCGTACAGTGAACGAAGGTGTGCCTTGCTGTAAATTGTTTCTGTGTGGTTTGGTGCATCTCCTTAAAATTGCCTGAAATTGATGCCACACATAAGTTAACAGGGGTCTGAGCGTGATAAAAAGAGGTAGACGGTTGTATTAATAGCCCTGCCGGGCCATGTCAGTGTGGAGTGTACGCGGTTCTGGTCAGGCTTACCCCGATCATATCGCAAAGGTTTGTTGTAGATGGTTTTAAAAGTTTCTGGGTCACCATGACGACGGGTGATCTCTATATCGAACATTTTGGTCTCAGGGAGCGGCCTTTTACATTGTTGCCGGACCCGGGTTTTTTGTATTGGTCCACACAACACAAGCGCGCTTATTCGATCCTTGAATTTGGCATCATTTCTAAAGCTCCGATTACATTGATCACGGGTGAAATCGGATCGGGTAAGACGACGTTGCTACAAAAGCTGATCAGCCAGATCGATGACGATATCACGATCGGATTGGTCTCAAACGCTCAGGGTGGCCGTGGAGAGTTGTTACAATGGGCGCTCAACGCGCTGGACGTGCCAGCCACTCCAAGGGCGCCCTACGTACAATTGTTCCAAACATTGGCGAATTTTCTGATTTCCGAATATGCCGAGGGGCGACGGGTTGTCCTGATCTTCGATGAAGCGCAGAACCTGTCGCGAGAGGGGCTGGAAGAAATACGAATGCTGACCAATATCAACTCTAACAAGGACGAATTGATTCAATTAATTCTGGTTGGTCAGCCCGAGTTGCGGGACGTTGTGCTGCAGCCAAAAATGCGCCAGATGGCGCAGCGGGTTGCGGCCAGTTTTCATCTCCCTCGCATGGATGCGGCAACGGTTGCTGGCTACATCGAACATCGTTTGAAAGTTGCAGGCGGTACAGGAGAGGAATTTTCGGCCGAGGCCTGTGACCTTATTCATGCGGCGACCGAAGGTGTGCCAAGGTTGGTGAACCAGATCTGCGAGTTTGCGATGCTTTATGCATGGAGCGAGGAGCTTCATTTGGTCACTTCGCAGACTGTGAGGAGCGTGCTGGAGGACGAGGTCTGTTTTGGTGCTATTTCTGTATCTGAACCGGAGGAGGCGGGTCAGGTGCTGAAGCTTGGAGCTCATCAAAAAGTGCCGCCGGAGGAAAAAGCAGGATGAGTAGTATTCGGACGCAGATGAACGGAAAACGGGAAAACTGAACGTGGATTTTCGTTACTACTGGTCGATTTTTGTGCGGCGTTTGCCCTATTTCCTGATAGTGGCCTCGGTGATTAGCGCGGCCTCGGTCATCATCGCGATGACTCTGCCGCCGGCTTACGTGTCCAGCATGAAGCTGATTGTGGAATCGCCACGTATTCCGGATGAGTTGGCTGCGTCGACGGTGCGAACACCGGCACCGGAGCAGCTGCAAATCATAGAACAGAGGCTGTTGACCCGGGCCAACTTGCTGGAAATCTCCAACCGGCAGAATGTGTTCGAAAACCCGTCGGTTATGACTGCCGATAGAATTGTCGCGGCAATGCGGGCGCGCACCCTGATCAAAATAAGTACGGGCCGTAACCAGGTTGCACTGATGGAGGTCAGTTTCGAAGGACCGACGGGTACAAGCGCCGCAGGTGTTCTTAACGAATATCTGACACTGATTCAAAAGGAAGACGTACAGTCCCGAACAGGCCGTGCAACCCAAACGCTCGAGTTTTTTCGGAAGGAAGTGGACAGGCTGAGCGAGGCACTGGCCGAACGCAGCGCACAAATCCTGGCCTTCAAAACCGAAAATGCAAATGTATTGCCTGACACTCTTGATTTTCGGCTGAGGCAGCAAGCGACGTTACAGGAACGCCTTGCACAACTGGATCGGGATCTGGTCCTGCTGAACTCGCAGCGCAGCCGGCTAATCGAAATCTATGAGACAACTGGCCAGGTTTCCGGAAACCAGACATCCGATCAAAGCCCGGAACAGCGTGAATTGGTGGATTTGCGCAGGGAGCTTAATCGGGCCCTGGCTGTATACTCGGCTACCAATCCGCGCGTTAAGTTGCTGAAGGCGCGTATAAGCCAGCTAGAGGAGCGCGTCAGCACGACACCGGATCTCGTTGAGAACGAACCGCAATCCGGCAATCCTTTGCTTGATGTGCAACTGGCAGATTTAGATTCCCGAATTACGGTCTCGGAAGAGCAGAAAGCTGGATTGAATAAACAATTGGAAGAACTGGGCGAGACAATCAACCAGACTCCGGAAAACCAAATCCGGCTGGACGATCTCGAACTGGACTACCAACATATTCAGGGACAGTACAACGCAGCGGTTGAGAGACTGGCCCGTGCCAGCACGGGTGAGCGCATCGAGGTGACGGCGCAGGGGCAACGTATATCCGTAATCGAACCGCCGGTTGCGCCAAGCCGCCCTACCAAACCTAACCGGATGATAATTGCCGGCGGCGGCATTTTCTTCGGTATTCTGTCCGGTATTGGCCTGGTTGTTCTGCTGGAATTGCTGAATCGGACTCTACGTCGGCCGGAAGATCTGGTCGCAAAGTTGGGCATCACGCCATTTGCAACAATTCCATATATTCCGACCTCCGGAGAATTGACGCGTTACAGGGTTCTGCGATTGCTGCGTGTGCTTGTCATTGTGGTCGGCGTACCCGCAGCTGTTTATGCGGTGCATGTCTTCTATCAGCCACTTGATCTATTGGCTGAGCGGATCATGGATAAAGTTGGTGTGCGGTGGTGAAGTGAAACGGGCGGTCTTTGTCCGGAAAGGGTAGTGCTGAATGGAAAAACTGCAGGCTGCTATTGAGAAAGCACGATCGCAGCGAAACAAAAGGGCTTCTGCGGCGGCTGATGCCGTGCCGCAAAAATCAGCCCGGGATAATGCATCTGCAAACAAGGTTGACGATCTTTGGTCCGGTCTGACCGAAGTCGATATTTCTGCCGATACCATCAGCCGCAATAGGCTTGTCAGCTATGGCGGTGGTGCGGATGCGGGCCCGTTTGATATGCTCCGCACGCGGATTTTGCAGCAAACCCGAGTTAACGGCTGGAAGCGAGTGGCGCTGGTCTCTCCGCACAGTTCCTGTGGCAAAAGTACAACTTTCACGAATCTGGCCTTTAGTTTTGGAAGGCAGTCTGACTTGCGCACAATCGTCCTGGATCTTGATCTGCGGCGTGCTGGTTTGTCTTTTATGTTGGGACAAAACTGTCAATGCACGATGGGTGATATCCTGCAGGGCAAGGCGCTGCTTTCCGATCATGGGTATAGGATAGGGGAAAACGTGGCGCTAGGATTGAGTCGTGGTCCAGTCAGAGAAGCGGCTGAAATTCTGCAAAGCCAAAAGGCCAGCGAAACCCTTAATAGGATCGAAGCAGAATTCAAACCCGATCTTGTTTTGTTCGATATGCCGCCACTGCTGACGGCGGATGACAATTTTGGGTTTCTCAAAAATGCCGACTGCGCCTTGCTGATGGCAGAAGCTGAGCGGACGACGGTCGATCAGATTGATGTGGCCGAGCGCCAACTGGCGGAACTTACCAATGTGATGGGCGTAGTTCTGAACAAATGTCACTACACTGATGGTACTTACGGGTACGGGTACGGATATGGTTAAGTCGTTGTCAAAAGCATGCGGTTTTATTCCGATCCACGGGAAAATTTCTGATAATCCGAGGTTGCTTCAATAAGAGTTCATTTTGGTAGATTTGGAGTGTGTTAAATGGTCCATCCGGTTATTCTTTGTGGCGGTTCGGGGACCCGGTTGTGGCCCAGTTCACGGCGTGCATATCCCAAGCAATTTGTCTCATTTGACGGTCAGCAGAGTCTGTTCCAGGCCGTGCTGTCCCGGCTTTCCGGGCCGGAATTCGACGCGCCGCTTTTTTTGACCAATGAGGATTTCCGCTTTCTGGTGGAAGATCAGGCCACTGCTCTGGGGCTTTCGGATGGCCGGGTCATTCTGGAACCGGCTTTGCGCAATACGGCACCTGCAATTCTGACAGCGGCGTTGAGCCTTGAGGAAACGCCTGAAGAAATAATGCTGATTGCCCCTTCGGATCATCTTGTGAACGACATTCAGACGTTCCTTGAAGCTGTGGCAGTCGGAGCGAAAGCCGCGCAGGAAGGTATGCTGGTTACATTCGGAGTTGTACCGGATCGCCCTGAAACAGGATACGGATATCTGCTACAGGAGGCAGAGGTCAGGTCTGGGCGGCCTGCGCCACTTTCAGGGTTCATTGAAAAGCCGGACAAACAGCGCGCTGCCGAACTGTTGAAGGGTGGCAATGTGCTCTGGAACGCGGGAATGTTCATGTTTAGGGCGTGTGACATCATTACCGCGTTTGAAGAACATGCCCCACAGATGGTGGCGCAGTGTCGGGCGGCATTGATGGAGGGAGAAAAAGATCTCGGTTTCTTCCGGCTCGCGGCGGAGCCCTACGAAGCGATTGATGCGATTTCGATTGATTATGCGATCATGGAAAAGGCGAAGAATATCGTCGCCGTTCCGCTGGAGTCCGACTGGTCCGATCTGGGCAGTTGGGATGCCCTGCATGCGATATTGCCGTTGGATGAAAACGGGGTTGCCCAGATGGGGACAACAACGGCAATCGATTGCGAGAACTCGCTTCTACGCAGCGAAGACGATAATATCCAACTGGTTGGTCTGGGATTGAAGAACATTGCCGCCGTCGCCATGCGCGATGCAGTGCTTGTAACCAACATGGACCATGTTCAAGATGTTAAAAAGGCGGTTGGCATTCTGAAGGCAAAAAAGGTGCTTCAGGCCGAGGATTATCCCCGCTTTCATCGCCCTTGGGGCTGGTATGAGACCTTGTGTCTGGGGGACCGTTTCCAAGTCAAGCGGATCATGGTCAAGCCGGATGGTATCCTGAGCCTGCAAAGCCATGTCCATCGGGCAGAGCACTGGGTCGTTGTAGCTGGCACGGCACGGGTCACCGTGGGGGAAGAGGTGAAGCTGCTGACGGAAAACCAGTCTGTCTATATCCCGTTGGGCGCGGTGCACCGTATGGAAAATCCCGGTAAGGTGTCGATGTATCTTATTGAGGTGCAGACCGGATCTTATCTGGGTGAGGATGACATCGTACGATACGAAGATATCTACAACCGGGGATGATTTACTGTAGGCGGGCGGTCTGTCAGCACCGCTTTATGCTGTATTTGAGTTTCCATGATTGGGTAGAGATTTATGAAGGTTGCAATATTTGGCCTGGGATATGTCGGTTTCACCGCCGCTTGCTGCATTGCTAGCGAAGGTCACGAGGTCATCGGTATAGATGTGAGCCAGAAGAAGGTGCGGCAGATCATGGTAGGGCAGGCCCCGATCGTGGAACCTCGCGTGCAGGATATGTTGGCGGATGGCATCGCGAAAGGCCGGATTTCGGCGGATGTGAATGTCGGAGCCCATCTGGACGAGTGCGATCTGGCCATTGTCTGTGTTGGAACTCCCTCAGCTGCCGATGGCTCGCATAATATGGGGTTCATCGCCGATGTGACGCGGCAAATTGCGACCGCGCTGACCGGGGACCGGGACCGACCGCTAGTGGTAGCTTACCGGTCGACTTTCCGGCCCGGTACGGTCGAAGAGCTGGTATTGCCGATTTTCCAGGCGATCTTGGGAGAGGAGATGAGGGATCGGGTTCAGGTGGTCTATAATCCTGAATTCCTGCGCGAGGGCAGTGCAGTCGAGGATTATTTTAACCCGCCTAAAGTGGTGATAGGCACGCAGGATGGTGCTCCTAACCCGGTGATGGAGGCTCTGAGCGTCAATATCGATGCGCCGACCTTCGTCGTGGGATATCGTGAATCTGAGATCACCAAATTTGTCGATAACAGCTGGCATGCGGTCAAAGTGGCCTTTGCAAATGAGGTTGGTCGGATTTGTCTGGCACAGGGAGTTTCCGCGCAGCAGGTGCATCAGATATTTGTCTCGGATACCAAGCTAAACATCTCGCCCTATTACATGCGGCCCGGCGGGGCCTTTGGCGGTTCGTGTTTGCCCAAGGATGTGCGGGCGCTGCAATATATCGCCGCTGATACCGGTGCCAACCTACCGCTGATCAACAGCCTGTTGGGATCGAATGAGGCGCATAAGCACCGCCTGTTCGAATATGCGGTTGAGGGGCTGGAAAAACCTGCACGCATTTTGCTGGTCGGGCTGGCTTTCAAGGCGGGCACCGACGATTTGCGTGAAAGCCCGAATGTCGATCTGGCGCGTAAGCTGCTGGCCGCCGGGTACGAGTTGGAGATCTTCGACCCGGGTGTTGATGCCGGCAAGCTGGTCGGTGCCAATCTGGGCTATGCCTACAGTCATTTGCCTGTGCTTGAGCGCCTCCTTGTCGATCGCACCCATGCTGAGGCTGCGCATTATGACCGGGTTATAGCGTCGAACGCGACGATCGACGACCTCACCTTCTCAGGTAGTCCCGAGGTTCGTCATACAGGTCAATTGCCATGAAGGATGTTGATTTGGTCGAAACGCCCCGTATGGATGCGGTACGGCAGGCAAAGCCACTTGCTGGCCGTCGGGTGCTGATCATAGTCGAGAACCTGCCGTTACCCTTCGACCGGCGGGTCTGGCACGAATGCCGGACGCTGCGCACGGCCGGGGCCGAGGTGGCGGTGATTTGCCCCACGGGCAAGGGGTACGAAGCCCCGTATGAAGAGATCGACGGGGTGCATATCTATCGCCACGCTCTGCCTATCGACGCCAGCGGGGCGCTTGGATATCTGCTGGAATACGGGGCGGCGCTGTTTCATGAGATGCGGCTGGCGCTGAGGGTCGCTCGCCGGCACGGGTTTGACACCTTACAGGCCTGTAACCCGCCTGATCTGATCTTTCTGGTGGCGTTACCCTTCAAACTATTCGGCAAGCGGTTCATCTTCGATCACCACGATATCAACCCCGAACTCTACGAGGCCAAATTCGGCAAGCGGGGTTTTTTTTGGAAGCTTATGGTGTTGTTCGAGCGCTGGACGTTCCGCAGCGCCGATGTCGTGATTTCAACCAATGAAAGCTACCGGGCGATCGCGCAGGAGCGCGGCGGAATTGCCTCGGAGGATGTGTTCGTTGTGCGATCAGGCCCGGATCTCAACCGGTTGGTTGTGATGAACCCTGACCCGAAATGGCGTAACGGGCGGGCGCATATGGTAGGTTATGTGGGAGTTATGGGCGATCAGGAGGGTATCGACCTGCTGCTTGAGGCCGCGCGGATCATCGTGCAGGACCGTGGTCATGATGTTCAGTTTGTATTGGTCGGCGGCGGCCCGGCGCTGGACGGGCTGAAGACGCAGGCCGGGGAACTGGGTCTAAGCGAGCACGTCACCTTTACCGGGCGTGCGCCAGACAAAGACCTGTTCGAAGTGCTGTCGACAGCGGATGTTTGCGTGAACCCGGACCGGGTGAATCCGATGAACGATAAATCCACAATGAATAAAATCCTGGAATATATGGCGTTTTCAAAACCCATCGTACAGTTCGATGTGACCGAGGGGCGCTATTCCGCAGGCCGATCTTCGCTTTATGCGGCTCCCAATGACACGGCAGACATGGCCGAGAAGATTCTGGAACTGCTGGGCGATCCGGAACAGTCGGCCGAGATGGGCCGCTTCGGTCGCGCCCGGGTTGAGACGGAACTGGGTTGGGATCATCAGGTAGATGCGCTGATCTGCGCATATCAACGGGTTGTTGGGAAAAAACCGCTCTGAGAAGAGCGGTTTTTATTGTCCGGACAGATGGGCGCCGGGGAAACTACATCGGCACAAAATCCGGCAGTTTCGGCAGACTTTGGCTGACAAAACCCAACAACCTGGCATCTGCGTCCGCCTCGGTTTCGTCTTCGCGGATCGGGGTGACATAGCGTACCAACGCGCCGTCGGTGCGGCCCATGGTCAGACCGTCAACCACAACCCCGATTTTGGCGACGAAGTCGTTGGTCTGGCGCTTGCCGCGCTGTTCGAACCAGTAATAGACCAGTTGCTTTTGTAATCCTTTCTGGATGATGGCGCGGTTCACCTCGAAGGCACCGTAGGCGGGCACGCCTGGGTCGACCCGATAGGGCTCAAGACTGAATATCTCCCAGCCACCCACCGGCAGGCAGACCTCGGGCGAATGGATGCCATCGCCTTCGGTCTGTTTATCGTAAAAGGCGACGAACAAATTGACATAACCGTTCTGCCCGGGTGCGCCGTAGGTGGTGTTGAGATAGTCGGTTGCGCCCAATACCCGTTCGATATTCGGGTCGAGCAGGGCTGCCGATCCTGACCATTCACCAAGCTGGCGCGGGTAAAGCGTAAACGGGTTTCGGTCGATCGGTTCTTTATCCGAGCTGGGTTGCAGCACCCAGGCCACCGACACCGCCAACGTCAGCAAGGCGCCAGCAGCCAGCGCGCGAGAAGGCCGGATGGTGAGGATACGTTCGGCCACTGTCAGCAGGCCGCTGGTGTCCAGATCGACCGCCTCGGCCAGCGGTTTGGGGTTTGGCGTCAAGCGCTGCAGCGTGACGGCCATGGCAAACAGGATGGCAATACAGGTCAGAAAGATGACCCAGCCTTCAAAGAAATGCAGAAATCCTTCGGCCATTTCGATGCCATGGTGATTGACCAGAACGCCGATCACGCCGATGCGGATCGAGTTCATCAGCACCGTCAGTGGCGCAGCCGAGACCAGCAGCACCACCTTGTGCCAGATCGGCCCGCGATAGAGCAGGGCGAAGAGATAGGAGAAGCTGAGGATCGGGAACAGGTAGCGCAGGCCGGAGCAGGCCTCGGCCACCTGCAGCTTATAGACGCCCAGATCGATGATATTGCCGTCCAGATAAACTGAAACGCCTGCCTGCTGAACGAACCAGACCCCTATCACCGAAGAGATGCCCTGCAGGAAGATAGTCAGCTTCCAGTAGATGAAGTTCGGCAGCGGCAGCATGAAGACCAGATGCAGCACCGGCAGCTGATGCCGCCGCCCGATATTCCAGCCAAACACAGTCAGTACCACACCGCCAGTCCAGATGATCATGGCATAGGTGACGATGTCGGGCACCTTGGCGAGATTGCCCAGGATCGCCACTACCAACCCGAATGCAATGATCAGGATACCGGGCCATCGGTCCCGGACTTCACCTGGCGGGGGCGGGTAATTGCGCATCTCGCGTAGGAACAGATATAGCGAGATGACCGGGATCAGAGGGCCATGGCTGTATTCGGCGGTTGTCCAGGCCGCGCCCAGCGATACGATTCCGATCCAGAAGATCGGGATCGAGCCGACGACCAGCAATGTGAACCAGAACAGCCCGGTCGGATTAAATGCCCTGTCGCGGCCTATCCGGATCGGGTTTTCCGCAGACGTTGTAGTGCTCACCTGTTTCCCCTGATACTCATTAAAAACTGTGTTGGCGGGAGTTCCGTGTTCGATCTTAACGAAAACTAAGGGGCAAAGGCTACTCAAACTGCAGTGACAATTCGATCCGCCTTGTCTTGATCGCGCGCGTCCACCTCAGGTTTCCTGATGTGAAACTATGGTGGTAAAATTTGGACAATGTTTCAATAATTGTGCAGGTGGTCCGGAATCACTGTTTCCCCTCTCAGGACAGGTTAAACTGAGCCATGATAGGTTCGTATTTTTTGGGCGATTGATTTGCAGGATAATCTTCAGGATCGAAAAATCATGACCGCAGCTGGGTTCGGGCCGCCGGTTCGCCGGTCCCGGATGGGCCAGTTGCGGCGTGAAGTACCTAATTTCCTAAAAAAGAACAAAGGGCTTCTGGTAAATCCGGAGTTCTGGTCCTTGTTGGGGCGTCTGTCTGCTACCCGGGTGTGGGGGGCAGATCTGCCCAAGGATGTTCCAGTTCTGTTTGTGGCCACCCATCACAAGGTGATGACGACCTATTTCACGGCGGTGCTGCGCCTTTTGGGTTATGGTCTGAACCTGCCCTATCAGAAGGTGCATATCGAACATCCCGATCCGCAATCGCGTCTGATCATGTCAATGCATGGCAAGCTGGATATGGCGCGTCTGGCCCCTTATCGCGGGGTGCATGTCATGCGCGATCCGCGCGATATGATCGTGTCGGGCTATCACTACCACAAATGGACCCACGAAGCCTGGGTCCATCGACCGGACGAAGACGGGCGCACTTACCAGGGTAAGCTGAACGCAGCCAGCACCTACGACGGCCTTTTCATGGAGATAGATCACTTCATCTTCTTCTACCGGGATACATTGCTGAACTGGGATACCGGCGATCCGGATATTCTTGAGGTGTCTTTCGAAAACCTGATGGGTGAGAACCGGGCTGATATATACCACAGCATGTTCAGTCATTTCGGGTTTGAAGGTAGCAATCTGGAATTGGCCACCGATCTGATGCGGTTGTTCGAAGCGCAAAGCCGGAGTGGTAAAAAGACCGGAGAAATTGCCCGGAAGTCCCACCTGCGCAGCGGTAAATCGGGGCAATGGCGCGATGAGCTAGAGCCTGACCACATCAGCTATATCGAACGCGAACTTGGCCCTGTACTACGGAAATTTGGATATTGACGGGTCGTTGTTTCAGGGGCGCAGAATGAAATCACGTCCGATGTTAAAAAACACGGCATGCGATTGCGCGCGTGGGTCTGTCAAATCTTCGCGCATTCGATAGCGATATCCGGTGTTAAGCGCCCAGTCTTCGGTCAGAACGTACTGATACGAAGCGGTAAAGTTTGCCCGGTCTATCGTGTCTGTCACCTCGTCGCTGATCGTGTAACCGGCGTTGAGGTTAATTCCGGAAAAACTGTTGATTTCGTAAGAATACCCCAAGAAAGCAGCGGTTCTGATGACGTTCCCCTTTTCCTGATCAAAATCTACAGACCGGCGAATTTGTGCGCTGATCGAGCTTCTTGAAAGGTTTTGCCTCCAGTTCAGGGATCCGATAGGAGTGCTACTGTCCAGTTCAGAATCCGACACGCCGATTGTGAATGACAACTCACCGGCGGGTAGTGCGATATCTCGACCGATTAAGAAATTACGGATATCCCCGTCATCGGTTACGATCTGTTCAACTTCGGCTCTAATGGAACCGTTGGGCATATCCCTTTCCAGTCGTAGCCGCCCGGTAGGTCCGTCAGTTCGTGTAGTGATCCCGAATTCCCGCGTATCGATAGTCGTGTAACCGTATCCGGCCGCGAGGCGCCAGATCGGGGAAAGCTCGACACCCAGATTGAAAAAACCCGTCTTGGTCTCACGTCTAGTCTGTTCTGAATTGTCGGATTCGAAAAGCCCGTAATCCAGCCCCAGTGTACCTTCTACCAGTGGCGAAAATCGCAAGAACAGGTCGGTTCCCAGATTGAACCGGTCATTGTCATTCAACCCAGTATTAGTGGTGTCAGTATATCTGAGTGCGAGGTATCTGGCGTCGAATGCGGCTCCAATCGGTGCATCTCGCCCAACTTCAAACGACAACCCGGTTCTGTAACGTTCCCGGTTGCCTGTCCCGTTCAGATCGTCAAGATCCGGCGGCAACTCAATTTCGCCATCTGAGTTTTCAAAATCTTGAAGGGGTCGCAGGAATTCGATGTTCGATTGAAAATAGCTGGCATTGAATCCGAACTCTGCTTGTGTCCCTATACGGTTGTAAGTCAGGCCAGCACTCTGGTCGTCCAAGCCGGAGTCCGCTCCAGGCCCGTTTACAGCACGTATTACTCCAGATGCGTTAAGGCCGAGTTGATTCAACGAGCTTTCATGGATGAGTCCTAAAGAAAGGCGGGTGGCAGCAAAGGTTGTTCTACCATCGCTGATTGGATCGAGTTCGAGGTTGTCATCGGTTTCAAGGCTTTGATTGAAGCTGAAGACCAGTTCTGTCCCGTTTTCCTGGGCTGAAGCAGGCCATAAACAGCAGATCGAACAAGCGCCAACCAAAAAGGTGCGATAGAGCAGGTGCCGTTTCACATGTGCCTCAGTTTTTAGTTCAGTTACCGCTCCGGCCGCCGCGCATATCATTATTTTGTCGAGGTGGCCCGTTTATTGTTATGCAGCCTGTTTACAGCTTCTGACGTCATGCGTCGTCAAAAACGTGTTCTGACTGGGTATTTGTGTCGGGGCGTATTTTGATTGCAACATTTCGTGCATCTGACTGCCCTTCCGGATAGTCTTGGTGCACTTTCGAAGTCAGACCTAGATATCCAGCGGCTGAACATATTCTACCAAAACACCCCGTGTCGCGATCGGATTGATGAAATTGCACAGGAAATTCCCAGCGCCCTTGACCGGCTCGTCCTGCAGCATTGTTACATCCCGGGCGGCAAGCTCCTGCTGCAGTGCCAGGATATCCGGAGTTTCGAACGCGTAATGATGCAGGCCACCAGCGCCGCGGTTGAACCGGGAGAGCGATCCGCCGGTTGGCACCACAAGTTCCACGGCGGAACTGTTTTCGGGCGCGGTGCAAAAGAGGCACCAGCATTCGAACTCCTCAACATAGCCGCGATAGTCTTCTGTGTGGCCAAACAGCGACATGTAATTTTCGGCGCTTTCCATGTCAGGCTGCACAATTCCCACATGGTGCAAACGGAGAGAGTTCTGCAATATCGTCATGATCGGCTCCTGTCTTCACGACCCGGATGAGGGGTCGAGCAGTGGGGTAAGCGTTTCGGTCAGCCAGTCCGTCACCAGCACGGCGCCGGGTTCAGAGACATGGGCTACATCGTTATAGAGATTCGGGTCATCCAACAGGAAATCCGCAGAAAAAACCGGCCCATATTGTTCCAGCCACGCCTTTTCGACGGGCTCTGCATAGCCGCCGTAGAAGGGCAGATATAGGAAGGCGATCTGCACGCCCTCAGCCGCGGCCAGTTCGGCGATCCGGCGCAGATAGGTGCGGGGAATACCAAACTCGATTCCAGCCATTGAATCCGGCAGGATCGGGCGCGTCAGCTTGCGGCGACGAAATGCGGATTCGTCTTCCAGCGCTTCGATATCGGCTGCGCTTTTGGGACCGGATGTCTTGCCGGGATTGAAAATCCGGGGATCGATTGTGGTTCCGGCATAGGTGGCCGGGTTGAATTCGGACTGATAACCAAACGCTTCGGGCAACAGGTTCGCGGTTGCCAGCTGAATTTGCCGGATCGGCAGGCGTGCCAGATTTTCGGGCAAGTTCCGGTTGACGATCCAGGGGCTTTGCAGAACCTCGCCCGCACTGGCGAGATCACCAAAGGCCTGATGCCCGTGCCGCGGGAACTGTTCAACCACCGAAATCACGATCAGTTTTGGTTCATGTTTGGACAGTATCTCGCGGATAATTGGCAGACGTACGTCGAAACCGGACGCGGGCAGCGAGAAATTGACAACGCGGGCTTCGATCCCTTGTTCAGTAAGGTGCTCTTCCAGATCCGGAGAAATTACGCCGCGTGCTGTGCGCGATGATCCCAGAAAAGCGATGTCGATGGGGGTGTCGTCGAAATGGATACGCTCATAAATCCACCGGGCGCGCTCAAAGATCGTGCCGCCCATGGCCTGATAGCGGAAATAGGGGTCATGGGGCAGCAGGAAGGCTAGTACAATACAGGCCAGCACTGTCAGCCAGAGACCGCTGAGGAAGGTGCGCAGGCGCAGAGGTTTGGTCATCGGCGCATCCTAGAAGTTGAAATAAATGAATTCTGACTGCCCGCGCAGAATGAAGGCAAGCCCAAGAAACAGGACCACGCCGGTCCAGATCATCCAAGGCAGGGTCGGGCGCCATGTCAGGTGCAGAAGCGCCGGTGCGCGGGTGCGCCAGCGGTTCCAGTGCAGGATCGGGGAATAGCGGCCCATGATCTGCTGTGTGTTCGGGCACAGAAAAATCAGCGCGGCAGCTCCCAGAAGGAACAACCCCGGTTCGGTTATGAGTTCGGCGGGTTTGGCGGGCAACACCGTAGCCACACCGACGATCTGGTCCAGGCGGATCATGCCCTGCCAGACGGCCACCGCTGCGGCGGGACTGTCAGCGCGGAACATGACGTTTGCGAAGATCACCGCAATCAGGGTCACCGCGTGATACAACGCCATGCTAGAGCCGGGGATGCCGCTTTTGCGGCGCGTCTTGCGCCGCAGCGCGCGCCAGAACTCGTTGATTGCCAGATATGTGCCGTGCATCAAACCGAAGAGGACATAGGTCCAGGCTGCGCCGTGCCAGAGGCCGATGACCACAAACAAAACAACTGTGGGGGCGGCGACCGTTACTGAGAAGGACGCCCATTTACCCAAGCGCCATTGCGCGGCCAGCCGTGAAAGGGGCAACACCAGCGGCTGGTACATGTATGACACGATGAACTGCTGTAGGGTGATATGCCAGCGCCGCCAGTATTCGATGATCGACGCGGCGCGTAGCGGTGAATGGAAGTTTACCGGCAGCTTGATTCCGAACATCCGTGCAAGGCCGATGGCCATGTCGGAATAGCCTGAAAAGTCGAAGTAAAGCTGAACAGTATAGGCCAGTGCGGCCTTCCATCCGGCCAGCAGGCCGATCGTGTTGCCAGCCTGCGCCGCTTCGAAGACAGGTGTGGCGAAAAGGGCTGCGCTGTCGGCGATGACTGTTTTCTTGAACAGGCCGATCGCGAAGATCACCAGCCCGACGGTCATGTTCGCGGTTACGAAACGCCCGGGATTACGCCCGAAAAACTGCGGCATCATCTCTTTGTAATGCACGATCGGACCGGCGATGAGCTGCGGAAAGAAGATCACAAACGTGGCATAGCGCCAGATGCCCCCGGTGCGGACCTCACCACGGGCCACATCCACCAGAAAGGCGATCTGCTGGAAGGTGTAGAATGAGATAGCAAGCGGAAGAATGATCTTTTCCAGATGGAGATCGGCCCCCAGCATATTTGCGTTGTCGACAAAGAAATTGGCGTATTTGAACCAGCCCAGAACCAGCAGGTTACCCGCGACACCCACCGACAGCGGCCAGCCTGCGCCGCGTCCGTTTTCCCGCGCCCGCTCGATCCGCAACCCCATCAGGTAGTTGCCCAGAACCGACAGGATCAGCAGCAGGACATAGGGTGGATTCCAGACGGAGTAAAAGACCAGCGAGGCGATGACAAGAAACAGAAATATCCACTGTTTCAACCCCATGCGGATCAGCAGGTAGTAGCCCGCAAGCGTCAGCGGCAGAAAGACAAAAACAAAAGGAAGGGAATTGAACAGCATGAAAGGATACGGTCAGATCGGTCGTGCAATCATGCAGGCAGAGACGGAGATTTTATTGCGCAGTGCCCTGTCCAGGGCAGTGCCCTGGGTGGCAAAGAACCCGTCTTTCAGGATCTCAAACCCTGTATCACTGAGCAGCGCGCGTGCATCGTCTGGCGTCTGCATCAGATAGAGGTGATCGGGTGAGGGACTGTTGATCGGGACATTGATGAAAATGCGGCCCGTTTCAGGCCGGATCAGAGCGTGCAGCTTGCGCATGACCGACTTCGGATCCTCAAGATGTTCCAGGACCTCGGACAACACCACCAGATCGGCGGGTGGGGTACCGGCTGGCACATCCATCACGTTCTGAACGGCAAAGTGGCACCCGTGATGACCCAGTTTTTCCAGTGCCGCACGGGTCTGATCCAGAGAGACCTGCGACAGATCCCAGGCAGTGGCGCCGGACAGGCCGAAATCGCGCAGAGCCAGGGACATCATGAGCCCGTGCCCAGGCCCTACTTCCAGCAGATGGCCCCCAGGTTGCAACAGGTCCGGCACCTCGGTCAGGAAGAAATGGCAGCTTGCTGCATGGTTGAACCACAAGACCTGACTGTACAGCAGCCCGTCCATGTATTTTTCCATATAGGCGGCATCGGAATAAACCTCGGCATCCGCCTCGGCGAAGGTCGATAATCGATACCGGCCCTCGCGGTGAAAAAACAACTCCTCTTCGCGCAACCGGTCGCAGGTCCAGCGGTAGTGTGCCGCGATAGTCTCCATCCGATCGCCAACCAGCAGTAGCACGGCTTCGGCCAGAATTTCAGTGGTGTGCATCATGTCGCTATCGCGGCCCGCAAGGCTTTTGCGAATATAACGCTCATGCTCGGGCCAGATCGCGATAACCGCTTCGGCAATGCGGCGAGTTGCGGGCCATTCTCTGGTCAGAGCGTCAGAGAAAAGATCAGAAGGCTGCGTGGGCATGAAAAAATCCGATTGTTCAGGCGGCGGCATCGGTGGGCGAGCCGTTTAATGTCATAGGCAATTCGGAAGGCGCGTTGTAATTGGCAAGATCAAGCTGCCAGAACGTGCGTCCGTCCGGCTGTTCGGCGGTTTTTGCGAAGCCCAGCTTTTCGAAATGACCAGCGACCATCCGGTTTTTTTCGGAAGGTATATACTCGCCGATCAGGCGCTTTGCCCCTGCCTGACGCGCTGCATCCGCAACCAGGAACAGAGCAGCCTCTTCAACGCGGCGCCCCAGCACCCGGCAACTCATCAGCCAGGTGTCGCAGGTCCAGTCCTCGACCCCTTTGCGGAAGATCAGCACCGAGATCATGCCGTTGTCGCCGAACTTGTCGGCTAGTCGAATCTGTAGTGTGAACAAATCCGGGTCCTGCTGCATGTGGGCAACTTCAGCCTCGGTATAGCGATGCGTGGTCAGGTTGAACTGGTTGGATTTGTTGATCAACTGCGCGATGCGGGTGCGCCCGACATCGTCGAACTCTCGCGCTTCGCACACCATGTCGAGCGATTTCAGATAGTTGCCATAATCGCCAATGGCTTCCATCGCGACACTGCGGGCGGCATTGGCGCGGTATTGCTCAGCGCGCTGCGCATCATCGGCTGACAGGCCCGTGGTCTCGAAATACCCGGCCTGCGCTAGTGCGGCCGGATAAAATGCGGGGTCTTCCGGCAATTCAGGTACCGCAACTTCGGGCAGCATCTGGCGCACCCGCTCGCGTTCGGCCGGATTATCGTCGAGAAAAGCCAGCGCATCAGTGCCGATATTGAGAAGCTTGGCAATATGTCGGATATTGCTGGCCTTGTCGGTCCAGTTTGCAATGAAGACCGAGATATCGTCTTCGCGCAGCAGCATATCGGGGTGTTTTTGAAAGGGCAGGCGTGCCGCGTCTTCTTCGTTTTTGGAACAGACCGCCAGCACCACGCCGCGGGCCTTGAGATCCAGCGCATGTCGCTGAATTGCAAGAAAGGCCTCACCCTCTGCAGTGCCTTGTCCAATGCGGATGCCGTCGAGCCCGTCATCACCGATAACGCCGCCCCAGCATGTATTGTCGAGGTCGAGCACCAGACATTTACGTGCCTTGCCGCGCAACGTGCCCAACATCCGGGCGATGTGATCAGCATAAAGAGGGACGCAGTCAAGCGCGAAAGGCAACTTTGCCCGATGCCAGTAGGCAGGGTCGAACCAGCGCGACCGCCCAACCGTGTCGGCTAGTGTAGCCACGTCCAGCACTGTCAGTGACTGCGTTTGGGCCAGCTCCAGCAGATTTGCGTTGAAAGCGGCGATCTGAGCCGCGACCGAACCGGGCGCGCGCCGGTCATAATGCCCGCACCAAGGATCAGGCGGGATCGGCAGGGTTTGCAGAATGACCGTCGGGATCGCGATGCGCTTCAACCCATCAACCAGACTGCGTATGTGCGCAGTCGCTGCGTCTACTGCTGCTTTGGCATCGTCGGGATTCATGTGAACTGCGGCCAACCCCAGGCTGCGATAATCTGGCGCCAGCAACGCCATGTCTGCCTCAAACCCGGCCAGACCACTTTCAGGATTCAGCGCTTCCTGCGTAGCCTGACCGTAATCCGGTACATAGAGCGTGGCGAAAATCCCATGGCGCAGCGCGCTGGCGCGGATTGCCGGCGCCGTATATTCAGTGGTCGCATCCGCCAGAACTGCAAGGCGAACCGAAGAGAGCGACGCGCTTTTCGCCTGCACCGCATCCACCTTGTCCAGAACGCGGTTTAGTTGGGTCAGTTTGTTGAGATCTAGGGCGTGATTGGCCAGCGCGGCCAGCGCTCCGGTTTCGGTGTCGGGATCAAGTGCTCGCAACTGTGCGCGAAAATCCGACGGGGCTGGGCGCAGCCAGTTGAGCCCTTCGATAGAGAACACAGTCATAATCCACTCCGCTAACCGGTCTTCTCCTGAATACAGTCTACAAGGTCGCCGACCGATTTCAGCGCTTCGATTTCAGCGGTTGAGAATTTGAATCCGTAATGCTGTTCAATCGACACAACCAGACGGATGTGACTCAGACTGTCCCAATCCTCGACATCATCTGCAGTGGTCGTCTCTGTCAGGGATAGATCGTCGAGATCGAGAACGTCGGCAAAAATCTCATTCAAATCGTTAAAAATGGCTTCTCTGGTCATGGTACTCTTTGCTGTATTTTCACTGATAGGCTGAAATAAATCGACGTAAAAACTTGTACCCCATCTGGGTTAAGTAACAAGCTGTTTTACCGCGATGGCATACAGATCATCCACCCTGTCGCCAGGCTGCTGCTGTTTGGGCATCGCGGCCAAACAGCAACGCAAGCATGCGATGGCATCTGTAAAACCGGATGCGAGTGAGGCAAAATAGTGCCAAAATACGCTCCTGCGCGCCCGAGACACGGTTCGAGCGAAGAATGCGCAGAACCTCTCCCAACGGAGAGGCCCCCAGCATCAGTGCGCGGACGCCCCAATGCAGCCGCCCACCGATGCCTGAAATTTGAGCAAAGTCATGACCGATATGGCGGTCCCATTTCCGTGTGAGATCCCTGAATGAGCTTCGCGCCGGAGTTTCGACAACAATCTGCGGCACATAGCGGGTTCGCAGCCCCAGTGAGGTGGCGCGGCGACCCCAGTCCACATCTTCGGCGATAGTGATTCCAGCGAAGTCACCAACCTTGCGAAACGCTGCGCGCCGGACGCCCATATTGCAGGTCGCGGCATAACCATCCCGCATAATATAAAGCTGCATGCGGTATCCGTAGACGCTTTCATACGCTTCGATTGCGGTGGTCGCATCAGGGTCGATGCGCGAAATCCTGACATCGCCGCCAATTACATCGGTGTCGGGATGCGCATTGAAACAGTCGACGATCCCGGTGATCCAGCCCGGTTGTGCGATACAGTCGCAGTCGATGAAAGCCAGCACATCCGCCTGGGACAGGGCGGCCCCGCGACTGCGTGCGGGCCCCGGTCCGGGCGTTGTTTCATGGGCAAGGCGGGCAAAGGGAAATGCGGCGCAAATTTCGCCCGGCGGTTCCGTCGAACCGTTATCGACAACGATGACCTCGAAGGCGATACCGTCATCAGCCTGTCCGGCAAACGCTGTCAGACACCTGCGCAAGGCATCTGGCGCATTGAGGTGCGGTATGACGATGCTCAGCTGAAGGGGGTCGGGCATGATGTAATATCTCTGATCTTGAAAAGAAGATTATAACTCTCCGGGGAACAAGCCTAGCGGTCTGTTTCGAAATGACGATACTGTTGCCATTTGACGTAAATTTCTTGGAAAAGTGAGCTATTGTTTTGCAAATATCCACCCCTTCCGGTGCGAGCGGTGTTGCCGATGGTGCGGTCCGCAACGGCATGTTATGCTGCACCGCAGTTATTGTTTTGTGAGGCAGTCTATGAGTGCAGCCGTTTCGGTTATTCTGCCGGTTTATAATCGCAGCGCCAGTCTTGAAGATTCAATGCGCAGCGTTCTCAACCAGTCTTACCGTGATCTCGAACTGATCGTCGTTGACGATGCTTCGACCGAGGATTTGCAGCCCATCGTGGATGGGATCGGTGATTCACGGATCCGCTACATAAAGCGTGAAAAGAACGGGGGCGCGTCTGCCGCGCGCAATACCGGGCTGGCCGCGTCCGATGGGCGTTACATCGCCTTTCAGGACAGCGATGATCTGTGGCTGCCCGGTAAGCTGCAAATGCAGTTGGATCTATTAGAGGCGGCCCCATCCGAAGTGGGCGCAGTTATCCACTCTAAAGTGCTTTATGGCAGTGGCCCTGACGGTTCTTATGGCGTCGGACTGGTATCTATGCGGCCACCGCCACACCGCATCATGAAACCGCATGAGGATCAGGTCCGTAAATATCTGACTGAAAATCGCATCAGTCTGCAGAACGCGTTGTTTCGGCGCGATTGCTATCCGGAACCGCTTTGGTTTGATGATGTAACCCGTTCGAACGCCGACTGGGCTTTCAGTTCATCGTTGGCACAACATACAAAAATCGCAGAATACCCCGAACCCGTGGTCATGGCGTTTTCGTCGCCGGATGGTATCTCGAAACTGAAACGTGCCAAGGCAATCGGGTTGATCCGGATCGTCAAACGCAACCGCGATGCATACGCGCGTTACCCTGATGCCTATGGCATAATGATGTGGCGCATAGGCCGTATCCTTGCCCGACATGGCAAGCGCAAAATGGCGCGCCGGTTCTATCTGACCGGGTTCCGGCACAATCCTGGATTTCTATGGCAATCGTTCAAAAGTAAATTCAGTAAATCTGCTTCTGGGGGCGCCTGATAGATTTTTGTGTAACCAAAGCGGAACGGAACGATTTGAACGTAAGCACAAACATAGATCAAAATGCATCTTCCAACACTATCCTCTGATGGATCATGCACCCGAGTACCTTACACAGTGCAGCCCTTGCCTGTTGTTTGGATGTCCCGGGTTGCATGATCCGCATTCCGGGCTGATGCGCCGCGATGACAATCGCTTTATTATCGCCGTCGTTCTTTTAGCGCTTCCCGAACAACCAGACGTTATGGAGCGCGTTCAACCAAAATGCATGACTTGCCTTAATCAGTTTGTGGCTCTGGTGGCGGACGTTTCCACTGGCCACCGTGGCGACCGGCATCCTTCAGTTGACAACATGTGCAGCCCCCCTATCCTGACGTCACGTCTACATTTTCAGTGGCCCGTTCCAGTCTTAAGCGCCACAGTTCCGAGTCGCGGTTAGGTATGGAAAGATTTCTTTTTTCTAAGATTGAAGTGTGGGTCGTGCTATTGCTGGCCGTGTTTGGATTAATAGGTATGCTTCTGTTTGGTGGCATAGTTAGACACGTCGCGGATGGTCAAAACAAATTGGGGCCGATGGGCGAGGCGGTTTACGGGATTGCGGGGATGCCTGAGGCGATGGCGGACGTACTGCGCGGCAAGGCTACGCAGAAAGATTTTTCGTCCGATTTCGACGTCCGCGCGTTCCCGGACGCCGAATACGAGGAACTTGCAGGTTTCGACAATCCCGCCTACGAGCACCGCCCAGTTGTTTGGCGCGCCGAAGGTCTGCAATCGGACCCGCTGGCCGTTATGGTACGGATGAACAAGGCGCAACGCGACGAAATTCTGGTGATCCTTGATTCTACGCGCGAGATGGTCGCGCATTTTCCGCTGACCGCACCCAGCCTGTCGGGCCAGTTCGTCAGTCGTACTGGCAACGCTGCGCCGCTGATGCTGGATGACGGCAGCGTGATTCTATTTTCTGGGGGCTCCGATGGGCTTTACCGCAAGTCGCTGTGCAATGAGACAATCTGGGAACTTCCGGGGCTATACCATCACTCGATCTCAGTCGCCGACGGCACGCTCGGTATCCTGGGTCTGCCCAAAACGGAACTGACCGCCGAGGATCAGGGTGACCGGCGCTGGAATCATTCCGAAATCATCAACCTGATCGACGTGGAGGACGGCACGATCATCCGATCGATCACGCTGAATCAGATCGTGCGCGCCAATATCGGCGTGTTTGACCCCTTTCTAAGTAATCACTGGATAGCGGGGATGACCGAGGATGAAGTGCTGCTGGAGGATTACGTGCATCTTAACAAAGTCGAGATTCTACCTGAGGCGCTGGCCGACGACTATCCCGACTTTCCTGCCGGCGCGATCATGTTGTCGTCGCGGGCGATCAACATGATCGCGATCATCGACCCCGAGACGTTGCAGATTCTGTGGTATTCGCATGGTAATACTCAAGGGCAGCATGATCCGGAATTCATTGGCGACAACAAGATTCTTGTCTTTGACAATCGACGCGACACAAACTTGGACGATCCGGCGAACCCGGCGAACTTTTCCGAGATTCGGCAGTACGATTTCTCGACCGATACGTGGAGTGTGATCTGGAACGGGGCCGATGTGTCGGGTTATACTAAACATAGCGGCGAACTTGATTTCCGCGACGACGGCACGCTGCTGGTCGATCTGACGGTACAAGGCCGCTATCTGGAGGTAGCGCCGGACGGCCGGGTGCTGATGGATTTGGTGAATGTGGGTGATGAGGGCTCTGTCTACTGGGCAAAGCACGCACAATACCTCACCCCGGAACAGTACGAGATTGCAAGGAGTACCTCATGCGACAGCTGAAACTTTTCCTGACCGCGCTCGTCGGCGCCGTGTTCTTTGCCGGTGCGGCGCATGCCTATATCGGGCCCGGCTTGGGCGCCGGCGTGATCGGCACCATCCTTGCTGTGATCGGGGCGGTTTTTCTGGCGCTGTTCGCGATCATGTTCTACCCGATTAAGCGCATGCTGAAACGGCGCAAAGCCGCCGCCGAAGCAGATATGCAGAACGACCAATAGTGGACTGGCTTCTGGTGATCGTCGCGACGGTCGCCGCCGTCGAATTTTTTTGCCGGCTACCGTTTCTGGAGCGTGTAAAGGACCTATCTGGCCTTGTCGCTAAAACAGTGCATACGGTGCGCTCGCCCAGAATTTCCGACCATTGGAAAGAAAGGGTGCTGCTTGCTTACTCCGGAAAGCTGATGGCGACATCGGTGCTTCTTTTTCTGATGATTTTGGTGATCATGATCCCAGTGGTGATTGCTGGTGGAATCGGCGTGCTGACGTCCTGGCCAGTGGCCGAGCGGTTCGCTAGCTTGGCTGGTGCCAGCCTGTCTATTCTGGTCGCATTTGGTTATCTGTTTGTCAGAAGGCGGTTGATCGGTGAGTGATTACGGTTTCGGCGCAAGGGTCCTGCACCGGCTTGCGCTCGGCAGCGGCGCAGCCGGACAGGCGGCATTCGATCTTGAGCGGTCAATCACTGGACGCGGTCTGAACCCGGATTCGCAGGCAGCACATGTCTTTGTATCGGGGCTGGCGCGGTCGGGCACCACAATCCTGATGCGCGCGCTGTTCGAAAGCGGTTCCTTCGCCTCACTGACCTATCGCGACATGCCGTTCGTGCTGGCACCCAATATTTGGGCACGGCTGTCGGGCCGGTTTCGAAGCGACCGCGCGGCGTCGGTGCGGGCCCACGGTGATGGGATTATGGTCGATTTCGACAGTCCCGAGGCGCTGGATGAGGTGTTCTGGCGCGTGTTCGAGGGTGAACGCTATATCCGCACTGACCGACTGGAGCCGATGGAGGCGGATAGCGAGACGATCGAGCTTTTCCGCACCTATGTCGCGCTGATCCTGCAGTGCCACGGCGGTACTCGCTACTTGTCGAAGAACAACAATAATATCCTGCGTATCGGCGCGCTAGTACGTGCGTTTCCGAACGCGGCAATCCTGATCCCATATCGGCGGCCCGAGCAACAAGCGCTGTCACTGTTGAAACAGCACGAACGGTTCTGTGCCCAGCACGCGGACGACCCGTTTACAAAAAGCTACATGGGTTGGCTTGTGCACCATGAATTCGGTGCGGATCACCGCCCGTTTGCTTGGGCGGCGGATATTGATCTGGACCCGAGAACGCTGGATTATTGGGTCGAGCAATGGATTGGTGCCTACAGCCGGATCCTAATCGAGGCGAAACGTTTCGAAAGAAATATTGTCGCGGTTAGCTACGAACGGTTGTGCGATCCCAGTGCCAGTGAGTTTGCCCGGATTGCGGCCCGGCTGGGACTGGAGATCAGCAAAGTGCCGGATTTCCGGTTGAGCATGTCGCAGATCGACAGGCCGATCGCCCCCGAACGACAGGCTCGGGCCGAAGAGATATATGCTGCACTTTGCAGTTAAACCGGGCGCTGCCAGATCAACCTGTAACAGTCTGACCAGACGAGGAAATTAGGCCAAATCTTTCGGCGACGGAGCTTCACAAAATTGATTGAGGTCGGAATTCTGAAACCTGTTAACCTGTGTTTGCGGGATCAGCTTTACCACTTTCGGATGCGACGGCGCACTCGATCAGCAAGCCTATTTAGAGTTTGATTGGCCCTTGCATGCGCCGCTGCGTTTTCAGCAAGAAAATCAGCGGATAGCTCTGGTGGGGGGGGCAGAGGTGTCGGATTGCCCGGCTCGTACCCAAATCGTTCGAAATCAGCGGCGTAAATTTCGGCAACAAGCGCGCGTTCGGCTTCGGTCGGGGTAAACGCCCCGTTTTTTGGCGTACCGGAGCGCAGGGCGTGCCCCATAGCGCGCGGCTTGGCTTGAGTCCCGGACAATCTGTCAAAATAGGGGATAAGCGCATCAAGTCCGTGCTCAAGATGAAAGACAGTGCAGTCCGGTCCGCCCTCCGGCGGAAGGAAATCGACTTGCGGTCGACTGTGATTGTCGTGTCTGTGCGGATCCGACGACCAGAGACCGGCTTCCGTCTGCAGCCATTCCGTGAAACTGGTGCTGCGGGCAATCGTTCCCTCGACTTCGGATTGAAACCGGTAGGCGCTGACAGCCCGATCCATCGGGTGGCGCACGACAGTAAAAATGTCACTGAAAAAACCTTTGGGGAAAAGGCGCATCAATGCGGCCCAGTCCAGATGCTGCGGTGACGTGTTGGACCAGCGTAGATCTGCATCCACAGACAAGTACTTCCGGTCCAGCAGAGCCAGCGGACCAAAGCGGTTCTGCAGGTAGTCTTCGACTGAACTGCCCGCACATTTGGGGATATGGGCAAAATAGACCAGCTTCGCTTCAATTCGGACAATCGGCATAAAAATCTCCGCTCAACACAGGTCGAAAAACCCACAGATAAAATCCGGCGTTGCGTAGCCAGCGATGCTAGACAGAGAGCTGGGTGAGCTCAAGCGGCTTCCTGGAAGACTACAGGAACCGGACGTTCCACAGGATGCGCGCTGAATGCCACGCCCGCTGTAAATCCATATTCAGGAAACACTTCTTTAAATATCCAAAAACCGTTTGAAGTCAGGAAACAACTGGCTGCCTACAATTAGTGCATTGCCGTGCGGGATGTGTTGCCCCATTTTGTGTCGCGGTAGATAATGATACCAGAGTAAGGAGTATCTGTTACGGTAACACTGTTCTATTTTTTCGTTTTGGCTGGCGACAATTCTTTTTGGGACGCTTTTTTCGGGAATGGAGAACCACCCTGGATTCAGGCTTGTTTTACGGTTGCGGTTGCAGGCAGTTTATTCCGGCCGGAACTTTAGCGATTTTGGAGAGTTAGGTGCAAAAAAGCCGAGTATTTCTTGCCGCGCAAGGGCGTTTTCGTGGTAAGCGCTTTGCGCATATTGAGCGTCTGATACGCGAACTTCTTGAGAGCAATGACAGCATTAAGATTCTGGATGCGGGCGGTCGCGCGCGCTACTGGAAACTGCTTCCGATGGATTTACGCAGCAGAGTGTCTGTCACTGTGCTGAATTTCGAGAAGGATCTGGCGCAGTTTGACAACTCGGTCGAGGGGTTGGTGGTTGAGTGCGCGACCGGAAACGCATGTGATATGCCAGAGTTTGAAGACGGATCATTTGACCTGGTTCATTCGAATTCGGTCGTGGAGCATGTCGGCTCATATGCCAACATGCTTTCATTTGCTAGTGAAGTCCGGCGTGTTGGTCGGGCATATTTTGTGCAGACGCCCAATTTCTGGTTTCCCATTGATCCCCATTATGGACGGCCATTCATTCATTGGCTCCCCGGCCCCCTGCGGATCGGACTGTTCCAGCTAACGTCTCTTGGATACATGCCAAAGGTCAGCTTTGAGCGCGCAATGGTGCGCGGCGACTATATCAGAATTATTTCCAAGGGTATCATGGTTAAGCTTTTCCCCGATGCAGACATCGAAAAAGAGCGATTTGCGTTGATGACCAAGTCAGTCATGGCAGTCCGCAGGGCGTAAAACCCGCCGCGTTTGGTGGCTGTCTTTATTTTTTTAAGATAATGTTTTAAAAGAAATTTTTAGGTATTTCGGCGATAGATATCTTCTTTGTTTGGCTGCCGCTTCTCTCTGGCAAAACGTGTGTAAGGCAATGTGCTTTCCGGCTTGGTGTTGCTCGTGACTGGACGGTTCGCCTGTTGCCGCGGGTCCACTGTAAGAAGCCACATGCCACTTCCCAGTGTGAACAGTATCAGCGAATACAGTTCCCCCCAAATTGCCACTGTAGCGAGTATCAAAACCAAACTGACCAGAGTAAAAATCCAGGCTCGGCGCAATGGATAGAGTGTGGGGTCCTCACTAAAATCCCGTCGGCCGGCGACGATCATGGCAATCAGAAATGCACCTGCCAGCATAATGAGTGCCGGCACACCGAACCGCACGGCGACAAACAGCCAGAAGTTATCTACGCTTCCGGTCATCCAGCGTGGCAACGGCCAAGGATTATAACCTACTCCAAACAGTGGTTTGCGTTCAATTTGACGGACGCCAAATTCAAAAAGAACTCGGCGTGCAAATGCCGTCGAACTGGAGAACGATATTCGCGAAACGATAGCGTAAATGGCGGCACGCCCTGAGGCGAGTTCTGCGATGACATAAAAGAAAAGCCCGGAACCCCACAGGATTGCCCAGCAATACTTTGAGCGCCGGAAAATGGCTCCCCATCCGATCAAACCGATCTGCACAGCCACCGCCAGCACCGGTCCACTTGACACTGAAAAAAAACAACTCAAGCCGATAAGGCTTGAAATGATGGCACGACGGAACCACTGCATGCGGTCGGCCAACCCCACATAGACCAGCGAAAATCCCAGGGAACAGAATATGCCGTAATGAATTGGATGCGAAAATACGACTTGCGCGCGATGGAGACCTAAGCGCTGATCAGGATTGACATTGACCACTGAAGCGATCCCAGGCAGCTTGCTGATCAACTGCGGAATCAAAGGTTTACTCGTGATTACTTCGTATAGTGCAAACGGCAGAGTAAACAGAACGGCGAACGCTATAAAACGAATCATTGCCACAAATGTGGCCTTTGTTCTGATAGTCGCGCGGGCTGTGAGATACCCCCCTAAAAGAACGATGGTTCGGGATCCTGTGTATTCGATCGCCACACGCGGTGAGTGATTTATGAGCATGGCTAGGGTCATCCATGCCGCAAAACCAAACAACAGGTAGTCGGTCGCCAGCAGGCGTCCGTAGGAACCACGAAGCAGGTTGATTGTCAGGATCGGCACAACGACCAGAAACACGACCCGGGATGGAGAGAGCAGCAGCGTTCCGACCGAAAAGAAGGCCGGAAACAACAGTGAAATCAGTACCAGCTTGGCCAGAAATGGTAGCTTTTCCCGCTGTTCGGAGGACGGCGTGGTATCATCCGCCGCTGAAAAGTCCTTCCGGCTTGCCGCGCTATACATGCTGGTGCAACTCGCGGTTAAAGGATGGGGGGGGTAGCGGACTTTCGTCTGGATATAGACCGTTTTCAGGTGAGTGCGATTTGCGAATCCGAGGTGCCGAGAAGGTTGCTGAGCAAGATAGAAATAGCAGACCGTACCGAACGTCCGCAGACAGTTCAGGCCGATCCTTGTCGCCCATTCGGAAAAACGCCCGGGCATACTCAGAAAAACTACGCTTCACTTTCTTTCCAGCTCAAATCCCGCGGAACGACCGAGAAAGCAACGGATACATCAGCTTCCATTAGGCTCTCCAGCACAACATCTCTATCTCCTCACGCATAACAATTGACGTCCAGTCCTGTCACGGGAAACCATCTCTGAAATCAGGAACAGGTACCAGCTTGGTCGTCGTGTTGCCAAATGCTCCCAGGTTCGGAATACAGGTGCTTACGTTGTTGTTGCAGGTAACTATGGTGTCAGAACTCGCGTTAGCCGGGGCAATTTAGAACTGAGGACACCGCAAGAGCATGGATATTCCCGCCGGGCGATGTCATGCTGGTGTTCGGTCCAATGGTATTCTGAACTAAAGGACCTGGTGTTTTTTGGTTTGGTAGAGGTATGTGGTATTTAAAGGTAAACCTCGCGCGGGACGGTCTTTGGAAGACGCCCCATTTGACGAAACGACCTCCATGTTTTTCGCGCTTACCGGCTCGGGCAGGGCGGCAGTGAAGCGGCGGCTTTATGGTGGTTAAACTTTCCTCTTCTGATCCCAGCGTGGGTTTCAAGAAAAACCGTTCCATGGCGCTGGACAGCATCCGGACTGTCGCGATCTTGGCCGTTCTTGTTTACCATGTCGCCTCGCGCTATGACGTCAGCAGCCTTGACCCGCTGGCGCAATTTTTTCGGCGCTACGGCCTTTTAGGGGTCGATATCTTTTTCCCCCTAAGTGGTTATCTGATCACCGGATTCCTGCTGCGCAGGTCTGACACGGAAAGCATCAAGGTCTTTTTCCTGCGGCGCGTGTTCCGGATCATACCGCTGTATATGGTTGCGGTAACGTTATTCCTGTGTGCCAGTCTGAGTTTGGGATACGATCAGGACACTGTGGGCCGGATTTGGATCAACTACCTGTTCCTGACGGGATGGATGATCTTCTTCGATGGTCCCGAGACAATTCCCTATACGATCACCTGGTCCCTATCCGTCGAGGAATTCGCCTATATCCTCTTCGGGCTGGCGGCGTGGATCCTTCGCCGGAATTTCCTGGCTTTTCTGGTCCTGATCAGCATCGCCTCAATGGCGCTGCGGCTGCATTTGAATCTTTCCGGATTTGAGGCCGTTTACAACTTCCCACCCGCGCGGATCGATTCCATTGGCATCGGAGGAATCGTTGCCGTCTGCATGCAGCGGCAAGTCGCCAGGCCACAGCTGATGGCAACGCTGCTGCTGCTGGCGATCTTGTCTTATATGTTCGTGTTTTGGGACCCCGTACTCTGGAGTTCTCTGAAATACACATTCATTGCACTTGTTACCTGCCTGCTGATTGTCTTGTTCGAAACGCGCTACAAAAGTGCCCAAAGCAAAGTATTGTCCTGGTTTTCGGCAATCGGGTTTTATTCTTATTTCACTTACCTGTTTCACATGTTCAACATTGAGTTGATCCTGAAACTCCCGGGCGTTTTCCACCCCAAATCGGAGCTCTCGTTTTGGGGGGTCGTGATCGCTGCACTGATCGTGACTCAAGTGCAAGCGATCTTGTCGTTCCGCTTTTTCGAGGGACCATTGATGCGCTACGGACGGGGTCTGGAGCAGCAAAGCCAAAGCCAACCTGTCACGGTAAATGCGGGCAAGGACGTCACTTAAAAACAGGAGGGTGCCTTGAAGGGAAAACGTGTTCTGGTCGCATTCACTACGGTGTGCTCCACCGTCATGATGACTCTGCCGACGCAGGCCGCAGATCTTGGGGCCACCTTAAAAAGAACTCTGTCCAAGGCGTCAGGCGGTGAAACGATCCTGCTGAAACACGGCGACTACGGGTCGGTAAAGCTGAAAGGTCTGAACTTCAGTGACTATGTCACCATTGCGTCCGAGGACGGAGCCGGGCGCGCGACCTTTTCCGGGGTCGAGATCAGGAACTCCAGCTATCTGCGCTTTGACGGTGTTCATGTTGCCACAGACGCTGGCCGAAATGCGATTGCCGTCAATGAAAGCCATCATATCGAAGTCCTCAACTCCGAGATCAACGGACCGATCACATCGCCCGGCACTCCGATCTTTGATGTCAAATTCGGTATCGAGCTTCGGAATGGAAATCATAACATCCGCCTTGAAAACAACGACATCCACCATGTAGCAGTTGGTATTGGCAACTACGGCACCAAAGATTTCGAGCTTGTTGAAAACACGCTCAACTATCTCGGCTCTGACGCGTTCAAATTCTCCAGCGTTGATGGCGGCCTGATCAAAAACAATACTGGTCCAACCCATTTCTACCCAGAAGATGATACGCATGCGGACTTCATGCAGTTCCAGGGCGGGGCTTCAAGCAATCTGGAAATCACCGGCAACGTGATGCTGCTGCAGAACCGCTTTGACATGCAGGGTATCTTCTTCGGCGGCAAGGGCGGGCACAACAACCTGCTGATCGAGGACAACATCATCTACACCGCAATGGCCAACGGGATTTCCATCCACGAAGGTGGTGAAAATATTGTCATCCGTTACAACACGCTGATCAATGCGCTGAGCGACAATCGTCCGGTGACCTCGATCAAAGCCTCGGGCAGCGGCGCGATCAAAGAGTACAACATCTACTCTGCTAAGAAAGGCAAATTGGCAGGCACCAATGTCGTGACGCAGCACAAGGATGCCAAAGGCGACTTCCACTATTCCGGTCTGTTCGTGAATGCGCATACCTCCAAAGGTATCACGCTTGAAGACCTGCGCCCGGTCGAAGGCAGCCTTGCTGAAACCCACGGCGCTATCAACCGGCTGAACGAAGGGCTCGGCCATTTGCGTTAGATCCTGGAAAATCAGAGTTGCGCTGGTGCAAGAAAGTACAGGTGATAATATAATCGTGACAGTATGCCGGGGCTCCAAACAGGGTTCGTTGCGTTGAGTCCGATACAAATTCGTGATAAATTATTTTAGTGTTTTTCGCATGAAGCCTGCCTCTGCCATGCGGGTGTTAATGTAGGTTTTTGAGGGTATTTTTATGGTTCTGCCAGTTACGAGTGGGCTAGTACTTCACCTAGAAGGAAAATCGGGGGTTACGACAGAAGGCGCCGCCGTAACGTCCTGGAGGGATGTGTCTTCGTCAGGAATCGATCTGACATCAAACGGGGACCCAACATTTGGTGTTGCCACCACACCGTCGGGGGCCCCGGCGATCTCGTTTGATGGCGACGAGGATAACCTTCAGACCGTGCTTGGTTCCGGTTTGCTGCCAGATGGCAATGAAGATCGGACCATATTCTTTGTGGTCAACTATGTGGACAATCAGGGCGTTTCGGCAGGTCTGTCCTATGGTGACAATACTGCGAATGAAGCTTTTGGTTTAGTGTCGGGCTGGAACAACGGTGAGCTTGGCATTCAGGGCTATGGCGGCCCCAACGATTTCAGTTCGGGTGTAAATGCAGAAACCCAGGGCTGGATTGTGCAGTCCGTGGTTCTGTCTGCAGGTCAATACGAGCATTTTCTGAACGGTGGGCTGATTGACGGTGGTTCTCACACGTTCAACACCGATCTGGCCCGGCTGGTCATAGGCTCGGAACTGGGTAATCTGGGCGAGGCGCAATTGGATGTGGCTGCAGTTCTCGTCTATGATCGTGCGCTTGGTACGGCGGACCGAACATCCGTAGAAAGTTATCTGCAGTCGGAATACCTGACCGATGACGGGCTGAACAACGCACCTATAGCTGTCGGGGACAACCAAGGCATAGAATTGGGTCAGACCGTCGTAATTGACGTCCTGCAAAATGATATCGATGATGGGGTGCTGGATGGTACCAGCATCAATATTCTTAGCGGCCCAAGCAACGGTACGATCACTGATATCGACCCGGTTACCGGTGCCGTAACATATACCCACAATGGTGGTTCGGGGGCTGACGACAGCTTTACTTACGAACTTGTCGATGCGCAGGGCGAAACATCTGCTCCAGCGACTGTAACAATTGATGTTGGTGCGCAGCCTTTGTCGCTTGACGGATTCACCAGTGAATTGGTGGTCTCTCGCGAAGACATGGATGGCGGCAGCCCGTTTTTCCTCCCGATCTCGATGACATTCCTGCCGGACAACCGGATGCTGCTGTTATCCAAGGATGGCGAAATCCGTATCGTCGACCCGGAAACCGGGTCGAATGAAGTCTACATGACCCTGAACAATATCGATGCAGGGCAGGAACGCGGCCTTTTGGACATCACGCTGGATCCTAATTTTGCAAATAACGGCTATTTTTATCTGTATTACACACCGAATAATCCAGAGAACGCTCGTATTGCCCGTTTCCAGCACGAAGAGAACGCCGGCGGTTTGACCTCGGCCGGTGACCTGTCCAGTGAGTTCGTGGTCTGGGAGGATACCGATGGCTATCTCGCCTGCTGTCACTATGGCGGTGGTCTGGATTTTGGTCCGGACGACAAACTCTGGCTGACGACATCGGACAAATTTCAGGCAACCACTCCGGGCGAAGGCCCCAGCGGCGGCGACGATATCATGCTGGATCCGGAATCGTCCTCAGGCAAGATCATCCGGGTCAATCCCGACGGTACCGTGCCGGACGGCACGGACGGGCAGCTTGCGAATCCCTGGGCCGACCCCAATGACGGGTATAACGATTATGTCTGGGCCTATGGTCTGCGCAACCCGTTCCGCGCCCGCTGGGACGAGGAATATGGTCAGCTGTATATTGGTGAGGTCGGTGGCAACCAGCAGAACATCGCCCATGACGATATCCACACCTCCTCTCTAGAGCAGGCTGGCGCTTTCTACGGATGGCCGTTCTACGAAGGTACACCCAATGTTTACGTCAATGCCGGGCTGAGCCCCGAAGACCCCAATGACCATCCGCTGCCCGACGGGGATATTGCCGATGCGGCCAGTGGGGACTTTTATTCATCTCCGATCTTCTCGATCGACCATCAGGGCCAAAGCACCTCAATCACCGGCGGTGAAGTCTATCGCGGTGATCTGTTCCCAGAGGAGTGGGACGGGGTCTATTTTTACGGCGATTATACCAATGATTTCATCCGCTACCTACGGCTGGATAGCACCGGCACTCAGGTATTGGGCGATTATGCCTTTAAGCCGTCGACCCAATTGCCCGGCACAACCAACGAAATCGTATCTATCAACGTTGGTGAAGATGGGGCATTGTATTACGCGCTGATCGCTTCAGGCGAAGTCCATCGCATCACCTTTGACGGCAATGCCGCGCCGTCCATCGATACAACGTCGTTGAGCCCTCTGGAAGGGGATCTGCCGTTGAGCGTTACTTTTGAAGCAACGGTCAGCGATCCTGAAGGCGATGCGCTGACTTACACGCTGAATTTCGGCGACGGCACCGTGATCAACGATATTGTGGGGCCCAGTGGCATCATCTCGGTCAGTCATCAATACACAGTGGACGGGCGCTATGACGTATCTTTGTCCCTGTCCGATCCGACTCATACGGTTCTGTCCAACGCGTTCCAGGTCGAAGCGGGAGATGTGAATTTCGCACCTGAGATCGCCGATGCGCAGTCTGATATTGCAGTCGGCGGCGTTGGCACAACTGAGATTACCTTTTCAGCCGATGCCTCGGACGCCGATGGTGACACGATGACCTATACGTGGCACTTCGGCGATGGAAACAGCGCCACTGGCCAGGTCGATCCATCGGGTCAGGTCGTTGCCAGCCATATCTATGCCACCGAAGGCAGCTACGACGCCTATCTGGAAGTCACGGATGGGACTGAAACCACTTTCTCACCCAACTTGCCAATTCAGATTGGCACGGCCACCCAGGTGCCCGTAACCTCAGGGCTGGTCTTGCTGCTGCAGTCGGATATTAAAATCGGACTGGGCAACGGCAATACCGTGACAGCCTGGCTGGATGGGTCCGGAAACGGAAACAACCTGTTCGCGCAGGGTGATCCGCGGCTTGTCGACAACGTAACCCCCACAGGGCTACCTGCGATCGCGTTTGACGGCGCGGGCGACCTGCTGGAGCGGGTCGATGCCGACGACACGATTTTCAACCTTCCCACGGGCGATGCGGACCGGACGATCTTCTTTGTGGTTGATTATGTGGAGCCGAACGGACGGTCTTCCGGGGTGGTCTATGGTTCCAGCGCGAGCAACCAGACTTTCGGAGTTGTGGCCGACGGCTCGACGGGCAATTACGCGGTCCAGGGCTGGGGCGGCACCAACGATTATGACAGCGGCACCGAGGGCCTGTCGCCGAGTTGGGCGGTGCAGTCGGTTGTTTTGAGCGACGATGTCCTGTCGCAGTATCTCGACGGGGCTTTGATCGACACTGACACGCATACGTTCAACACCACCCTGACCAAGCTGGTGCTGGGGGCCCATATCAAGGGGG
>NZ_JBXWOA010000017.1:0-69305 GCF_059610645.1 Ruegeria sp. CDSC054 | reverse complement strand
ATGTTGTTGTCCCAACCGAACTCTATCGTCGGTGGGTTTGAGTTTGCGCACATGCATCCTGATGGCAGCTTGCACGCCTCGCTCGACCCAGAAATGGCGCGAAGGGCAATTGAGGCTGGCTGGGCCGTAGCTCACCCTTGGGCCAAGCAACGTCCTGGGTGGAGCGGCTTTGTCATGATCTATACTCCAACCACACCCGAAGAGCTGGATGTCGTCATCGAACTGGTTGAAAGCTCGTACACCTTCATCACCGGAAACACCTTGGACTAAGCTCGAATTGCGCGAAAGTGTGCGGGGACGCCTGCTTCCTGTCAGAGAGCAGTTTCAGCCACCTTGTTTCTCGCGGTCAATTTTTTTCTAATATTGTCGCCGCGGCGAAGCGCTCGATACCTTCAAGCCATTCGCACTAATGGTAGCTAGAGTCCGCTAATTAGAATTTGCAAAGCTCAGAGGCGAATTTCCGCTTCGGGCTGCCATCGGTCACAGATGAGAAGAACTACGGACTGATACCATTAGATTGGATATTTCGAAGTGAACCTTCGTTAGCGACGTGAAATGCGTTAATCATTCACCTTAATTCTAGGTTTCGCCAGCCAATAAGACGTTTTGCTCGGCTGTGTGTTTCAGCGCAAGTTTGGGAACTTGCAGGCTTAGCAAAATGCCCAGGCACAAGTTTTGGTCACAAAAATCTATTCGTCTGTTAATTTTGGTTCAGAGGAATTGGTTTAGCTAAAAGGATCACATCGACTGATGAAGCGGAAAATTGCTGCGATCCTAAGCCTCGATGTCGTCGATTATACCAAGCGCATGTCAGAGGATGCTGAGACCACGCTGAACACTCTACAACGCATTTTGGACGATGTGATCAGACCGTTGGTCCATGAAAACAAAGGACGAATATTCAAGCTGATGGGAGATGGTGCTTTGGTTGAGTTTGTTGCAGCCACAGACGCAATTAATGCTGCCAGCCAGATTTTCAATCAGATGAGAGATGAAGACGTAACACTTCGAGGAGGTCTCCACGTTGGCGACGTAATGCCAAATGGCACAGACTTGTTCGGAGAGGCCGTGAATGTTGCGTCGCGCCTTCAGTCCAGCGCGCATATTGGAAGTTGTCTCGTCAGCAAGACAGCTGCTGAAGTTGCGGGAACTTCGCTGGCGGTTGCTTTGCGACCAGAAAGCTCGATACGGTTGAAGGGAATTCCAAATCCAGTGGAAGCCTACTCTATTGATTTAGATGGTGACAAAAGACGCGCAAAGAACAAGCTGCTGGCTAGCTCTCAAGACGTCCGCTTTGCAAAATCAAAAGACGGTACAACGCTTGCCTGGACATCCACTGGAAGTGGTAGAAAGTTACTGGTCACACCAAACTGGCTTAGGCATCTGGAATACGATTGGACGATGAACACCATCGCCGGGTGGTTGCCGCTGCTTTCTGAAAATCACTGCCTTTATCGGTTTGATGGTAGAAACAATGGTTTGTCCCAGAGGGGCGTGCAGGATGTATCTCTAAATCGCATCGTCGAAGATGTTGAGGCCGTACTGGACGCAGCTGGGATCGAAAAAGTGCCATTGTTTGGCATTTCTTTTGGGGCAACCATTGCCGCGGCTTTTGCCGCACACAATCCTGACCGTGTTTCGGGGTTGGTTCTACTTGGCGGATTCGCACAAGGACTTGCGGTTCGTTCACAGCCCGGCATTGCCGCGCTTGGGCAAGCTATGATGGATATGAGCCTCGAAGGCTGGAACGATGAATATCCTTCTGCAAGAGACTTGATGGCCCAGTCATTTGCTCCAACTGCAAGCCCGCATGACCAGCGCGCTTATGCAGAGTTTATGAAAGTGGCAATGGACCATCAGGATTGGCTCAAGATTGGACCGCTGGTCGCTGAAGTCGACGTAACCGACCTGCTTCCGCAGATCACCTGCCCAGCTTTAGTCATGCACGCTAATCGAGACAGGATGCACAGTGTTGAACAAGGTAGGATATTCGCCTCCGGCATCGAGAATGCACGCTTCATTGGCATTGAGACGGCAAACAACACAATGCCAGAGTATGATCCTGCTTGGCCTAAAACCCTGGTGGAAATAGAGCGTTTTTTGAATTCAATTTGAGCAGTGTACGTTGTTCTTCGCCAAAACTTTATTGTTCGAAGGTAAGAGGATGCCGTGCGCCCTTCGATTTTCGATACTGGAATTTAAAAACTCTAGGCTTCTCGTCATCGACCGCTTTGTCCTGATCTCGGAAATTGCAAAGTCTTGTTGCGAATGTCCGGTTTGGGCTGGTTGCGATCAACCATGCTTATCGTAAAGACTGGTAGTACATGGTTCCGCAGAGCAGTGTTGGGGAAATACTTATCCGGGACGCTTTGGTCCTAGCAGGAGAGGCGCTTAGAAGAAGCGCGCACTACTACAACGACAGTCGCCATAGACTTCTTATGTTAAACTTTGGGTAATGGCGGTAGGTAAGCTGTACTAGCCGTCTGGGTCTGTATCGAGTTTGCCCCAGAGATCATCAACCAGATCTGAGAAGCCATCATTCGAGGCCTCCTTGGGCAGTAGACCAGCTCTTCGCCGGCATTCGACCTCGGCCATTAGTTCCTCCTCTGTTGCTGTCTCAACCACATCACATCGAAGAGCTTCAATCTCGTCCGCTGTCCACGACTCAAATTTGTCAGCGTAGAAGCCCAGGGAATACGGTTCGTCATCAGAAATCTGCTTGATCACAGCATTCCAATCTTCGCTCTGGTTCGATTCCTTTTCGACCCTCTCATCTAGTTCGCGGACAGACTTGCGGATCATCGGCGGCAGCTCTGCCTCAACGCTTTCTTCGCCCGCGCCAGTCCCCGCAAGCCAAAGGTCTGCGATCTTGCGGACGAGCGCCCAGGCCGTCTGATTTCGAGGGTGGCCTTTAATCCGGCCGCCAAGGCCTTTTTCCTGAATGCCCAGCTGTTCAGCGGCCCGTTCGTTCATTCGAATATTGTAATCAGACACGTCCGCGAGCTCTGAAACGTTCTCAGCTACAGCTCGAGCGACTTCTTGATCACCGACGTAAACAACCACCTTCAACATCCCGCTAGCCCTTCCTTCGCAGGTTCATCACCCGGTCCAGGTGGCTGTAGTCCAGATCTCGCATGATCTTCTTCACTCGCTCTGGATCGACTTCGCGATCTTTTCCAGCAGTGTGGACGATGTGTCTGACGTAGATCGTCAAAGCGACAATGATCACGGCGGATAAGATCAAGCTGAAATGCTCGGGCCCCATCACTAAGTCTTCTTCCTTGGGTCTTCGTTCCCGAGGTCGTCGAACACGTTGCCGCTACCATCAGTGATCTCAACATCATCGTCGTCAGTCACTAGATCCCAGGTGTTCTCTTTGACCCATTCATCCCGCCATTTGGGCGCGTCGGCCGGACGCTGTGCAAAATCGGCGATTTGCTCGAAAATCATTTTGCGCAATGCAAGCCAGACCTCCGGACCCTCTTTGCGACGAGCTTGCAACTCTGCGATCAAGTCACTTAGAGGAACATCCTTTAACGGGCGCCCGAAGATTTCTTTTACTGAACAAACTTCGCCTCTTTTGTTCTCAGCGATCCACTCGTCTGTCCACTCGGGAACCTCGTCGGGCTTTGGCACGACTTCCACCACGTGCTCTTGCACAACCTCCAGCAATGCTGGCCAAAAATCTTCATCCGCTTTCAAGCGCGCGCGAATCTCGGTAATCAGGTCATCGCTAGAAAGTTCGTCACTCATCTGTCTTGTCTTTCGGCTCAGTAACCTTTCGCGCCCGGATCTCATCCGCTGAGATCGGCTTGGTTAGTTTCGCTCGACCGGCCGCAATTTCAGCCTCCCGAAGCCTAAGCAAACGCAAGGTTTGTTCATCCAGCTCAACGTCGTCGTCATCACCCATCAGACTTCTCCCGAGTACAGTAACAGTGAGAACAGAGCACTTGAGACCCGTCGGCTGTCCGAACGATGTCACCAACGTGGCCACACTCTTCACACGTCACACCGCATCGAAATTCCATCCAGTCAGCGTACTCCTGAATGAGATCGTGGTATCGACTGAAACCGATGGAAATCTTGCCATCCCGGCCTTTCCTAATTTCCGAGATCTGAATAGTTCCAAGGTCCAGTGCCCTGAAATCCTGACTGAAGGAAAGCTTGTGGAGTGCTTGCGAAATCATGACGAGCCAGCCCTTTCCGACAGCAGGAACAAGAGATGCGCAATCCGGAGAAACGAGGTCTGGATAGTTTTCCACAATGTCCAGCCTCAGGCTGTCGGGCCAGGATTCTTCAGCGCCCTCAAATCGCCGCCGCAGAGCATCATTGTAGCACCAGCTGCAAAGCGTCGTCACAAACCCAAGGAAGTTCTGGCGTTGGGCAGAATTAGAACAACCTTCACAGGTTTGCTCAATCTGATCGACACGCCATTGAATCTCTTCACTCGCAGCCTGGTTGCAGTCCGGGCCCTCATAGACGCGCAAGCCTCCCCATTTCTGTTTGATCTGAACGATGGACGGGTGTTCATCACCAAACAGGTCGGGCTGCTCGTCGATCAACCTCTTCACTTTCTCAAGTGCAAGCGTAAGCTGCTCCGCCCACCCGGCACGATACTCACCAAGCTGCTTGAAGACGCTTCCATGAATATCGTTCCAGTCGACAACACTGCTCATCACTGACCTCCCGGCCCGCGCCTCTTTGAGATCATGTGAAACCTCCGCCATAGCAGTCATCATACGGTCGACCACTTCGCGGTCATCACACTCGGCATGCAGAACCTCGGTCGACCATGTGACGTCAGAGACGTGCGGAGCTGGGTAGTTGTGCGCCATCACCAAACGCATCTCTTCGGCGTACCAGGCGTCAAATGAGCGGAGATCATCTGGCGCTCCATGGTTCTCGATCACACCTCGGACCTTTTCCCGAAATTCCTTCCAGCTCTTTTCGACATCATCCATCATTCACATTCTCCAGAACTTGGTCTTGTTGAGATGGAAGACCCCTCCCGGGATATGGCAAAGGGCAATCGGCGGGACATGACCGGTGGCCAGTGAGCCCGTATTCATGAGCTTCCGGGCGTAGTCCTCATCGTCGTAGTCTTCCATAATCTTATCGAAGTTCACTTGTTGTTCGGCGGTCATCACCAGTTCTTCTTCACACACGCGGGGCACCGATTACGGTCATCCGTTCGGTCGATCTGACCGAAAAAGCCACAGACCGAGCACGTCATTTGATCTCGAATGGGCTTCTTTCGAACGCCAAACAGCCGGTGCCGTTCCGGATGGCGCTTGCTCGCGACATCATGCGCGCACCAACAGCACAGGGTCGTGTACCAGCCGTCCAGAAGTTGGGTCTCGGCACTATTCCCGCATCGTTCACAGCTGTGATTTGCACGCGCAATCGTCTCAGCGATCATCGACTGAATGTGTCGATCATCACACCTGTGGTAGATGCGGAGCTCTCCCAGCTTCTCCTTGATCTGGAGGACAAAGGGGTAGGTGGCACCCTTCAGTTCGCAGTATTCCTTAACCTCTGTGAAGAGCTTTGTGGTCAAGCCGGACCAGCCTTCGGGTGTGCGTCCGAGGCTCTCCTCGACCGATTGCTTGATGTCGTCGAAATCAATTGCGTTCGTAACTTCGTCCGCCATGTCGGACACCTCCTGAGGATGGTAGGAGGCGTCGGAATCGAACCGACTCGTGCACTCTAATCTGGAGCAATTACAAGGATATAAGCCTCGCCCGCATACCAATGCTGCCTCCCACGGATTTCGCGTGGGTTATCGACCTCAGGCCGATATTCGTTGGCAGTGGATGCGTGTGTACGTCATGAGCAGAAGCTGAACCAGATCGTATCGCTATGTCAAGACGGAGTGTGCTGCACTTCGAAATTCACCGCGTAGTTCTGGGAACCTTCTAGCTTAACGTGTGCCCAAATGACTGAAGCAACTTATTTGGAGGGTTGGTCAGCATGCTGTAGGTCTCACATAGTGAGACGATTCGACACTCGATGTTCAAGGTTAGAACGGTACAGCGACGCTTGTTCAGAATCTCCGGTGGTTCGCGCCTAGATATGCCTAGCCGATACCGCAAATGCAGAAAGCGTCCGAACGGACAAGTAAACACCTCAGTTTTGCAGAAGATCTGATCATTGTTATTGTGGATGCGGAGTAATGCCGGTGTTCGAGGGGTGCAAAATGGCGCGGAGACTTCCAGGCGAGGGTGACAAGAAATTTTTGGTTTATGCAGGTACAGGTACGGACCTGATTTTTAATCACGGTATCGAGCTTCCGGGTTTTGCGTCGTTTCCCTTGCTGGAGAAGCCTGACACCCGGGCTGTTCTGGCCGGACAAATGCAAGCGCTCGTGCAATTGGCCGGCGATATGGGTGTTGGGTGCATTCTCGACGCACCGACATGGATGGCCAATGCCGACCGTGCTGCACCTCTGGGCTACGATGCTGAACGTCTTCGTGAGGTAAACAAGGATGGTGTCGCACTGATGGAGGAGGTGCGCAATGCTTCTGGGCGGGAAGACGTTTTGGTTTCCGCCTGCGTTGGCCCAAGATACGATCCTTACGCTGACATCCCACCCATGACAGTTGAACAGGCGCGCAGCTACCACAGTGTGCAACTCGCTGTTCTGAAAGAAACCAGTGTTGATCTGGTGACCGCGTACACGTTCAACCGCCTAAGCGAGGCTGCTGGCTGTGTTCTGGCTGCAAGAGATATTGGTTTACCCATCATTTTGTCATTGGTCGTCGAAACCGATGGCTGTTTGGCTGACGGCACAAAACTTGTTGATGCCATAGACCAGATCGAAGCAGAAACAGACGGCGCAGCTCTGTTCCACATGGTCAACTGCGCACACCCGACGCACTTTGCCGACGCGCTCAACGCGCATCCAAGGCTCAAAGGTGTTGTTGCCAATGCATCAAGTTGTTCGCACGCAGAATTGGATGAGGCCGATACCTTGGATGAAGGAGATCCCGCGCAGCTCGGCCAAGAAATTGCGGATGTCCTGCGGGAAAACCCGTCTATCAGGGTGTTTGGCGGTTGCTGCGGTACGGATATGCGACACCTGAGGGAAATAGCTTTGGAGGTAGGTCGCAGATAGCGCTGCTATTTTACTTACGGCGGCGTATCACCGAATGCGTGAAGCTTGATGATAGGCTTTAACGGGAAAATCAGTGATCAGAGAAGTAATTCCGATAAAATGCAGGCGAAGCGTCAAGACAGGTGCTTGATTATGCTTTGATAGACCGTGGACCAAACGCGTTCTACGGTCTCGATCACGCAACTCAATTTGAGAAGCTCAACTGATACCTTCAGGATGGAGACTGACGATGTTTGCCTCGAGGATGAAAAGTTTTCGCACTCATATGCAAGAAGCCGGAATCGACGTTGCTCTCATCACCGATGACGACAACGTTTATTATCTGACAGGCTATTATGACTACCTCCATATGGAGTTCGGACGCCCAACCATTCTGGTTGTGCACAGGTCTGGCGAAAGCCTGCTGATCACGCCGACAATAGACCTGAATACGGCACTTTCAGCGGCACACGTTGATCGTATCGCGGCCTGGAATGACGGTATGGGTGAAGAGTGGCGGCTGGAGTTACCCAAAGCAGTCAAGACTGCAAAGCGCGTCGGGATTGAGCCTGATCATATACCGCCTGTTGTGCGGGCATATCTGGATACGTTGGTCTCGGGGGAAAATCTGGTCAGCGCCACACCGATATTGGCTGAAATGCGCATGATAAAATCCGCCCAGGAACTTCAATTGGCCCGGCATGCCGGGCAAGTTGCAAGCGCTATGATGGACGCCGGACGCAACGCCATTGCAGACGGAGTGCCGGAGTTCGAAGTTGCGCTTGCCACGTCCCGGGCCGGAACACGAAAGGCCGCGGAGCTTTTAGTGGCGCATTACGATGACGCGGATATGTCGCCCAACACTCATTTTCTGCAAATAATGGCGTCGGGCGATACCATCACCAAAACCCATCATCGCGCCTCAACCCGGATTATGAAACGGGGCGAACCGGTGTTTTTGTGCTTTTGCGGTATGACCAATTTTCACCGCTTCAAACTTGGCTTTGACCGCACCTTTTGGATCGGTGAGATAGCGGATAAACAACAAGAGCATATCTATGAGGTTGCTGTAGCAAGTCAGGCCGCCGCACTGGCTGAGCTGCGCCCAGGTGTGACCGCCGAAAGTGTCCATGCGGCCTATGCCGAGGTTATACAGGGGGCGGGGTTTGAATACCCGTTCCGGTGTGGCCGAGCGACTGGCTATAGCTTTTTGGAAAAGCCACAGTTGGTCACCGGCGACACGACAGTATTGCAGCCAGGGATGGTTTTCGCTGTTGATGGTTCAGTATCAGTCGATACATTTCGTGCGCAGGTCGGCGACAGTTTCATAATCACCGAAGATGGCTGGGAAGCACTAACAGAACATCCAAAGTCCTTGGATGCAGTTATCCTTTGACTTTCCAACCAGCGCCGTCTTGTGAATGCACTTACACAGCGAATGGTCGAGATGGCGAGCCGGGCCTCAACATTTTGAAAATTTTACTCCACGATCTCGCGATTACGTTGCATCTTTAGACATCCGCAACGCGAATGGGTGCGCGAAGTTGGAAGGACAATCGGCACCTTCGAAAGTGCAGTTTCAGAGGGGAATAAGCTACTTTGGGACCCGGCGATTGGAATGTATAACTGACAGGGCATTGGAGAAAAAGGCGTAGCGGAAAACTTACGTTAACAGCCATTGCTCGATTGGGGGGTAGAGGGAAAATGAGTGCCGATACTGAAACCTACCAAGGAATCTGCTATTGCGGCGCATGTAGTGTTTCTACCGCCGGTGAGCCGATGGTCATGGCGTACTGTCATTGCCACTCTTGCAGAAAATGGCATTCGGCGCCGGTTAATGCATGGTGTCTCTGGTCGGCAGACAATGTCTCGTTGTCGGGACCGACGGTTCAATCGGACAAGAATGATGAAAGCCATCGTGTTTCCTGTGGTAAATGCGGGGGTGCATTGGTGAATATCAAACCCGGTAAGGACATCGTCGCGGTTTACGCGATGTCGCTGGCCGAATCCGCGTTGAGCTTTGAGCCAACCTTTCACATCTTCTATGGCGAGCGTGTTTTCGACATGGCCGACGGCCTGCCGAAGTGGAAGACGGTTCCGACATCGTTAGGAGGGGATGGTGTCGCTATGCCCGAACCAGACAAAACCGGTTGGATTTCCTTGAACACGCGAGCCCAAGGGTGAAGCGCAAACTTACCTCGATCTTGGCTGCCGACATTGTCGGCTTCTCGCGGCTTGTGGAAGCTGCCGAGGAAGCCACGCTGGCGCGTCAGAAAGAAATGCGCCTGTCCGTGTTCGACCCCGGCATCAAGCAGGCTGGGGGTAAGATCATCAAGTCGACAGGCGATGGATTTCTGGCCGAATTTTCAAGCGTTGTGGAAGCGGTGCGGTTCGCGATAGCGGCGCAAGAAGCGGTTCGCGCAGAGGAAGAATCCGTGCCTCAAGATCGGCAGATCAGTTACCGCATGGGCCTTCACATAGGCGATGTGGTTGTTGATGATGGTGATATCTATGGCGACGGTGTGAATCTTGCCGCTCGCTTAGAAGCTGCTGCCCCAACGGGCGGGATTTGCATCTCCGCTGCCGTCCGTGACCAGATCGTTGGCGTAATGGACGAGCTGTTCGCTGATGTCGGTGAATTGACGCTGAAAAACATTTCGCGCCCGATCCGCGCCTTTGTCTGGCCTCCCGACCAAGGTGGAGCACTTTACACTGCCACCACACCGCCCATCGAGGTGACATCCAAAAAGCCCACGGTAGCCCTTAGCGCATTCGAAGCCCTCGGCAACAATGACGATGCTAAGATGCTGGCCGAAGCTTGCAATCACACGGTAGAGGCGGCGCTTGCCAATCTTACAGGGTTGGATCTGATCGCACTCGAGGCGGGCCCGGACCATATCGCCACCGCTGTGTTTCAGGCGTCCGGCAACCAGGTCCGCGCAACACTTAAATTGCGCGAAACGAGCACGTCAGCAACCTATCTGACTCAGCGGATGAGCGGTGATCTTTCCGACCCTTTCGCGGCAGAAGATCTGTTGTCAGGGGAAATCGCGACAACGATCCGATACGGAATTCTGCAACGAATTGCTGAGCACACAGCCGAGACTGAGACAAGCGACCCCGAGGCAATGCTGAATCTTGCGGGGCACTACATGATGGGATCGCAGCCTGAAGAATGGGAGGCTGCGGGCCGTCTGTTGGACAGGATCCTGACACTCCAGCCACGCAATTTCATGGCCGTTGGGATGAAGGCGAACACGTTGATCGGCGAATTGGTATGGGGTTACCGTCCGATACGCCCGGAGGATATCGAAGCGGCGGACGCCGGGTTGAGCAAGGCGGTGTCGTTGAATGATCAAAGCGACTACGTGCATCTGATCCGGGGGATTTTTCACTACGGCATTACCGGCGATTTGGATGCGGCGGTGCGGTGTGTTGAACGTGGGTTCGAAATCAGTCCGCAGTTTGCCCAGGGGCATATGGTGCTGGGCTGGATTCAGAACTTGATGGGCCAACCAGAGTTAGCACTGAAGTCCATCAAAAAGGGCTCATTTTCTCTGGCCAAGAACCGGATATATCACCGTGTCCCGCAAGCGTTGGCCCAGACATATCTGGTTATGGGCGACTTCGAGAATGCCATCTCTAATGCCAACCGGGCTCTACAAAACTCGCCGGGGTTGCCGGTCGCACAATTATATCTTGCCAGCGCGGCTGGTCAGGCTGGTTTACCTGATCAAGGAGTAAGGGCGCGGGAGGCCCTATTGGCGTCCGATCCGGACTTCCGGATTAGTGGCGTGCGCAGGTTCCATTTTCAGGACCCCACACGTTGGGGCGCAATCCTGGATGGGCTTCGCGCGGTGGGGCTGCCCGAGTAAGCTCTACCGGGAAATTCTGTGTTGAAGTGTGCTAACATCAATCCCCGAGGGGGACATTATGCACAACAAAGTAATGGCCGTTTTTGTTTTACTCGTGAGTTCAGGGCAGGCAATCGCCCTCGATTGTGGTGACAAAACAAACTCGTGCAAAATTGAAACCGGAGAATATCATATCGTCATTCCGGACGATTGGCAGGGTGGACCTGCTGTGATGCACCTGCACGGTTATGGGGGTACAGGTGAGAAGATTGTAGGGAACACAGCGTTTGTTGAAGAATTCACCAAGCGAGGATACGCATTTATCGCGCCGACCGCGCTTCCTTGGTTGGATGGTAAACCCACCGACTGGTCTGTTCGAGACGGTTGGAACACCTACCCCCGCTCAGACGTAAGGTTTCTCCGTGAAGTTTTGGCTGACGCTGCCCTTCATGCAAGCGTGAATGTGGGCCGGGTTTTGCTGACAGGGTTTTCCAGAGGCGGATCAATGGCTTGGGAAGTTGCTTGTAATGCACCGGATTTGGCTCTTGGTTACGCGCCGGCGTCCGGTGGTTTCTGGCTCCCGGCGACCGAAGATTGTCTAAAGCCGGTACACTTGCTCCATACCCACGGGTTTGCCGACAAAGTTGTTCCGCTTGAAGGTCGCGCAATACACAGCGAGGAGTTTGACGTTACCATCACGCAAGCAGATATCTGGCAGGGCCTGTCGATGTGGCGGCAAGAAAACAAATGCCCACCCAATGCTGCACACCACGAAATGACCGAAGGTCTGTGGCGCAAACGCTGGAACTGTGAATACGGTAGTCTCGAAATCATTCTGCACGACGGAGGGCACGGTTACCCAAAAGGATGGAGCTCCATAGCGCTTGATTGGTTTGAAAGTCTGGAAAACTGACGCACCATCAATTCCAATGAAATTTGGTTTTGCCACGGTGAGACCTAGAAGAGCTTGTGGGTCGCTCGGCTGGCCAAAAGGCACGTCTTCTAGATTTTAGTTAGAAATGCAGAGCGGATAGCTGTTTTCATGGCATCCAATGGCCCGGTTTCCTGTGAACCGGCTGCCGCCATCACTAGCTTCGAGGCGGGCGTTCTGCTGAAGCCAAGCGTCTCGCCCACTATCGACAGATTGGCATGAAGTGAGGAACGCCCCAGCAGACCAGCCGCGATCCCAGCTTCTACTGCCGCGATTACGCCAGAAACACTTTGGCTTGAATAGATGATGCGATATGGTTTCGAACGGCGCTCCAGAGAAGCGATTGCCGCATCGCGCCACCAGCAGGCGTGATCGAACAAGGCAACGGGCAGAACTTTTTCTGCGCGGAAATCCCGATGCGCGGATGAGACCCAGCATGTTGGATCTTCGTACAACAGTTCCTCATGTTTCCCTAGGCGTTCCACCTCATAGATTGCGAGATCCAGAGATCCTTTGTCGAGCGCTTCGGGAAACCTCGCACTGATAGCGCAGGTTACCTCCAGTTCGACTTGCGGATGGAGACGCGTAAACGCGGCGATAATCTGCGCCAGCTTAGCTCGGCCACGATCATCGGGAATGCCCACGCGCAGTTTTCCGGTCACGGCAGTTTGGGAAATGTCCCGCAATGCCACGTCGAGGCGGTTGGTCACGTCCTGAGCAACAGGCAATAGCCGATGACCCGCATCACTTAGGGTAACTCCGCGCCCGTGCCGCTCAAATACGGGTTGGCCGAGGATGGATTCGAGGCGTTTGATTTGAAGGCTCGTGGCGGATTGGGACCTATAGATGCGTGCGGCGCCATCCGTGACGCTGCCTGCTTCGGCAACAGCAACAAAGGTGCGCAACAAATCGCTATCCAGATTTTCCATTCGAAACACCAATACCAGTGATTGAAACTATTTGTTTCACACATGTCTTTTCATCTCCTATTTTTCAAGATCAAAGGAGTATCCTATGACCGATCAGACAATTGTCCGCCGGCAATCAGGTAAGGCTACATGGTCTGGGGCGTGTGCCTATTGCTGCTGATCAGCATCAGTTTCGTCTGGCCGGAACACATTGCGGACGCCACCAGGTTTGTTCTCTGGGGCCTCGTTGTCGTTGCCCCCATAGTTATCCCGGGCATCGTTCTGGCGGCCTGGATTATCGCCAGTGGAGCAGACACCCACATTGCAGGCGTGTTCGACGGCAAGACTCTTCGGACGGTTGTGGCCGCATCTTTGATCGGGGCCATTACGCCAGTTTGTGGTGTCACCGTACTGCCATTGATGGCTGGGTTGTTGGCTGCTGGCGTGCCGCTTGCCCCGATCATGGCGTTTTGGCTGTCATCCCCGATCACAGACCCTGCAATGCTCGCAACGACGGCTGCCACTTTGGGATTGAGCTTTGCAATTGGCAAAACGTTCGCAGCATTCGGATTGGGTGTGTTCGGAGGGGCGGTTACTAGCTTGTTTGCCAAAGCACCTTGGGCATTGAATGCGCTTCGCAACAATGGTCTGGCACGCCAATTGAGCGCTGCGCGATGTGGCAATGACCAAACCTTCGATCCATGGGTTTGGAGAACTCAAGCGCGTCGCCATTCATTCAACAAACAATTCTGGGCGACGGCACGACTTATCTCAATCTGCCTGATCCCTGCCTTTGCGGCCGAATACGCGTTGAATGCTGCTCTGACCCCAGGAATGCTTGCGGCTTACGTAGGCGAGGATCAATGGTGGGCCATACCCGCTGCGGTATTTGTTGGCGCCCCAGCCTATATCGATGGCTACGCCGCACTCCCTCTAACGCGCGGACTGATTGACAACGGCATGTCTGAAGGTGCCGCCATGGCCTTTTTGGTTTCAGGTGGTGTGGTCAGTATCTGGGGCGCAATGGCCATCGCCCCGGTTCTCAAACTGAAGCCATTCTTGCTCTATCTTTTGCTTGCCATTTTGGGATCTCTCGCCGCGGGATATGCTTTTGGGTGGATCGCCTGACCGCGCACGAGAACTTGAGCAGGTATCGGCAAAGCACAATTCAATTCCGTAATTCGGCCATAGAACCGTTGTCGAGGAAACCGACCGCTTTTGGCTCGTTCGGCTAAATCGAATAGAATGCACGTCACGGCCTTCCGCTGAAAATGGGCTTCAGAAACTGGATTCCAGTTCCGCTATTTACCACAAGCGCTGACGGGCTTCGTCCTTCAGATAGGGTTGAATTTTGCTGCCCAGAATGCACCTATGATTGAGAGATAGCCTTTAAAAGCTGAAGAGGGTGCGCGACACCTGCCATCAATTGAGAGCGTTTTTCGAACCGCGCAAATTTATGGGCAAATCGTGCAAGCTTATGCGCAAATACTGTGCAGAATTATGGGCGAACACAGCCGAATTTCTTGAATGAATTCAATGACAGCAATGCAGCGTTATGAGCGCACCTACAATTTTGTAGGTTTGCGCATAACACTTCGCGCACCGCATAAGTTTGCGTAGTTTTCCCATAGTTTTGCGCTGAGCGATTGTCTACCCTAGCGGTGAATTCAATCAGTTTTTGGAGTAGTCGTTGCGGTTATGGTCCTTTGCGTTGCTCAATCCCGCAAAGGGCCTCCCTAAGGAACCTTGGGTTCCATGCTGCCTTTTTGCTTAGATTCTCGCGAACGTCTGCGACGCGCAGAAAGCAGACTTCGAAAAGTCTAGCTAGGGCCCATACCACCAAAACTAGATTCTGAGCTTGCAGCTCACACAGCGGACATTGATCGATATAGTTCAGCTTTGGCGAAGCCAACTTGCTCGACGGGATTGCCATTCTTTCGAGAATTCACAGAGAGCGCTCTAACTATTCATCCGCAACATCTCAGTATTTGATCGAAATACTTGAGGACCTGCCGCGGCCCCAAAAGCAATTGTGGCTGTCAATATTGCTGCGCTTTGCATTTACCGGCCGATCCGAGAAGCGCTACCGAATGCCCGATGCTTCGGCTCGCTATAGAAGGTTTGTGCCCGCCATTATCTATTTGGCTTCTGAGTTGTTAGGTGATGAGGGGCTACACCCAGACGATGAAGACTTACTTGATGCTATCGAGATAGCGATGGGCAAAGATCACAGGATCGACGTATTTGGCCGCAAAGCGCCTACAAAGAAGCTCGCGAGCAGCCTTCGAGCGCGACCGGATGTCAAATACGCCCTAGTTCAACGACGAGTAACACTGTTTTCTGATCAAGTTCAGCGGCACCGCGTTCCGTTTCACCCGTGTTGCGAGGTGTCCCACCAATGCGGTTGCATAAACGGCGGGATCGCAACAGTCCTGCCGCTCAGTTTCTCAACTGATCCTTCCGTCAACTCAAGCGCCATCCACGCCGCTGGTGCCGTCATCAGGTCCGGATATGGCGTCTGCTTGTCCGTCGGTACAAATCCATACCGAGGATAAAATGTCGGGACGCCCAACACGAACACTGCATCCGTCCCAACGGAACTGAGATAATCAATGCTCGCCTCCATGATCTCTTTCCCAACGCCGTGGCCCTGATACGCTGGCAACACCCCGCAAGGTGCCAGCAGGTAGCATTTAGTGTTGGGGTGGTCCGAGAAAACAAACGGTGTGAACAGCACGTTGCCTACAATTTTTCCGTCGCGTTCGGAACTGATAGAGATCGTGTCTGGGAGGTCGAGGAAGTCTTTGGCGAGCCGAGCGATGTCGTCGCCTTCTTCTTTTCCAAAGGCTTTCCGGTGGACGTCAACAATGGCATCAATGTCTACTTGGTTCATGTTCTTTCCTATCTTTGGTTCATTTGGGCGCGCACGGAATTGATCCCCAAAGCGGAGGCGCGATAGGGGTTGCCGTTTTTTGAACGGATAAAGCGCTTTTTCAGCAAGCGTTGGAAAACACTGAGAGTGCAGTCAGACAGCACATAACCGTCACGCGTATAACAAGTGACTTCATGGACTTTTCCGTTTTCCAGGCGTTCGTAGTGGATGGACCCGCCAAGGGCGAGTTCGTGCAAAACACGTTGCTCGTGCTTTGAGATATTCATTGGGATGTCTCGATTTTACGAAAGTACAACAAACACCACACTCAGCATCGCGCTTGAGTATGCCGATCAATGTTGATGTTCCTGAATTTGGGTCGCTAGGAACGGGCGTTAGGCCCGGGTCTCTTTCATAAAATCTCCGTTGTGTGAGGCGTACCGCCTCATACGTTTGGCGCAGATAGTCCTTCAGGCAAGACGCGTCAATATCCCTTATTAAATGAGTGTCTCATTTTGAGCTGCCGCGTACGTCTCCTGCCGCACGCGCCAGCACCCAATCGATACCCCGCAAAAAGTCGTCGACTGTTAACGGCCTTAGGGCTGCAAGCGCAGTGGTAGAATTGAATTTGATGTGTACTTGAACTGAATTAGACTAGTAACAAACTGTTCAGACATCTCATCGTGAGGTCATCATGGCAGCTCCATTAATCCAAGACTGGGAACTCACAGCCGCCATAAAGGACTTAGCCGATTGGCTGGTTCAACAAGGTTTAGAGAATGCGCCGGTTGAAACCTGGTTGGAAGCATTCTGCAAACGTCTTGTTTCGGCAGGGATTCCGCTTCAGAGAGCAAACATTACTGTGCGCGCTCATCATCCCGAGATTGGGACAGTCGCTTTCCGCTGGCACAGGGACGGGGGAAATGAGCGAGAGGACTTTGTCCGAAGAACGGATGCGCCTGAACAATACATCCTAAGCCCGATTTACTATCTTTTGGCAAACAACGTTGAAGAGATCAGACAAGATCTGACAGTCGAAGATCCAGAGCTTAGCTTTCCAATTTTTGATGAACTTCGCGAGCGCGGTGCCACAGATTACTTCGCTGTTAAACGGTTCTTCCTTATACAGGATAACGCTATGCCTGTTGACCCAATGCAGGCCGAGGAAGGTGCCATTATTTCATTGACGACCGACGCGAGCGGGGGCTTCACGAGCCAGCAACTTGACGGTTTGCGTCAACTGATATCTCCGCTTTGCCTGACGCTAAAATGTGGGGCAAACAGGCTGATGGCTGAAGACATAACCGCCGCTTATTTGGGCAAAGACGCCAGCAGGCGCGTTCTTTCTGGGGACATCACACGAGGTTCATCCGAAACGATTTCGGCGGTGATTTGGTATTTTGATTTGCAAGGATTTACCAAATTATCAGAAGCGCTTCCGGGAGATTCAATCATAGAATTGCTAAACGATTACTTCGCAGAAGCTGTTGACGTAGTCGAACGCAATGGCGGTAACGTTCTGAAATTCATGGGAGACGGTATGCTTGCCATCTTCGATATCAATCAAGTTCCGGACGCTCGCCGCGTCGCAATTCACGCGGCAGCGGAGTTGCGAGATACCTTTGAGGAACTCAACCAACGACGGCAAGCGGACGGTTTACCAACGACCGGCTTCACTCTTTCGTTGCACGCAGGCAATGTTCTTTACGGCAATATTGGCGGTAGGTCTCGCTTGGATTTCACGGTGGTCGGCCCAGCGGTAAATACAACTTCGCGCATTTTAGGCATGTGCAGCGCGCTTGATCAGAACATTGTTGTTTCCGACAAGGTGGCGGGCGACTTGGTGGGCTCCATTCCAAGCCTTGTTTCCCTGGGGCAATACAGATTGCGCGGTGTTGCTGAAAGACAGGAGCTGTTCACGATAGACTAGATAAAGCTCAATCCAAAAGTTCTGGCCCATTAGGCCAGGCGCGTAAACAACCGCTAGCGCCGCGCGGGCTTACTCTTGCGACGATCCTACGGTTAAAATCTTCCCATTACTCCAAACCAGAGCCTCATAACAAACCTCGGTTCCTGCGCTTCCGCACCCAAAAAGCACTATGCACCCCAACTGGCACTAACGTTTCGATTGCAATTTAGAGCGACGTAATCGCATTGATCACTGCTTCTCGGCTCTGAACAGCGCCAGTTTGTAGATATTCCATAGCTTTGAGAGCGGCTTCATGGGCTTGGACAGATGACCCGCCAACGCAATCTTCTACTACGCGGCAGAAGTAGTCTGATTGGTGGCCATCGACGAATGTGTAGTGCACACAAACATCTGTCAGCCCGCCGCACAACAAAAGTGTGTCTACCTTTAAACCTCGTAGCAGGATTTCGAAATCGGTTCCAAAAAATGCAGAATACCGTCGCTTCGGGACGATGTAGTCACCTTTGCGATATCCCATCTCATCTTTTGCAACCTCCGTTCTTGGATCGCCTTCGAGACAGTGTATGTCTTCGTCACCATCCAGTTCACGGCCGAAGTCTATCCTATCGGGACGGTGGACTTCTTGGATGAAAATGACTGGCACATTGTAATCATGTGCGGCATCAACCAAATCACGCGCAGCGATCATGCGCTCTTTGTAGCCCGGCATGTTGTCGATGGAGCGTACTTCGCTGTTATCAATAAACGTGCTCTTTTGAATGTCGATTACGATCAGGGCAGGTCTACCCTCGATCAGTTTCCTGGCTTGTTTGGTTTTAGTTGTCATGTTCGACCTCTAATTTGCCAGGTCGTCCTGAAAAAAACGCCCTTGCTTGGCCGGGTCGTCCCAGCGGGCAGATCAATTTTGACTAAATGTGCAACTGATTACGGTCAAGGGTGTGCTGCGTTTTTATGGAATGAAAAGCATGTGTCCGCGCCCAGGGCAACATTGCCCGCAAACTGCCGTTAGGGGTTAAGTGTTGCGATGGTCTGTACCCAGCTCAGAATGGGCAGCCAAACACGGAATATAGCAATTCAGAAAAATTGTGACTTCCAAACAGCGGCTACTCAATTGCCGTGCGAAATGTTGCGGTAAGCCGTTTGTTCAAACCGTGATGAGGTTCGGCTGAAGAACCGTAGTGCAACTCCGCCAAAGCAGCGATGTCATTGAAAATGACTACGGAGCCGCCTTCTTCATTCGCGTAAACCAATAGTTTTTGGCAAAAGGCATCCAAACCAATTGCCGGAAAGCCCGCCATAGCCACGCCACCGGGTGCTGGTCCGCCGAACAGTAAGAGAACTGCATCCGGCAGTTCCACCCCCAGATGGGACGCTTCGACTGCAAAATCGATTTCCCCAAACCAGACCGTATCGTCCTGCTCCATCACTGCTTTTCTGAGACGTTCCACTGCCTTTGGTACGCTGAGCTGAGATCGCAGTTCGATGACCCCATAGTCGGCAAACAACCCGTTGGTCGGCGCTGGTGTTGCATCCAAGTTGTTTAGAACTTCGAGCATCTTGCTATGAAATGTATTTAACGCATGGGTGTCATTCAGACCATGCCGCACTTTGAGAAACTGAGAGTCTGTATAGGCGATCTGCGGGCGATCATCCTGATCGAAGGAAAGAACGCGAAGAGGAAGGTCCAGACCTGCTCGTACGTTCTCTTCCAGAATGGGCGTGTTTATCTCTGGATCAGAGAAAATGAGTACACGTGATGCTGGCATTTCTACGCCTTCAGCTTTGGCCAAGCGCGCGTGATCTATCGATGCGATTGGAGTAGCTCCCGCTTCGTCAACGGCAGTCTCAAGCGCTAAGAAGTTTTCGTCCACCGCGGTCTGGACAGATGTCGATTGTGCAAAAGCGGATGTCGCAACCGAAAAAGTTGCAATCATCGAGAAAACAAAGCCAAACCTCACCATTTTACCACTTCCTATTTGATCGTACTTTTGTCAGGGAAACCGCCGCCAGAGCCGCAAAAGCTATCTCGGCCGCAAGGTAAAAGAGAAGTATCCCGTTCGGAACTCCATCGATAAAAATGCTTAGTATGCGTCCAACGGCCAGTCCCGACATAAACAAAAATAGAACCCACAGCGCGGGGCGTTGTAATTCTGGTTTCAAAGCGGCCGCCAACCAAAATAACGCGTTTGCCAGGTAAAGACCCATAATCGCTCGGAACACGTGGGTTTGGTTCGTACCTTCCACCGGAAATCCCAGCAAAACTGGGATCGAACTGCCGGGCATCAGACCGTATGATAACGCAATTGGCACGAGGCCGACGGCAGCAAGCAGAAGGACTAATCTAGCACTCATGGAGGACTCCTTCTCGTAGAGGTTTTGCTTTTTTGCATAAATACCAATCGGTTTTTGGGGCATCCGTTGATCAGAGCCGGATGCCCACGCTACGCTTTGAAAGGCGTATCCGACAGGCCAAGTCGAGTTTTCTGAAGAGCGAGCCGGTACTGCGCAGCCGTTATCGGCTACGCAGCAGACTGCTCACAATGCGCCTTCGTCGCCAAGGAACTCGATACCAGCTGTCGCGCCATCACTGTAGGCAATGCAATTCCAAGGAGCACGATCCTCGCCAACGCCGACTGTGACCTGTGTTCCGGCCTCGCTAAACGCGGATGAGAGCACCACGACTTGTGAATTGTTTGTTGTGCTGGCTACATCTCGTAAACACGCCTGCTGAGCGGGTGTGAGTTCGGCGGACGCACTGGATGTACCCGTGTCGTCACAGGCCGCAAGCAGTGCGAAACAAGTTGCGCCCGCAATCATCACCATCTTGTTAGACATTTTCTTCTCCCTATGGTTCCCTTGAAATTAGTGAAATTGGATGCGCTTGTTTGAAGCTCTCGCGCCTGTGCAGCCAATTGAACATACCTTGATCCTGTGACTACCTTTCCCAAAACTTGCCGTGGGGGGCTTGGTCGGCGGGACGATATTTTGTTGACTATCGGGGCCGCCAATAACGTGCGAAGGCTGAATGACGCCACTAGCAAATGCTAGAGCAAACTCTGGAGAGAGGGCGAGTTCGTTAAGTCTAAGCATCGCGTCCTCCCAGCGCTCAATCATTATAAAGTGCCTTCCGACCGCTAGCACTCACTCCAGCAGTCGGAAGGGCTCGGCACAGCGAGCAGCAACGACAACAACGGAGGTAAAATAAAGTGGTGTTGAATTCGCATGTTTGAATCTAATTTTAAATAAATCAATATTTTTTCCGCGCGTAAATTTCTCTACGCTCTCGTACAATAGGCCTCTGCGTTCAAACAAAAAAGTAAGTGGGAGCTGCGAGTGTGTTCCCCTGAGCGGCGAAGCGATTTGAGGTCGCACAGAAACAATGAAGGGATTGAAAGATGGGATTTGGTGAAGCCGTTAAGACGTGTTTCTCGAAATACTTCCAGTTCTCCGGTCGGGCTATACGCTCAGAATACTGGTGGTTCTTCTTGTTTGTGGTTCTCGTGAGTGCTGGTTTAGCTGTGCTGGATACGATCATATTCGGGACCAACCCAGAAACTGGGCAAGGATCTCGGGTCCTGTCCTCTGTTTTCCAGCTGGCTGTTCTCATACCTATGCTGGCCGCCGGTTGGCGAAGGCTGCATGATACAGGACGACCTGGCTGGTATTTGCTGCTGCCGATGGCGCTCAGCATTACAACGCTATTTGTTATGCTGGGTGGGGTGGCGTTCTTTTCGGTATTGGAGCAAGGGACCGAAAACCCCGATGCATTACGGGGACCCGCGGCAGTACTGGGCGTGACCGGTATTGTTGTTGTCTCAATTCTTCAATTGGTTCTGTCTATCCTGATGATCTGGTGGCTGACACGACCTTCCCAAGAAGGCGCAAACGAATACGGCGAACCTGTTTCCTGATCTGGCTGTCCGGGCAATTGGCTGGAACTTCTGCTGAACGACAGTGCGAACCGTAACTCAATGGAGAGAAAAAAATGAGCTGCAAAACCATTTCCATTGGAATGCTACTGATGGCAGTGGCGACCACAGCATCAGCGGAGTGGTCGTTCAGCTCCGGGCTCAACCCCAATGCGTTTATTCAGACAGGAAACATGACGCTGGAACTTCAGTGTGACCGTATTCGCTTTGCTCCGGCTGGATTCGAGGACAGCCAGGACATTGCGGACAAGCAGGGGCTTTCCATTCGTTTCTTGAAGAACGGCACCACCGAAGTTGGGGTATTTCAGGTTGGCGCAGAAAACGCTGCCGTACAGATCGTCGACAACTATCCCGTCGAGGTCAGTTTCAATAGTCAGCCGGACTATGGTTTTGTTCTGGACCAGCTTGCAGCAAATGCATCGGTCAATCTGTCCATGATTGATCAAGATGTCAGCTATGGAATCTTTGACTTAAAAGGTTCCGGCGCGGCAATTCGATCCCTTCGTTCTGCGTGCAACTCGGATGTTAGCCAAGAGGCCTCATACGAAGCACCCGAAGGCATCGTCTATTGTGGTGGCGGAGCGATAAAACGCGTAATCGAACCCGCAATTTTGGACAACCCGGACGGAGAATGGGACGCGCGAGTAACGGTTAACGGCGAGCCGATCAGAGCCATGACGGCCTACAGTTACTTCGGAAACTCTGAGCCGCCCGCCGGATTTGTCGTCGCCCTCCTTGGGGAGGACAGGTCCGAGTTTCTGATTTTTAGCGAAGGCTCGGCAAACTGGCTGGAATACGGGGACTACAGGTATGATCAGTGCAATTGATATCTCCTTCCAACCAGCTGCCAAAGTAGTGCGTCAGATGAAATGTTTGGCTTCCGGTATGGTGCTGGTTTCGGGTCTAGGAAGCGTGTGGCATTTCAATTCTCGGGTGGTGATGTCGCCCATGCTCATGCGCATCTGATACCGCTTCTCGACAAGTACGATGTCACCTCGCGACGCTACATCGAGCAAGAAGTAATGACCTTCAAACCAATCCCGAATCCGGGGAACAACGAGCTCCGAACCTTTGCCAAACTAATTGCGGATGCTCTCGACCGATGATGTAACTTTGGGCTCTTACCGATATTCTATGCCAAGGCCGGTCAGTTGTTACTCAAGTCAGACTGAAGCACCAAGATACATTCCGCTACGTCGTCTTTTCTCATTGATCTGGTACTGACTTCGACAGATAGAGAGGTGTGCGGCGGCTGTCTTCCTTCGCAAGTGGCGCATGTCAAAGCGCTGCCGGAGGACCTCCGGTGGCATTTATTCATGGCTTACGCACCAGCCACAGGCCCTATCAGAGGACGTCATGCCCTTTTCACCTGACGGTCAAGACCGCGCTACTCGCGCCATTGACCCATTGCCAATACGCCTTATCAAGCGCGCTATACTGGTTCTTGTCGGCCTGTTTTATTTCCTCTTCGTGGCCTTTGCCCCTCTTCTTTGCGTTCGGCGCAGAGGGTTTCGGGGTTGGTATTGGCGCCTGGTGAAACGGTCATGTTCCCGCCTGCTGTGGCTCCTCAGCATCCGCGTCGAGATGCGTCCTGAGGAAAAGAATGCCCTCGCCGCCGACACCAACAGCATCATCGTGGTTAACCACCGTAGCCATCTCGATGGCTTCAGTCTCATGCATGTGGTGCCCGACACCAAATGGTTCACTTTCGCGGCGAAATCAGAGTTCTGGAACAGCAAACTCCTGCGTACTGGTTTTGATGGAGCGGGTCTCGTTCCTATCAACCGCGATTCCGGTTCAACGGCCATGGATACGCTGACAAAGGCTGTCAGGGAAATGCCTGCCCGTTGTTCCATTGTGCTATTCCCAGAAGGCACCCGGGCCAAAACAGAATCGCTAGGGGACTTTAAGGCGGGTGCTGTATTAGTCGCCCGAGAAACCGGCCGCACGATCACCCCTATTGTCATCCACGACAGCGATAGTCTACTTCCACGCGGCAAACATTTACCGCGCAGCGGGACGATCCGTGTGGAGGCTTTGCCAACATTTACGTGCGATCCTACCGCTAGTGTGGATGAGGATCTGGCGCGATTGCGCAGGCAGATGATGGCTGTATTTGAGCGGTGAAGTCTGTTTGACAGAAATATGCAGAAACCGAGTTTGTTGAGTTTCCGCTACGCGTAGCGGCAGATAACAGATTTGCAGAGCAGTTGTACTTGTTGGTGGGATTTTCTCCAACGGGTATCGATATTCGAAGACCTAGTTAGTACCCGTATTTCAGTATGCTCTTGGCCATTCGTTTTTATGGATGGGCTGCTTGGTATTGTCTCTGAATTCTCAGAAGAGAATGGACAATTAAGTGCCCTGATCTCGCGATTCTTGCCGGAGGCATAAAAAGCAGGGGAGACACGAATTTGCCAGATGCTGTACGACGTATGAGTGACCAAAAGCTAACACTAAGCTGCCATCAGACCACCAGCATCGCCTGCGATACCGACTATGCAATCATCCCCGATCTGAATGCGATTTGCCGGGCTTTCCCCTCCGAGTTCCAGTTTGGGTGAGGTTAACCAGAACGCGCATTGCCACGGGGTCATTTCACGTGGCAGGGCTTTCAACACTTTTTCCATCAAAGGAAGCGGGGTTCCATCCTGAGCAAACTGGAAAGATGGATAGGCGTTGGCTCCTTTGTAAGGTAAAGAAAGTACCTTCCCGGTTCGTGTCCAGATGTCGGCTATCCGCGTGATCTGCCAGGAGCCCTTCTGCCATTGTGCGTGCACGCCTACATCGTCCAGCAATGGATACTCACGCGCAAAATCATCCATCCGGATGTCATTGACCGCGCAACAATGCCCCTCGAAATTATGCAAATACATCTACTTACTCACTGAACTCACTAACAACTCATGAAACGATACTGCCAAAAAACCGTTCTAACCAAAGTTAAGAAGTTCACATTGGGCAAATTAAACTTCAGCTAACCTCGTTTTTTTGCCTAACGCGCTGAAATTATTGTTGGTTTGCTTACGATGACCCGCCGTTCTAATGCTCGTAAAACCAGTTCTGAATTCTTGGCTTTGTTACTCATTGGAGTATTAATCCTCACAAGCTGAGGGCATTGGCCATGAATCTACCGAACCAATCTCTGGTTTGTTGGTGATCAACATCAACGCGTTGGACAAAGCCGCCTGTCACTCTGTCCAGTGTTGGAAACTAGTACCGAGCGCGGGCTCTCTTTTCTACGATCACGATCCTCGTCGTCTGACACTCCGGCAAAATGACAAACAGTCCTGATCCTAAGATTAGCGTGACACCAAGCGGGATGGGGAGGTTTTGTATTTCTACCGACCTAAATTCCTTTCTCTGGTCACAATACGGACTGACCATTCCAAAAATTTCCTACCGCCACCTTGAATTTCTGGACTAATCATTCCAAATCATGCGCATGAGCAAAAAAACTCTCCCAAATGGCGACATCAAATCATCCGCAGGTCCAGGTAGACCTCGTGCCTTTGACGAAGCTGAGGCTTTGGAAAAAGCCTTGTGCGTATTTTGGCACAAGGGCTACGAGACCGCGTCCGTGGACGATTTGACCAAGGCCATGGGTTTGAGCCGGTCCAGCTTCTATGGAACGTTCGTCAACAAGCAGGCTTTGTTTCACAAAGCCCTCCGGCACTATTCAAGGCGTGGTTTGAAATCTCTGCGTGACGTTGCAGATTCGGGCGAAGATGACCCTGTTGGTGCGATAATGAAAGCTCTGGCGAACCCGCAAGGCGGTCGTGACGGCTGCATGCTGATCAATTGCCTTACAGAGCTTGCTCCTCATGATGATGAAGTGGCGGCTCTCGGGCGGCAGCATTTGGAGAGTATTGACGAGATTATTGCGAGAGCGCTTGAGCCTTCGGATCCGGGACAGGCACTCGACAAGGCACGCGCCTTTGCGTCCCTTGCAATCGGCACACTAGCCTTGCGCAAGGCGGGCGTTCCCGCTGAGCAGATATCGCAAACCCTGAAACAAGCCCGGTTGGTGATTTCGCCATAAGGCCTCCCGCCACCATAAGGAAATGAAACCTAAAACAAACTCAATCAAGAGACAGTGACCATAATATTGGACTGATTGGTCCAATAATATCTGAACGAAGTTTACCAAATAAGGAAGCAGCAATGGCTGATGAAAAACTGTTCTCCGGCATCAAAGCTGGTGCAATCGAGCTGAAAAACCGCATTGTCATGGCGCCACTGACCCGCAACCGGGCAAGAGCCGAGGATGACAGTGTCCATGAATTGCAGGCCATGTACTACGCGCAGCGGGCAGATGCTGGTCTGATCATCACGGAAGCATCGCAAATTTCGCCCCAAGGTAAAGGCTACGCCTGGACGCCCGGCATCTATTCCGAAGCGCAGATCGACGGCTGGAAAAAAGTGACTGAGGCCGTCCATGCCAAGGACGGGAAGATCGTAATCCAGCTTTGGCATGTGGGCCGGATTTCGCATTACAGCTTGCAGCAGGATGGTGGCGCCCCTGTTGCACCATCCGCAATTGGAGCTAAGGCCAAGACGTTTGATGGTGAGCAGTTTGTTGAAACATCTGAACCGCGGGCTCTGGCCATCGAAGAAATTGCTGGCATCGTTGCGGACTACCGGAGGGCCGCGGAAAACGCCAAAGAGGCCGGTTTCGACGGTGTCGAGGTCCACGCAGCCAACGGATACCTTATTGATCAATTCCTGCGGGACGAATCCAACAAGCGTGAAGACGCATACGGCGGTCCTGTCGAGAATAGAGCACGGTTCCTGAAAGAGGTCATGGATGTGGTTGTCGATGTCTGGGGCGCCGACCGCGTTGGTGTCCGCCTCAGCCCATTCTCGGACGCCAACAACATCTCCGACAGTGACCCGCAGGCGACATTTACCCATGCGGTCAAATTGCTGAATGGCTATGGGCTGGCCTATCTCCATCTCGTGGAGGGACAGACCGGCGGCCCGCGCGATATTCCGGAAGGTGGTGATCTGAAGGCGCTCTATGAATTGTTTGACGGTGCGAAAATGGGCAACAACGCTTATGACCGGGAAATGGCGGTTGAAGCGGTTGAAACCGGAGCCGTCGATCTGGTGGCCTTTGGCCGGCCGTTTATTTCCAACCCTGATCTTGTCAACCGGTTGGAGAAAGGCGCCGCTCTGAATGAGCTCGATCCAACTACACTCTACGGTGGCAATGAAAAAGGGTACACCGATTACCCGGCACTAGCAGAGGAAGCGGTTGCCGCAGAGTAGTACATCGCTCTAGCCTCCGTAGTGACAGGCAATACCAGATAGAGTGAGCGCGCCGATTTGGACGCGCTCACTTCGCGGGCACGGCAATATCCTTTCTTTAAGCCGGGATCTAACACAAGCCTACGAATGGACTGCTTCCCTCCGATTGCAGTGATTAAGAGAGGCTTTTGAGTTTATCTTCAGCGTCTCTTTGAGTTGGCGAAATCCAGGTTTCAGCAGATACCTCGTCCGAGAAAACGAGCTGCGTAAGTCGGCCTGAGGGATTTTGGCCTTATCTGCTGCGCAGAGTTGGTCCTTCGTATTTGCTGGTAGTCAGGTAACGTTAGGTTGGGAGTACGATATGGAATTACCAACACTGACGTACGAAATGATAGCCGTACTGAGTCTATTGTCTTTTACGGTCTTACTTTTTGTTACCGAGATTATACGGATCGATGTCGCAGCAATTCTTGTAATGGTACTGCTTGGCGCACTGAGCTATCTACCGGGGCTAGGTAATCTAGCCGATGTATCCAAGCTCTTTGAAGGTTTTTCCTCGAACGCCGTGATGTCCATCATCGCAGTTATGGTAATTGGGGCTGGGCTTGATAAGACTGGACTTATGTCAAAGGTCGCTGCCTTGATCCTCAAAAATGGTGGTACGACAGAGGCCCGGATAATTCCCATAATATCAACAACGGTTGGTGTCATCAGTTCTTTCATGCAGAACGTGGGAGCTGCTGCGCTTTTTCTGCCTGTTGTGAGCCGCATCTCAGCACGTACGGAAATCCCGATGAGTAGGTTGCTTATGCCCATGGGGTTTTGCGCGATTCTGGGTGGTACGATCACCTTGGTCGGGTCGTCGCCCCTCATCCTGTTGAATGACCTGATTGTTTCGGCAAATTCATCCCTTCCGGCTAATCAACAAATGGAGACATTTGGGTTGTTTTCAGTCACGCCTATCGGTGTGATGCTGGTGCTGACAGGGGTGCTTTATTTTGTGCTCTTTGGTCGTTGGGTCCTCCCAACGCAGCGGGAGCGTGGAGAAGACGCAAGCTCAGCTAGGTCCATGCAGACTTATGTCGAAAACACCTATGGGCTTAGGGCTGATATGTTCGAGATTCGTGTTCCTGAAGGCTCGATCTTGATAGGACAAACGCTCGCGGATGTCATGGTCGCCCATAACATTTACATTCTCGGCACATCCTATCGCGGCCACAAGGTCATCGCGCCGATGGCGGATACCAAGATCGAAGCCCCTGCGCGGCTCGCAGTGCTTGGCCTGCGTCGGGTGGTTGAGCATCAGTTTGCTGAGCCTTACGGATTAGAGATACTACCCCAACTAGATGTCTTTGCGGATGATTTCGCCGCGACTCAATCGGGGGTGGCAGAGGTTGTTATTCCCCCCGGTTCTTCAGTGATCGGCCAGACTCCGATTGATTTGCGTCTCCGTCAGACACATGGGCTATCTTTGTTGGCCATTCAGCGAGGCGAAGAAACACTGAGCCATGTGGAAACTGAAGATCATGCTGCAACGCATATCGGGCAAGTCCCTTTGCAGGCCGGTGATACGTGTGTGGTGCACGTGCAGTGGGACCGTCTGACACGACTGATGTCGGACAGGGATTTTGTCGTCGTAACTTCGGACTTTCCCCAGGAAGAGTTACGGCCACACAAGGTCGGTTGGGCGCTCGCCTTCTTCCTAATAGCGTTGAGCTTAATTCTGTTCTCTGATCTGCGTTTGTCGTTGTGCCTATTAATTGGCGCTGTTGGCATGGTTTTGAGCCGGGTGTTATCGATTGATGAAGCCTACGAGTCGATCAGTTGGAGCACGGTTTTTCTACTCGCTTCGCTGATCCCGTTGGGCCAGGCAGTTCAGAACACCGGCACTGCGGATTGGATTGCAGCACATGTGTTGGCCCTCCTGAAGGGTTGGCCGATCTGGTCGTTGCAAGCAGGAATCGCCGTTCTGGCGACTGCGTTCACGCTGGTCATGTCCAATGTAGGCGCAACTGTCCTCCTGGTGCCGCTAGCAGTTTCTATTGCCGTATCCGCGGGTGGCAATCCGGCTGTTTTTGCTCTCACCGTGGCAATTTCAACGTCCAACTCATTTTTGATCCCAACACACCAGGTGAACGCGTTGATCATGGGCCCGGCAGGCTACCGGGTGGTCGATTTCGTTCGCTCGGGTGGAATCATGACTCTACTTTTCTTGGTTGTCTCAATGACCGGACTTGCGCTCTTCTTCTGATGCGCTTCTTGGCGATCCGCATAGATGAACTCTGCTTCAGCTGAGAAGAACTGGCAAGATGAGGTCTTTGAGACCAATCCTTTTGTTGGAGCAGCAGATCCGAGATCTATGCAAATGGACCTTCGCTGCGAGCAAGAGAAGAAGGGCGGCGAACAAATGCAAACCTGACGTCGACATACGCTGGTACTGGACCGTTTTTGTTTCATCGATCACTGTTGCTTGGCCAATACCGTCGGCATATTGGAGAGTTCACAATGAAGTTCCTTCGAACACCTGATCATCGGTTTGACGGGTTGCCAGATTTCGCATTCGGCCCGAACTATCTTGATGTGGAAGATACCGAAGGCGGTCGTCTCCGAATGCACTATTTGGACGAGGGACCGGCACAGGCACAGACAGTATTGTTGATGCATGGAGAACCAACCTGGTGCTTCCTGTATCGGCGCATGATTTCGTTGTTCAAAGATGCGGGCCATCGAGTTCTGGCTCCTGATTTGATTGGGTTTGGACGGTCGGACAAGCCAAGTGAGCGATCCGACTTCACCTACCAACGCCATGTAGACTGGATGTCCGAGTGGTTGCGGACAGTTGACCTAACGGGCATCACATTGATTTGCTAGGACTGGGGAGGACTCATCGGCTTGCGGCTGGTTGCGAGTATGCCCGAGCGGTTCTCTCGGGTAGTTGTTGCAAACACGGCCTTGCCCACCGGTGACACGCCCTTGGGCGAGGCATTTCTTTCATGGCGGGAATACTCGCAATCCGTTTCTGAATTTAATTCGGGACGCCTTGTATTCGGTGGCACAACATCCAAGATTTCCGACGAAGAGGTCTCAGCTTACAACGCACCGTTCCCGGATGCGCGCTATCTGGCAGGCGCTCGACAGTTTCCAATGTTGGTGCCCGACAAACCCGACAACCCTGCTTCAGAAGCCAACCGAGCCGCATGGAAAACCCTCAAGACCCTCAACACTCCGTTTCTGACCGTTTTTGGAGAAGATGACATGGTCATGGCAGGAGTAGACAAAGTGTTCCAAAAGTCGATCCCAGGAGCCGCCGGTCGAAACTATACCGTGCTACCAAAAGCCGGGCATTTCATCCAAGAAGATGCTGGCACAGACTTGGTACACGTGACTCTGAAATTCATTGAGCAGTCTCAGCGGCTATCAGTTGGTGCAACCCGCCGGAATGTTCGCCTCTAAAAGATATTCGACTTTGCAGCAGTTTCCGGCCTAAAGGGCGGTTACTGAAGGTTCTCCTGAACTACGGCTTAGATATTCCTCTTCGATTCAATTGATTCACTAATAGCTAGGACAGGCGTGAACAGCGCAGCCAATCGCAGAAGCGATTTAGTGTCTTCCCCTGCGGCCTCAACTCACACCAAATTTGCGACGCAAATGCTCAGCTAAGGCCGTTATGCGACGTGGTTGGGCTCGGCTAGGCGGAAACATCATTTGCAAAGGTTTCGGCGGTGGGAGGAAGTCGCGCAAGACAGAGACAAGTCTGCCAGATCGAACATCTTCGCCGACATCCAGCTCGGACTTCAATACGACCCCATGGCCTGCAATCGCCCAATCGCGGATCAGTGAACCATCATTGACTATTCGATTTCCCTTTACCGATACGCGCTGGGCATTTGGTCCTGATCCAAACTCCCAAACGTTGTCGATCATGTCGCCAAACCTCATAACCAAGCAGTTGTGGTTTAATAGATCTTCTGGTTTTTCAGGCGTTCCGAATAAGGCCAGGTAACTTGGGGACGCACATACGAAACGTTGGTAGCTTCCTAGATTTCGCAACCTGAGCGAGCTGTCTGTGATGTTGCCGAAGCGAACGGCGAGGTCGAAACCCTGGCCCACAAGGTCGACATAGCCGTCCGAGAGGGACAGTTCGATTGAGACAGCAGGGTTCTCTTCGGTGAATTCGGCAATAACCTCGGAAACAAAGCTACGTCCCAAGTCAATGGGCGCGCTTATGCGAATTGGGCCAGACAGAGTTTCGGCGCCGCGCCGAACAAGTGTATCCAGGTCCGCAACCTCACTGAGTATGCTTCTTGCTCCGTCAGCTAGTGTCCGGCCTTCTTCGGTAAGGCTAATGGAACGGGTGGTGCGGTTGAACAAAACCACTCCGTAATGTGCCTCCAGAGCCGCGAGCCGCTCAGACACTGTCGTGCTCGACATCCCTGTCTCGCGCGCCGCGGCCACAAGACTGCCTTTCTCAGCTATGGTCAGAAACAAGCGAAGATTGTCCAAAAGCATTAAACGGAATTTCCGGATTATATGTTCGATTATACCCCGTTTATCCCGAAAGTACTGCGGCGTAAATCTAACGCGTCGCGCAAATACACAAGGGACCTATTCTAATGGCCAAGTTGACAATCGTCGCCAACATCAAAGCCAACCCCGACAAGATCGACCTCGTAAAGGGTGAGCTGATCAAGCTCATCGATATAACCTGTGCCGAAGAGGGTTGCATTAACTATGACCTGCACCAGGACAACGACAACCCGGCTCATTTCGTGTTCTACGAAAACTGGGAAAGCAGAGAGCTTTGGCAAACCCACATGGGTGCTCCGCACCTTGCGGCGTACCTGGAAGCAACAGAGGGCGCCGTTACAGAGTTCACGTTGAATGAGATGACAATCATCAGTTGATACAGAACCGGACAAAGGAGCACGTTATGAAAGCCGTGGGATACCGTGAGACAGGGTCGATTGAGCGGGCGGATGCCTTAATCGACTTCGATACCGACAGACCGACGCCGAAGGGGCACGACTTGTTGGTCAAGGTGCAGGCCGTGTCAGTGAACCCAGTCGATACGAAAATTCGTCAAAAACGAGCGCCTGCAGGTGCAGCACCAGATATTCTGGGGTGGGACGCAGTAGGGATCGTCGAAGCAGTTGGCGAAGCGGTTGAGACTTTTAGTCCGGGACATACAGTTTGGTATGCCGGGGCGGTAAACAGACCGGGAACCAATGCTGAGTTTCATCTGGTTGATGAACGTATTGTCGGAGCCGCGCCAAAATCCATACCTGCAAAAGCAGCTGCGGCGATGCCGCTAACGACGCTTACTGCCTTTGAGATGTTGTTCGACCGCTTGCGAGTCCAAGATGCCGTTTCCGGCGGGACCAATACGTTACTGGTTATTGGTGGCGCAGGCGGTGTCGGGTCAATTACCATTCAATTGGCGCGGGCTCTCACTGACTTGACGGTGATTGCCACTGCGGCCCGACCCGAGACACAAGACTGGGTTCGAGAGCTTGGCGCACACCATGTCATCAACCATGCGGAACCTTTTGGCACACAACGCGGGGCTCTCGGTATCGAAAGCGTGGATTTCATCTTTTCAACGAACCATTCCCAGGTTTATGCGGCTCAAGCCGGAGAGGTGATGACACCTCAAGGTCGCTTTGGGTTGATCGATGATCCTGAGACCTTTGACATCGCGCCATTCAAACCCAAATCGATCTCATTGCATTGGGAGTTCATGTACACCCGCTCGCTTTTTGGGACTGAAGATATAAACCGTCAAAGCGAAATTCTGAATCAAGTTGCCGGGTTGATAGACGATGGAAAGATCAGATCCACAGCAACCGATACACTTGGTACAATCAATGCTGCAAACTTAATGAAAGCGCATGCTATCCTCGAAAGTGGCAAGGCCAAAGGAAAGCTCGTGCTTGAGGGTTTTTAGATGAGAATTGAACGTCTAGATCACGTAAATATCGTGACGACAAAATTGCCTGAGATGGTTACTTGGTATGAAGAGGTCCTGGGTTTGAGACCTGGGGCCCGCCCTGATTTTCCGTTTTCCGGGGCTTGGTTGTATGCGGGTAATCACGCCGTGGTTCACCTTGTGGGTCGCGAAGGCACGCCAAATGTCGGCTCCGAAGTGAAGCTCAAGCTCGAGCATTTTGCGCTCTCAGCCACGGGGCTGAGCGCATTCGAAGAAAAACTGATCTCGGGTCAAATCCAGTACCGCAAAACTGACGTCCCAGGGGCTCGAATGGTCCAAATCCATGTGGCCGATCCTGATGGAAATCATATTCATATAGACTTCGAAGAAACCGAGTAAGTGGCTAGCCCTCGAAATAGTTGGAACGCAAAATCAAGCTCTTGCCGATTAGTGGTCGAGATCCTTGCCGGGTTGCTTCCAAGAATTACTCGGACCAACATTTTTGGGCGGTACAAACGTCGATTCGGAGATCAGCATGCCGGACCTCGAAACAAACAAGAAAAACGTCATCGCTTTCTACGAAATGATGTTCAACGAGTGTCGACCTGCCGAGGCCATAGCGACCTTTGTTGGTGAAACCTATACGCAGCACAACCCACATGTTGGCGACGGCAAGCAAGCCTTTGTCGAGTATTTCGAGTGCATGGCTGCCGAATACCCCGGAAAGCGAGTGGACATCAAACGCGCCTTTGCTGAAGACGACCACGTTGTTCTGCATTGCCACCAAATCTGGCCCGATGGTCTTGAGTACGCAGGGATCGATATTTTTCGCCTGGATGTTGAAGGTAAGGTTGTCGAGCACTGGGATGTTCTTCAGGAAATTCCAGCAAAAAGCGCGAATGACAATGGCATGTTTTAACTTAACCGTTCTGACCACGGTGCATGTAACTTTGAAGACTCCTGTCGGCTGAACCACGATAGTCAAACGACGTAAGTCTGATCCAAGAAACCCGCCGAAGCGTATCTATCAAGAACCTTTTAGAAAGGAGATAATTATGCTTTCGAAGAGTATTCTTACCGCGACACTTGGATTGTTTGCAGCTACTTCGCTTCAAGCTGGTGTACAAATTCGTTTCATAGAAGGCGCACCCAAGGACCGTTTTGTTTTGACAAATGTCGGAGCGTGCGAAGTAGATGCCTCGACCCTCAAAATCGACTTGTCGCAATCTGCCGGACGTCTGATTTTCGACGTTACCGAAAAAGGCGCAGGTGTAGAGGTATTCCAACCTCTCGAATTCGTTGAGGGCGCTGATGCATTGCGTCAACTTCCTTCAGTTGTGGACGGGCAAAAAACAATTGAACTTAAGATCGCCTCCCTTGCAGCTGGGGACAAACTAGCCTTTACCATCGATGTAGATGACACCATCGGGCAACGCGAAATCACCGTAACAGGGTCGGAGATCGAAGGCGCCACGGTGTCTTATTCCGATGCGGATAAGACCAGTACTGCAACCTTCTCTTCCGAAGCGCTTGTCAACGTGACGACCAAGGATTGCTAAAAGCAGTCCCGCAATGTCGAATTTGTTGATCCGTATAGCATTTCTTGCGCTGATGTTGGGAGGCGGCATCCTGATCGGGACACTGACTGCACCTGGCGATTGGTATGCGCAGCTTTCTAAACCCGCTTTCAACCCACCAAATTGGATTTTTGGTCCGGTTTGGACAGTGCTTTATGTGTTGATCGCCATGGCGGGTTGGCGCCAGTTCGAAGCAGACCGAAGCTCCACCACCATGAAGTTGTGGTGGGCGCAGATGGGTCTGAACTTTTTATGGTCCCCAACCTTTTTCGTACTGCAAATGCAGTGGTTGGCCCTTGTGGTCATTGTCGCGTTGCTGGCTGTCATCGTCGTGTTCATCGCTGAAGTCAGGCACACTGATCGAGCCTCTGGACTGGCCTTCCTGCCGTATTTAGCATGGGTCGCATTTGCCACGGCGCTTAACCTTTCCATTGCGATATTGAACTGAGGAAGAACAATATGCGTGGCAACTTCGTTGGGCTTGTTTCAGGTCTAATTATCATCGGATCTACAATGGCACAGGCTGATGGAAATCTCGCTGAGGACTTCTCCGAGGCTCCAAAGACGCGTTGGGACTACGTTGCCGACACTGTTATGGGAGGGGTCTCTTCAGGGCAGGTGCAGTTTCGTTCGGAAGGTGAAGTTGCATTCGCCCGGCTGACCGGAACCGTGAGTACAGAAAACAACGGTGGCTTCATCCAGTTTCGACGCAATTTGCCTGATCGACCAGATGCGAGTGTTTCGGGCGTCAGGCTCTTGGTCCGGGGCAACGGCGAACAATACTTCGTTCACCTCAGGACACGTGGCACGGTGCTTCCATGGCAATACTATCAGGCCCAGTTCGCAACTTCTGAAGAATGGACCGAAGTCTCTTTACCTCTGTCTGACTTCAAGGCTTCAGGTGCTATGTTACGCGCTATTCCCGTTGCTGACGAAATCACCTCAGTTGGAGTTGTAGCCTTCGGGCGCGATCACGAAGTCCTCGTAGATGTCAGCAGGATTGGTTTCTATTGAAGTTCGCCCAAGCGAGGGGCTGCAATCTTCTGTTGCACCAGTCAGATTAGGCGGCTCAATAAATACGAGCGACTATGCAATTCCAATAGTCTTTGCTCGTCTTTTGCAAGCGACTAACTTGGTTCCATGGAACAAGTCGCTCGACTAACCGAATGGTTGATTACAGAAGGTCGTCGCTCCGGCAATCCCGTAAAGGTGGTGTCACAGTTCTGTTCCTCCTTGATCGAGGCCGGAGTTCCGCTGTGGCGAACAAACATTGGCCAGCGCTTTGCCAACCCATTGCTTATTGCTTGGGGGGTAGTTTGGACGCCTGAAGGCACCGACAGCTACGACGTCACCCATGAGACGATGTTGACAGATGGTTATGTCGGGAGTTCATTCGAGTATATTCTTGCGAACAGAAAGCCACTTCACAAAAGTCTCCGGCAACTGGACTTAGAAACAGAGCATTCATCCTATCTGGAATTTGCAGAGCAGGGCGGCACTGACTACTATGCTACTTTGCTCTATTACGGTGATGGATCGTTGCATGGTTGCACCTTTGTTACGCAGTCGCCGGACGGATTCTCTCTGGAGCATCTAAGACTGATTGAAGCGGCATTACCGGGCCTTTCTTCCGCTCTTGAGCCCGTTACGATGCGCAAATCGTCTAAAGGTTTACTTCGAACTTATTTAGGAGATGGACCTTCCGAGGCAGTCTGGAGCGGCAAAATAAAGCGCGGTGAGCGAACAACTCTGGATGCCGTGGTTATGTTTTCTGATCTGCGAGGCTTTACGGCACTTTCCGAGACCTCTCCGGAAGAAGAAATCTTTGACACGCTTACTGACTATTTTGATCTGGTGGTCAAAGCCGTAGAAGACAACGGTGGAGACGTTCTCAAGTTCATGGGCGACGGCATCCTATCAGTCTTTACTATTGAAACTCAAAATGACCACGCCGACCGATGCCGCATGGCAGCGTTCGCAGCCCAGAGCAAATTGAGTGGTTTGACTTCTCTCAATTCACGACGAGACGGTATTCAAAAACCGCCTTTGGACATTGGTGTTGGAATTAACGTTGGGCAGGTCAGTTACGGTAATATCGGCAGCCCCGGCAGGCTTGACTTTACAGTTCTGGGCGGCGCGGTAAACGTCGCAAGCCGAATTGAAGGCTTAACAAAATCAATCGGTCGGAGAGTTTTGGCGACGTCAGCTGTTGCAAGTGCTTCACCAAACATGTTCGTCAGCTGTGGAGATCACGAAATACGTGGCCTTGCTCAGCCAATTGAGCTGTTCTTTCTCTCTGAACGTGCGCCTTAATATGGTTTGTGCTTCTGGTGGTTGTGGCATTGGCAAACGGGAATTGCATACACCATGCGTTGAAGCACATCGTTCATTATCAATTTCCACGTTCTAAGATTGTGACATTTGACTACACGCCCACCTTGCCGGAAGGATCACTGCTGCTTCCCACGGGCGGAGACTTTATGATGTTTTGAGAATTTTACTGCTTGCTTAAGCTGACGCAGGTTGCGCCTAGTCCCGCTCACGGTCCAATGTTTCGCGAATGAGGGTCAGATTAGGTAAAGAACTGTGAAACGGTTCAGGCCCCAGTTCGAACAAAACTGGACCAAGAGCTTCTGACATATGCTCCATACAAGCTTTCAATAACTCTACGCCTTCCGGTGTAGACCGAGCAATTTTCGAACGCTTATCATTGGGGTTGGCTTCAAGGGTAATCAGGGCATGATTTTCAAGACTGGAGAGCATGTGCGTCATCGAAGTTTTGGGCACTTGAAACGCTTTCGAAAGTTGCAGTGGTGTCTCTCCCTCGGGGCGCCGGACCAGGTGGCCCAATATGCCAAATTGGGTTGCGGTCATTCTGCCAGGTAAGAACGCTTCAAGCTTGGTCGAGATCAACTGATTGATGATCCCGACCTCGGTGAAGAACCGGTAGACTTCGTTGGGCTCATCCTCAGGCTTCATTCAGAATTCGTGTCTCCAGCGGCCAGCGGGGTGTGGCAATTGGTTCAGGTCCATACCCCAAACGCAGCAACATTTGCACCGTGTAGCCCGGCGACGCAAGAAGCTCATGCGCCAGAGCGTATTCATCGGCCATCTCAGGGTACTCCTGAAGTGCCTGACTAACCGGATGAACGCCCAGGCCCATTTCGGTTGTCTTCAGATAAAAACGCATCAATTGACGTCCGGCATCGAGTTGATCGCTTCGCGTATTTGTGGCTGTCGTAAGGATTGCGTATTGCGGCGTCGCGTCTAGCATGGCGAAGTAGCCTCGCATGTGTGACTGAGTGCCTGGGTGGTCAACGTTCATAAGGGTCTCATTATCCAACAAGCCGGTAAGTCGCAGCGTTTCCAGCATGGGATCACGTAATTCAATCCCGTCCGGGTTGGCGTTGATTTCTGCTTTCCCGATCCGCATGAGGTCGACGGACTCTTTCAAGGTCTGCGGTGTACGCATTTCGATTTCAAAAGCGCGTTTCGTTAGGTCTCGAACACGGGCCACTAGATCCTCATCGGAAATCAGAGTGGCATAGTTTTCAAGGACCGACGTTTCCGCCTCGGACAGCCGCTGTTCAGTGTATGGTCCTTTGTTGGAATGCCGTTTGCGGATTTGATCTGATAGTGGATCGGATGTCCCGCCTGGCACAAACACTGCTTCTGCGATGGGTCCGTCATCCCCATCTGGCAGTAACTTGACCTCGGTATCGAACCCGAGAGCACCTGCTGCTAGAATCATCGTCTCAACAAATGCGCCGAGGCCAATATAGAGCTGGCGGTTGTAAGGATCGGTTTCAGGAAGCTCGCGATCAGGATCACGGTGGATGCGCACCTTGTCTTGTCCAACCAACTCGACCAGCCAAGGTTGCAAGTTGTGTGGATTGGGGGCGAGAATTGCGTAGGACAAAGCGGCTTTGCGTGGGTCGTCATACGGTTTTGGCGTCCACGGAGCCAGCGCGGCATGCGGCGTGCGTGTAGCGAGGAACGCAACCGCACCGCTTGCCGCCAGTATTGTGCCTCCGCCTAGAATCTTGAGAAAACGTCTTCGGTTTGGCATCTTGACTCTCCAATAGTACGATATCGAACTAGTTTAATACGAATCCGTACTATATCAACCCCAATCGATGCAGTGATTGGTTGAGTGACTTGAAAAAAGTAAATCAGAACAGCCGAACGCAACGGCGGACTGCCGTTGTAGACAAGTATTCGTAGCGCCTTTTATGCCGAAAATAGGCAGTTATTTTAGTTGATTAACGACCGGACACGAGAAGATCAGAGGCTGGTGAGCCGATGCTTTTCGAGTATCCCGCAAAGCATAGCCTGTGCTTGCAGCCTGTGTTCTCGATGACGTTCACGGGCGACATCCGGTCGACTTTCACTAATCGCTTGGAAAACAACCCGGTGATCTTCATTGGATTTGACGGGCAGGGGCCTGATGAACAACGTCGTTGCGCGCGCGCGACGTACCTGGTCGCTCATCATGGCGACAATCGCTTCGACACGTTTGTTGCCGCCCAACCGAACGAGCTCCTGGTGAAACAACTCGTCGGCCTCGGCCCAGGCTTCTAGGTCTTCGACTTCGATGGCTTGGTCCATCTTTGCAATTGAGCCAGCAAGTACCGCCAGTTCATCTTCTGAATAACCCGCTTCGGCTGCGCGCTGTGCTGCGAGACTCTCAAGTTCCGTTAGTATGTCGTAAATTTCACGCATATCGTCTGATGAAACAGGCAGTATCCGCACGCCCTTTCGGGGCCGCATTTCTAGCAACCCCTTACTTTCCAACATCAGTGCAGCTTCCCGTATCGGGGTGCGGGACATGCCAAGGGTCTCGGCGAGTTCCGATTCCAGATGGTCAGTTCCGGCTGCAAGTTCGCCGGACAGGATCATCTTTCGCAAATCCCTAACAGCGCGTTGCGTATTGGAAAGAGTTTTTGCGTCCTGATCTTTCACGGGGTCTCCAGGTTGATCTTTCGTCCCTCCGCAGCCGAGAGATAGATGTTCTCTTCGATGCGGATCACGTCCAAATAGTCTCGAGCTGTGTTTTCCAGCGGCGTGCCCTTTACAAGGCCTGAAACGACGTGACTTTGCAAGGCGTGTACGCAGTCTCCTCCAAACCCATCATGATCGCTCGGAGGTAAAATCTGCTGTCGCTCCTGTTTTCCAAAAGCGCGGAGCTCGACTGAACCGTCGCCGTTAAGAACCAGTGATCCTTCCGTTCCTTCGATGAGCGCTTCGCCCATGGTCTGACGCAGGTTTTCGGCGCTGTGGTCAAGGCATCTGTTGCCATCGAACAGAGCTCTTAAACCGTTGGCGTGGTCAAACAGGATGTAACCTGCGTCCTCGCCTGCGATAACTGGGTTAACTTGGCGCAAGTCCGCATAAACTGCGCTGGGCGTATCGAACAAAAATCGGAATGTGTCTACCCAGTGAACCGCTGTTTCGTGAACAAGGAAACGTTGCATGTCCTGAAAGTACGGCTGCCGGTCTAAGTAGGCGCGTGGTCCCTGTCCGTCGCCGGGTCGAAGCCGGAAAGTAGCTTGGAGAGGTGTACCAATTTGACCCTCGGTCATTGCCTCTTTGATTGCGCGATACCAAGGCTGGAAGCGAAAGTTCTCGTGTACAACAATAGTTGCCCCAACTGCTTCAGCCTCGGAGACGATCTTCTCAGCTTCATCCAAAGACTTGCAAAATGGCTTTTGGCAAATCAGCCATTTGATACCAGAGCGCAGTGCCGTTCGGATGGCGTCGGCCTGCGCCACAGGTGGAAGGATGATGTCCACGAGATCTGGTTTTTCCGCCTCCAACATTTTTGACAGATCATCGTAAGCGGCCAGTCCTGTTTCTTCCGCCTTGTTGATATCACGGTTGCAGGATGCAATCGGAACCGCTCCGGGCATTCGGGACCAGCTTTCGTAGTGGAACCTGCTGAAATACCCTGCGCCCACACACGCGACCCTGATGGCTTGTTGAGTATTCATGCCCGCAATGCTTCCAATACCGATGAGGCTGCATCCTGCGTTCCGGCGGTGCCACCCAAGTCCCGCGTCAGGTTCCGACCGTTCGCAGTCACCTTTTCCACCGCTTCGCGCAATCGTTCACCGTCGCTGGACAGTTCTGGGTGATCATGGGTGAACCCCAACCATTCAAGCATCATTGCTGCGGACAGAATCATCGCAAACGGGTTGGCAATACCCTGTCCTGCAATGTCCGGAGCGGAACCATGGCAGGGTTGGAATACAGCGTGGTTCAACCCGATATCCGCTGATGGCGCCAGTCCTAGACCACCCATGAGACCCGCACCAAGGTCTGAGAGGATATCTCCGAACATGTTCTCAGTGACCAAAACGTCAAATTCCCAAGGCTTTTGAACCATCCACAGAGCGGTAGCATCAACATAAGCATGGTCTGCCTGTAATTCGGGATGGTGTGCGGCTTCTGCATCAAACATCGATCTGAAGAACGCAAAGGCGCGGAATACATTGGCTTTGTCGACACATGTAACTCGACCCGGACCGCGCCCGGTTCTTTTGCGGTTCTGGGCGAGCTCAAACGCGAACCGGAACAGTTTTTCGGACACCTCACGAGTGATCAGCAGAGTTTCACGTGCTTCGTCATCGGTAACTTCGCCAGCGCCTTGAGTGAAGAACAGCCCTTCTGTGCTTTCGCGTATCAAGACAAAGTCGATCTCTTTTTCGGGAGGCAGCGCCAAGGGGGTCATTTGTCCGCTGCTTACTTTTACAGGACGCACACCAGCGAAAAGTCCCAGTTTCTTTCGCAAATCAATCTGCGGTGAAATCTCGGTTCCGTCAGGGTAGCGAACATCCGGCAAACCCATTGCAGATAGCAGAATCGCGTCGGCGTGGCGTGCAGTTTCGAGTGACCCGGCCGGAAACGATTCTCCAGTTTTGGCGTAGTGGCCTGCGCCTGCCGGAGCATCGGTAAACACCAGTTCGTAGGAAGGACTGCCGCGCGAAAGCTGGCGCAGAATTTCAAGCGTAGGGGCCATGATTTCCGGGCCGATTCCGTCCCCTTGGAACACTGCCACATCATAACTTTTCTTCATCTTAGCCCGCTTCCTTCCCGTTTCGCATCCATAGCGCGATTGCAGCTCTCACTACAGTCCGTTGACAACGCATTCTTTAATGTATACGCAAATAAATGCAATAATAAACGCAAAGTTGTTTGGGAGGGCTTGGAAATGAAACTAAAGCTAGGGCGGTTGGCGGCCGCAGCCGTGATGGCGACCGGGATTACAGGGGCAGCTGCTGCGCAGGATTATCCCTATCGTGATATCACCACAGCTGTGGTCTGGGGGGCCGGTGGTGGCACGGACACGATCAACCGAATGATCATGGCCGAGATGGAAAAACATCTTCCGGTCTCGATCAATGTGATCAATCAAACAGGTGGTGTCGCAGGCTCCAACGGTATGGTTTATGTGATGAACCAACCAGACGATGGCTATACATTGGTTGGTTTGTCAGAGTCTAACGTCACCGCTGCTGTGCAGGGTGGTTGGGATAAGAAATTTGATTTTTGGTATCCGTTCATTGTTGGCGGATCACCTGATCTGATCTCGGTTCCGGTGGACAGCCCGTACAATACTCTGGAAGAACTGGTCGACGCTGCGAAAGCTGCTCCTGGCACTATTCCCGCGGCGGCTTCCGGCGCAGGTTCGATCCACCACTTGAATCTTCTGGCCATCGAAAAAGGGTCAGGGACTGAGTTCAAATTTGTTCCATACAAAGGCTCAGCGCCCGGGCAGGAAGCAGCGATAGCGGGTGAAGTTGCGTTGGTTGTGACGTCACTGGCTGAACAGGCTCCATTGATTGAAGGCGGTCAACTTAAACCGCTCGCGATGTTGACGCCCGAAGATGCGCAGATTGCAGGGGCAACAGTGCCTTCTGCCTTTGGCATCTATGACGGTCTTGATCAGTATTTGCCGCTCAAACAGGCCATCGGGTTTGCAGTTCACAGTTCAGCCGGGGACGATGTAAAGGCCGCGCTTGGTGATGCCTTCGAGCAAGCTATTGCCTCCGACACCGTCGCCGAATGGGCCTCTGCAAACAACTATGATGTCGGTGGTCAACACGGTGAAGAAGCTCAAGAACTGTTTGCGAACCTCGAGGCTACTTTTGCCTACACCTTGCAGGACCTTGGCGCTGCCACAGTGGATCCGGCCTCGCTGGGTATCGAGCAGCCCTAATCCGATCAATTTTGAAGGGGCGCGCTTGATCGCGCCCTTTCCCTCAGGAGGCAGGCAATGGACAAACCTGACGAAACACTGGTCATGCGGTCGCGCGACTTTTGGGCAGCAATTGTTCTTATAACAGTGTCCGTCTTTTTTCTTTGGAAGACATCGGACATTCCACTTTGGGGCGAAAACCGCGCAGGTGTAAGTGGATCGGATTGGTACAACTCGGCTGCAATTGTACCGCTGTTCATCTTCGGTGGATTGCTTAGCTTGTCCTTCGTTTTGCTGGCTATTTCAATCCGCTCAGGTGGGGCCCAAAACGCGCTCAGTGCTTTGGGCATCGGATGGGATAAGTCGGAAGCCTATCGAGCTTCAACAATAGGCCTGATCCTTCTTGCTTATGTCGTCGGACTGGTTCCCAGAGTGGACTTCATTTTGTGCTCGGGGTTACTGATTACAGCTTTGATCTACGGCTACTACGGCGGTTACGCGCGGCGTGCTTTGGTGGCCTGTATCGCAGTTGTCTCTGCCGGGCTTTTTGCGTTCGCCGTATTTCCCGCGCAGGCGGACTGGAATTCACACGGTGATGATTGGTTTACACTGGCCCTATGGGTCTCGCTATCACTTTTGGTGTTGACCAAAGCGGCTTCCGAACGCGTTTTGCGGGTCGTTCCCTGCGTCGCGATATTGGCCCCGCTCATCCTCGTTTGCGCGATGGCCTTTGTATTCCGACAGAACGTGCCCGCGCGCGGCGGGCTGATCTTCAAGCAAATCGAATACCACTACTACGTGACGCTGCGTCCGTTATGGAAAGACTGACCGGATGGACTTTATCCTTTCGCAACTGGCTGGATTTGGGACCGCATTCGTGGGCCTGGCAGTAGACCCGCTGACCTATCTGTATTTGATCGCATCCGTGTTCTTGGGCATCACGTTCGGCGCATTGCCCGGCCTGACCGCAACGCTGGCAGTGACGATCCTGACGGGTTTCTTCGGCAACAAGATCCCATTGGACTATTCGCTCATCGCTTTGCTCGGGGCCTATGTCGGCGCGATTTACGGCGGCTCTTACCCGTCTATTCTGCTGAACATTCCGGGCACAGCAGCCAGCGCGGCGACGGCCATGGATGGATACCCTCTGGCCAAAGCGGGTCGAGGGGGCGAAGCACTAGGGCTGACCACAACGGCCAGTTTCATTGGCACGGTTATCGGGACCATCACGCTTTTGATCTTTGTCTGGGCGTTGCTTTTGGTTTCAAAAAACATCGCAAGCCCGGAGAAAGCACTGCTGGCCCTGTTCGGGATTCTGCTTTCTGGCACTTTGATGAGCGAAGACCTGGTGATTAAGGGATGGATCGCTGGTTTGATCGGGCTTGCGATGTCCATGGTGGGACTCGACCCTTTGTTGTCTGAGCCGCGCTATACCTTCGGCTGGTCTTACTTGATGAGCGGGTTTCAGGTCGTGCCGGTTTTGATGGGGGCCTTTGCCATTCCCCAAATCATCGACGGTTTAAGGCACATTGAGGCCGGGAAAGTTCTGGCTCTGAAAGGCCGTATTCTTCCAAACATTCGCTCTATTCGACGTTACTTGCCGACCATTGGCCGGTCAGGAGTGATCGGGACCGGGGTAGGAGCGCTTCCCGGCGTGGGCGAAGATGTCGCCGGTTGGGTCAGTTACGGTGTCGGCAAGACCGTATCTGCCGAGGGCGATAAGTTTGGAAAAGGCTCTTTGGAAGGTCTGCTGTGCTCAGAGACCGCAAACAACGCCTGCATTGGGGGCGCGCTAATCCCGCTTTTGGTTTTGGGCATTCCCGGTTCACCACCCGCCGCGGCTTTGATGGGGGCTTTCAAGATCAACAACGTGATCCCGGGCCCGACGATTGATCCCGAGATCATTCTGCGCGTGGTTGCAATCCTAGTGCTGGCATCCCTGACAATGTTCTTGATGGGCCTGTTCACTGCTCGGGTTTTTATCAAAATACTCGCCATACCGCAGACCATTTTCCTGCCTGTTGTTATGGTTCTAACAACAATTGGGTCTTTCAGTGTTGGGGGTGGCATCAATGATCTTTACCTGATGCTTGGAGTAGGCGCCGTTGCCTATTTCATGAACTTGATGAAATACCCAATCGCGCCGTTGGTGATCGGGGTTATTCTGGGCAGCCTGTTTGACGAAACCTTTCGCCGGTCGCTGTTCTTGTCGGATGGGGATCTTTCGGTCTTCTTTTCGCGGCCCGGTGCGGCCATTCTGCTGGTGCTCAACATTGGTCTGATCCTCAGCCAACTGCCTGTCGCGAAGCGCGCTTTCTCACGTCTGAAAGGACTTCCCGTCTGATGTTTGTGGTTACTGTCACCTTCACTCTCAAGCCCTGTACGAGAGACACCTTTTTGCCGCTGATGGTCGAAAACGCTTCGACCTCTTTGCGTGAAGAACCCGGATGCCAGCAGTTTGACGTTTGCCTCGGCGATGATCCTGAGACAGTTTTTCTCTATGAGGTTTATGATGATAGCGCGGCGTTCTCCGCCCACCTAAGAAGCGCGCATTTTCAGGCCTTCGATACGGCAGTGGCTGATATGATCGCCACCAAGGTAGTTCACCAGTACTCCGAGGTCATCCGATGAACGATTGGGAAATCCACGCCGTGAAATACGCGGATCGCAATGCCCGGACGCGAGCTGATAGTTTCATCATCGATGATAATCACAGCGCGCCTCACGCGATGGATTACTTCGTTTGGGTGCTCCAACGCGGTAACAAAGTCATTCTGGTCGATACTGGCTACGACTCCGATGAGGCCGCCGCCCGTGGTCGTCCCATTGCGATGGATCCTCGCGAGGCTCTGCGGCCCCTAGGCATTTCACCGGAAGCGGTAACCGAGGTTATCGTGACCCATCTTCATTATGATCACGCGGGGGGGCTGCATATGTTCCCGAACGCGAAGTTGCATATGCAATCGGCGGAGATGGCCTTCGCCACAGGCCCCTGCATGTGCCACGACCATCTGCGCGCACCTTTCACGGCGGGCCATATTTGCGAGGTCGTAAACCGTCTCTATTCAGGGAAGGTCGTGTTCTACGATGGAGAAGCCGAGATTATAGATGGGGTCACGGTGCACTGCATTGGTGGGCATTCGCGAGGGTTGCAATGCGTTCGCGTAAGGACGGAAGCCGGGTGGATGGTGCTCGCCTCTGATGCCTCGCATTACTATGAGAATTTCATGGCGCGCAAAGCCTTTCCCATTGTCGTCGACCTACAGGACATGATGGATGGTTTCGAGACACTCGAGAGGTTGGCCTCGCATCCTCGACTTATCGTGCCCGGCCATGATCCACTTGTGCGTGAGGTTTTTCCAGTCGGTGCAGCGCCGCATATCTATAGGCTAGACCCAGGGCCGACGAGGGACATCGAACTATGAAAATTGGTGTCATAGCGGATGATTTTACTGGTGCGAGTGATATTGCGAACACCTTGGCGAAGGGCATGGAGCCAGAAGGTGGGATACGAACCGCGCAGTTTCCGGGTGTTCCTAATATCCCGGTCGACGAAGAGATCGAAGCGGGTGTGATCTCACTCAAAAGCCGCACTGCACTGGTTGAAGAAGCCATTGCAGACAGTCTGAGTGCTTTGCGGTGGCTCGCGGATCAAGGATGCCAGCAGTTCATCTTCAAGTATTGTTCGACCTTCGATTCCACGACGGAAGGAAATATCGGCCCAGTTGCGAAAGCGCTTGCCGACGAGCTGGACGCGCAAAAGGTGGTTTTCTGCCCGGCCTTTCCGGCAACCGGACGCACCGTCTATCACGGTCACCTATTTGTGCTCGGTAAGCTGTTGCACGAGTCTGGGATGGAAAATCACCCTCTTACTCCGATGACGGATGCTAACATCAGGCGATGGTTGCAGCATCAGACCCAAGAAGCGGTCGGGTTGGTGTCGATTGACGCCGTGGAGCAAGGATCAGAGGCGATTGCTGCTGCTTTGCAGAAGACCGACGAACGATTTGTAATTGGCGATGCGATTTCGGATGAAGATTTGTTGGCCTGGGGCGAAGCTCTAAAGAATGCCAAGCTTGTTACTGGGGGATCGGGTATAGCACTGGGGCTTCCAAGAAACTTCCTGAGAGAGACTTCATCCAAAAGTGCCGGCAGTGTGTTCACTGGTATCGCTGGACCCGAAGCGATCCTTGCGGGGTCTTGCTCAGGTGCGACCCGTACGCAGATCAATATTCATGCGGAATCCCATCCGACCTTCGCCATTAATGTTCCGGGCGTCATGTCCGGGGACGTGACCACGCAAACGCTTTTGGATTTCTTTGAAACGCATCCGGGTCAGGCGCCACTCGCGTATTCATCGGGAAGCCCGGATAATGTGGGCGCGATCCAAAACAAATTTGGTCAGGAAGCTGTGGCAAAAAAACTGGATAGTCTCTTTGCAGATACAGCACGAAAACTAGCGGAAGCGGGGTACAAGCGCCTTGTGGTGGCAGGAGGAGAGACGTCGGGAGCTGTCGCCAAGGCTGTCTCTGAGGCACTGGGGTCACCGGCCATGTCAATTGGGCCAGAAATTGACCCTGGCGTACCAGTCTTGAGCGTTGGAAAAACTGAACCCATTGCGATGGCACTAAAGTCTGGGAACTTTGGCGCTCCAGACTTTTTCGCGAAAGCGCTGAGAATGATGGAGGCAGGCCGATGAGTTCGGATGAATGGGCTATGCGGCAGCAGATGTCGGAGTTGTGTGCATCTCTGTTTGCGCGTGGATTTTCTGTCGGTACTGCGGGCAATGTCTCTGCCCGTCTGAACGAAGGCATCCTTATGACACCCACCAATTCGACATTGGGGAATATCGACCCCGAGCGCATTGCCAAAATTGATTTGGATGGCAACCACGTCTCCGGAGACAAGCCGACCAAGGAAGTCTTTCTGCATCACGCCTTCTATGAAACGAGATCGGAAGCGGCTGCCGTAGTTCATCTGCACTCGACCTGGGCGACCGCACTGTCGTGCCTCGAAGACACTGATCCAGATGACTGTATTCCACCGCTGACGCCGTATATGGTCATGCGTGTTGGTACGGTCAAACTGGTTCCATACGTCAAGCCGGGTGACCCGAAATCCGGTGAATTGATCCGCGAACTGGGCGGCAAATATAGTGCTGTTCTATTAGCCAATCACGGTCCCGTCGTATCAGGAAAGGATCTCTTCTCAGCTGTCTGTGCAGCTGAAGAGCTGGAAGAAACGGCTAAGCTGCTAGTGGCTTTGCGCGGCCTGCCAACCCGCTTATTGGATGCTGGACAAGTAGCAGAACTCAATGAGACTTTCAGAAGGATGTAATCAGACACCGAAAGGGGGAGTGTGCCGACTTTTGGGCAAATCGTGCAAAATTATTCGCGAATACCGCGCAAAGTTATGGGCAAGCACATTTGAATTTAATGCACGAAATCAATAGCAGGAGCGCATCGTTATGAGCGCGCCTACAAACTTGTAGGATTGCGTATGACACTTCGCACACCCCATAGGTTTGCTTAGTTTGCCTATAGTTTTTCGCTGCGCGATTATGACCGTCCATTCATCTTGGGACAACTCGCCGCCGGAGGAACCCTGGGCATTCTGATCCCCCCATCGATCCCGCTGATCATCTATGGCGTCATTACCGAGACTTCGATTCCAACGCTTTTGGCGCTTTGGATTCCTTACAAGCTGTTCTGACGGAACAAGCGGCGCACTCAATTGGTTCTTACAAACTGCCATACCGGGATACAGTCAGGCCGAAACGGTGCCATCCTCCGGTGAAGGTTCCGTCTGGGGTTTCGTATATGGCCTCGGATCGGCGAAGTTACTCAAACTGAATTATGACCGCTTCAAAGTCCTGATCGCTTGTGACCCTGGTGTGGTGACCCTTTCCCACTTTGTCTTCCATGTGCCACACGTCGCCGGGGCCGATGTCACGATAGTTTCCATCACTTGCAGTGACGCGGATTGTGCCTGCAAGGCATATCAGCCTTTGCGCCACCGGGGTCGGATGGATGGGCTCGTTCCAACCGGATCGAAGCCGCAGAAACATTGTCTGTTTGACGCGCTCTGGCTCGGATACCTCGATGGCCTGCGCGGGCGGGGCGAAACTCCGTTCCTCGAGGTTGACGTCAATGTCATCCCAATGGCTTTCGCCAGCAGCATCGGCATAAAGCTTGTAATACTTCACGGTGAACGTCCTTTCAGCTTTTTGCAGCGGTAAACCTAAGAATGATCGGTCGCGTTAGTCGTTACTTGCGGGCCTAAAGCTGTGACCCGATCGGTAAAATACCAAGAAAACCAGAGACGATGTGATCCCAGACCGACCCTGTGGGCTCGGAATCGTATTCCAGTATTTCCCCGCCCGCTCCTCGTGTTCTCCATTTAAGCTGGCCTGCGCGTTCCAACGTCACCTGGTAGGTGTAGGCGGGCAGGGCCGCGTCCAATGCACCCATCGTTTGAACGGTCATCGCGGGAGAGTCGATCAGAATGCCCATTTCGGTATTGATGTTCACAGACCGCGGGTCCCAATTGAATGAGCCAACAAACAGGTAACGGTCGTCGATGGCAAAAGCCTTGGAATGCAGGCCGGATCGGGATTGTGCCCAGTTGATACCGCGACGCTGAACCTGATAAGCGTCTGGCCGCAATTCATAAAGCTCAACACCACCGCGCAGCAACGCTCTGCGTTTCTTGGCGTAATGGGCATAGACCGGCACGACGTCGTTCGACCCTAAGGAATTGGTCACGACTTTGACGTCCACACCGCGATTTTCCAACTCGGTCATCCATCGGACGCCATTGTTGCGCGGCACGAAATAGGCCGAGATGATATTTACCTCGCTGCTGGCAATTTCAAAATATGGCAGCAATTGCGATGCAAGAATGGGGTCGGACGTTTCAACGCCCGCAGCTTTTGAGGGCGGGTCCGCATACAAACGCGCGGGGACCCAATTCAGCCGCAGCGCGCCGTCGGCAAAATTCTCTTGCGCGGATTTCCTGAGCGCAGCGCCGTACTGGGTCTGTTTTGCTTCCTCCACCAACTCATTCAGCCTTGTGCGCGCATCGTTCAGGTCAAACGATTCCGGTTGTCCAACAACCGCGCGGGCGGGAACGGCAAATTCACTGTTCCAATAGGCGTCAAAGCTTTGGGAAACCTCATTCACGACGGGGCCTGCCGCCAGCACGTCCAGATCTGCGTAGTTCATTTCTTCCCGGGCCAGGAAATACTCGGCCCCAATGTTGCGCCCACCAACGATCGTGAACATGTTGTCTGCGGTCATGGATTTGTTGTGCATCCGGCGATTGATGCGTTTGAAGTCTGTGAGACCTGCAATCAGTAGGCTTTGATCCCGCCAAAAAGGATTGAACAGTCGGATCTCGATATTCTCGTGATAGTCCAGCGCTGCGGTCATAGCGTCGTAGCTGGACGTGTCCATGTCATCCAAAAGCAGCCGGACACGAACGCCCCTGTCCGCCGCCTGCAAAAGACTGGCCGCAAACAGGTGGCCCGTGGGGTCATTGTGCAAAAGGTAGTATTGCGCGTCGATAGTATGCTCGGCTGCAGCGGCCAGCAAAAGCCTTGAAACCAGCGCTTGTTCCCCATCACTGATCAGTTTTACCCCGGACCGCCCATCCTTGGGATCGCCAAGCCGGTTGGCCGCGCGCATCAGGGCGCTGTTCGCGGGGGCCGCAAAGGACAACGAAATGGTTTTTTCATAGCTGCGTGTTTTGGGGGCGCATGCAGCAAGAGCCAGCGTACTGCACAGACAAACCACGACGGCCCATGGCTTCATCGACATTCTCCCCCCATTCTATCTCAGGTGACTACGCTTGTAGGGGTGATTGCAAGTTTGTTTCCGTATTCACCGGGTCGTTTCTCAAGCCTGTGTTGTTTGGGCGAAACCCTAAAAGGGCCCGCGCAGGGGTGTTCGCTGACCGCGTCGTTTTAAATTGAAGACGGAGTCTCGGATACTGAGGTTGAAGGGGTGTCGCCGGGTTTTGCAGGTCCGATCGGCCCCCAATTCTGATCATAAAGCACCTAACTGGTTCAAGGCACCTGCGCCGTCCCACAAATGGGTGACGATTTTCAGGTTCGGGGTTTGCGGCTCAGCAACCCGTATTTCATGGCCCAGGATCGGAATGAACGACGTTTGCGTCTTTCCGATTTCGCTGCACGCTTGGATTGTGCGCCGCCCTGTCGGTTGAATTCGAACACATCAATCACCTTCTCGGCACAGCCGCAGGCTTCGCCCATGCCAACCTTGGCAAAGTAGAATTTCTCGAAACTATCCCGGTTTTTCATGGCGAGCCTCCTGACGTGATTGAACCCGTTTTGGGGGAAAAGTCCAAATCACATTCCGGATGGTTGTTGAAAACGCCACGATGACCGGGTGTTTCCAAAATGCAAGCCATCAGATTTCGTGACCGCGAATTTGTTGTTTTCGTTTTTCGTAAACTAAGACTGGGTTACGGTTCGCTTAACGCCTAGCGCGTCTACAAGGATGCGCTTGCCGGCCGACAACATACGACAGGCGAACCTGCGATTGAAAAGACTTGTTGCGTACACACTGCCATTGTTCTGTGGTTTCGCCGCGTCGACCAACGCGCAAAACCTGGATCCAGACGCCTCGGAAACCGCCGCCCGGGCCGCTCTTGCGGTGCTGAGTATTGCCGCCACACCGAACGAAACACTGTCGTCCCTATCCTTTCTGAGCGCAGCCGGTGACGCGCGAAATCTGCGGTCCACACAGTTGCGCGGCGGGTTCAAACCATTGGACAACGGCCTGTATCTGGAAGGTCAGTTCGCCTATCAGAACTATAATCCGGTGGTGATATTCCCCGAAATCGGGTCTGATACCGAACTGGATGTGAAATGGTCAAGCATCGCCGCGACCCTTGGTGTCGGATGGGAATTTCCGCTCACAAATGATTGGCACATCCGGCCAGCCGCGCATCTGTCCCTTGGCCATGTCACAACGGACGCCGTGTTTTCCGACTTCCCGTTGTTTCCGACCCGCTCGAACGGAGTGGGCGAGGTGGATGGCAATCTGAACGCCTTTGGCTTCGGCGCGTCCCTGAGTCTTTTTCGCGAGGCACATTTCGGCCGTTGGCACGCAGAATACAAACTGCGCCAAACATTTCTGGAGTTTCACCCGATAGACGAACCCGAGGTTGGGAATGCGCGCGCAAACTCGAATCAGACCACGTTGTTTTCGCGCTATCGCTATCCGCTGGACAAGGTCAAACTACTGGGCAGTCCGTCAAAGCTGGTTTTGGACGGGGGTGTTGTCCTCTATCACGGCGACAGCGCGATGGTGTTGGATACGGATTGGCTCGCGACGGTAGGTGTCGGAATTGAGGTCGATACCACAAAGATCGGGTTGCCCGCCGTCGAGGGCGCGCGCGTCATGCTGAACGGCGTTATCGCGGATTCGTTTTCGGGGTTTTCGGTCGGGTTCGGGGTTCGGTTCTGAACCTGCCACCAAAGGAAAAGGGCGCAGAAAACCTGCGCCCTTCTTACTGCTCTGGTTTTTGCCCAGATTATTTCCAGCCGGCTTCGTTAAAGATCTTTTGCGCTGTCGGCAGGTTTTCGGCGACGTCGGACAGGACGACCTCATCCGCTTTGAACTCACCCAGCGATTTCACCGAGTCCGCAAGCGCGACGCCTTCAACCGCGGGGAATTCGTCATTCCCGGCCGAGAAATATTGCTGGGCGCTGTCGCTTGCCAAATATTCGAGGAAGAGAACGGCATTCTCTTTGTTCGGCGCATTTGCAGCCACACCTGCACCGGACAGGTTCATATGCGCGCCATAGCTGTCCTGGTTCGGGAAGACCCAACCGATTGCATCGATATCGGCCGAGACGCCTTTGACATCTTTGCGGATTGCGCGAGCAAAGTAATAAGTGTTTGAAACCGCGATGTCGCATTCGCCGGATACGATACCCCGCAGCTGATCGGTATCACCGCCCTGTGGTTCGCGGGCCATGTTGGCCACGATGCCTTCGGCCCAGGCCTTTGCTGCTTCGGGGCCTTCATGGGTGATGATCGACGCCAGAAGGGTCTGGTTATAGGTGTTGCTGGACGACCGGATACAGACCTGACCCTTGTATTCGGGCTTGGCAAGATCGGCATATGTCGCTGGAGGGTTAGCGACGTTTTCCTTGTCGTAGAAAATGATGCGACCACGTTGCGAGAAGCCGAACCATTCATTGTCGCTGTCCTGAAGGTTGTTCGGGATGCGTTCTTCAAGAACGGCGCTTTCGATCGGTTGCAGAATGCCGGCATTCTTGGCCCGTGAAAGGCGCGAGGTGTCGACTGTCAGCAGAATATCCGCGGGCGAGTTCGCGCCTTCGGCTTCCATCCGCGCGATCAGCTCATCGGCTTTGCCTTCGATGCGGTTGATGGTGATGCCAGTGGCCTTTTCGAAATCACTGTACAGGTTTTCGTCGGTGTCATAATGGCGCGAGGAATAAAGGTTCAACTCACCCTCGGCAGCGGCAGAAGTGGCAATCAGGGCCGACAATGCGGCGGCGAAGCAGGTAGAGGATTTGAGCATCATAACTCCCAACATTGAAATGTGCGGCGTAGTAATCCGACTGAAATTGTCAATTAAACGATTCCCGAGTGGATGCAAGGAAATCTGACAAAATTAGTTGGTCAAATGGTCGCTATTGTCCGGTGGGGGAAAGATGCGGAAAGTACGATGCAGAAAAAGTTGGTGGGTAGGATTGTTAAGGGCCCAATGTGTGAATTGGATTCTACGCTGTGAGTGCACGCCGCACCAAACATGCTGCAACTGCGTAGTTCTTGGTCCCGCCATGCAAGGAAGAAGTCAGCAATTCGGGCTGCGTGCCGCGATTTTAGGACCGCGAGTTCACACAGCGCGCAGCATTGCCACCATTGGCCATTTTCAAACAAAAAGCCGCTCTGCGGTGTAATCCGAGACATTGCCAAGCTAACTGAGCTCGCGAAAACGTTTTAGTCGAACCACGATACGTCCCAGTTGGGCGTCTTTTTGTTCTTCAAATCACCGGTCACGCCCGGTGTTTGGCCAGTTCACTCCAACACAATTCAAGAGCAGCCGAAGTGTTTTGGGATTTGCGCGCCGCGCAGATGTTCCATGAAAGGCTCTGTTTCATCGACACCGGTTTGATTTTCTTTGTGCTGATCAGTTCTGCGAAAGTGTCCGGCATCCCTCCTACGATATAGTCTGGCTCTTCCAGTAATCCGGTCAGAAAGTTGTAATCGTCGCATTCGACATTCGGCTGGACATTGACTTTATTGACCGCGTCAGTGTTGCCGCCAAGTGACTTTATCAGAGTCGCTTTCCAGTGTTTGTGAAGATGCGGTGATGCAAAGGGAAAGTCGAAAACACCTGCCATTGTTTGCGGGCCGCGTTGGTGAATTTCATGATCGGGGTGCGCAACAAACTGAATTTGCCGTTTTTCCATCACCATGATTTCGACATTATCCGCATCTGGAGTGTAGGTCAGATCGCCCAGAAACACATCGAACTGCCCCGCCTGCAACAAGTCGAGCGGACGCGCGTAGGCGCTCACCAGTATTCTGAATCGCAGGTCGGGCATCACTTGCCGCACAGACCGCAGGACGGGCACGATCAGAGATCTTGTGGTCAGAGGTCCGCAACCGATCAGCAAAGTACCAGGTCCGGCGTCACGCAAACTGGCAACACGCGTCGCATAGCGATCCAGGTCTTGCCGCAGAGCCTTAGCGATGGGCAAAAACTCCTGCCCCGCCCGCGTCAGCGTACTGCTGTTGCGCCTTCGATGAAACAGCACGAGCCCTGCATGGTCCTCGGCTTGCCCAATATAGCGGGAAAACGACGCGTTGGAGGCACCCATCACGCGGGCCGCGTGTTGGAAGCTGCCAGTTTCAGCCAAAGTAAGAAAGGCGGTTAATGCGTTTTCATTCATCGTGCGGTCAATTTCATCTCAGTTATCGGTTTTTAACTTTCATAATGTGAAATCCTAGTAAAGCTCTGTTGCAGCATTAAAGTTTCGACCGTTATCCCTGATGAACCTTCCGATATTTCCATCATCGGTATCGCCTTCCACTTCCGCAGAGGTCAAAATGTTCAACCTTCGATCCATTGCGTTTTCGGCAACGGTGACCACAGCTTCGGTCTGTGCTACGCCTGTCTTGGCCGAAACCGACCAACCCAATATCCTTGTCATCATGGCCGACGATGTGGGGTGGGCCAGTCTTGGCAGCTATCATCAGGGGGTTAAAAGCATCAAAACCCCCAATCTCGATCAACTGGCAGCGGATGGCATGCGCCTGACGGATTATTATGCTCAGCCAAGCTGCACGGCGGGGCGTTCGGCCTTTATCACCGGACAGTTGCCGGTTCGTACCGGGATGCATACCGTCGGCTTACCCGGAGACCCCGAAAAGGGTCTGAGTGATGACGATCCCACCCTGGCCAACATGCTGAAATCCTTGGGTTACACGACCGGTCAATTCGGTAAGAACCATTTGGGCGATATGAACAAGTTTCTGCCAACGGTGAAAGGTTTTGATGAATATTGGGGTTGGCTCTATCACTTGAACGCGATGGAATACACGTCCGACCCGGACTGGCCCAAAGATCAAAAGTTCAACGACACTTTTGGTCCTCGGAATATCATCCACGCCTATGCGACAGATACGGTTGATGAAACGGTAGACCCGCGCTGGGGTCTGGTCGGCAAGCAACGCATCATCGACGATGGCCCCGCTCCGCCTGAACGGCAAAAAACGCTGGACGACGAAGTGACAGCCCATACTCTGGGATTCATCAACCGCGCGGTTGAAAGTGACACCCCGTTCTTTGTCTGGATGGCACCGGCGCGGGCGCATGTCTGGACACACCTGAGCCCTGAATACGAAGCCATGCTCGGCGATGGGCGTGGGTTGCAAGATGTGGTGATGAAGGAACTTGACGACAACGTAGGAAAAGTCATGGAGCGGTTGGAAGAACTGGGTGTTTCCGACAATACGATTGTTGTATTCACTTCCGACAACGGCCCCGAAACCATGACTTGGCCCGACGGGGGAACAACGCCGTTCCACGGTGAAAAGGGCACAACCTGGGAAGGCGGTTTCCGCGTACCTGCCATTATTCGCTGGCCCGGGAAAGTTCCCGCCGGAACCGTAAGTAATGGCATCTTTGCTGGGCTCGACTGGATGCCAACCCTGGTCGCGGCTGCAGGTGGACCGGATGACTTGCCGGATGCTTTGTTAGAGGGTCACGAAGGCTATCAGGTGCATCTTGATGGTTACAATCAGTTGTCGTTCTTGACCGGCGCAAGCGACAGCAGCCGCGAAGAAATCGTCTACTACGAGGGACCGGACCTGCAGGCCGTACGCCACGGTGACTGGAAAGCGCATTTCACAATTCAAACCGAAGGGTGGGCTGGCCCCAAAGAGGAGTTGAATGCTCCGCTTCTATTCAACTTGCGCCGTGATCCCTACGAAAAAGCGGCCGAAGAGTCGGGGATGTATACCCGGTGGATGGGCAACAAAATGTGGGCCTTTGGTCCTGCGGCTAAGATCGTTCAGAACCACCTGTCTACGTTCAAGGGCTATCCTCCGCGGGGATCGGACATAACCAATCAAACTCACGTGGAAGAACAAATCTCGACCGAAGGCGGGATGTCACAGTAAAACAAACAATAGTCGGGAGGCATTCAATTGTGCCTCTCGATCTTCTTAATCGAGTACTTGAAAACACCTGCGCACGTGGGTCAGCTTTGATACCTTGCTCGGGCACTCGTGTATGCCGCAGCGTCAAAAAGTCTGGGCTCGACGCCGATGTAGGAGCAATCGTGACATCGATTCGACCGCCCCAACTTCGCTCAGCTTTGGATCGGTTCTTACAGCACGCGTTCACTCCGACGGGCGAAAGCCTCAAAAATCTAACGCAAGACCGGAATCCTTCGCGCTGTGCAGCTTTTGCTGGGTCACACGAAAGTCGACAGCCGGGGCGCTACCCAGGCATTGAACTGGAGGGCGCGTTGAGCATCTGGCAACAGTCGGCGAGCGGCTCCGCCATTCCAGAACGGTTCTTTATCTTCTGTGCGTCATTGGGCCGTTTTGAGCCCATAATGTCCGATGCTGCGCAGTGCATAAAGGTCTGCTTCGGTGAAATCTGTTGAGCTCTGCACTTTTGTTGAAGCTCACTCGAATAAGTGCCATGCTAAGCATAATTTCGAACAGAAACTTGGCAAGATCTGACCGAAGGATGGATTCACTCCTTTGATTTACGTTTACTATTTTTTCTACCTTTTGGCTTGGATTTTCGGGGTAACACGACGAGGCAATGATGCCGCGAAAACCAAGAGAATTGGTGTTAGGCTAACCGTTATCTCTCTGCTTACTACGGTTGCCTTTTTTGTTTTGATAAGCGGCATAAAGATGGGTGGCCTTATTTTTGGTGCCATACCACTTTTTCTTCTTTTTCCCATACTCGCGCTTGGAATTGGCCTTGTCACTTCAGCAGTTGCAAATGACCTTGCAAACCGAGGCCTGACGATTTCCGCCCATGCCGTCCGGGTAATCTCGTTGGTCGGCCCTTCTTTGGCAATTCTGTTTTTATGGTGGAACCAACACATAGATGAACAGCAGCGCCGGGATGACTTGGCTGCTTTCCAGGCTGGCGAGCTTGCTGGGCAAATCGGTGACGAAGAGATTCGTTTTCCCGCAAGTCCACAGCTTGAGACCATTCATTCGTGTAGGGGAGATCAGCCCTGCTACACGAAATTTTGGCGCAGTGGAGACACACTGCAAGACATGGTTGCATATGGGGTGGGCGAAGTCAGTTTTACTGAAATTGAGCTGATCCCCGTGCATAGCACATGTGACGGTCCCACCGCGCCACTGAACGCATGTTTGCAACAGTCCGAACTTCAGAGGTGGTGTGAAACAAGGGTGGCGCTTTCTGAGAGCATCTGGTGCCTGGGGAGGCCAAGGCATAGGGTGGTATTCTCGCCTGTGGCTGAAGGCAATTTGCGGCAATTCCAGGAGGAAAACTGGTTAGGTACTGATACAGATAGCCTCGGGACAGATTATGTTGGCAATCCTATTGCAATTGAATGCAATGCCCGCCGCGATGAAAGCATACTGAGCAATCCTCACCTTAGTCGCTATTGCCGTGTCAAGTTTAGCGTTGCTGCTGATGTGATTGCCGCTGTCTATCTTGATAGGTTTGAGCCTTCTGAAATGAAATCGCAGGCAACAACCATGTTGGAATATGCGAGTGTAATCTGGGCGAGCGTAATCCAACAATGATCGTTCCAAGTGTGCCGACGACGTTGCTTCGTTTTTTAGGCGAACGCGTGTTGAGCAGACATTGATGCAAATACAACAAAGGTCTGCTTCGTCCGCATAGCAGACATTAACACCGCAAACAAAAAAAGCCGCGCTCGAAAGCGCGGCTTTAATATTTGGTAGAGTGCAGTTCTTAGCCCTGGCGAGCTTTGAACTTGCGCTGCGTCTTGTTGATCACGTAGACGCGGCCTTTGCGACGCACAACACGGCAATCACGGTGCCGGTTCTTGAGCGAGCGGAGCGAGTTCTTGACCTTCATGGGTCTGTCTCCAATCTGCGGCGCCTTCATCAAGGACGTGGCCAGCGCCTGGGTTTGCGGGTGTCCCGGGTCAGACCCGAAACAGTGAATAGATGGTGGGCGGTACAAGGATCGAACTTGTGACCCCTTCGATGTCAACGAAGTGCTCTACCGCTGAGCTAACCGCCCACTTAACCTTTGCGTTGCCCTGCCCCATAACGAAATGGGGCGCGGAACCCCGCGCCGGTAGCGGGGTCTATAAAAGGAGTCGCAAAGGGGTTCAAGGGGTTTGGTAGAACTATTTTCCGGTCTATGTTCAATGCGAACAAGGAGTCACCATGAAGAACGCTGCTTACGTATTGGATATGCCCGTCAAGCGCACGTCTTGCGTTGTATTTTCTTCTCCTCACAGTGGCCGGAACTACCCCGAAGCGATGCTGAACCGGACAGTTTTGAGCCAGAATGTGATTCGATCTTCGGAAGATGCATTCGTGGATCAGTTGTTTTCTGCAGCGACTGACCATGGTGCACCCCTGATATCTGCAACAAAATCAAGAGCCTATCTGGATCTTAATCGCAGTGCTGAGGAGCTGGACCCGGCCCTGATCCAGGGCGCGCGCCGCCACGGCCATAACCCGCGTGTCGCTTCGGGGCTGGGCGTGATTCCCAGGGTTGTCGCCAATGGGCGCGCGATCTACCGCGGGAAGCTAACGATGGATGAGGCGCGTTTGCGCATCGACACCTGCTGGCGTCCTTATCATGCGCGTCTCAAGTCGCTGCTGGCCGAATCGCACGCCGCTTTTGGTCAGGCCATTTTGATTGATTGCCATTCGATGCCGCATGAAGCGGTTTCGGTGGCCAGCACGACCACGTCCCAGCGCCCGCAGATCGTGTTGGGTGACAGGTTTGGCGCTTCGGCTTCGGCCGAGATTGTGGACCGGATCGAATGCGCGTTTGCCTCGGCGGGTCTGGTTGTCGCGCGCAACGCGCCCTTCGCCGGCGCTTACGTTACGCAGACCTACGGGCGGCCCGGGCGCAATCAGCACGCTATCCAGATTGAGATCGACCGCTCTCTGTATATGGATGAGGTCAAAATCGCGCCGAACGGCAATTTCGCGGCGTTTCAGGACGTATTGCGGCAGGTCATACGGGAAATTTCGGGTATTGGCCGCGATCCGTTGCGTCTGGCGGCTGAGTAACTTCAGCGCAAAGCCCGGCCTTTGACAATCGCATCCGTCCCGAATCTGCGCCGGATTTCATCCGTAGCGCGTTCCGCCTGAGACCGCCTGGACGCGTCGGGATCCAAAAGGTCTCCCGAGATGTCCGCCTGATCATCAGGGCACAGATCGGATATTCCGCAACCCAACAGACGATATGGCCCTTTGTCGCCGACCTGATCGAATAGCCCACGTGCGGTGCGGTAGATGCGGTCCGCGATCTGAGTGGCGTCCCGCAACGAGACACGTCGGGTGATGACCTTGTGGTTTGCTTGTTTAAGTTTCAGGGTTACGACCCGTCCGGCCAGCCCTTTGGCTTTGGCGCGATCCGCAACTTTTTCGGACATGCGCCACAGATGCCCGTCAAGGATGTCCAGGCTGGCTGTATCCTCGAAAAACGTGGTTTCGTTGCTGATCGACTTCATTGGCTCGTGCGAAGACACGCGCCGTTTGTCCTGACCGCGCGCCAGATGCCATAGCCGATAACCCATTGATCCGAACCGGGCTGTCAGTGCCTCCTGATCCCAGCGTAATAAATCCGAGAAGGCGCGGATGCCGGCACGATCCAACGATTCCTGTGCCGCCGGGCCGATACCCCAGATCAGGCGCACTGGTTTATCGTGCAGAAACTCGGCGGTCTCAGCTTTTCCAATCACTGAAAACCCACGCGGCTTGTCCAGATCCGAGGCGACTTTGGCCAGAAACTTGTTGTGCGACAGACCGATTGAGCCTGTTACGCCCAACTCGTCCTTCATCCGCTTAACCAGTCTTGCCAGCATGGCTGCCGGTGGCGCGCCATGCAGCCGCTGCGTACCGGACAGATCCATGAATGCTTCGTCCAGTGACAGTGGTTCGATCACAGGGGTCAATTCGTCCATCATGGCTCTGATCTGTCGTGACACCTCGGCGTAGACCGACATGCGAGGCTTGATGACCACGGCGTCCGGGCACAGTTGCAGGGCTTTGAACATCGGCATCGCAGAGCGGACACCCCGAATACGCGCCACATAACACGCGGTTGACACAACACCGCGTTTGCCGCCTCCGATGATCACCGGTTTGTCGGCCAGATCGGGATTGTCCCGCTTTTCAACCGAGGCATAGAATGCGTCGCAATCCATATGCGCGATGGACAGGTCGAACAGCTCGGGGTGCGTCTTGATCCGCGGGCTGCCGCAGGAAGGGCAGCGCGCTTCCTGTTCCAGAATCGAAAAGCAGTCGCGGCATAAAGCGGGCATTACATTTACATCTCAGTTTTATGCGCTTTGTCATATCAGGCGTTACTGGCTAAAATTTATCCGGTTGGGCAACAAAGAGAAAGCGCTCATGCAGTTCACGGGGGCGAAGGTCGCGCTGTTTCTTGGACCAGACCTTTTGGTCATTCAAAGGGACGACAAGAAGGACATTCCATTCCCGGGCCATTTCGACTTTCCCGGCGGAGGGCGCGAAGGGTCAGAGACGCCGCTGCAATGCGTCAGGCGCGAAACACTGGAAGAAGTCGGGCTGCACCTCGCCAAGGCTGATTTTGTCTGGTCGCGCATGTATGGGCAAAACTGGTTCTTCGCAGCACACCGGCCACCCAGCGACGTCAACCTGATCAGGTTTGGCGATGAGGGGCAAGGATGGCGTTTGATGTCGCCGGATATTTACCTTGAGAATGCGTTGGCGGTGCCGAATTTCGCGATCCGCCTACGTGACTACTTGGCCCAAGGTAGGCCGTCTTTTGATATGTGAGGTTTTCGGAAGAAGACCCCCCGCGATTGGCGGGGGGAGGTGACGGACCTCAGGAAGAGATGGTCCGCGGGGAGTATCACGTCCCCAGAATCGCGCAAATTTCGGGATTTAGATAGGACCCAGGTCACACAACGAAAACTCGCATATTTCATGTGTGTTTTGGGGCACAGGGACGATTTGGCGCGGAATTGGCAAAAAGTGACGTTGGGTCAACTGCTTGAGCCGCAGAAACCGTAAGAAATTGTCTGCGCGGACGCGACCACCCGGCATCAAGCCCTAAAAAATTTTAGCCTGCAATGCGTCGAGAGTTAAGCCCTGTTCGGTGCTTTTGCCTGCGGTGAGGACAATTCGGCAAGGATTGCCTCGGCAGCAGCTTTAGGGTCGTCGGCCTGATAGACAGGTCGGCCCACGACGATGTGGTCCACGCCATCTGCGACGGCATTTGCGGGTGTAGCAACTCGTTTCTGATCGCCAAGCGCGGCACCTGCGGGGCGGACGCCCGGGGTCACGATCAGACGACCTTCGGCCTGGGGCAGGGCACGGATTAGCGCGGCTTCTTGCGGGCTGGCGATGACGCCGTCGGCACCAGACTCAAGCGCGCGTGCAGCGCGTTCGACAACCAGATCCTGCACTTCGCCCTCTTTCAGAAGGCTGGCATCCAGGTCGTCGCGGTTCAGCGAGGTCAGGATGGTAACGGCCAAAATCTTGAGGTCTTTGCCAGCGGCCCCTTCTTTCGCGGCCCGAACCACATGCGGATCACCATGCACCGTCAGGAAATCCAGATCGAATTGCGCCAGCCCGCGAACGGCGTTTTCGACGGTGTTGCCGATATCGAACAGCTTCATGTCCAAAAAGATGCGCTTGCCGTGTTCCTGTTTCAGTTCATCGGCCAATGCCAACCCGCCACCGGTCAGCATCCCCAGCCCGATCTTGTAAAAGGAAACGCTGTCGCCCAGCTGTTCTGCCATGGCCAGACCCTGAAGGGCATTGGGAACATCTAGGGCTACGATCAAGCGATCATCGGACATGGTGCGGGCTCCTTTTTGGCAAACGTCTGCGTCCTAGCGGTTTCGGGCCGCCGTGTCCATGCAGCGCGCGTGATCCAGATCACGCAGCTTTGGCCGGACTGTGATATGGTGCCGGTCATTCATAAGAATTTTTCGATGGGGGGACTATGAAACAGGTATTTAGTGTTGGGATACTTCTGGCTCTGATGGGATGTCAGGATATGCCATTGGAAAATGAGGCCGCGGATACGGTCATCAAATCCCCGACAAATGACAATTTGCGTCTGGTGGGGGGATATCGCTCAACCGACGATGATTGCCAATTGACCGGCGAGACGTCATTTACAGTCAATTTTCTGGATGATGCAGCAGACCTTGTTTCCTGCCCGACGGGCAGCGACGCCGCACAATCATTGGTGGAAATGTACCCTGCACGCGAGGTCGCACAGACGGGCGGATATACTGTCTACACCGTGCCCCGACGATAAGTCTGAATCTGCGCTCCAGCCTCTTGAACGGGCAAAGATATTTCCCAGATTGAATGTGAGGCCCAGACCGACGCGTGCCGCCAAGCGGGCGCATCACATTCAGGGCGCTTAGGAAAAGGAGAATACTATGGACTTGAACAAGTTCACCGAGCGGGCACGGGGATTCGTGCAGGCGGCGCAGACGATTGCACTGCGCGAGGGGCACCAGAGATTGATGCCCGAACATCTTTTGAAAGCATTGATGGATGACGATCAGGGGCTGGCCAGCAACCTGATCACACGCGCCGGCGGCGCGCCAACCCGCGTGGTCGAAGCACTGGACGCCGCGCTGTCAAAAATTCCGAAGGTCAGCGGCGACGCGAGCCAGATTTACATGGATGGCCAGACCGCCAAGGTTTTTGCCGAAGCTGAAAAGATTGCCACTAAGGCGGGCGACAGTTTTGTGCCGGTCGAACGCGTTCTGATGGCGCTGTGCATGGTGAAGTCCAAAGCCAAAGAGGCTTTGGAATCCGGTGCCGTATCTGCGCAAAAGCTGAACGAAGCGATCAACGACATCCGTAAAGGCCGCACCGCTGACACTGCGTCGGCGGAAGAGGGCTATGACGCCCTCAAAAAATACGCGCGTGACCTGACCGAGGCTGCGGCTGAGGGCAAGATCGACCCAATCATTGGGCGGGATGAGGAAATCCGTCGCTCGATGCAGGTTCTGTCGCGCCGGACCAAGAATAACCCGGTTCTAATCGGGGAGCCTGGTGTGGGTAAAACCGCGATTGCCGAGGGTATGGCCCTGCGCATCGTCAACGGTGACGTGCCGGAATCGCTGAAAGACAAGAAGCTGCTCGCGCTCGACATGGGTGCGCTGATCGCCGGTGCGAAATACCGTGGTGAGTTCGAAGAACGCCTCAAGGCCGTTCTGACCGAGGTCACTGAGGCCGCCGGTGAGATCATTCTGTTCATCGACGAGATGCACACGCTGGTTGGTGCCGGTAAATCCGACGGTGCAATGGATGCCGCCAACCTGATCAAGCCTGCGCTTGCCCGGGGCGAGCTGCATTGTATTGGCGCGACCACTTTGGATGAGTATCGCAAATACGTGGAGAAGGATGCAGCTCTTGCCCGCCGGTTCCAGCCTGTTGTTGTGGCTGAACCGACCGTCGAGGACACGATCAGCATCCTGCGCGGCATCAAGGAAAAGTACGAGCTGCACCATGGCGTGCGTATCTCGGACTCGGCGCTGGTGTCGGCCGCGACCTTGTCGCATCGCTATATCACCGACCGTTTCCTGCCCGACAAAGCCATCGACCTTGTCGATGAGGCGGCGTCTCGGTTGCGGATGGAGGTGGATTCCAAGCCCGAAGAACTCGATCAGCTGGATCGTCAGATCCTGCAGATGCAGATCGAGGAAGAAGCGCTGAAGCTTGAGGACGACGCGGCCTCGAAGGATCGTCTGGAAGCCTTGCAAAAGGATCTGGCCGACCTGCAGGAGCAATCCGCCGAGATGACCGCCCAATGGCAAGCTGAACGTGACAAGCTGGCTGGCGCGCGTGATCTGAAAGAACAGCTCGACAAAGCGCGTGCTGATCTGGAAATTGCAAAGCGTGAAGGCAACCTCGCCAAGGCGGGTGAGTTGTCTTACGGCGTCATTCCCGAGCTTGAGAAAAAGCTGACCGAGGTTGAGAACGCCGAAAGCAGCCAGATGATGGCGGAGGAAACGGTGCGTCCGGAACAGATCGCTAGCGTTGTCGAACGCTGGACCGGTATTCCGACCTCGAAAATGCTGGAAGGTGAGCGCGAGAAGCTGCTGCGGATGGAAGACGATCTGCATTCGCGCGTGATCGGTCAGGATGCGGCGGTGACCGCCGTGGCAAACGCCGTGCGCCGCGCGCGAGCGGGCCTGAACGATGAGGGCCGTCCGCTGGGCTCGTTCCTTTTCCTCGGCCCGACCGGCGTGGGGAAAACCGAACTGACCAAGGCCGTGGCGAACTTCCTGTTCGACGACGACAACGCGATGGTGCGCATCGACATGTCCGAGTTCATGGAGAAACACGCAGTCGCCCGCCTGATCGGTGCCCCTCCGGGCTATGTCGGTTATGACGAAGGCGGTGTGCTGACCGAAGCCGTGCGGCGCCGGCCCTATCAGGTCGTGCTGTTCGATGAGGTCGAAAAGGCGCACCCGGATGTGTTCAACGTCTTGCTGCAGGTTCTCGATGACGGCGTTCTGACCGACGGTCAGGGCCGCACCGTGGACTTCAAGCAGACGCTGATCATCCTGACGTCGAACCTTGGGTCTCAGGCGCTCAGCCAGTTGCCAGAAGGTGCCGACAGTGCGCAGGCCAAGCGTGACGTGATGGACGCGGTCCGGGCGCATTTCCGGCCTGAGTTCCTGAACCGTCTGGACGAAACGATCATCTTTGATCGCCTAAAGCGGGCCGATATGGATGGTATTGTCGATATCCAGATGGCTCGTCTGCAGAAACGTCTGGCCGCCCGCAAGATCGAGCTGGTCTTGGACGGCGGCGCCAAGGAATGGCTTGCCGACGAGGGCTATGACCCGGTCTTCGGTGCACGCCCGCTGAAACGCGTTATCCAGCGTGCCTTGCAAAACCCGCTGGCCGAGGCTCTGCTTGCCGGTGAGATCAAGGATGGTGAGACCGTCCCTGTGACCGCAGGCTCAGACGGTCTGATTATCGGCGACCGGCTGGGTACGTCAGAGCGGCCCCGTCCGGATGATGCCGTGGTGCATTAAACCAAACAAAGGCCCGCCACTCCGGCGGGCCTTCTTTTTTAAGTCACTTCAAAAGCAACTTGTTCAAGTGGGTCGCAGTTGAACAAGTGAGAAAGACGAGGCGTCCAAAGAATCCATAGGGAAATCCATCGTCTCTGGACCCAGCCCCAATTCGCTCAAGTATTTTTCGGTCCCTCTGCGCCCAAATATGTGCTCAAGCACAGAAAACCCTTGTTCAGACGCGTAGGCGCTGACCTCAGTGGGAGAGATGTTGAAACGAAAGGGTTCGCCGACTCCGGCCACCGCATTTCCGATACTGTCGACTTCCTTTTGCGCTTGCGACGCTGCAGCGGTTGACGCGTATGTCGTCAGAAAACGCGTTTCATTTGAACCATTCGACAGGACCATTGTGTAGACATCTGCAACTTCGGGCGGTGCTACATATTCTAGCGAAACCTCAGCAATAAAGACCGTGCCCAGTTCATGGTCGTAACCGAGCGACTGCAACTTATCGAGCGTTGTCTCACGAGAGAAATCAACCGCCGTATATCGAACGTTTGGTGGAACGCCAAAATTTGAACTGACCAATGATCGCTTGGCTTCGATAGTCTCGGGGCGGTCAACCTCGAAAACTGGAATGTGGCTGTGACTGTTGGACAACCTCAGACCCAGCGTATCTAGGCCCGCGCCAAGTACTACGATCTGACGCGCACCATTCTTGATTGCAGTAAGCGCGCGGTTTTGCATGAAAGTCTTACGCCAAAGAACCGACGCGACGAGGCGGCGTGCCACTGAACGGTCATCGGCGAACTTGAGTACGGTTTCCCAGTCGGTAGCTTGGTCCAGGACCTCGGGCCCCTCGGTAGAACCGTTGCGAAACAGCTGCTCGGCAAATGGGTCGTAGAATACGCGTCGGTATGTTGGGTTACGGTTTACCAAGGCGCAAAAAGCGCAAACCCCAAGGGCGGTGCGGCTTAGCCCGGGAATGGCACTTTGCGGAACATAAAACATGAAAAGCTCGCTTCAATTGTCTGTATGACAACGTAGCCTGAATACCCTACCAATTGGCAGAGTTCAGATTATCCGGTCAAAGTCGCCAGTCTTTTGGAGATAAGGCCCGCCAGCAGGCGGGCCACTTCGTTCAAACCATTGCAAAAATGCGCGCAGGCCCGCCGGTGCCACCGGCATGTTTTGGCGCACCGATCACCAGCGTTGCGCCAGCCGCCGGTACGCGATCCAGTCCCGCGATATTCTCAATCCCGAAACGGCCCGTGGGCAGCCAAGCATAATGGGTGGCGAAGTCGGTCGATATGCCGTGGTCCAGGGACAGCGTGTCGGATGCGATCGAGCGTGCACCGGTCTCTTCGATCAGCATCATTGCGGCTTCGGGGTGGAAACCCGGGTAATGTTGTGCCTGACCGTCGAAACCGCGATACGCGTCGCTGTCAGCTTTGGCGGCCCAACCGGAATACAAGGCCACGCAAGCGCCATCCGGAATGTCTCCGTTGGCAGACATCCATGCCTTCAGGTCATCTGGTGTCAGCAGCGTATCGACATCCTCGGCTGCGCGGGCGGCAATGTCGACAACGCAAAGCGGTGCCACAAGATCGGACACGGGGATTTCGTCCACCGAAGCACCATCCGCTGAAAAGTGCAGCGGCGCGTCGATATGTGTGCCTGTGTGTTCATTGACTGTCAGGCGCTGCAGGTTAAAGCCGTGTTCGCCAAAATTGAAAACCTGTTCGGACGCGTACCCCGGTTCGCCAAAATAGGTTGGGAAATCGGCACTGATCGTATGGGTCATATCCTCGACCTTACCCTCACCAGCGGCGAGGGCGAACGATGCACTGGTGCCAGTTGCGGCAACAGCCACACCGGAGGCAGCGGCAGCTTTGAAGAACCCTCTTCTAGAAAGCATACGGTCTTTGACCGCGTTCATCACGCAGATGTCACACATTCGTCTTCTCCCTTTAGTCTTGCCCGACAATCGGGTGGACAGCGGATCTAAGGGCCTGTTGGCCAATCCTGGCTACAAGACTGCAAGTTGCGTGAAGCAGTTGTAAAGATTGAAGGTCCGGGTATTCCGCCTGAATTGGGCGTTGCGAGTTCAACTTGGCGTGACAGGTGCTAACGGTTTTGGCGCAATTCGCCCTCGGGGATGTCTGATGTGATTTGGTATGGACTTAGCGTGAATCGTTACAGTCTCGTCTCCCAATCGTGACGCATGTTGCCTTGGCGGTGTGGTATCAGCGGATTATCTGGAATCTCAGGCTAGCTTACCAAGGAGACTTAAATGGCGCATCGCTGGACCAATACACTGACACATGCCGACGTCACGCCACAGGCGGCGTTTTTGAATCGGCGGCAGGTGATGGCCGGCCTGGCGGGTGTAGGATTGGCGGGGCTGGCCAGACCGGCAGCGGCGCAGGAAGCACTTGAACCCAACACCTGGGAAGAGATCACCTCGTACAATAACTACTACGAATTCGGGACCCGCAAGGAAGATCCCGCAAGATATGCGCATACCCTGGTGACCGAACCCTGGAGCGTCACGATCGACGGTCTGGTCGACAAGCCGGGTGAATATGACTTCAAGGACATCATGTCCGAAATGACGGTCGAAGAGCGTATCTACAGATTCCGCTGTGTCGAGGCCTGGTCGATGGTCGTCCCGTGGAATGGCTTTGAACTGGCGGACCTTCTGAATATGGCTGGCGTACAAGAAGGTGCCAAGTATGTGGCCTTTGAAACGGCATACCGACCCGATGAGATGCCGGGCGTTCAGTTCCCGATCCTCGAATGGCCATACCGGGAAGGCTTGCGCCTGGATGAGGCGATGCACCCGCTGACTATTATGGCGACTGGTATCTACGACAAACCTATCCCGAACCAAAATGGCGCGCCGCTGCGTCTGGTGGTGCCGTGGAAGTACGGTTTCAAGTCTATCAAGTCTATTGTTCGCATCACCGTTTCGGATGTCGAGCCGCCCACCAGTTGGAACATGTCTGCCCCGCGCGAGTATGGCTTCTATAGTAACGTGAACCCCAACGTGGATCATCCGCGCTGGTCGCAGGCCTCGGAACGTCAGATTGGCGGCGGTCTCTTTGCCAAGCGTATCCCGACGCTGATGTTCAACGGTTACGAAGAAGAGGTCAGCGGACTTTACGACGGTATGGATCTGAAGGAATTCTACTAAGACCATGCAGACGCTGAATCAGATATTGCGCCGCATTCCGGTGTGGCTGGTCTACTTGCTGGGGGTGCTTCCGGCGCCCTGGCTGTTTTACCAGGGGCTGACCGGCGGTCTGGGCGTGGATCCGATTGAGGCGTTGGAACACCGGTACGGCGAACTTGCGCTTCAGCTGTTGATCGTCGTGTTGGCAATATCGCCGCTGCGGCGATTCTTTGGGCTGAACCTGCTCAAGTTTCGCCGGGCGCTGGGCGTGCTGACCTTTGCCTATGTCAGCCTGCATCTTTTGGTGTGGCTAGTGCTGGACGTGCAGCTGCCCAGTCAGATTTGGGCGGATATTGTGAAGCGCCCTTATATAACAGTTGGCATGGCAGCGTTTGTCATGATGATCCCGTTGGCGGTGACGTCAAACAATCTGTCGGTACGCAAATTGGGGCCCCGGTGGCGCAGCCTGCAGAGGCTTGTCTTACCTGCGGCGATTCTGGGCGGGCTGCACTATGTTATGCTTGCCAAGGGATTTCAGATCGAACCGCTGGTCTACCTGTCTCTGATCGTTAGCCTGATTCTGCTGCGCATTCCGGTTTCTGGCCTGCTGACTCGGTTTCGCCCGGCCGATTCCGCCTGACTCGGTGTCGAGTCTGTGGGTAACTCTGTCCAAAGCTCCAGATTCGCTGCCGGTTGCTCTGACGACCGCTTTTGTTGGAATGGTTATTATCGTATAACTTATTGGTTTTGAGCAATAAAATGTGACTTTTCGGTTTTTTACAAGTTTATCGAATTTTCTGCTTGCGGACTTATGCGGTTATACTTAGAACCCCCTTCACCGGCGCTGCTGAGGCGGTGCTGACGGGTCGGAGAGACGGCCGGACGGGTTGGAGAGACAGCCGGACGC
>NZ_JBXWOA010000016.1:0-84190 GCF_059610645.1 Ruegeria sp. CDSC054 | reverse complement strand
GCTCCTGTCAAGTTCTAGTGCGCGCTACCAGAAATGCACTCGACCTGACAGGTAGGGACAAAGTTTGCGACAGAACCGTTACACCGTCTATTTCGGCCCCGAAGCGCCGGAGGGTTGGGAAAACAACTGGGCGCAAACAGCTCCGGGCCGAAGCTTTAACGCAATGATGCGCCTTTACGGTCCATTGGAGCCTTGGTTCGACAAGAGCTGGAAACCTGGAGACTTCGAACCTGTAGAGTAAAGTCGCAAAAGAGATCTTTCGCTATCCCGCCTTCCAAGTGGGATAGTAATCCGCAAAACATATCCGTCAGTGCGTCGACTAGCGGCCAGCCTTTCGTTGCAGCTTTAAACGCCCGTTTCGCATTTGCTTGTCATAGTAAGCCTGTGTGCAACGAAAGTCCGCAGGTGGCCGAAGCGGTCGTAAACTTGAACCAGTTGAAGGTCTGGAAAGTCCCGCTCAACGGTCATTAGAGCCAAAATAGCCTGACTGAAGTAGTCAGATGACAGCTCTTAGCCCGTTGTGGAATTTCGTTAGGGTTTCGAACCCGGTGCAGGAACGTGGTGAAACCATTGCCTGGATATCGGCAGTTCTGCGGCCACCATTAGCGGCGTCACTGTGCGGGTAGATAGTTCTTGAACCAATAATCCATTTCGGCGAATTGACCACGCAACATGATGACCTGGCGGGTTGCGCGCACTCCGTTTACCCCGCTCCAGTTGAGCCGCCCCAACATGAGGGTCGACTCCTTGGAATGCGAAAGCACCGCCAGCCCATATGAAAAACTGACCGTTTCAGTCTCCCCTTTCGCGAACAGGGTCGTCGGACCGGGCGGAAGGCACGCGAGGTAATATGCTTCACCGGTGGTCACGGATTTGGACCCTTGGTGCTTCGGGTCCTCCGGGGCGACAAGCCCTTTTGCGGCCCGCAATCGGTCCGATTCAGCCATAAGCTCATAAATGAACTTTTTGACGTCCTGGGTTATGTACGGGCTGCTTTCGTAGCGGATCGCGATTGGCGCGTCCTGATAGCCGTCGGTCAGATAAAGTTGTCCTTTTGATCCCTGCACGATCCGGATGTCCATAGACTCAGAGGTCAGCGGTAGCCGGATAGCATCCTGACCCGCGCCCACGAAGAAGGACCAGGAATCGCGGTCAGCACTGTGAGCGTCCTCGATGGACATGTCGCCAAGCGCGAGCGTGTAGGCACCCACGAAGCTTGCCCCATCAACCTCGATCGGACAGACATCCTCTGCGGATGCAGCATGAGCCGACAAGATCGACGCCAATAGCACGGCAACGGCTTTGTTCCACCACATCAAACCGGCCCGATCGTGGCCTCAAAAGACCCTTCGAGTGTATGTGTGTTGGATGGATCGCGTGTCCTTCCGAAGTCCTTGGAGTGTTCCGCGATGAACCGCAGCCGGCCCTTCACTGACAGAAACTCTCCGGTCTTGCTGGCTTCGTCGATTTCCAGAAGGAACTCCTCGTCTTCGCGTGGAAAATACATTGACCTGTCATCGGCAACGATGCGGATATCCGGCACGGCGGCGGTGCCGTCCCTCCATTCAAAGCCGACAAAAAGCATTTTTACACCCGCTGTTCCCTTGGCGGAAAACACCATTGAAACGCTGCCGAAATTCTCATCGCCCCGGTAGTCGGACTGCGAGGCGATCAGTTCCAGAACGGCGTCCTCGTTGTCCACTTTCCCTGTCAGAGTTCCGAGTTCTTCAGCGCAGACTGGCGTCACAACGACCAGACCCAATACGAGCGAAAGCCACTTTAACATATCAATCCCCTTTGCTGTTCAGCACTCTCGTTGTCCGCGTTTCGAACTTACTCCCTACTGAATATTCTACCAGGGGCACCGCGTTGGCAACACCCTGACAAGGATTGCTTCCCGTCGCCACCTTGCAGGCTTTGACAGCATCTTGGTGAACCTTTCCAAGGGATAGGTTAGTGAACAGTGTGGACGACTGAGCCGCAGCCTGTTTTCAGGCGTCCGCTTTGTCCGCAAAGCAGATATTGAGCAGATTCCACGAAATGTCCGCTCCGAGCCCTTTCTGACGGATGCCGCGCGGGGCGCGAATGGCAGCAAAGCGTACGATTCTGAATCAGGGAAGCCTGACGACGAAGGACCATCAAATGCGCCTTCAATGCATTTTACCAAAACTTGTTGGCGTTGGGTTTCGACGGGGAAGATTCGACTTTTTACTGCGTGGGATACGCGCCAATCTTCTTGCGAGCACCCATTTTCAATCGGTCAGCAGGTCAGTTGCTTCTGACATAAGGTACTGCGCAAAGAAAAGACGCACGGCGATCAGAAACTGCCAAATTCCGGAGCGATTTCTGATCGTGCCAAGGGCATTGTCGCCTAACATCAAGCCGGTACAAGAGCCACCTTCAGGACAGCCTCTGCAGCTTTTCGCGTGCCCGAGTGCTTCTTCATCACATCCGACATTTCAGCTAGATGAGTTTTCATGGGCGCATTGTTCAACAGCTCCAGAATCAGGGACCGCAGGTCTTCTGGCTCCCAGTCTGCGCGATGGATTGCGCGCCCCACGCCCACGGCCTCGGCGCGTTGCGCATTGTCATGACCATCCCAGCAATAGGGCATCACCAGCGACGGAACACCGTGATACAGAGCCTCGCAAAAGCTGTTGTTGCCACCATGGTGGATGATCACGGCGCATTCGGCCACAACAGAAGGTTGGGGAAACCAGCTTCCCAGAATGACGTTATCAGGAACCTGACTATAAGCCTCCAGAAAGCCACCCACATTCACCAGGAACCGCGCCGGCAATGTGGCGAAGACCTCTATCATCCGCCCGATCAGCTGTGTGTCACTTGCCCCGAGAGAGCCGAAACTGAGATACACCAGCGGGCCGTTGTCCTTGGGGAAATGCGGTGACTTGAAATGGCCTTCATCCCTCACGCAGCCTTCGAGAAAGACAAACTGGCCTTCAGGCAAAACCTCGGCGCGCTGGTACCGCACGCAGGCAGGCGCCAGAAGCAGGTTGAGCCACGGTGACGTTTCAAGAAAAATCCCTGCGGGAAGGGGCGGTAGTTTCCGGGCCTTGCGAAATTCGTTGTACCTGCGATGTGGGGCGCGGGTGTTGTCCACATAGGCCTTTTCGAATTCGGTACGTGCCGGAACATCATCGGGCGCCAGACCAGAGAGATACGGTGGCACGTTGGCATCAGGTAGCTCGGTTTCCGCACAGGATACGATCCGCACCCAGGGGCAGCCAGCGTTTGCGACAGCGGGAAACATGATGACGTTATCGAGCAGAATTGCATCCGGTTTGATCCGGTTGAAGAGGTCTCTTAATCCGTCTTCGACAGCTTCGGCTGTGCTGACAATCGCCTCCCAGGTTGGAGCGACGTAGGTTGCCAGCTGATCGAGGGCGGACAGGTTGAAGTGCGGTAGATGCGTGTTGATAAAGCCCTGCCAGTAATCTTCATTTGACGTGTCGTTGCTGCGCCTTTGCTCAGGAAGGTGATACTCCTTGAAACCATATTCAGCGAACACGCCGGTGAAGCCCGGGTGGCAGATAAACACCGGGTTGGCACCCTGTCGTTCCAGTTCCTGAGCTATCCCGACGCAGTTCAGCGCGGCACCAAAGCTTGCCTCGGGGAACAGGGCAATGGTTGGCCCGGATGTCATGACTGCACCCCGCGTTTCATTGGAGGAATACCGCGGTTGGCGGCTTCGGGGCGGCGCACCCGGGACTTGCGTAGGTGCAGGACCATCTGGTCCGCCGCCAGGTCGAACTGATTGCGCTCAAGGCTTTCAAGAATTTCCAGATGCTCTTCCAGCGATTGCCGTAGCCGGAAATCCGGTATCGAGGCATCTTTCTGGGTGGTCCGGCGCAACCGGTGATGTGTCAGCAGGCTGCCGCGGATGAAACGGTTGCCGGAACATTCGGCGATGAAGCTGTGAAACTCTGTATCAATTGCCCGGAACCCGGAACAGGTGATGCTTCCGTTACGAAGCTTCAGGATGTCTTCCATCTGGCTGCGCAGCAGCCCGGCGCGCTTGAAATCCATTGTGAACCTAGGTGCCAGGATCGCCTGAGGTTCCATGGTCAGACGGAAGGCAACGCTGTCTTCGACGGAATTTGGGGAATCAAGGATTGGCTGAAAGGCCCAAGATCTGCCGGGCAATTGGGTAACAATGCCATCGCGAGATAGTATTTTTAATGCATTAAGTACAGTATTGCGTGAGACTTTGTAACGACGCACGAGGGCACTGGCGGACTGAACTTCGCCGATACGGCGCTCGGCGCGATCAGACAGAATGCGCCTAGCTAGGGAATCTTCGAGGTCTTCTAGCCTGCGTACTGCTTCGGCCTGTTCTTCTCGTGTCTGAATTGCCAGAAAATAACCCTCCTCCTCCTTCCATGACAGAACTCCGTTTTCTTCCAAAAGCTTAAATGCAGACCTGATTGGGGTTCTCGACACACCACAGGCGGCGGAAAAGCCCTGTTCGGGCAAGTGGTCGCCGGCCTTCATGCCGCGTTCGAACGCTATGTTCAACACTTTTTGGGCTAGCTCGAGGTGGTTTTGTCGTGTGTTGCGACGCGCATCGGTCATCAGCTCGGCCTTTCGGGGGCAAAAAATTCGGGAAACAAGCCACGCCCCGAAAAAGAACATTGAATACAGATTGACGTATCTTTTCACATAATAATACTGAATCCAAGGCGGTCAGCAAGAACCGCTTTGAAGAATCTAAGATCACGAAGCGTTGGCTTTGCGATCATCCAACATTGAACTGGAGGAATGGTATGTTCCACAAATCACCTACTGCCCGGGCCCTGATTGGGGTGGGTTTGACCTGCTTCGCAAGTGCCGCATGGGCTGAAGATCTCGTTGTGTCCAACTGGGATGGCTACATGGCACCTGATGCCGTTGAGGCGTTTAACACCGCGTCCGGCAACACCGCTGAACTGGTGCTACACGCAACCAACGAAGAAATCATGGGCAAGCTGATTGCCTCGAAGGGCAAAGGCTATGATGTGGTCTTTGTGTCTTCGCCGTTCGCCGAAGTGTTGCACAACCTCGGGCTGGCTGAGGAACTGGACCATGCAAAGCTGCCCAACGCGGCCAATCTTTATGCCGAGGCAACGACGCTTAACCACGATCCGGGCAATAAGTTCTCGATGCCTTATGCGTGGGGCACAACCGGGTTGTGCTATCGCTCAGATCTGGTGGCCGACGTGCCCGACAGTTGGATGGACCTGTTAGCACCAAGTGATGCAGTCTCCGGCAAAACCACCATGCTAGCCACGGATCGCTGGCTGTTAGGTGCAGGGCAACTGGCCAAAGGTTATTCGGTTAACGAAACGGATGCCGACAAAATGGCCGAGGTCCGCGACCTGTTGATTAGCGCCAAGGGCACGCTGCTGGCCTATGACGACACCACTTTCTATTCCAAACTGGTATCGGGTGAAGCGGAGCTGGTGCACGCATGGGATGGCTGGTGCAACTATGGCATCGCCGAAAACGCCGACATCAAATACGTTGTGCCTGAAGAAGGGTCTGATCTGTGGGTTGATACCATGGTGATCCTCAAAAACTCTGAACACAAAGACGCGGCTTATGCATTCGTGGATTACATCCTGGGTGCCGAAACGCATCGCTGGGCGGCAGAGAACATTTTGTACAAGGTTCCAAATCAGGCCGCGATGGAAGGGCTGGATGCCAGTCTGATTGAGACTTTCCCGAACATGGGCATGAGCCCGTCCGAGATGACGGCCTATGAACAACTTCGTGATGTGGGTGAAGCGCAGCGAGACTATTCGCGCATCGTTTCGGAAATCAAGGCGGCGAACTAACATCGCCAAATAGGTTGGGGCGTTTCGCCAAGGCTTGGTGCCCCTTTCCGCTATTGTTTAACCTCTCCCGTCGCGTTGCAGCGGCGCGTGGACAGAAATTGCCGCCATGAAAGACCGCAAACCCATCTACCTAATGTCGCCCGCGCTGGCCTGGTTGACCGCGTTCATGGTTATCCCGTGTCTGCTAATTTTGGCATTGGCGTTTTTCCGGCGCGGTATTTACGGCGGTATTGAATACACTTTTACGCTCGAAAACATCGCACTGGTGTTTGACCCGCTTTATGCCGGTATCTTTCTCAAATCGGCCTGGATTGCCGGGCTTTCGGCTTTGATCGCGGTGGTCGTTGGTTATGCGGCGGCCTACGCGATTGCCGCGATGCCGCGCCGGCGCCAGCCTGTGCTGCTGTTCTTCGCAGTGCTGCCGTTCTGGTCAAACTATCTGGTGCGCACTTATGCTTGGATCGTGCTGCTGAACCGCGAGGGACTGATAACCGGTATCGCGCGCGCCTTGGGGTATGACGGAGAACTGCCCAAACTTCTCTATACCGAAGGCGCCGTTGTGGCCGGGTTGGTCTATAACTACCTGCCCTTTGTGATTCTTGCCTGTTATGCGCCGCTGTCGCGCCTGAACCCAGAAATATCCGAGGCCTCACGCGATCTGGGCGGATCAGGCTGGACCACGTTTCGCCGGGTGATCCTGCCGTTGACAGTGCCGGGAATCGCCACCGGTTTCGTGTTTGTCTTCGTCCTGTCGATCGGCAACTTCGTAACCCCGGCATTGCTGGGGGGTGGGCAATTCCAGATGATCGGCAACCTTGTTTATGCCCAGTTCCTGACCGCCAATGACTGGCCGTTTGGATCTGCGCTATCGATGATATTGATCGCAATCATGATGGGGCTGCTGACATTGCAGACCTTTGCGACCGAACGTGCCTCTGGCGGCCGTGGCGGAGGCAGCTGAGATGGCCGGGAAAAGCAACCTTCGCCTGATGTACATGATCATTGCGGCCGTGTTTGCGTTTCTTTACGTGCCGATTTCGGTGTTGTTCGCCCTGTCCTTCAACGAAGGCGGGTTGCCCACGGCCTGGACCGGGTTCTCGGTCAAGTGGTATGGCGCACTTCTGGCCAACGATCAGATCCTTGGCGCGGCCCTGAACACCCTAATCGTAGCCGTAGTGTCAACGCTGATGGCAACGGTTCTGGGCACCCTGTTGGCAATCGGCGTGGAAATCCGTCGGCGCAAGGGGCGCTTTCTGGAAACCATCATCTTTGCCCCGATGATCATCCCGGACATTGTTCTGGCCATCGCGCTTCTGAGCTTCTTTTCCATGCTGAATGTCACAATGGGCCTGCACACGATCATTGCCAGCCACGTGGTGTTCAACCTGGCCTTTGTGTGTTCGGTGGTGCGCGCACGCCTGAAAACCTTCGACTGGTCGATTGTTGAGGCCTCCACCGACCTTGGCGCATCCACCCCGGTCACATTATGGCGGATCGTGCTACCGGTCATGATGCCCGCAGTCATTGCGGGGGCGCTTCTGGCTTTTACCCTATCGGTGGACGAATTCATCATCGCCTTTTTCACCGCCGGTGCGGGACGCGATTCCATCACCCTGCCCATGCAGATATTTGCCATGATCCGGTTTGGTGTCACGCCTGAGATCAATGCGCTGGCCACCCTCGTCATGACGCTGTCGGTGGTTGCACTGGCGCTGTCGCAACGTCTGAACCGCGGAGGTTTGCCGGGACAATGACCACCCCTCTTTTGTCACTTCGCAATGTCGAGAAATGCTTTGGCGCTGTTCAGGCGGTAGCCGGCCTGTCGCTGGATATCGCGGAAAATGAGTTCTTCGCGCTTCTGGGTGCCTCGGGTAGTGGCAAAACCACCCTGCTGCGCATCCTCGCCGGGTTCGAGATGCCAAGCGCGGGCACCGTGCATCTTGATGGTCACGACATTTCGCATGTGCAGCCGAACCATCGGCCCGTGAACCTGATGTTCCAGTCCTATGCACTGTTCCCACATATGAGTGTTGCACAGAACATCGCCTACGGGCTTGAAATGGAAAAACTGCCCCGCTCGGAGATCAAATCGCGGGTGGCCGATATGCTGGACATCATCCAGCTATCGCATCTTGCTGGCCGCAAACCCGATCAGTTGTCAGGTGGCCAGAAACAACGCGTTGCACTTGCCCGCGCGCTGGTCAAGAGACCCCGCCTGTTGCTACTGGATGAACCGCTTGGCGCTCTGGACAAGAAGCTGCGCGGCGAAATGCAGCTAGAGTTGAAGCGCATCCAGGATGAGTTTGGCATCACCTTCATTGTCGTGACCCACGATCAGGAAGAAGCGCTGGTCATGGCCGATCGCATTGCCATTCTGAAAGATGGTCAGCTACTGCAATGCGGCAACCCAAGGGAAATCTACGAGCATCCTGCCAATCGCTATGCTGCGGATTTTATCGGTGTCATGAATTTCCTGCCTGCAAAGGTATCGGGCGGCAAAGTTCTTGCCGCCAACGGCCAGATGTTCAAGGCTGAGCTTCCCGATGGCCTAAGCGACGGGGCGGATGTTGTCGCGGCAATCCGGCCAGAGCGGCTTCACTTGGGCGGCGAGGGCAATGACAACAGCCTTTCAGGCACCGTGCGGGCGATGGCCTATCATGGGCTTGATCTGCACCTGCATCTGGAAACACCCACATCCCCGCAACCGGTTTTGGTACGCCTGACCGCTGATGCGGCTGAAATACGCCCCCTGTCGATTGATGATGACGTCACCGTCGGCTGGTCGGCCAAGGATACCCGCATTTTTGCGGCTTGAAACAACAAAGGAGACTACAATGACACAGAAAACCTTTGCATTTTTCCCCGAAGCGGCTTTTGGCCCGGCGCTGAACTCGGTTGGTATTGCCCAGGCGGTGGAACGTATGGGCCACAAGGCCGTGTTTCTGTCCGACCCTGGTTTTATCGAGGTGTACGAAGGCTATGGGTTTGAAGCGCATCCGGTCAACCTGTCCGAGCCGATGCCACCTGAACAGATGGCCAAGTTTTGGGAAGACTTTATCAACGGTCATATCCCGAATTTCCGCAAGGCGCCGATCGACCAGATTGATAACTACGTCAAGGAATGCTGGGAGGCGATTGTCGACAGCGCCAAATGGGCGGAAAAGGATCTGCCGGGAATTCTTGCCAAGATCAAGCCGGATGTGATTTCAGTTGATAACGTCATCCTGTTCCCCGCGATCAAGCAGTATGGCGTGCCGTGGGTACGCATCATCTCATGCTCGGAAAACGAGATCGAGGATGACAGCATTCCACCGCATCTGTCGGGTATGGCCGAAGACGATATAGCAGGTCACGCCGCGTTCCGGGCCCGGTTCAACGAGGTGATCAAGCCGATCCATGGCGATTTTAACGCCTTTTTGGAAACGACGGGCGAAGACGCCTACCCGATTGGCCAATTCTTTGAAGCGTCGCCCTACATGAACCTGCTGCTCTACCCCGAGCAAGTGAAATACACCCGGTCCGCGCCGCTTAATCCCGCACAGTTCCAGTATCTTGAAGGCTGTGTGCGTCAGGACGAACCTTATGAGGTGCCGACTTTCAAAAAGAACAATGACGGGCCGTTGCTTTATATCTCGTTTGGGTCTCTGGGGGCGGGTGACACTGATCTGCTCAAGCGTCTGATCGATCTTGTCGCCAACTCGCGCTACCGTGCGTTGGTCAATGTCGGCGACTACAAGGAAGAGTATTCAGACATCCCCGACAACGTCATCATCGAGGGCTGGTATCCGCAGCCTTCGGTGATCCCGCAGGTTGATGCGGTTATTCACCATGGCGGCAACAACTCGTTTACCGAATGCCTCTATTTCGGCAAACCGGCGATTATCATGTCCTATGTCTGGGACGGGCACGACAACGCGATGCGGGTGCAGGAAACCGGGCATGGGTTCCGCTCGGATCGCTATGAATGGACCGACGAGGAATTAATCGCGAAGATCGAAGCCTGCCTGACGGATAAGGCGATGGCCGACCGGTTGCAGCAAACCTCGGCCCATATGCAATCGCAAAACGGACAGGAAAAAGCCGCCAGGATACTGGTTGATCTGGCAGGGTCATCCGCATGACCAACCTGTCTTCTACGGCCCCCCATATCCATCAGGCGACCAACTATGATGACCTGCTGGATTGGGGGCCACAGCCCGATATGGTCGAAGGTCAGTCACATTCCACCGGGCGGCTTTTGCACAAAGGACCGGACAATTCACCGGAAACCGGCGTCTGGTTGTGTTCGCCGGGGTGCTGGCGGTTGTCTGTGCCGCGCGACGAGTTCTGCCACTTCGTCGCCGGAAGAGCCACCTATGTGTCAGACAGCGGTGAAGTGATCGAGGTCAGTGCGGGCACCTGCGTGCTGTTCCCTGCTGGCTGGACCGGAGAGGCCACGATCCACGATACCACCCGCAACATCTACATGCTAGCCTGAAGGGGACACGCCGATGAAAACACCCGTGATGCACAAGCCGCTTGAAATCACTGACACGGTGGACTGGGGCGAGATTCCGACCATGATCGAGGGCACATCGCACACGTCCGGTAAACTGTTGCACAAGGGGCCGGACGGGCAAAGCGAGTGCGGCTTGTGGATCTGCACGCCGGGCAAATGGGACTGCCATGTCACGAAGGATGAATTTTGCCACTTTCTGGAAGGGCGATGTACCTATGTGCATGAAAGCGGCGATGTCATCGAGATCATGCCCGATACGGCTGCGTTTTTCCCGCAGGACTGGAAAGGGGTGTGCACGGTACACGAGACGGTCAAGAAGGTCTACATGATCCGCTGAAGGGAGCGCAGAATGCCTGGTGAAACGACAGCGCGATATTATCTATCGCCAACCTACGAACTCAGCCAAATGCCGGGTGTGCCAGTGATCGACCCGGCCACTCAGGATCAGGTTGGTATACGCGCCCAGGTATCCGGTGAGGAGCTGGAAGCCACTCTTGCCCGGGTCAATGCAGCACAAAAACTGTGGGCAAAAGTGGATGCCAAATCCCGAGCGCAGAAGTTGCACGCGCTGGCCAGCAGGATCGAGGCCACCGACATGACGCAATGCGCCATTCTGATGAGCCGGGAGATGGGCAAGCCTTACCCCGAGGCGATTGGTGAGGTCGCAAACTGTGCACCCGTCTTCAGGTATTTCGCAGAAATGGCACGGGATGAGGCCGGTAAGCTGGCCGGCACCACACAAGCCGGATCGCTGCAATATGCGCGGTATGAACCTTACGGCGTTTCGGCCCATATCATGCCGTTTAATTTCCCGATCCTGCTGATGTGCTGGACGGTTGCGGCCTCATTGGCGGCGGGCAATGGCTGTGTCATCAAACCGGCCGAAGCGGCCACACTTTCAACGCTGGAATTCATGCAGGTGTTTGACGATATGCCACCGGACCTTGTGGCCTGTCTGCCCGGCGGGGCGCAGGTTGGACAGGCACTGGTGGAAAGCGACAAGACCCACGCCATCGCCTTTACCGGCTCGGTGGCGGCGGGGCGGGCCGTGTCTGGTGCCGCAGGCGCGCGGATGAAACCGGCAGTGATCGAGGCTGGCGGTTCTGACCCGATGATCGTTACAGATCATGCGCCGCTAGACATTGCCGCCGCCGGCGCGGTTACCGGGGCATTCCACCTGTCCGGTCAGGTCTGCACCTCGACCGAGCGTCTGTTTGTGACGGATGCCGTCCATGATGCGTTTGTAAGAGCTTTCGTTGCGGAAACGAGCCGTCTGCGCATTGGCAACGGGCTTGAAAAATCCGAAATAGGCCCATTGGTCAGCAAGGCGGCACGCGACAAGGTAGAGCGTTTGGTGGCTGATGCCGTGAACAAGGGTGCAAAGGTCGAATGCGGCGGGCGGGTGCCACCGGGGCTGGACAACGGCTGGTACTATGAACCAACAATTCTGACCGGATGTCGCCCGGATATGGATCTGCTAAAGCAAGAGATTTTCGGGCCGGTTGTTGCCATTGTCCGCGTGCCTGATTTTAACGCGGCGCTGGAACAGGCCAATAACAGCCCCTTCGGGCTGGGCGCTTCGATTTTCACCACCGACCTCGCCGAAGCACATGAAGCGTCAGAGCGGTTGGAGGCGGGCATGGTCTGGATCAACAACCCGATGATCGACAATGATGCGTTGCCGTTCGGGGGGTGGAAAAGCTCGGGCCTTGGGCGCGAGTTGGGCCGGCAGGGGTTGGATGCATTCCGGCGCTCAAAAATGGTTGTTCTTGATCACAAACCGGTGCGCCATGAGTGGTGGTACCCTTATCCCGACGATTGGTTTCTGGAAACAGGCGGGCGCAAACATGTCTGATCCGTTCATGCAGTACTTTTAGAAAGCCTGTCAGGTGCAAAATTTTTGCGATCCCGATCAGTTAACCAAAACACCGTTCTGGACCAGTTCTTATGTGCCAGGGGCTGACAACCCATCCCTTGAGGATGATCTGACCTGTGATCTGGCGATCGTCGGCGGGGGATTCACCGGCCTGTGGAGCGCGCTGAAGGCCCGCGAACGCTGGCCGGACAAAAACATCGTTGTTCTGGAGGCCGACAGATGCGGGAATGCCGCCAGCGGGCGCAATGGTGGTTTCTGCGCCCCAAGCATTTCACATGGGGCGGCCAATGCCGTTGCCCGCTGGCCGAAGGAAGCCGAAACCCTTGTCCGGCTAGGCCACGAGAACCTTGATGGGTTTCAGCAAGATATCACAGATTTCGGCATAGACGCCGAGTTTGAGCGCGCGGGAAAGCTTAATGTCGCGGCCACCCCATGGCAGGTGCAGGGCCTGAAGGCCACGCAGGAGGTTTTTGCGCGGTTCGGGTATGACACGCAGATTTTGCAAGGCGCTGATCTGCACGACAAGCTGAACAGCCCCGTATATGATACTGGCCTGTTTGAGCCCAATTATGCTCTGATCAATCCCGGTAAACTGGTTGCAGGCTTGCGGGAAAATTGCATCGACAAGGGTGTCGAACTATATGAGCATTCACCGGTAACAGCGCTTCCCAAACAGGGTGCGTCTATCCGGCTGGCAACCGATAAGGCGCGCATTTCCGCGCGACAGATAATTCTGGCCACAAACGCCGCCGTGCCGTTGCTGAAACGCCTGCGCGCCGCGATTATCCCGGTGTTTGACTACGCGCTTGTGACTGAGCCGTTAAATGCCGATCAACTGGCCGCCATTGGCTGGGAGGGGCGGCACGGGGTCGCTGACAGCGGCAATCAGTTTCACTATTCCCGTAAAACCGCAGACAACCGTATCCTTTGGGGCGGGTACGACGCTATCTATCATTATGGCAGCGACCGCGATGTCGCCCTGCAGGATCGGCCAGAAACGTTCAACCGGCTTGCCGGTACTTTCCGGGCGGCTCTCCCGGCACTGGACGGCGTGCAGTTTTCGCATGCCTGGGGCGGGATCATCGACACCTCGGCCCGCACGACGTTCTTTGTCAACACCGCCCTTGATGGCCAGTTGGCCTATGCGATGGGGTTCACCGGGCAAGGGGTTACCGCCTCGCGGTTCGCGGCCCTTGCGATGCTGGACATGCTGGAGGGCAAACAAACCGAACGCACAACGCTGAGCATGATACGCCGCCGCCCGGTGCCCTTTCCCCCCGAGCCGCTGAGAAGCCTTGCAATCCGCCGCGCGCAACGAGATCTGGCCTGGGAAGATCAGACCGGAAATCGGTCGTTTTACCTAAGGTGTCTTGATCGGCTGGGAATTGGCTTTGATTCCTGAAGACGTCAGACCGCCATCGCACAGCCAAGTGGTCTTATGGATTGGCCTTCCCTTTCAACACTTTTCACCTCCCTGGCCGATTTTGTCGCTGTGCGTGGCTTGAATCAATCCTCTCCAGGTGAAAGGGAGAGCATGAGTGTTGGAAAGCAGGTAAATAGGACTTTACTACCTGAGCGTCTGACGACAGGTGGCAGAACTTTTTTGATATCCGACATTGGAGCAATCGCAGCGAACTCACACTCAGTCCGCAATACCGAAGTCACCACGCTTAGATTTGAAGCTCCGGTTTGGGAGCTAACCCGGACATTGCAGACTTACAAGAACTGCTCAAATGAAATTGCCTTTAACCAAACGACGAACATCCGGGGGTGTCGTCAGGCACATTGACCGTTCGCTGTATTCCAACAGAATCTCTTTGCGGAACCTGGAATTGCTTTAAGGTTGCGTAAACACCGTTGGTTCCGCACGTGGGACGAAGTTATCCAAAACAAGATTGAAAGAGAATTGAATGAAACGCCTGTTTCCATCTCTGCCGGAGAACGCGACACTTGGAAGTGTCTATCAGGCCTTTCCAGATAAACTCTCTCCGCTTTGTGCGTATGAAAGCTTGGTGATGCGGGGCGAGAGCGACCTCTCGGTCGCCCAACGTGAGTTGATTGCAGCCTATGTCTCGGGTTTGAATGCTTGTGCCTATTGCCATGGTGCGCACATCGTTTTCGCAAAATCCTACGGCGTTGAGGTCGAGACAATCGAGGCACTGATGGAAGACCGCGATACGGCACCCATCGAGGATCATCTCAAACCGTTACTAGCATACATTGAAAAGCTCACCGTCTCGCCATCACGAATGACGGAAGCCGACGCAAAAGCGGTCTACGCGGCAGGCTGGTCGGAGAGTGCGCTGTTCGATGCTATCCAAGTTTGCGGTGTCTTTAATCTCGTGAACCGCTTCATAGAAGGAACAGGTGTCCAAAGCCCTGGCACCGACCCAAGAGAAGCGGACGAAGCCACTTTAAACCGATGCCGCAGTGACAGCTTCTATACCGATTTCGGCCGGGAGAACGGCCTCGACATCCCCTGAATTGATGTTGTTCGAACTTTCGAACGGCGACAAAAAGCTTGTCTGACAAAGCGGCAGAAGCGTCCTTACCTCCCGAGGTTAATTAATTCTTCGGATCGAGTCGGCACCTTCAGTTATTTTGGTAGATGTTGTTCAAATCTCGATGATCCGCCCTGCTTTTCGTAGATAACCCATTTTCTGATAAGGTTTGTAGACTTGTGGGCTTTGTAAGGGGGGAGAGTTGCTTAAGTTTGACGCGGAGACAACGAGATTACTTGAAATCGCCTATCAAGGAGCTGAATTGACGCGGCGAAGACAGGCTTCATTTGATGCGCTGTGCCCGGCTCCCGGTGAAACGATTTTGGACATCGGTTGTGGCAACGGGATGTTGACAGCGGAGTTGGCCCGCGCAGTTGGCTCGGATGGCTATGTCATCGGGATCGACCCAAGCGAGGATATGACAGCAGCCGCAAGAGAACGGTGCAGCGACTACGCGAACGTGGAGTTTCGTGCTGGGGCCGCAAATAGTTTGCCCATTGAGGATGAGAGTGCTGACAAGGCCGTCTCAGTACAGGTCTTTGAGTACATCGAAGACATAGACGGTGCACTGTCCGACACGCTGCGGTGCGTCAAACCCGGCGGGCGCCTCGTCATCAGCGATCTACACTTTGGTAGCTTGATTTGGTTCAGCGATGAGCCCGACAGAATGCAAAAGATGCTGACTTCCTGGAACCAGCATTTTGTGAGTGGTTCCGTCCCGGAAAGACTGCCCGCATTGATAAAGGCACGCGGCGACCATGTGGAAGATGCCTTGTCGTTCACAATGACAGATCACCAGCTGAAGCCTGACGGCCTCGCAATCATGATGATGCACCTCATGAAGCAATATGCTGTTGCAAATGGTCATGTTGATCCCGCTGTTGCGCAATCGTGGTTTGACGAACAGCTTAGCCTTGCAAAAGTTGGGCGCTTCTTTTTCTCCATGACCCAATTTATCGTCGTGGCGCGCAAAAAGGGGTGATCGTTCTACAATGCGCCACTTGACCTCGGCCGTGCGCGCTAAACCCTCGTTATCAAGCAAAGTTTGTGGCTGGCACCTGTTTACTGACGCGACTCGAATGCCAAGAGTTTATGGCCACCTCGCAATCAGTGTCGCAAAGACACTCCGGAGACCTTGACTGTATTCCTTGCAGTTGGTGACGCGGTACTTCGCTGTGGGAAACTTTTCGCGACGCGCATGATTGAACTTGTATGGCATTCACAGGGTTGTGTTGCGAAGTTTTGGTTGGATTACAATATCGCGCTGCGGCAGTGGGTTTAAGAGGCGAGCTCAGCGAACTGGCGAAAGGGACAGAGTCCGGGCGTGATTTGACCTTTGCGGATCATGTGCGCCACTTCAATTCCGGCCAACGTTGCCGCCGCTGATGCGAAGGCTTTGAATCCCAGCATCGGGCGGGTTCGCCTTTTGATGAAACGGTGATCTTGTTCCACAATATTATTCAAGTATTTCCGCCTGACCATTTCAATGGGAATCGGGCAACCAAAGCCTTTCAGCATCTTGTTTATGGCCTTGATGCCAGCCGTGTTAGCTCCGCTTTTGTCGATGACAATCTTTCTCGGAAGGCCGTTGACCTCCAGCATCCGGGCGAAGAATTTGGTGGCGGCGGGTTTGTTTCGACGCTGCGAAAGCATGAAGTCAAGCGTCTTGCCGTGCTTGTCGACAGCTCGATAGAGGTAAACCCACGCACCTTTCACCTTGATGTAAGTCTCGTCCATTCTCCAAGAACGGTCGCAGGATCTTTTTCGTCGCCGCGCAGCCTCAGCTATCGCGCCGGAATATCTTGTTACCCAGCGGTTCAGTGTGGTGTGATCCACCGAAACGCCTCGCTCTCGCATGATCTCCTCCAGATCACGGTAGGACACGCCGTATCGAACATAAAAGAACACGGCGAACAGGATCACGTCCTTCGGATATTGCGCACCTTTGAATGAAATCATGAACAGGTTCTCGACTGAATACACCGGCTATCATTCACCGTCTGCATTCAAGCGCGTCAATAGTCAAAAGATTGCAACAGAACCATTCAGACTACATCTTGTTCGGAACATTTCAATGGGCGCGGGTTGTCAGTCGAGCTGCGTTCTGGCCTCCAGACAGCACACTACACCGCTGGTTTGAAACTCTGCTGGACGCCTTCGACGGTTTGGGTCGCGCACAACCTTCGCGCAGCGCGCTTTAGGGCAGCAACTCTGATCGGTGGGTGCGAATGTAATCTGCCGTGCGAAACACCAACGCAGCCAGCGTGGCCGTCGGATTTATCGCGCCCGGCGTGGGAAACAGGCTTGCGCCCGCGACAAACAGATTGTCGATCTCATGTACCTGGCCATATGAATTTGTGACAGATGCTGATGGATCGTCACCCATGATGGTTCCACCCATCATGTGCATTGGGTTTCGAGGGCCTGCCCAAGCATCGCTGGTCCCTGCCGCCTTGAAGATGCGGAGACCCTCCGCCTTGGCCAGTTCCGACCTGGCGGCATTTGCCCGTGGCAGTGAATTACTCACATGTGCCATCGGCAACCCATAACGATCGAGTTTTGATGGATCGAGCGTGATACGGTTTTCCAGCATGCTGTCTTCCTCACACAGCACTGTCATGTTTCCGTAATGCAAACTGGCCTGATGTAGATATGCGTCCAGAGCATCGCCAAACACCTCTGGCCTGGCCAGAGCGGTCCCCAACAGGTCGTTGGGTTTTGCTGCCTGCCCGACAAGCCACGCGCGGCTGCCAAAAGCATCATTTGCCGGTTGTTTGTCATCATAGCCATCAAGGCAAAGGGTGTTGGCACCCGAAACACCCAAATGGGGCTCTGTTTCCTGCGTGAACAGCCCGTGGATGGTTGTGAGCGCGTGAGAGGTAAAATAGCGCCCCAGTGTCTTGCTGCCACTGCCCAGCCCATCGGGATGCTTGTCATTGCCGGACAGCAAAAGCAGCCGCGCATTCCAGATTGTGTGGCAGGCCGAGATGACAATGTCTGCAGGTTGTAGGTTTTCCCGACCCTGCTCATCAAGATAAACGACGGCGGTCGCCTTCGATCCCGAAGGGTCTGTTTCAATCCGTGCGGCATAGGCATTGTGGCGTAGCTCAACGCCCGCCTTTTGTGCCCGCGGCCATTGCAGAACCAGCGGGTTGGCCAATGCCCCGATCGGACATCCCGCGTCGCACCAGCCATCAAGCAGGCAGGCGGCCCGGCCGTTATAGGAGACTGAGTTTACCGCCACTGTATTTGTCGTTAGCGTCAACCCTTCCGCATCAAACCCGGGTTTGATGGCCTGAGACTGTTTGGATAGGGAAATGGCAGGCATGGGATAAGCCTCGCCGGGCGGCGCATTGGGATCGTCATCCCCCGACACGCCGAAATAGGATTGCGCGTGGTCATACCATGGTTGCAGGTCATCATATCCGATGGGCCAGTCCAGATTGCGCCCGTACAGAGACCTGACGTGAAAGTCGTCGGGGTGCAGCCGGTACCAGTTTGCGTACCAATGCAAGCCTGCACCGCCGGTCCCCCACCCCATGGCAAAGTTCGCGGCTCCCACAAGATCACCTGTCTCCCGAACTTCCGGACCCGCCCATCTGAGCCGCCGGGACCAGATTTGAGAACTGATCATGTCTGATAGCTGTCGTTCCGGCCCGGCCTCAAGAACCAGCACATCAAACCCTGCCTCACCCAGTTCTGCAGCCATTGTACTACCGGCGATGCCAGAGCCGATGATGACGACTTCAACCTTATCATTAGAGATTTTCGTCATTGGGCCTCATTATCTCCGGTCATTCTGCTGGCGGCGGATTTGTTACCAAGGTCGAGGTGGCGGAATATGCGCGAGATAGGGGATGTTCAGATCCGCAAACCCCTCCTGCGTGCCATAAACAACATCCACCGCGTCGCTGCGCGAAATGAAATAGAAGAAATTGGGGTCGGGGTCGGTCCAGACCTGCATGTCTGAAGCTATGGCGGCTTGGATCATTTCTACACGTTGTTCGTCGGTCACCTGCACAAAGGGCAGGCCAAAGCGGTGGAGGCATTCTTTTTCAATGCCTGAGATACCCTTGCGATAAAATCCCGCCATGTCGCTGGCATCCAGGTATCTGAGGAGCAACAGGGACGCGGCCTGATCGCCTGCCAGGTTCTGGTCGACAAATCGGGCAACTCCGGCTTCTTCGGCGCCGGAAACGATGGTCGCGCACCAGGCCGCCAGAGTTTCCGCCTCGGTAGTTGTGAGTTTTTTGTAGCTCTTGTCTTCGACGGTCTTTGCCTCCGCATTTCGGGAAAGGCTTCGCATTGTGATGGACGCCCAGAATGTGGATGGGATCACACGAGTCAGAAAGCGTCGTCTTCCCTTCATTCGACCTGTCTCCACCTACCGCAAACAGATGTCTCGATTGTCGCAGCCATGCGGCTTTTGTCAAATTTGGAAATGTCTCCGGCTTCGATGTTGAATTGGACATCCATCCTAAATGCAGACAGCCGTGCGGCTGGGGGTTTAACCAACCCACATGTTGAGCTGCGGATTCAAAGTGCTGCACCTATGGTTTGTGCCAAGCCTCTGTAGGCTTCCTTTGGCAGGATGATGCCGCCTTCTTTGGGCTGGCTCTACCTTACCGACTTGCCGTAGATCCCTTTTCCAAGCCCGGCTACCGCCGAAACCCGAACTCGGTTACAAAGAAACCAGGAGAAATTCCGCTGAACAGGTCGCGCAGTTTTTCAAGTTCAGCGGCAGGACCATGTAATTCGACCCCGGTGATACTGACCAGGCTTTGCGTGCTTCCAAAGATGTGGCTGCCCAGTTCCATATGGCGGATTACCGCATCTGCGCTGTCATAATCTTCACGGGACACCACCGTTCCGTCGGCACTGAAACTGTAGGCCGACGCCAAATGGCCAGATTCCTGACTGCGCAATTCAATCATGTCAGCACAGTTTTTTCGAAATGCATCTGCGTGAGCTTCGGGGACTGTCATATAACCGACGATGGTCACAATCTGGGGCACGGGCATAACTTTTCTCCAATAATTCGATTTTACATATTTTCCCAGAATAGGTGCTTTCTACTCATCGGCAAAATGCCTGACGGTTGCCCTGACAAACACATCGGAAGACGGCGGGCTTTCGTTAACCAGTAACATTGCACATCCGGAATGTTCCCTATATGTTCTAGAGCGGGATCCTCAGGAGGTATAACCAAAATGGCGAAAGTCGCATTGATACTCACAGATGATTTCGCGGACTGGGAATACGCAATGATTGGCGGAATCGGCGGCTCCTTTTACGGGCTCGACGTTGCGTATTTTTCCCCAATTCCCGGGCAATTGAGCTCGATGGGAGGAATGACCGTTATCGTATCCAATGGAGAACTCGCCGCGTGGCAACCGGATGTAGTGGCAGTCATTGGTGGAACCGTGTGGGACTCTGAGGCCGCACCGGACATTTCAGATCTGCTTGTGGCTCAGTACGAAAACGGCGTTCCTGTCGGCGGAATTTGCGGTGGAACCCTGGCTCTGGCCCGATCGGGATTGCTGAATTCCGTACCCCATACTTCGAATGATGGGGAATTCTTGATCAAGAACGCTGTTGGGTATGGTGGAGCATCGAGTTACGTTCAAAGCGAAGCGGCCGTTTCCTCACGCAGTGTTGTTACCGCAGCCGGTACAGCGCCGGTCAGCTTTGCCGCCGCTATCTTCGAAGCGGCCGGTGTTCCGCAAGAAACAGTGTCTCAGTTCAAAGACATGATCACTGCCGAGCACAATTGAGTGCGGTCAGTTGCATCGGTTGTTACGAAGTCGCCACAATTTGCTGAGCGTTCCTTGATGAGCCCTGCCGGAGCAATCTGCTCTGACTAATATTGTGTTCGGATGCCAATGAACCCAGCAGAACGTGATGTCCACGAGATCGAGGAAAGCTCGTCTGGAGAAGTCCCTGGATAGAAAAATCGGAATGCGTGGATGGGACTCGCGCAAATTTATCATAATTTCTCTTACGGGTATTGGACTGTAGTCGGGGTACATTCTAAACCTAGTTCGGCCTACACCCGTTAATCAGAGCGGCAGCCAGGCCTTCCGCAACGCGACTGGCTTCGTTGAGCTGGCACCGAAACACACTCGTCTGTATTGAACCGGGCTGGACGCTGTTTGCGAAACTTGGCAAAGTTACGCAGACCTGAGCCGGAAGATCAACCTATGCTACCATCAGAACGACATGCAATAATCCTCGAAGAAGTTTCGCGTCAACCCGCAGTTTCAATCCGAGCCCTGACCGAACGGCTCGGCGTATCGCGGGAAACTGTTCGCAAGGATATTGAGCAACTGGCGCAGGAAAACAAACTCAACCAGGTACGCGGCGGAGCGACCAGTGTGCGTACGCACGAACCTCCCATGGTTGACCGCACTCAAACCAATCGAGAAGGCAAAGAGCGTATTGGCAATTACGTTGCTAGCATAATTCCAGACGGAGCGAGTGTAATCATTGACAGCGGCTCGACGACACTCGCGGCAGCGCAAGCTCTGGCGACCATTCGCCAACATTTAGCAATTTATACCAACGATTTAACCATAGCCTCGGTACTTGCGCCAGCGGCAGAAGAGGTCACCTTGCTGGGCGGGCGGTTAGATTTTTCGGAGAATGCTACAATGGGTTTGGACACGCTGGACCACCTTTCCCGATACAATGCAGAATTTGCACTGATCGGAGTTGGTGGGATTAGTGCTCGGACCTTGCTCACCGATTTTTCGCTGGAAGGCGCAAACCTGCGACACATGATGATAGAGCGGTCGCAGCGCCCGTTCCTATTGGCGGACAGCAGCAAATTCGATGTGGTGGGGCAAGTTGCGATGAAACCACTGCCTGGGGATGTAACTCTAGTGGTTGACGGCGATTTACCTAAAGGCATTTCGGAAGTGATTAGAGACCAACCCGTTGATGTTGTCAGCGTTTAACGCCAAGAAAAGAAAAATATTGCCAAGATTTGCAAAGTAGCAATAAGGTGGGTGCAAACCCGATTCCTCTTGTACAGAGCAACGCAATGGCCGACATCCAACTTCCGCAAAGCGCGCAATTTGTCATCGTGGGGGGCGGTATCGTTGGCTGCTCGGTCGCGTATCACCTGACGAAGATGGGGCATCGAGATGTTGTGCTGCTGGAACAGGGCCAATTGAGTTGCGGCACAACCTGGCATGCAGCGGGCCTCGTCGGTCAGCTGCGCAGCCAGCCCGCGATGACCAACCTGATCCGCTATTCGACCGAGCTGTATTCACAGCTTGAGGCCGAGACTGGACTCGCCACCGGCTGGATGGAATGCGGCTCGGTCACAGTGGCACGGACCGACGATCGCATGACTATGCTGATGCGCACCGCTGCTGCCGCGCGGGCGCAGGGGGTCGAGGTCCAGGTTATCACCCCGCAGGAGGCGCAGGACAAATGGCCGGTGATGCAGGTGGACGACGTCAAAGGCGGGCTGTGGATGCCCGGTGACGGTAAGGCCAACCCAACTGATCTGACCCAGTCTCTGGCCAAAGGCGCGCGCATGGGTGGCGCGAAGGTGATCGAAGGAATGAAGGTCACTGACATTCTGACCAAAGATGGCACCGTCACCGGTGTGGTCACCGATCAGGGCACGATCAATGCCGAGATCGTGGTGAACTGCGGTGGACAGTGGGCACGTCAACTGGGCAAGATGTGCGGCGTCAACGTGCCTCTGCACTCTGCCGAACACTACTACATCGTGACCGAGCAGATCGAAGGTGTGAAGCCCGACCTGCCCGTTCTGCGCGATCCAGATGGCTATATTTATTTCAAGGAAGAGACAGGCGGTCTGGTCATGGGCGGCTTTGAGCCGGACGCCAAGCCTTGGGGTATGGACGGCATACCAGACAACTTCTTCTTCCAGCTTCTGGAGGATGACTGGGACCAGTTTGAAATTCTCATGGAAAACGCACTCACCCGAGTGCCCAGCATGGCCGAGACAGGCGTGCGGCAATTCTATAACGGACCTGAAAGCTTTACGCCCGACAACAATTATCTTTTGGGTGAAGCGCCCGAGCTGAAGAATTTCTTTGTCGGCGCGGGCTTCAACAGCATGGGCATCGCCAGCGCAGGAGGTGCCGGACGGGCGCTGGCTGAGTGGATTGTCGAAGGCGCTCCGACCTCGGACTTGTTTGCGGTGGATATCCGGCGGTTTGCGAATTTCAACAACAACAAGACTTGGCTGCATGACCGGGTCAAGGAAACACTGGGCCTGCATTACGCGATGCCTTGGCCCAACCGGGAACTAGACACGGCTCGCCCCTTCCGCCGCTCGGCCCTGTATGACCGACTGGCAGCGAAGAACGCCGTATTCGGGTCAAAAATGGGCTGGGAGCGGGTGAACTATTTTGCCGAAGACGGTGAAAAAGCCGAGATCGAATATAGTTTCGGTCGTCAGAATTGGCATGACAATGCTGGTAAAGAACACAAGGCCACTCGCGAAGCAGTAACGCTGTTTGACCAAAGCTCGTTCTCGAAATTGCTGGTGCAAGGACGCGATGCTTGCAGCGAGTTGAACAGAATCTGCGCAGCAAATGTTGACGTGCCCGTGGGCCAGACAGTGTACACAGGCTTGCTAAATGAACGTGGGGGGTATGAATCCGACCTGACAGTTCTGCGAGTGAAAGCGCAAGAGTTTATGCTGATCACGGGATCAGCCCAAACCATTCACGACGCGGATTGGATACGCAAGAATTTTAGCGATGATGCCCATGTTTTCCTGACGGATGTGACGGCTGCATGGTCGGTGCTGTCGGTCATGGGGCCAAAGTCGCGTGATGTCTTGAAGAAGCTGACGAAAGCGGACCTGTCGAACGCAGCCTTCCCGTTTGCCACCGTTCAGGAAATCGATCTGGGCTATGCAACGGTTCTGGCCAATCGCATGACCTATGTCGGCGAATTGGGCTGGGAATTGGTGGTTCCGGTTGAATTCACAGTTGGCGTTTACGAAGACCTGATGCGCGCCGGGGCCGAGTATGGTATTCGCGATGCGGGATACTATGCGCTGGAAGGCCTGCGGATCGAGAAAGGCTTCCGCGCCTGGAGCCGCGAGTTGACCCCGGACATCACGCCGATCCAGGCTGGTCTGAACTTTGCCGTGGACTATGACAAGCCTGGCGGCTTCATCGGGAAAGAGGCACTGCTAGCCGCAAAAGCGGACCCCGGCCATCTGAAAACCCGGATCGTGCAACTGGTGCTGGAAGGTGGTGCTCCGCAGCTGTGGGGCGGTGAGGCCGTGTTGTGCAATGGGGTCGAAGTCGGTGAGGTCCGTTCGGCTGCCTATGGTCACACGCTGGGTGCAGCGGTCGCGCTGTGCCAGTTGGACGCGCCGCAGCGGGTTACGGCGGAATACATCCGAAGCGGGGCATTCGAAATCGACCTTGCCGGAACCCGGTTGTCTGCAACGGCTCATTTACGAACCCCTTACGATGCAAAAGGCGAACGGCCTAAAACGGACGGTTAGTCTCTGATGGCACCCAAATGGCATAGAAACTGATGAAACACTGTTCGGTCATCGAACTCGACACGACGCGTGTCAACGACATCGGCTTTTTGTGCTGGGATGGATTGCCTCTGGATCAGCTTTCGGTGGGGTTGGCCTATCTGAAGACCGCGAACCAACTTGCCCCTGACAAACGGCTCAGAGTCTCGGTTCTGTCGTTTGCTGGCGCTGATGTGCAGAGCGATTGCGGAGTAAATTTGAGCACCAGCCGCATCGATGACGACGCGGCGCGATGTGGCTATCTGTTTTTGCTCGGAGGACCGGCCCTGCCTCCTGATCAACAAAACCATCTTGGCCGCGTGGCGCGTTCGCAGCTCAGGGCGGGCCGGGTTCTGGGCGCAGTTGAGGCGGCGTTGGTCCCACTGGCACGTACCGGGCTTCTCTGCGGCTTGGATGTCGCTGCCTCGTCCTCATTATTAAGTGCACTGCAAGAACAGTTCCCAGATATCTCGCCCGCATCTAGCGATAGCCACGCTAGTGGAGCGATATGGTCTGCAGGTTCAGGGTTCTCTCTGCTCAACCTGCTGTCCAAGACTACAAGCGACACACTTACTCCGCAGGAACAGCCCCGGCTAAACCGGAAATTCCTGAGCTACAGACCGAATTTCGGCAGGTGTATCGCTTGCGCACACGACATCGCCCGAGTCGATGACGGCTTTACCGGCGACATTGTTGTTGACAAGGCCATAGAACTGTTTCGGTATAATCTGGAAGAACCACTCCAGATAAAGGGCATTGCTGAGGAAGTAGGAATTTCGGTGCGCCAACTTGAAAGGAAATTTGTAGCAGCCACAGGACTTACCCCAAAAGCCTACTACCTGGAGGAACGGTTGGAAAAGGCCCAGGCAATTGTCAGATTCACCAATCTGACGCTGACCGAGGTTGCCTTGGCCTGCGGATTTGGGTCCAATGCCACGCTGTCGCAGAAGTACAAACAAAGGTTCGGGCAATCACCCGCGTGCGAACGCGCCCGGTTGAACGCCCCAAGGTTCGAAACTTGATGCGTCGCAGGCGTTCACCACATTTCGTCAGGTTCTAATGACAATTGACGCGCTTTTCATTGTTTTGACCGCTGCATTTCTGCACGCGCTTTGGAATGCCGTTGTCAAAGGCGCGCCGGACAAAGCCATTGTTCTGGGGCTGATTTCGCTTGGCCATGCGATACCAGCGATGTTTGTAATACCATTCACTGGCTTGCCGGTCTGGGCGGCTTTTCCCTTTATCGTTGGCTCCACCCTGATCCACTGGGGGTACTACTGGTTTCTGAACACCGCCTACAAACATGGCGACCTATCGGTGGTCTACCCAATCTCACGCGGAATGACACCGGTTCTGGTCGCTTTGGGCGCGATACTGTTCGCGGGCGAAATTCTACCACCCGTCGCATGGATCGGCATTATCTTTATCTCATTGGGTATTGGGTGCCTGTCCCTTGCAGGATTAGGCAGACACACAAACTGGATCGCCGTAGCAGCCGCCTTTGGCACTGGCTTGATGATTGCGTCCTATTCACTTGTGGATGGTATTGCCATCCGGTTATCCGAGAACACACTGGGGTACATCGCAACACTGTTCGTGGCCGAGATATTTGTGGCAGGTTTCATCTTCACTACCAGGTGGCAGCGTGTCGTGTCTCTACCCAGACGTTATGTCTGGGCCGGCCTCGCAGGCGGTGTCATTTCGGGCGTGGCTTATGGGCTTGTACTTTATGCGAAGACAATCGCGCCATTGGGCGTGGTGTCAGCGCTCAGAGAAAGTTCCGTTATCTTTGCGTCGATTATTGGCGTCATGTGGTTTGGCGAAGGGCCAAAATCCAACAGGCTTCTGGCTGCGAGCATCGTGGCGATCGGGATTGTAGCTCTGGCGATGGCAAGTTGAGGGGTTAGGAGGGGGATTTGCAGACAGAGAACACAGATACACGCCCGAATGTATTGCTGATCGTCATCGATCAGTTCCGCTATGATCTTCTGGGGCAGGATGGACTCGGCCGGGTGGCGCAGTTGCCCAACCTGCGACGACTTCAGAAAAGCGCCGTTAGCTTTGCCAACCATTTTGCCGTCACAATTCCTTGCGGCCCCAGCCGGGTATCGCTGTTCACCGGGCAATATGCTTTCAATCACCGGGCAGTCCGAAACGGCACGCCGCTCCGGCACGATACCCCGAATTTGGCGCGTGCTATGCGGAAGGCTGGGTACGTTCCACGTATGTTTGGGTATTCCGACACGACCCACGATCCCCGGGTTCTACCCCTCGATGACCCAAGGCTTGAAAGCTACGAGGAGTTGCTTCCGGGCTTTGAGGAGGTGGTGAGAATGCGTATGGAATCGGATGTTGACGCCTGGCTTTCGCATTTGTCGCAGCGGGGCGTTGAGCTACCCCCCTACCCCGACACCTATCGACCCAACGGCCCGAACGTCGGCGATCCGGCTTTGTATCCGGCTGAACAAAGCGATACGGCGTTTCTGTCGGATCAGTTCCTGTCGAAGATGCAGGATGCTGAATCCACATGGTTTGCCACGCTGAACTATATTCGGCCGCACCCTCCGTTTGTGGCGCCTGCACCCTACAATACGCTATACGATCCACAGGATATGCCCCCGCCGCGTTCAACCCGCGATCCATTGGGAGACCGACACTGGCACCCTTTCCTTGCCCCGGCGCAGGATAAACAACCGATCTCAAGCATGGTTGTCGGCTTCCCCGATCTGAAGAATGATCCGGAAACCATCGCCCAGCTGAGATCGCTGTATCTGGCTCTAGCAACGGAGGTCGATCATCATATCGGGCGCGTATTAGACTGGCTCAGGACCTCCGGTCTGTGGGACAATACCGTTCTGATCGTCACCGCAGATCACGGCGAGATGCTCGGCGACTACGGGCTGTGGGGGAAAGGCACGTTCCATGATGCCGCCTATCATGTGCCCTTGATTGTGCGCGATCCCGCGCGTCCTGATATGCACGGGCGAGTGCATTCCGGGTTCACGGAATCCATTGATATACCCGTCACCATTCTCAAAAGAGTGGGTTCGGAAATCCCCTCTTCAATGAACGGGCGAAGCTTGCTTGGTATTTTGGCTGACACCGAAACGGAAGGCGCTACACACAGCTTTTCCGAATTCGATTTTGGCAATCCGGTAAAGCCGACGTCGTGGATGGTTGAGCTAGGCCTGACCTCTCGACAGGCAAATCTGGGCATTTTGCGCACAAAAAAACACCGTCTGGTCGAGTTTGGCGCGGGGCTGCCGCAGGTACTCTTTGGCATGGACGAGGATGGCGAAGAAATGTCCAACGCAGAGCGGCCCGAAAACACGCCAACGCTGCTTCACCTGACCCGCAAGATGCTGGACCACCGCATGATTAATGCCGATCCCACCTTTGCACAAACGCTTGTGCGTGCCGGCGGCGTTAAGACAGGGCAGCACTAAACACAATCAAAGCACTGATTTCAAACGTTTAAAACGTACCACTGCAAATTTAGAACCGATCACAACAATCCTGGGGTCGACGACAGTTCTTCCATAAGGTTGGCTTATGATGTTGAAGGTATAATCGATTTTTCTTGAAAAGAATATCTGTCAAACTGTTGGCACTAATCTGAATGAGAACGCCGCACGAGAATGGCGAACCATTCCAAAAATCACCAACAGAGGATAACAATGAGACACGCAACATCACTTCTTACCGCTCTTGCTGTCGGCACGCTGACCGCGACGGTAGCAGCATCAGAAACAGAACTGACTGTTTACACCGCAGTCGAGGCGGAAGATCTGGCCCGATACGCCGAGACGTTCAACCAAAGCAACCCTGACATCAAGATTAACTGGGTTCGCGACTCGACCGGGATCATCACCGCCAAATTGCTGGCAGAACGGGACAACCCTCAGGCAGACGTCGTCTGGGGTCTGGCGGCCACGTCGCTGCTTTTGCTCAAGTCGGAGGGTATGCTGGAACCTTACGCGCCGGCTGGCGTTGAAGAACTGGATGTGAAGTTTGTTGATGGCGACAATCCTCCGGCCTGGGTTGGCATGGATGCCTGGGTTGCTTCGGTTTGCTACAACACAGTCGAGGCCGAAAAGGCCGGGCTGACACCGCCGACATCCTGGAAGGACCTCACCGACCCGATGTATAAGGATCAGGTCATCATGCCGAACCCGAATTCATCAGGGACCGGCTTCCTTGATGTTTCAAGCTGGCTTCAGATGTTCGGCGAAGATGGCGGTTGGGATTATATGGATGCATTGCATGAGAACATCGCGCGGTACACCCATTCAGGTTCTAAACCCTGCAAACTGGCGGCCGCAGGCGAGATCCCAATTGGCATTTCCTTTGCCTTCCGTGGGGCCAAGTCCAAAGCAGACGGAGCACCTCTTGAGGTCATCGTACCTTCTGAGGGCGTAGGGTGGGACATGGAAGCAACCGCAATTGTTGCTGGTACCGCAAATCTCGAGGCCGCGCAGAAGCTGGTTGATTTCACGGTCACCAAAGAGGCCAACGAAATGTATAATACCGGTTATGCAGTCGTGGCCTATCCGGGTGTTGCAAAACCAGTTGAGCACTTCCCCGAGGGTCTTCTGGATGCAATGATCGAAAATGACTTTGAGTTTGCTGCCAACAATCGCGCGGCAATATTGAAGGAATGGCAGTCTCGCTATGACGGAAAGTCGGAAGCGAAGTAATCCCATTAGCAGGAGGGGCTTTTGTGCCCCTCCTGCACACCATGCTCTTGTTCCCCAACAAACAACTTACTCACCCGGATCAGACTGGCCAGTTTCGGCCGTGCCCGAGGTGCAGATGTGAGGACCTCTCCCGTGCTTCAGAAAACACCACCCGGTGAACTGTATCTCAGCATCCAGAATTTGTGGAAAGCGTTCGGCAGCTTTCTAGCGCTCAAGGATATCTCCCTTGAAATCAACGAAGGCGAATTCATTTGTTTCCTCGGTCCGTCCGGCTGTGGGAAAACCACTCTTCTGCGTGCAATCGCCGGATTGGATTTGCAGACCAAAGGTACGGTCATGCAAGATGGCAAAGACGTCTCCAATCTGCCCCCGTCCGAGCGTGATTTCGGGATTGTGTTTCAATCCTATGCGCTGTTCCCAAATCTGACGATTGAAAAGAACATCGCCTTCGGCCTTGAAAACACGGGCCGCAGCAAGTCGGATATCGCGGTTCGTGTAAACGAACTCTTGAATCTGGTTGGACTGCCGGACCAGGGCAAGAAATACCCTGCGCAGTTGTCAGGAGGTCAGCAGCAAAGGATTGCATTGGCCCGTGCCATCGCAACCAACCCCGGCCTGTTGCTGCTGGACGAACCCCTGTCGGCACTGGACGCCAAAGTGCGTGTTCACCTGCGGCATGAGATCAAGGAGTTACAGCGCAAACTGGGCGTAACCACCGTGATGGTGACACATGATCAGGAAGAAGCTCTGGCCATGGCGGACCGGATCGTTGTCATGAATCATGGGGTTATTGAACAAGTGGGATCACCCACAGAAATCTACCGCGAGCCTGCTAACTTGTTCGTGGCGGACTTCATCGGAGAAATGAACCAGATCCAATCACAGGTCACCAAAGGTGGTCGACTGAGCGTCGGCGAAAAGACCTTTGCGTGCCTTGGCCACAATTTCAACGACGGTATGCCGGCGATTGCAGCAATCCGGCCGGAAGATATCATTCCGCATGAGGCTGGTTATCTCGATACCGGCGGCAACAGGAATTGCATTGACGTCACTCTTGATGAAATGGAATTCCTCGGTTCGTTCTGGCGCTGCCGCTTAAGTAACGAGCGATTTGGATCTTCGGAACTGATCGCGGATTTTTCGATCAATGCCGTGCGCCGTCTAGAACTGGAAGAGGGTCGGACCATGGTGATTGAGCTACCCGAAAACCGGCTGATGGCCTTTGATGTTCCGGAGACAGCAGCATGAGCGAGATTTCAATCAACCCGGGTACCCTTCCAGCCGGGCCTGACATCAAACCCAAGCTCAGCAGGGATGACATCCTGATGCGCGGCAGCATGATCGTGATCGCGCTCTATCTGGTCGCGACGTTGGTCCTGCCGCTTTACACGATGCTCTCTAAATCCTTCTCCACCTATCGGATGGAGTTGTCGCAATACGAGTTCCAAGTCAGTGATGACGCAGGCCAGTTCGACGGAACCATTCTGTCGGGCGACGCACTGAACGAACAAATCGGGGCTTTTTCCGGCACCGAACTGTCTACCGGCTCAGACGGGCGGCTATCAGTAACCGAGCTTTTTCCCGATTTCAGCTTTCGCAGTCCGGTCATGTACCAAATCCGTAACACGAGCGACACCGGGCGGTTTCTTGTCGGTTCTACGCTGCAGGACAATACGGATTGGGTCACGCTCGATTCCAATCAGTTCCGGCGGGTTCAGCTGAGGCCAGTTCAATCGCGAGGCTTGGAAAATTTCGTCAACTACTTCTCAACCCCGGCACTGTTCAATTCTATCAAGAACTCCCTTTGGATTTCTGTAATTAGCACCATTGTCACAGTAACTTTGGCGTTCTGGTTCGCTTATGCGCTGAACCGGAGTTGCATGCGGTTCAAGGGTGTGTTTCGTCTGATTGCGATGGCTCCGATCCTGGTGCCTTCGCTGTTGCCCGGGATCGCGCTGGTCTATCTGTTCGGCAATCAGGGCATGATAAAAGAGTTGCTGTTCGGCGCCAGTATCTATGGTCCGATTGGCATTGTAATAGGCTCGGTGTTCTTCACCTTCCCGCACGCCTTCCTGATCATTTCAACGGCGCTGGCGATCTCTGATGCACGACTATACGAAGCTGCAGTCAGCCTGCGTTCGACGCCGTGGCGTACTTTTTGGACGGTCACCGTTCCTGGCGCGCGATATGGTCTGATCTCTGCCGCTTTCGTCGTATTTAATCTGGTCATAACTGATTTTGGTCTGCCAAAAGTTATTGGAGGTCAGTTCAACGTTCTGGCGGTTGATATCTACAAGCAGGTGATCGGCCAGCAGAACTTTGAAATGGGTGCCGTAGTCTCGGTCGTTCTGGTGATCCCGGCAATCCTGGCGTTCGCGATCGACCGCATGGTGCAATCAAAGCAGGTTGCCTTATTGTCGGCCCGGTCGGTCCCGTACCAGCCAACCCCAAATCGAAAGGCAGATCGGTTCTTTCTAGTCTATTGCTGTCTGATCGGTTTGTTCATCGTTGGGCTGCTGGCTGTGTGCCAATTCGCAGCGCTAATCAAGTTTTGGCCCTACGACCTGAGCCTGAGCCTGAAGAACTACGATTTCAACAAGATGGATGGTGGCGGTTGGGGCTCCTACATTAACTCGATCAAGCTGGCGCTTTTGACGGCGGTGATCGGTACTTCAGTCGTCTTCTTTGGTGCATATCTGGTTGAAAAGTCGAACGGGTTCAGAACAGGTCGATCAATCTTTCAGATGTTCGCGATGCTGCCTATGGCAATCCCGGGCATGGTGCTAGGCCTTTCCTACATCTTCTTTTTTAACAGCCCGTCCAATCCCCTGAACGGGATCTACGGAACGATGGCGATTTTGGTGATCTGTACGGTGACTCACTTTTATACGGTGTCACACCTAACGGGTGTGACCGCGTTAAAGCAGATGGACAGAGAATTTGAGTCGGTATCATCCTCGCTCAAGCAGCCAACAATGAAGCTATTTGCACGAGTGACAGTTCCGGTATGTCTTCCAGCTGTTCTGGACATATCAATCTATTTGTTTGTCAATGCGATGACGACCGTTTCGGCGGTCGTGTTCCTCTACTCACCTAAAACGACGCTGGCATCTATCGCGGTGCTGAACATGGATGATGCCGGAGATATCGCACCGGCTGCGGCGATGGGCATGATGATCTTTTACACCAACGCAACGGCGCGGATTATTCACCTGATTGCGTCCAAAGGAATTCTAAAACGCACTCAAGGCTGGCGAAGTCGCTAGCTGCCACCATTGATACCAAGCCCCGCTAATCAATCGTTGGCGGGGTTTTCTTCCAAGGTACGCTGCGCAAAATCTGTGAAGGCGCGGATGATCTTCACTTCGCGCCTCTGCGACAGCGATATGATGCTCTCGCCCATCTGCAGGTTGATGCCTTTAAGCTTGATTTGCCGGAGACGGTCATCATGGCCATATTCCGCCTGCGAGACAAAACCGATACCTGCGCCGGAGGCCACAAGTTCCCTTATCGCCTCGCGCCCTTCCGCTACAATCGCTGGTTTCAGCGTGATCCCGTGTTTTTTGGCCTCATCTTCCAGTTTCTGGCGCGTTTTCGACCCTGTTTCGCGGAATATAAGCGGTAGATTTGACAACTCTTCTAGCGACAGCGTCGGTTTCGATGCCAAAAGAACACCCTGTGCGGCAAAGGCCACGATCTCAGTAGAACCAAGACTCAAGACATCCATATCTTTGCCCGGAGAAAGGCTGCCTACTACGCCAATTTCCGCGTTATACGCCCTGAGCTCTTCCAGAATCTCCTCGCTATTCCCCGAGCGCACGGTGATCGTGACATTTGGGTTTTTTTTCTGAAAGGGACCCAGAAAGGCCGTCATGTGGTGCGCGGAGTCGGCGATGATGCGTAACTCTCCATCGACCACAGCCTTGGTCTCAGAGAGGTAGTCCTCGATCTGGCTTTCGATCTCAAAATATTGCTTGGTATATCGGTAAAGCTGCTCGCCGTCGGGGGTCAAGGTCACACGTTTGCGCTCGCGCTGGAACAACAACAAATCGTGATCCTGTTCCAGCTTTCGCACCTGCTCCGAAATTGCCGGCTGCGTCAGAAAAAGAGCCTCTGCAGCACGCGAAAATCCCCCATGCTTGGCTACATAGTGAAAGGCTTTGAGCTGGCTGTGTCGCATGGAGCTCCTCCGAAGTCAGCCCATAGGCTGTGCTTATAATTAGATTGATATTTGCAATTTCACATATAGAAACGTTTGCTGCAATTGTGTTCTTGAAAATACTTTTCTGGAGCCTGGTTATGACGCCTTCCAATCCCAAAATCGAACAACCGCGCCTCGGTGAACCTTACCTTCTGACGCCCGGTCCTTTGACGACATCCTATGCCGTAAAAGAGGCCATGTTAAAGGATTGGGGCAGTTGGGATGACGATTTTCGCGCCATGACGCAAGAGGTGCGATCCAGCCTGCTGGCTTTGCTTGGCGAGGGAGCTGATGATTTCGACTGTGTCCCGATGCAGGGCAGTGGTTCGTTTTCGGTCGAAGCGATGCTTGCATCATTCATTCCGCGCGATGGCAGGGCGCTGGTATTAGCAAATGGTGCCTATGGGCAACGCTCCGCAAAGACCCTGGAATACCTGGATCGAGCGCATGTAGTTCTGGACAAGGGCGATTACCTGCCGCCGCGCGGCGACGAAGTTGCCCGCATTCTTGCCGATGACCCCGACATCACGCATGTGGTTGCGATTCACTGTGAAACCAGTTCGGGCATTCTGAACCCCGTTGAAGAGATTTCCGAGGTCACCTATGCCGCCGGGCGCAAGCTATTAGTTGACTCGATGTCGGCCTTCGGCGCCGTCGAGCTGAAACCGAGCGAGATCCGGTACGAGGCCATGGTATCCTCCGCCAATAAATGCATCGAGGGCGTGCCCGGTTTCGGTTTTATCGTCGCCCGAAAATCCGAGCTTGAGGCCGCGGAGGGCAACAGCCATTCGCTGAGCCTGGACGTACACGCGCAATGGGCGCATATGAACAAGACCGGTCAATGGCGGTTCACCCCTCCCACCCATGTGGTGGCGGCATTCATCGAGGCACTCAGGGCGCATTCCGCCGAAGGAGGTGTTCCGGGCCGCGGCGGTAGGTACACCCGCAACCGCGATGTCATGGTCGCGGGAATGCGCGAGCTGGGTTTTGAAACACTGCTGGACAGTCGCTGGCTCAGCCCAATTATCGTCACCTTCTTCTGCCCGGCGGACGAGAAATTCGTATTCGATCAGTTCTACACTCTTATGAAATCCAAGGGTTTCATCATCTACCCAGGCAAGCTGACGGTGGTCGACAGCTTTCGCGTCGGATGTATCGGTCAAATGGACGAACACGTCATGCGCAAAGTAGTAAACGCAGCAAAAGAATCATTGGAGGAGATGGGTGTCACAAGCGCTGCACCCCCCCTCCGGGCATTGGAAGAACGCGCCAAACTGGCAGCTTAACTATCAAGGAACATAATAAGATGACTATCCAAACACCTGTTGAAGCAAACGAGCGCGTCTATCCGACGCCAAAAGTGCCCGCAATCGCCATCTGCCTGGATGGATGCGAGCCGGAATATCTGGAAGTTGCAATTGCAAAGGGCCTGATGCCCAACCTTAAGCGGATGCGAGAAGAAGGCACTGATCGGCTGGCACATTCCGTGATCCCCTCCTTCACCAATCCCAACAATCTGTCGATCGCCACCGGCCGGCCGCCTATCGTGCACGGTATCTGCGGCAACTATTTGATCGACCCTGACAGCGGTGAAGAGGTCATGATGAACGACGTGCGCTTCTTGCGCGCGCCGACCATTTTCTCGCAGTTCTACGATGCTGGATTCCGCGTTGCCATGGTTACCGCCAAGGACAAGCTGCGCGCCTTGCTCGGTGCCGGGTTGAAATTTGACGAAGGACGCGCCGTTGCCTTTTCTTCGGAACGCTCGGGCGAGACGACTATGGCCGAGCACGGCATCGACAATGCAAGCAAATGGCTGGGCATGGACGTCCCTGAGGTCTATTCGGCCGAACTGTCCGAGTTTGTATTCGCCGCCGGCGTCAAGCTGCTGAAAGAGTTCAAACCCGACGTGATGTATCTGTCGACCACCGACTATATTCAGCACAAGTTCGCCCCCGAACAGCAGGGTGCACTTGATTTCTATGCCATGTTTGACCGCTATCTGGGCGAGCTTGACGAGCTGGGAGCCGCCATCGTTGTGACCGCCGATCATGGCATGAAGCCCAAGCATCTGGCTGATGGGTCCCCCGCCGTTGTCTACGCACAGGATCTGATGGACGAATGGCTTGGTAAGGACGCAGCGCGGGTCATCCTGCCGATTACCGACCCATACGTGGTGCATCACGGCGCGTTGGGCTCGTTCGCCACTGCCTATCTGCCCGAAGGTTCGGATCAGGACGATATCATCGCCAAACTCAGAGCGACCGAGGGGATTACCCATGTTCTGACCAAGGCCGAAGCCATCGAGCAATTCGAACTGCCTGGCGACCGGATTGGCGACATCGTGATGGTCTCCGGCGAAAACATCTGCATCGGCACATCCGAGCATCGTCATGATCTGGCGGCCCTGAAAGAGCCACTGCGCAGCCATGGCGGTTTGACCGAGCAAGAGGTGCCCTTCATCGTAAACCGCGTCATCGATTTGCCGAACCAGCCGGTGTTGCGCAACTTCGATGCCTTTTTCTATGCAACTACAGCAGCGGCACAGTAAATCATGAAAGATCAAACCATGTCGAATACCGAAATACGAAACGAAGGGATGCGGATCGGAGGTGAAATTGTCTTTACCGACGAAACCGTTCCGGTGCTCTACCCCTATACCAACGAGGTGGTGGGTCATGTCCCGGCCGGAACTGCTGAACATGCACGCAAGGCCTTCGAGATTGCGGCGAACTACAAGCCGAAACTCACCCGGTATGAACGCAGCCAGATCCTGCAGCGCGCGGGTGAGCTGATCGGGGAAAAGCGTGATTACCTTGCCAAATGGCTGACGCTGGAACTGGGCATTTGCCACCAGCATGCAATCTACGAAACTAAACGCGCGCAGGATGTTTACCAGTTCGCCGCCGCCGAGGCGCTGAAGGATGATGGTGAGATTTTTTCTTGCGATCTGACCCATAACGGCAAGGCACGCAAAATTTTCACGACGCGAGAGCCGGTGAAGGCGATTAGTGCGATTACCCCGTTCAACCACCCACTGAACATGGTCAGCCACAAAATTGCTCCATCTATTGCGACTAACAACTGCATGGTCTGCAAACCGACAGAACTCACTCCGCTGACGGCGCTGACCTTAGCCGACATTCTTTATGAAGCGGGATTGCCGCCCGAGATGTTCCAGGTTGTCACCGGCTGGCCTGGCGACATCGGCGATGAAATGATCACCAACGAGCATATTGACATCATCACCTTCACCGGCGGTGTGCCGGTCGGCAAGATGATTGCCGAAAAGGGAGTTTACAAACGCCAGGCGCTGGAACTCGGCGGTAACGACCCCCTAATTATTCTCAATGACCTCAGCGACGCTGATCTGGACAAGGCGGCAACAATTGCGGTTTCGGGCGCGACCGGCAACTCCGGCCAACGCTGTACGGCGGTCAAGCGGATACTGGTTCAGGAAAGTGTCGCGGACAAGTTCGTGCCGCTGGTTTTGGAAAAAGCCAAGAAGATCAAGTTTGGCGATCCGCGGGATCCTGAAACCGAACTTGGCTGCGTGATCCACGACAAGGCGGCGGAAGTCTTTGAAAACCGCGTCTATCAGGCTGAGAAGGAGGGCGCGGAAATCCTCTATCACCCTGGTCGTCAGGGCGCGCTGCTGCCACCCATCGTGATCGACAAAGTACCGCATAGCAGCGAACTGGTAATGGAAGAAACCTTTGGCCCGATCGTCCCCATCGTGCGTGTTCCCGACAATGATGAAGAGGTGATGGCCATTTCGAACTCGACGGAATTTGGCCTGTCCTCGGGTGTGTGTACAAACGATCTGAATCGCGCAATTTCCTATATCAACGGGTTGGATGTGGGCACCTGCAACATTTGGGAACAACCGGGTTACCGGATCGAAATGTCGCCCTTTGGCGGCATCAAGGACAGCGGCAACGGCGTTAAGGAAGGTGTCATCGAAGCGATGAAGTTCTTCACAAACGTCAAAACATATTCCCTGCCCTGGCCCGGCTGACATTCCTGCCCTTCCCGTTAGCGGGCGGGGCTTCAAAATTCCTCCCCCTACTGGCGGACCTTTCAGGGTCCGCATCTTTTACGAAGCGACAGCGAGGAACGGATATGCCACAGATTGTCCATACCGAAGGGGAATCGAATACTTCGGAAGCCCGCAGTACTTGGCTGAAGAAGTCTATCGGACCCAAATCGTCGCCACTGCTAAAACGCGACGCGGATGTGTTCCTGCATCAATCCTTGTCCAGCCCCTGCGTTAGCACGATTGCCAAAGCAGAAGGGATCTGGATCGAAGACATGGATGGCCGCCGCTACATGGATTTCCATGGCAACTCGGTGCATCACATCGGCTATGGCCATCCTCGGTTAGTGCAGGCGATCAAGGATCAACTGGACGACCTGCCCTTTGCCCCGCGCCGTTTCACCAATGACCCGGCGGTGGAACTGGCCGAAAAGCTGGTGGCGATTACCCCGGGTGATCTAGGCAAGGCACTGTTCACCACCGGCGGCTCGGACGCCAATGAAGTCGCGCTCAAGATCGCCCGCGCCGCAACGGGCCGCTTCAAGACGCTCAGCTTCTGGGACGCCTTCCATGGTGCCGGTTTTGGCGCAGCAAGCGTTGGCGGCGAGGCCACGTTCCGCAGCCATATTGCTGGTCCATTGTTGCCGGGAACCGAGCATGTGGCCCCATTCCACCCCACCCGTTGCCCATATGGGCATACAACGCTTGAGGCCAGCGCGGAAGCCTGTGCCAACATGATCGACTATGTACTAGAGCGCGAAGGCGACATCTGTGCCGTGGTGGCCGAGGCGATGCGTGCTGTGCCCATCGTGCCGCCGCCTGGTTTCTGGAAGCGGGTGCGCGAAATCTGCGACCGCCATGGTGCATTGCTGATCTTGGACGAGATTCCGACCGGCTTGGGCAAGACCGGACAAATGTTCTCGTTCCAACATGACGAGATCGTCCCCGATATTGTCACCATCGGCAAATCACTGGGCGGAGGTATCCTTCCCATCGCCGCCTGCATCGCCCGCAAAAATTTGGATGTTTGCGGCGATTTTGCTATCGGGCATTACACACACGAAAAGAACCCTGTCACCGCTCGCGCCGCATTAACCACGCTGCAGATTATCGAAGATGAGGGATTGGTCGAGCGTGCGTCGAAATTGGGCGAACACGCGATGGGCCGCCTGATGGATGCGCTCCAGAATGTTCCCATCATCGGCGACATCCGAGGCCGTGGCCTCATGTTCGGGATCGAGATTGTCGAGGACCGCGTTACCAAGACCCCTGGAAATGCACGCGCGGAACGGATCTATTATGCCTGTCTCGAAGCGGGGCTGAGCTACAAGATCAGCCAGGGATGCGTGTTGACCCTGTCGCCGCCGCTGACAATTTCCCAAGTGGAGTTGGACCAGGCCATCGACATCGTGGTTGCTGCAATCGAGGACGAGATTTGATCAGCCGAGCCGCATCCGCCACGCAATGTCGGACAATGGGGCAATGCTCCGCCCTCACGGACCGGAGCATTGCCGAAAGGAGTGCTGTAAATTCAACTGGAACACGCGCCGGCGGTGTCGTGGTCGAAGAAGGTTGATTTTTTGGGCAATCGCACGAAAACCGCGGTGAACTGAGCCAAGTTTGAAATTGGAGTGAAGTATGGCAATTGTCACCTTCCTGATCAGTCTGGCCGGGGCAACCATGCTGCTGCTGTACGCAGTCCGCATGGTTCGTACCGGGATAGAACGCAGCTATGGCGCGTCGTTCCAGCGAGTGATGACGCAGCAGCGTAATTATATGCATGCTTCACTGGTGGGCGTGATGATGGCGATTGTGTTGCAAAGCTCAGCCGCGGTGGCACTGTTGACTTCGGGCTTTGCGGCCAGCGGGATGCTCAATTTTCCGGCCGGGCTGGCGATTGTGCTGGGTGGCGATCTGGGCTCGGCGTTGATCATTCAAATCCTGTCCTTCCGGATGGACTGGCTTGTGCCGCTGCTACTGGCAATTGGCGGCTATCTGTTCGTAAAAACCGAAGCCAAGAAAGCCCGCCAGCTTGGGCGCATCCTGATGGGCGTGGCCTTTATCCTGATCTCGCTCAGGTTCCTGCGCGAGGCGATGGACCCCATCCGCGACAGCGCATTTTTGCCCGCCGTAGCCGACTACCTGGCCCGCGACTATATTACCGCCTTCCTTGTCGGCGGTGCGCTGGCCTTTGTCATGCATTCGTCGGTCGCGGCCATCCTTATGTGCGTGACGCTTGTACAGATTGGTGCAATCCCGTTTGCCGCCGGTATGTCATTGGTCTTTGGGGCGAATTTTGGCTCGGCCTTCATTCCGGTCTGGCTGACGCGTGGGATGCCCGTTACTGCCCGGCGCATACCATATGCCAATCTAGCGCTGCGGGGCAGTTGGGCTTTGGCGACCTTGTTTGCAGCAAACCTCGCTTTGCGAACCGGACTATTGGGGGACCCGCAAGGGGGCCAGATGCTGGTCAATGTGCATCTTGCGTTCAACCTGTCACTGCTGGTTCTGGCCCTTCCATTTTGCGGGCGGCTGCAGGGAATGTTCGAAGGTCTACTGCCGGATCAGAAGAAAGAACAGAACTCGCAGCCTGCGCGACCAGTCAGCGCACTGGACTTGGAAAACGTTTCCAACCCCAGCCAGGCCCTGCCGAGCCTCAAGCGTGAGCTGCTGAGGATGAGCGACCTTATTGAGACCATGTTCCGTCCTTCCCTGGAACTGTACCGCAGCGGCAACAAGGATCAGATTCGTGCGGTTCAGGCCATTGACGAGGATGTAAACCGCTGCCTGTCGGGCATACGCGCTTTTGTTGCCGCTATACCCCCAGAACGATATGAAAAACAGGATGCAAAGACCGCACGTGACCTTATGGAGTTTGCGATCCGGCTTGAAACGGCGGGCGATGTTGTCGCAAAGCGCCTGGCCGTTTTGGCAGGTGAAATGCGCGCCAAGGGATCCACATTTTCGCAGGAAGGCTGGTCGGAACTTGTTCAGATGCACGAGGGTATTCTGGCCAACATGAAGCTGGCATCAAATGTGCTGATTTCTGACGATCTGGAAAGCGCACGGCTTCTCAGCCTTGAAAAAACCGAGATTAAACGCGTGGAGCGGGACAGCCGCAAACGGCACCTCCGCCGCTTGCAGCACGGGACAACAGAAAGCCTCGAGACCAGCGATATTCATCTCGAAACATTGCGGGCATTCCGGGAATTTAACAGTCACATCGCCTCCATTGCCTACCCCGTCTTGTACAGGAATGGACAGTTGCTGGAGACACGGTTGGTCAACGAAATCGCTGACTAACGAGTCGTCAAAAGGAGCACTTTTTTAAGCACCAGAGCAACGAAACGGTGTTACCATCGGGAAGGCGGTCTGACACAGGAGCCAGTCTCAATGAAAAAAATCGAAACAGAAGACGCAAAAGAGGACCCAAACGCTAGTAAATTCGTTCGTACGCACCAGTTTGTTCTAGGATTGTTTGGCTTTCAAAAAAACCTTGGTCAAAAGCGGTTCCAGTCAAAAAAATTCTTTGCAGAGAAGCCATCCAATCGAACCGTTGAATGCAGTTCTTCTGACGCTTCTTCAAAACACTCAAAGCAAAGCAAGCCAACACTCGGTAATGAAGATAGAACCGGAAGTGGAGCGACTGAAAGAGCCGCACCATTTTATTTACCTTAGCTTAGCTACGTTATTGGCTTAGCCTGGTTGAAAGTGGTTCGCCTGAGGCAATTTCCGTCGCCAGAAGTTTTGGGCCAGTTGGCGGCCTGATCTAAGAGAAAATCCGGATGTGTCGCAAATTTTTGGAGCGGCCAGCGACAGCGACTTATCAGACAAACTTATCCTACGATCTCTGCAAATAGCCGGAAGCCAGATGTCGTAGTGCTGGGGAATTGCTGTTTTCGGATCATGTTGGCGACCTCGATGCCGTCCAAAGTAGCTGATGCGGATCTGAACGATTTGAACCCACACATGTGCCGTACGCGACGCTTGATAAATCGATGATCCTGTTCGATCAGGTTATTCAGATACTTGGACCTGACCGTTTGGATTTTGGCTGGGCAGCCAAACCGATTAAGGATTTTGTTCACTTCTCGAATGCCCGCCGCGTTGGCGCCACTTTTGTCGATGACGATCTTGCTCGGGATTCCATTTGAAGACAGCGCTTTGGCGAAGAACATGGCGGCTGCTGGACGGTTCCTGCGTTCGGACAGCATGAAATCAAGGGTATTTCCGGCCTTGTCGACGGCCCGGTAGAGGTACATCCATTTGCCGCGAACACGAATGTAGGTCTCGTCCATGCGCCATGAACTCAGCGTTGGACGCTTCTTTGATTGCGCACGAGCTGCGACGATCGGCGAGTATTTCACAACCCACCTATTCAATGTGGCATGGTCAACTCGCACACCGCGCTCAGCCATGATCTCTTCCAAGTCACGATAAGACACCGTGTACCGCAGATAGAAGTAAACAGCGTAAAAAACTGCATCCTTGGGAAAATGACAGCCCTTCAATGAGATCATGCTCAAATAACCTGTTCGAAAACAATTCGACGCGTACAAACCTTAGATCAGGCATACTCGTCAACTAGACCCCAGAGTTTGCGACACATCCACAAACCAGTCGTTTCCGACCAAATCAGCCGTGACGGCTTTCTCTGGTGAGATGCAACCAGTCATCTCGAATCTGGATTAGATTCGCCTTTTTGGCTAACTTGTTGTTTGAGCTAGGGAGGTTTGGCATTGGAACGACGCCTCACGGCGATAGTTGCTGCAGACGTAGTGGGATATAGCCGCCTCATCCGAGAAGATGAAACAGGCACGCTGGAGTCCATTAAGGCACATCGCGAAGATCTGATAGAACCTATCGTTTCAGCCCGCAAAGGGCGCATCGTCAAATTGATGGGCGATGGTTTATTGATCGAATTTGCCAGCGCCGTTGAAGCGGTACAATGCGCGATAGAGTTTCAACATTTCATCGGGTTGAAAAACAAGGACGTCCTGGAAAAGAACCAGATACACTACCGTATCGGGATCAACGTTGGCGATATCGTCGTGGAGGATGATGACATCTACGGGGACGGTGTAAATGTCGCTTCGCGGCTAGAAGGTTTGGCTGTGCCCGATGGTATCTTTTTGACGACCAGTGTATTTGACCAGGTAAAGGACAAACTCGACCTCAACATCGAAGACCTTGGACTGCGCGAGGTCAAGAACATCGCAGAACCTATACGTGTTTTCAGCCTGTTGCTTGATGACAAAGCAACGGCTCTCGTTACCACTATTACCCGACCCGTAGAACCAGCACGTTGCTCATGGTTGGTCGCTGTTGTGGTCGCGGCTGCAGTCGTGATCGGGGGGATGGTCTTTTGGCAAACTTGGAACACTTCGAACCAATCGCCGGATCTCTCTACTGTCTCACCAACCGGCAAACCGTCTATTGCCGTACTGGCGTTTGACAATTTGAACAGCGACCCGGAACATGATTACCTCAGCGACAGCTTCAGCGAAAACATCATCACCGCGCTCTCTCGGTTTGTCGACTTTTTCGTAATCTCACGCAATTCGACGTTTACCTACAAGGACCAACCGGTAAAGGTCCAACAAGTGGCCGAAGAACTAGGCGTTCGCTACGTTGTCGAAGGCAGTGTCCAAATTTTAGGGGACAAGTTGCGGGTCACAGCGCAATTGATAGACGCAACAAATGGCAAGCATCTTTGGGCAGAAAACTACGACCGCAGCCTTGAGGATATATTTGCTGTCCAGGACGAAGTCACGCGAACGATCGCTCTGACCCTTAACGAAAACATAGATCTGGCTGAGTATGACCGGTTAGAACACCAACCCACAGACAACTTGAATGCATACGAGCTTTTTAAGCGTGCGCAGGAACAGGCGTTCACATTCACGAAAGAAGGTAACATTCTTGCGATGGAGCTGAGCGAGAAGGCAATCGAGCTCGACCCTAATTTTGCCAGCGCATACATCGAACTCGCATGGGCCCATAACTTCGGCTACCGCTGGGGGTGGACTGAAATTACTTCTCGCGAAGAATCTTTGGCTCTCGCATTTGAAATGGCCAGAAAGGCGATAAAACTGGAGCCATTCAATTTCAAAGCGCATCAGGTTTTGGCAAGTGTTACAGTGCAAAGTGGCGATCTTGAGAAGGCCGCATCACTTTACGAGAAGGCGATATCGTTAAACCCGAACTCCGCTCAGGTACTGGCAGATTCCATTGATCCTCTGATTTACAGTGGAAAGGCAGCTGAAGCCGTTGACCGGATGAAGGCTGCAATACGCCTCAACCCACATCATCCAGACTGGTATCTGTGGAATTTGGGTTGGGCCCAATACTTTGCAGAGGACTACGAAGGCGCGCTGGCTTCAATCGAGAAGATGAACGGGGTTCCGGATCGCCTCAGACGTACCCTTGCTCCGATCTTGTTGCGGTTGGGACGGGATGACGAAGCCCGCACCATGATGGGCGAGTTTCTAGCTGATAATCCCGAATACGATATTGAAGAAGCGAAATCAGCTCCGTTCACCGACAAACAGTTCCACAACCGCTGGTTAGACGATTTGCGAGCATTGGGAGTTCCGGAAAACGCGTCCTAGTGGTCTGTGAATGGCTCTTTTGCATCGGATACTGAAGCCAAGGACAAACATTGACGGTGTCGCAACAAACTTACTTTTTGGGCTCACTTCCAACCTCGGAGGCAGAGCAGAATTTCCCCTGCCCCACTTCAGTCGGATCTCGCTGGCGGCCCGGAGCTGACCTTGAGCACGGTCTTCAGATGCTGCGGTCGCAGCCCGCAGTCCGGACTTTAGCTGCACCCGCAATATCGCGATCAGTTTGGAGGTCGGGACCGCTGAGAGGGTGTGTAAAAACTCCGGACCATGATCTCTCTCGTCGCGCTCGTTTTCAACACCTGTGCAAAAGCTCTTTCAGAAGCGCGAGAGACGCACATAAAGGGTGTTTTTGGCCTATTCCGCGGGACGGCCAGAGTTTTCACACAGCCTCCGGACAAAGCCGCCGTCGGGATTTACACTCGCGCATATTGGCGAAGGTGAGTACGTTCGCCCCAACTCCAAAAATTGAGGTGCTCATGTTCGAAACTCTACTGATTGTAGGATTAGGTCTCGCAGGTGGCTTCGCTGTTGGTGCGCAAGCTCAAATCGCTGGCTCCATGGGCAATCGTATAGGCGGGGCTGCTGGAAGTTTCATCGTTCACTTCGGTGGGGCTGTCGCGTCACTTGCATTGTTGATCGCCCGCGGCGGAGAAAACATTAGCGAATGGAAGCACTTACCTTGGTATATGTTGGGCAGTGGTCTATTCGGCGTGGTTCTGTATCTGACGCTAAGTCAAACTGTTCCAAAACTGGGAGCCACGTCAGCGATTGCTTTGGTTGTTGTAGGTCAGCTTCTAGTGGGATTGCTTATTGATCATTTTGGTTTATTTGATGCCTCTGTCAGGAGCATCGATTCATCACGGATTGCAGCAGCCTTCCTGCTTCTAGCCGGTGCCTATCTGATGCTACGCTAAATCGCAGTCGACCGTTAAATACCCATTTGGGCTCTTTGCGGTCTTCAGATTCGGCGCGGCATCCCTGTCGCCTTGCTGTCGATGAGAAGTATGGATCTGCCGAAAGCCGAAAATCATCACGCTCCATCACGCCGCGATGCAGCTTCCCCAACCGCCGTTAGTTACCCAGCAACCAACGGCAGATATTCAAAGCAGCCGAGTTGCCATACCGCCGTCAACGGCAACCGGAGAACCTGTCACGAAGCTTGCCCGGTTTGACAGCAAGAACATAGCAGATTGGGCAATCTCCTTTGGCTCTGCCATGCGTTTCAGGGGATGTAAGCTGGCAATGAAATCGTGCGTCGCAGGATCATCGCCGGCCATGTCGGTTTTAGTACCACCCGGCAAAATAGTGTTGATACGGACCCCCTTGGCCGCATGATCAGATGCCAAAGACTGTACGAGCCCAATCAGTCCAGCCTTTGATGCGGCATAGGCCCCCATGCCGGGCATGCCCCCATTGCTGAAACCAACAAAAGTTCCAGTGAAGACAATAGACCCGCCGCCGCGTTCCTCCATTGCCGGAATCTGCGCTTTTGCCGCGAAGAACGCACTGGTCAGGTTTGTTGCAAGAACCGACTGCCAGTTGCGTGAATCCATTTCGTGAACTGGACCCATCTCACCCATAATGCCCGCATTGTTAAATGCGCCATCAAGGCCGCCAAATTGCCGTTTCGCCAGATCAACAAGATCCTTGGAGTATGTTTCGTCCGTCACGTCGCCCGCAAGACACACAGCGCGCCCATTGCTCTGGGTAATCTGCCCGACAAGTGTGTTCAGCTGAGCTTCCCGGCGGGCACCCAACACAACATTCGCCCCTTCCGAGGCAAACAAAAGTGCGGCAGCAGCGCCGATCCCGCTGCTCGCACCGGTAATGATGATGGTTTTATTTTCTAGTTCCATGGTCATGCCTTTCAATATTTGCATGCCAATCACCTAAGGAATGATGCGAGTAAAGCGCGACCCGGTTCTTGCGGGTGTCGAGCTACATGAGCTGAAAGCGCAAGAAACGGATCAATTGGTTGACCTCAAACGGGAGCCGTCGTTCGTTCGCGGTAGCGAAGTCTCTTTATTGGGATCAGTACCAACGCTGTTGCAAGAGCAATATCTAACGATTGAGCCTATGTAATCCGGACCTTGCCGATGTCCTCACTCGTCGCAACGCAGCTTCGCCAACCCTTATCTCTCAGATCGATTTATGAACGGGAAGGTCAACTGGCGGTTGGTCGTGAGATAGGACAGCGGCGCCCCTAAAACCTCTTCCGCCTTTAGAATCACAGAAGCCGAGGCACGGGCGTCCTCTCCAGCGTCATGGTGGTGAAACTCAAGTCCGAGATGTTTTTTAAGATTTACCAGCCCGTGCCCACCGGCGCCCTTCAATGAAGGCCATGCTTGGCGGGCAATCGTGACGCTATTCGTCCAATGCGACGTGATCATTGGCAGGCCATACCGGGCGCAAGCAGCCGTCATCGCCTTCTCATCAAACGTACTGTGTTGCACAAGGTTGTGCGTGTTCAGGACTTCAAACAAGGACGCATAGACCGTTGGGAATGTTCCAGCCCCAATCACGGTTTCGGCGGAAATCCCGTGGAGCTCAGTATTGAAAGCCTCAAACGGTCCCTCGGGGTCAATCAGGACAGAATAGGTTTGCATAAAACCAGCGTCGCTGACGAAACAAAGTCCGATCTGGCAGATGCTACTAATAGTCTTTCCCGCCGTTTCGACATCCAACGCAATAAAGCGAAAAGGGCCGTTCGGCGGCACATTAAGATGCCCAAATCTGTTCAACGTGTCCAACTCTCGGCGCCCTACATCTGTCGGATTTTCTCAGCCCCTGCTGCCAGGTCGACACCTACGCAACCTAGTTTTTGCGGGTCGAATGGGTCTTGGCAAGTCGTTCTCGCTCTCAAGGAGTGCAGTATGACTATATGACACTTCACGAACGGCCCATAAGAGACATTCGGCACCCTGCTGGCATTCTGCGGTCGCAGCCCACATTCCGGTCATTCGCTGCAAGTGCAAATTTTGGCGCTGCTCGAACTCACACATTGCGGACAAAAGTAGCTTTCGCTGCGCTTGCACCAATGACCGTTTTTTCTGGTATTCATGGCCCAGTTTCTTTGCAAAACCCACGTCCAAAATATCTAAAACTCATCAAATTCCGGGACGTTGCCAAGCCTAATGAGGAAACTTGGCGACCCGACTTCGCCACTGTTCGGATCTTCACTGACCATGTAGGCATCGGCGCCAGCGCAATCGTCGGATTGCGCTTCTCTTTCTGCTCTGTTTTGTGCTTCCGCTGCCGTGGAGTATTCAAATTGCTTGCCAATTTTCAAGCTTCCTTGCCCTCCGCGTCCTGGCTTCCGTTCCACATATGTTTGACAGATGTAGTGAACTTTTTCTGAGCTCTCATCTGAGAGTGTCATGGCAATATCCTTGAAACGAGTACGGGCGCTACTGATGCATGAGATAAACAGTGCTCGCTAGCCACTTTGTTTGTGTTTCGCTCAATCAAGTCGCGCGGAGAGGAGGTCCAACGATCCTGTCACCGCTTTTTGGCGGGCTTCGGCGGACAGGCTTCAGATGGAGTCGTCGCATCCCTTTCGAGCCGAGTTTTGCGAAGCCGAGCGTTCTTGATCTGTCTTTGCTCTGCTTCTTCGTTGACCATTTCCCTAACGACCCGCGTTGTTTTGTCCATCGGCGTTTCCGCCTTGGGAACGTGTGCATTGAAGGCAGTTGTTTTTTTCTGCTTTGCCAATGGTTACTCTCCTATCCGTTTTCAACGGCGCATTTGTCAGTTGAGTATTTCAAATTGATGCCAGGTGATTGCCTGGTCCTTGAGGGACACGCGCGTGTCGTAAAGGACTGCGATGGAGCAGCTTTGTCTGAACGTCAGGAGCGGACATAGCTTTCATCAACGCACTATAGTTCATTTGGAATCTCATTTCCGATCCTACGTTTTGTGTCGAATGGGGTGTGCCGATGACAAGATGGTCGCTTGTTGCACCGATGAGTCTGTTTCTGGGAGGCATAGAAAGCCCCAAAACGTCCGTATCTTGCTGACCAATGGCGAGAACTAATTGTGTGCTCTGTCTACTTTTTGGAACAAGGTGAAGTCTTTTGAATACCGGGTCGCAGATGCTCTGAGGGTAAGATGAAGGTTTGGACCCTGTTTCAATGACCTCGGCGACAAGCGTAAAGGCATCCGTATACATCCCGCCTATCTGATCTCCGGAAACCGGATCAACGCCCAGAAGTATTGCTTCCCCCAGCCTTAAATCGTTGATGCGACCAGCTGGGTGCCCACTGAAGGCCCAAGGAAGGTTGGCCGAGTTACCGCCAGATACCGTCTGAAGGAAGGGGCCACACTGCCCCTCTGTGTCATTCGCCAAGACAGACAAGGCGTCCATGTCTGCTGCATTCGGGGCAATTCCACTCAGGCATGCGAAGTTCGCTCCGATGCCATTTAGCGCGACACCCGGCATATCCACCACTTGCTGCGCAATTGCGCCGAGGTACTTTGGCATGATCCCTTCGCGCAGATCGCCCATCTCAACCATCAGGATAATGCCGTGAATGCAGTCCTTCCGGATCGCGGCGGCGGCTAGAGCGGTAATCACGAGGATTTCTGTGTTGTAGCTTGCCTCACAGTACTGGACGACCTGATCGACCTGGCTCAGCATTGGTGTACGGATCAAGGTGATCGGGCATGTCATGCCCGCATTGCGTAACTTCCGAACGTTGCTAAGACGCGCTTCTGCAAGTCCCACAGCGCCACCGTCCAGCATGGCCCGAGCGATGGTTGGATGCCCGCACACCGCTTTGGTCACACCGGTGACGCTGATGCCGCGTGTCTTGAGGCGCCCGATCACAGTCTTTGCATTGTGGCGTATCTTGCTCAGATGCACCTCAATGCGGGGTGTACTCATATCGCAGCCACAGGCGTGGGTTGATGCAACCCAGGATAGGCGGCGACAACCATTGCAAGCAAATGCGATGCCGGCCGGCTGAGCACATCCGTTACGGGTAACCCGAGCATTTGTGACTGTGCGGCGATAGTGTCGGTAATCTCGGCCTCAGACATCCCCTCGTGATTGAGCGTGACGCCGATGACTTTTGTGTCAGCAAACGCTTCGATGAGGGCAATCTCACTTGCAGGCTTGGGCATTGGCATATTGGGAAAATCACAGCGATGCGCGCGCTTTGGAGCGTGTTGAAGGATCACGGCGTCCGGCTGGCTGCCCCGCAGGATAAAGGCGGATGTGCAGAACGCCGGATGGCTCAACGCTCCTTGACCTTCAATCAAAATGACATCGGGTTGTTCAGCCTCGGAAGCGTCAACAATCGCACCTTCAAGCTCGCCGCAACAGAACTGCGGCGGCACGGCATCCATTGCCACTCCATATTTTGCGCCCTGCATCAAACCCGTCTGGCCCGTACCAACAAGAACAGTCTTGATGCCCCTTGCGTTCAAGGCGCGGGCCAATACGGTTGCTGTTGTCCGTTTTCCAATGGCGCAATCGGTTCCAAGAACCGCTATGCGCAGTGCCTTCACTCCTGCAATACTTCCGTCGAACAGGCGCATATCCTTGCTGGGTTTAGGTTTTCGAATATCTCGAATGGTGACTTTGCGTTCGACTGCAAAAGACCCGATTTCGAGATCATCGCTCAAATACTCATGCAATCCACTGACGATGTTCATACCAAGTGAAATCGCATCGAGAACAACGTCGCGATCTGTCGATGAGAGTCTCCCCGTAGATGGTGCCATTCCGTAAATGAGGGTATCTGGGATGACGGTTTCATGGGCGACAGCAGCGTCCAAACTTCTAAAGACCGGAATGTGGTTTACTGCATCGTCAAGAATCTGCCCGCTGTCTTCGCCGTCGTGGTTGCTATCGATGACAGACAGGATCCTGTAGGCCTCTGAATGACGAACAAGGCCATTAGCAGTTTTGCCATCAATGTTGGCGAAGTTACCTTGGCAATAGACAATCGCAGTTGGTGGCGAGACGATCTTAGTGGTAGAGATTGATCTTATGGGTTCATCGCTGGTCAATGGCGGCGCTTGTGCACCGCTGACGGGACGACGGATAGTGTTAGCCGCGCTAAAGTCGGTTTTCATGATGTTTCCTTTTTGTGGTCGACACCGAAGGCAACGCTGCCGTCACCATTGGGTAATGAAGTCGAGAATATCGTGCCGCACGCTCAGTTATCGAGAATGCAAAGTCCCTTAGATAACTTGAAATTCTTGTTGCAGTCCCACCGGTTTCCGGACCTGTCGAGATGGGCATTCGCAGGAAGGTCTATTACGTCACAGCTCGCACCTGAGGCAGCGTATCCCCGCTCGCACTTCCATCCCGTTCCGTAACTTGCATCGTCAAAGAAGGCATGTTCAGGGATCACAACGGGCGCGCACGACCCATCTTGTGCAAAGTACCCACGTTCGCATGTCCAGGGTCGACCGTATCCTGATGAATTCAGATACGCGTTGGCCGGGACTTCAATAGCGACGCAAAGGTCGTCCGATGCTTCGAACCCCCGTTTGCATTTCCACGCTGGCCCATAGGTAGTAGCTGCCAGGTAAGCGTTTGCGGGTACGACAATTTCTTGGCATGTGTCGTCGATTTTGAGAAAACCGCGAGAGCAATGCCAGCGCTCACCTGATGGATCAAGAAACCCGCCATCAGGTACAATCACCGCAACACAGGCCGTGTCATCCTTCTTGCGAAACCCATGAAGACATTCCCAACCAGAGCCATAGGTGCGGTTGGTCGGATACGCATTTGCTGGCACTATGACAACGGCGCAGACATCGCCACTCAGCCTATACCCGGCGTTACATTTCCAGCCGTCACCGTAGCTCTTTGCAGTGGCATTTTCAGGCACAGGTTGCGATGTGGATTGAGCATATGCAGGCGTTGAAAACAGAAGCAGAGCACAGATTGGGAGCACAATCAGAGCCGCAATCATCTGAATGCCTGGTGACGGATGCGCTCCCCAGATCGCCTGACAGAGTTGCGGCATTGCCTTTGAGTTATGATCCATCCAGCTCAAGCCCCGCGATACAGGCATCTGCAAGGTCACGGCTTGGCGTTTCCGACCCCGGCAACGTAGCCCAACCCGTATCCATCATAGCCTTGCGGCGACTGAAGCCAGAGGCCTCTTGGAGGGTTACGATTATTTCTTCGCGCTTGGGGTCAGCAGCTGACCTGTTCAGGCAAACCGGCACCATCGCGAGCGTCACTTCTTCGCTTGCATGGTCCTTCGCCAATTCTTGAGCGCCACCGCTGGTTGTCCACCCGCCCCAGGTAAAGCCAAGGATTGAGACCGCAATCGCACCACACAAAGCACCGTAGATGCCTGGTTTCGTCCATTCTGGAAATGTCATTTTAGATCCTCTGGCGGAGAAAGCGCCGCCTCGCTGTTTTGTGTCTTTTTGCGCAACCTTGATCTCGAGCCCGCGCCATACCCAGGGCGTGATGACCGATAGGCGCAGTTCGGGCTGCTGGAATTTCAATTGATCAACAGTTGCGTTGTGGTTCTTTGGCAAGCCTTCGGTGCGTCTGATCACCACAAACGGATCGACAAACGTCACAAGCGATGTGGTTGTGCGCGAAAACATCGGCAACCTTCCCAAACATCAGATCCAAGTAGAGGACGTGACAGCTGAATTTTCATGATGGAAGAACTTAGTTCACTCTAGCAGGCGATACGCCCAGGCCGCAGAAAACCAGAACTTTAGTGGACTTAACATAACCACTTGGCGACGGTATTACAACGTTCATCGGCCTAACACTTTTTCCAAGTCCCAGGATGCCGATGAAAGAAATTGTTTCAATCTGGCATTCGCCTTGTGTATCGGCAAATTCGTGACCACTTATGTAGCCTCATTAGCATGCCACTCTGAAGCCGACATTCGCTGCATCACAAAGAACAGGTAATGAGGGCTCTGACCGATCTCCACCGTCTAAAGGCCGTTCGAGCACTTAGTGAGGATACAATCGAAGCATACCTCGTGCGCGCCAGACTACATTGAAAGTTATGCAGTTTTGGCGTGCGATAACGCCTCAGAAAATGTCAGCAGGCGTTGACGGCTTTCGTCCCAAAGGTGCAGCCGCGCACAGTGCAGGCTTTCATAGAGCGTAATGCGCTGACAATCGGCGAGTTCACCGTGATCGCGCAGCACTTCATCAAGTCTGTAAAAAGGTATCCGGCTGGCCATGTGATGAACATGGTGCACACCTATATTCGCAGTGAACCAGCGTAGAGGACCAGGTAGGGCATAGTGAGAGCTGCCATAGAATGCTGCATGCTGTAGTTTCCACTGCTCTTCGTGTTCCCAGGTTGTGTGCTCGAATTGATGCTGGATGTAGAAAAGCCAGACACCGATTGAAGCAGCTAAAATCATTGTGGGGAGAAACACAAACAACAGTGCATCCACACCTCCGACCCAATAGACTCCACCCAAAACAGTAGCTATCACAACGTTTGTCGCCATTGCGCTTAGCCAATACTGCCAGCCAGCATGCATTAATCCGACGGGCAGCCGATATAGGATAAAAAACGTATAGATTGGGACGACGCCAAACATGAACAATGGGTGTCGAACCAATCGATACAAGGCGCGTCCGATCCACTTCCGGTTCACATATTCGTCGACAGTCAAGGTCGGTAAGTCTCCGATACCGCGCCGATCCAGATTACCGGTTGAAGAATGGTGAATTGCATGGGTTTGGCGCCAGACATCATATGGTGTGAGCGCCAGAACACCCAGAAACCGGCCTGTCCAATTGCAAAGTACACGGCTTTTGAAAAACGCCCCATGACCGCAATCGTGCATGATTATGAACAAGCGGACCAGGAAGGCGGCATTCAATATTGCCAGCGAAGTGGAGATCCAAACGCTAATGGACAATGCATGCCACGCAGCGACCCATAACACAACAAAAGGTATAACAGTGATTGTCAATTCGAAGACACTGCGTCCGGTGTTCGGTGCGCGGTATTGCGCGAGAACTCTAGTCCAATCCTGAGGTTGCAACCTGGTGGCCCTCCGATCTCTCATCGGACTTAAATGTCCAAACGGGCACCCATAAGGGTGCCCATAAAACGTTTAGGCCAGCGCCAAGTTAGCGGCGTTATCGCGCCCGTCACGACCAGATTCCAAATCAAAAGTGACCTTCTGGCCATCCTGAAGTTCACTGATGCCGGACCGCTCAAGCGCCGAAATATGTACGAATACGTCGTTCTTGCCATTTTCCGGTTCAATGAAGCCGAAACCTTTGGTTGAGTTGAACCATTTCACGGTGCCATTTGCCATGGTGTAAGTCTCCTAATATCAGCCGCCCGCACTATTGCGACGGCTCGGCGTGGTCGGTCTGAATCGAAAGACTGAACGCCGATTTTGGGAGACAGCAGGTCGAAAAAGAAAAACGTTAGCCCAGTATAGATGGGCTGCTGGGGAGCATCAAACAAGCCTTGATCCCCCGAAGAGTTGCACGATCTTGAAAAGATTAAGCTAACCGATGGGCTGGTACGGAAAATCAGGGTGAAGAGGTCTTATACACCAATAACATCGCCTGAAATATGATCAAGCTTGGGCGGTTGCACTGTTGTCAGAAATTAACGACGCCGAGCTAACCCAGGTCTAACCGACACACCGTTTCGCCAAGCGTTCAGTCCTTTGCAGCGCCGACAAATCCGCTCCCCAAATGGGCTCTCTACCGACATCGGAGGCGTCACAGCATTCCCAACCAAGACACCAATTTGCCGGTCATGGACGGCCCATAGCTGCCGCCGGTCAGCCGACCTAAATGCTGCATCGCAGCCCATCAAACCGGCCATTCGCTGCGCGGGCGAGATCCGTGCGTTGTGATAGGTAGGCACCGCGGACGAAGGGGGCTTTCGCATTATCTCGGACAACGACGCCAGGCAGCCCTAAAAACAATCAAGGGATCTATCACGACCGGCCGCCAGAGCGGCGACCTTGACTGACGCCTTCCGGCACGGCCGCGCGCCAAGCAGAGGTGGCCTTGCAGCGGGAACAGATGCGTTCGCCAAAACCTTCGCTCCAGAAAGAGGATTTGCAGCGCAAGCAGAACCGTTCCTTTGGCGCATCTGCAAGCGCACGCTTTGGCGGGTCCGAGACGATGAATTCCTTCTTCTTTTGCATCAGTTCCTCGCGTTTCGTTGATTCAGGCATTCGCTTCTTCAACTTCATTCGGGCATAGGCGAAGTGGACTGTTGGCATGGCATCCCTTCATTTTCGGCGTTCTGAATTTCAGAGCTGTCCTGCGAAAAAACTTGCGGGGTATCGTCTTTGGGACTTTGGTCAACGAGATCGATATTCTCCCGCGTTGTCCGCGATCCCGAGTAAAGATGGCGCAATTGGGCCTCGGATACCCCGTCGGCCTGCATCACAAGCTGCACCATTGGGTCTGCCAGCATTTCTTCCAGAAAAACATCAGACAGCTCTCTTCCTGAAAGCTTGTCCTTCGCGCGGGCATTGTCGAGATCAATCAATGAAACGGTTAGGCTCCGGGTTAATCCCGGATGGGAAATGCGTGGATGCAGGTGGACAACAACCGAGGCCTTCCAAGCTTCCGGGTCTTGGTGATCCGGAGGCGAGGTGAGTTCGGTCTCGATTTCATACTCGCCGGCGGGGAGCGTTTCTGCGAAACCGGGCACTGTGAATGGCCAGTCGAAAACTGCGATGGTCTTGCTGAATTGGTCATCCATTGCGGTGGTCCTTTCGATTAAGGGCCAGGTAGGGCTCGCCAGCCCGTTCCGGCGCGACTCTCGGGGTTTTTCGAGATTGGCTGAACCGGCCTTTGCCGCCCTGATTGTCGGTTTCCTTATTCGACGGTTCAGCAGGACGGCAGACCTAATAGCCAGGTCATTGAAAGACATGATCCCAATCGATTTCGGATTTTCCACTGAGACCTCGGTGCGTCGGTCAGACCCGAAAATTCGCACGTAGCCTATCAGTATATGGGGTTTGAAGGGCCGATTTACTACGGCGCGTTGCCAAGCAAATCAGCACATGACGCTCGGTATCGGACCGCGGAGCGCTATTTGAGAAGTTACAACAACTTCAAATTTAGGCAGGCTTCGCTATCCCCGTTAGTTTTGGCAAGTTTTCCTTGCATAGTCGAATTCTCGCGACATCCGGCGCGTTTATTGCCCCCAATAAGAGCGTTGTAGTTCATGCCTATTTTCATTTCGCGCCTGACGGGCCCGGTGAGTTTGGCTGAGCCGGTGTGATCGCTTGTTGCGCCGCGGTAGATTGTACTTGAGGGAAATTTCAGACTGCTTGCATCGGTATCCCACTTTCTAACATCAAGGGTCGAATAGGTTCCATGGTCGCTTTCTAGTTGCAATCCAAACATCCCACTTACCGTAGCAAACCAGTGTGAATTGACGAGGGCGGCCTTGACGCAATCATATTAAGATGCATCAAGGTTCAGCCCTTCTATGCACGCTTTGGCGAGATCGCGGTTCGGAGAATCGGAACCAGGCATGGTTGCCCAACCCGCATCCATCACGGCGTCGCGTCGCTTGTACGACGTGGCAGCCTGGATCGTTGCGAGCTTTGCTAAACGCTGATTATCCGTGCGGGACATGTCGTGGCAAATTGGCACGAGCGCCGCGATCACCTGGTCCCGCGCCATTTCGCTTGCCAACTTGTTCGCGCTTCCGCCAGTCATCCAGCCGCCCCAAGAGAATCCAACGACACCGACAAACACCGCGCCGAGCAGTGCGCCATACATACCGGGTTTCAGCCATTCAGGATTGGTCATATCAAGTCCTCCAGCGGAGAAAGCGCCGCTTCGCTATGTTGAATTGTTTCACAACGGGCCTAGTCGCAGGCAATGGCGTGCTCCAGATCCTTTTGTGTTGTCATGTGCATCGTTGTTTGACCGACATGACTCCCTCGACCCCTGACCATTAAGTAGGTCGCGGTGCGTCGGTAAGCCTCAAAGCTGACGCCTTGCAGCAACTCCTCCTCGAAGAGAATTTCATACGCGCCAGCCGGAAACACGATGTCGCTGTTTCCCAACCTGAAGGCATTGGTGAACGTCACCTTTGACCTGATCGAACGCGTGAGCATCCCATACCTCCGTTGAATTGATCGCTGGATTTCCGGCACCGACCATGGTCGGCCGCATCAGTCCAGATGCCCCGTCAAGTCACAGCACTTAGGGCTATATTATTCCCAACCCACGGGCTTTATGCTGATCGAAGTTAGTACCCATCAGGTTCTTTACTGTCAGGATGTGTGCAACTACCTCACCCCCGACAATCGGGGCTAGAAGGTGGCGCATCCAGGCAGATGCAAGTCTTTGCGCCTTGCAGCAATCAAGCAATATTGAATGCGGTATCCAACGCGTTGATCGGTATCTTTGTCCCAACGATTTTTGTCGAGCGCCGCTCCCCCAGCCCGAAAGGAAAAATCATGTCTGTATCAGATGTTCTTCGCCCGGATGGCTCCGACTACGACCCTTTCCTGCTTGCAGAAGTGGGTGAAGACAAAACCGGTGCAACAGTCACGGTTTTGTCAGCCCTTGCGCGTCTCGGGCTCGAGCCTTGGACCGAGGCTCGTGAGCTTACACTTCTGGGCCGGGATGCAGCGCATGCCCGGCTGAAAGCACATCTTTCGACAGTCAGAGATGTACCCACGCTTGATCATGCGAGCGGCAGCGTGGCGACAAAGTTGGTGGCCTTGTTACCTAAGCGCGTGTCGCATCGCGTTTCGAAATTGCCTGAGACAATAAAGTATACCGGCCCCCGGGTCCCGATCTATTGGATGCTGATTTAACTCATGGGCGCTCTGATACTTGCGCGGATCTTTTATCTCGCTCAAGCGGGCTAACCTGCGTCAGTACGAAGGCGCTCTGAAACCCGTTAGGTAACATGTGTCCGCTGTGTATTTGGTTGGCATTTTTTTTGAGTATCTGAGGGGCGCGGGGAACATGGAGCTCCCCAAAAGGGCTGTATGAGTCTCGTGCTTCTTATTCTCGGACCGTCCAGGAAAGGACATTCCAATGAATGATGAAGACCAGAGTCAGGAAAACCACGCCGTCAAGCACATGGCCTCCGTCAAGGCCGCCTGGGACAAAGCGCCTGAAGGCCCCAAAAAGGCGACGGCATTGAAACACTATCAGGCCGCTGAAAGTGCCCATGAAGCCGAAAATGACGAAGAGGCTCACAAGAAACTCAAGGAAGCCAGTCGGGCGCTGATGTAACGTCACGCGTTGGAGATGCAAGCAGGATCGTCCAAAACCAGATTGTGGGACCCAATCAGGCCAGAAGCGGCCGCTTCTGATCCAGATACGCTGGATCGAAATCCGCCAGTTTAACCAGACCCTCATAGTTATTGAACGTCACAAACCCATCCCGAAATGTAACCAACTCGTCCTCCCTGAGTTTGCGCAGGACGCGGTTGACGTGAATGGCGCTCAATCCCAGTGCATCGGCAAGATGGTACTGTGTGAGCGGGCAGGCATAGCCTTTCTTGCTGCCCATCCCCACAAGCGACAGCCTGACTCCCAGTTCCAGTAGGAAATGTGCCATGCGCGCATCCGCATCACGCCGCCCAAGCCCGACAAGATGTTCGACAACCATCGCTTCGTCGCGTGACACGGCCCATAAAACTGCAGTGGCCAGCCGAGGTGTCTCTGCGAAGGCTTGCAAAAGATCACTCACCAGAACCTCGGCGGCTTCGATATCAACAATCGGCTCAATGCCATGGTCTGAAGTGTGCAACAAAACGCTGCGCAGCCCAAGGAAATCCCCAGGAATCTGGAAATCGACGATTTGGCGTGATCCGTCAGGCTGAATCTTATATGAAACAACCCAGCCTGCGGCGAGGATATAGGCAGCCTGTTCCGATTGTCCCTGATGAACAAGATCTCGGCCAGCCTCAAAGGTTCTCCTCCGCTGGTGCAATTGTTCCAAAACGGCCAGTTCCGCCTCTGCCAAGGCAACAAATGCCGAGAGTTTCTGTGTTAGCGGGCTGGTGTTGGTGTTCATCGTTGGATTTCCCCGAGCCTGCAAAGACTCTACGAAGAATTTGGTATTGAGGCTACTTTCGATCAGTCCAAAATACCAAAACTCATATGACAATAGAAAAACCATCACCACCTCGCCTGGTCACGAATCCAATGACTTTAAAAGGAATGACCCCAATGTCAGACCACCAAGATCCCGCAGGCATGGCTGCACTCTCGATCTGCGAGGCTCTTCTACTTGCCTTAAACGATCTCAATCTTCTTCAGGAACGTGAGATCGTCGGGGTTTTGCGCGATGCTGCCGTGACCCACGAGTGTGCCAATGGTTCGGAATTAGAGCTAGAAACCCATTCGGCAGTCGCCAAATTGATCAACGAGATTATTGTCAGCGGTAACTTCTCGCGCCGATCTTAGATCACGCGGCCGGATACTTGGACGTCCTGTTGTTCGTGTTTCTACCGACGATGCTCCTCGCTGCAATTGCTGGTATGTGGTTCTTTTACCTGCAGCACCAGTTCGAGGATACCAGTTGGCAGCGGGAAAATGATTGGAGCATTCTGGATGCGGCGCTTGAAGGCAGTTCACACTATGCACTGCCCGGAATGCTGCGCTGGATCACCGGGAATACCGGAGTTCACCATGTTCATAATCTGGCCAGCCGTATCCCGTTCTATCGTCTTCCCGAGGTCCTTCGAGGTCATGACGTCCTTGCCAACACCCGGCGCATCACTCTCCGCGATAGCTTGCGCTTCTCAAGCCTCGCGCTCTGGGACGAAACCGAACGCATCGTTATAGTGAGTTATGAATCAATCCGGGTATAGATCAGAAACTTCGGAAACCAAATTGCGAAGCATGCCAAAGCGGCGCTCCAATGGCCTTCGGACACCATGGGCCGGAGTTGCGGCTATTGCCCATGTCTCCATCCCTTCCTAACGACGCGAATCCTGCACGCACTGCTGTGGTTCAATCTTCGTCTTGCGACTATGAAAATTACTTTTTCTTATTCCCGATCCTGACCGGCCTCTGACCCTTTGTGAAATCGGCCGTCGCCACGATTTTTTCCTTTGGTTTCTTTGGCTTTTTAACTTCGCGGTTGCCGCGCCTCTTGTCACCTTTTGACATCTAAATTCCTTTCAGGTTGGTTTCTCTCAATACGTTTGCATGTTACAAATCGACCGACTGCATTGAGGTGGTCCCGTCGTTGGGTCAAAAGACCTGCGTCACGCCCTCAAGGGTCCCAAATCTGATGCAGTTCCAGACCTGTTGGGTTTTTGTGCGACCATCGCCTCGGTTGTGATCAGAAGGCTTGCAATCGACGCCGCATCTTCCAGAGCAACCCGGACAACTTTGGTGGGGTCAATGATCCCCGCTGTCAGCATGTCGACATAAGTTTCCGTTTGAGCGTCGAACCCGAAGGATGGGTTTTCGCTTTCGATGATCTTTGCCGCGACGACCGATCCGTCCACGCCGGCATTTTCGACAATCTGGCGCAGCGGTGCCTGGATTGATCGCCGGACGATCCTGATGCCGGCATCCTGGTCGGAGTTGGCACCTTTAAGGGTCGCAAGCGCTTTGTCTGAATGGAGCAGCGCAACACCACCGCCTGGAACAACACCTTCCTGAACCGCCGCGCGAGTGGCGTTCAACGCGTCGTCAACCCGGTCTTTGCGTTCCGTTACCTCAATCTCCGTGGCCCCTCCGACCCGGATGATGGCGACCCCGCCTGTCAGTTTAGCAAGACGACTCTGCAGCTTTTCCCGTTCGTAGTCGGACGTCGTATCTTCGATTTGGGAGCGAATCTGGGCGACCCGTGAAGTGATTGCTGATTTGTCGCCAGCGCCATCAATGACGGTCGTATCGTCCTTTGAGATGACGACTTTCTTTGCGGCACCGAGCATGTCCAGCGTGACGGTTTCAAGCTTGGCCCCCAAATCGGTCGAGATCACTTGACCGCCCGTCAGGATCGCGAGATCCTCCAGCATCTCCCTGCGGCTATCCCCAAACCCAGGCGCCTTCACGGCGGCAACTTTCAATCCACCACGAAGCTTGTTGACCACAAGCATGGCCAGCGCATCGCCCTCCACGTCCTCGGCAACAACCAGAAGCTGCTTTTCGGCTTCCATGACTGCTTCGAGGAACGGCACCATGTCGGCAAGAGACGACAACTTGCTCTCGTGGAACAGTATAACGCAGTCTTCCAGCTCTACGCTCATCTTGACCACATTTGTTATGAAATATGGGCTAAGGTAACCGCGATCGAAATTCATACCTTCGACCACTTCGGTTTCGGTCTCCAATCCCTTGCTCTCTTCAACCGTGATTACGCCTTCAGTGCCGACCGCAGCCATCGCATGGGCGATCTGACGGCCAATCGCTATATCTCCGTTGGCGGAGATGGCCCCTACCTTCGCAATTTCGACACTGTCGCCAACCGGTCGGGACAGGTCCTTGATCTTTGCGGCGACGACCCGGACGGCTTGTTCAATACCTCGCTTCAGATCCATCGGATTCATGCCAGCGGCAACGGCCTTCATCCCTTCCTTGACGATCGCCTGAGCCAGTACGGTAGCAGTGGTTGTGCCGTCGCCAGCCTCTTCGTTGGTGCGGGACGCGACTTCCTTCACCATCTGGGCTCCCATGTTTTCAAAGTGATCCGGAAGCTCGAATTCTTTGGCAACAGTAACGCCGTCCTTGGTGATACGCGGGGCACCGTGGGATCTGTCCAAAATGACGTTTCGACCTTTTGGACCAAGAGTGATCCTGACGGTGTTCGCCAGCATGTTGATCCCTGTTAGCATTCGGCTGCGCGCATCAGCACTGAATTTGACGTCTTTGGCGGACATGTCGGGAACTCCCTGAGACAAGGATTGGATGATGGTCTGCTGCGTCGGAAAAGACCGTCTGGTCCATGGTCTTTTCGTCTTCGTCGAAAAGGCGACGCTAAGTGAACGGCTTCGAAGCACTCCTTTTTAAGGTTTGCCGAGCAGAACAGCACTGGACGGAGGCGTGCTGATCGGGCGAGTTTCATTCGGGCGGGAGCGGTGGCGGATTCTTTTTCGGGTCCACTTCAAAGGTCGGGAGTCAAACCACTACCGCGCGGTGTCACAAACATCGAACCGTGTTTTTGGTGACTATGATCGCGTTAATCAAGTCAGCAACGGCCTGATGGCATTTTGTTTCCAATCCTATTGTTGGAGCGTTTTCGTGAGCCGTCACCGCGGCGCGTAATTCCCTCGCGGCTTGGCGTTCCGGAAGCAATTTTTGATTATTCAAGGAGAGCGATGGTGCCTCATAGATCGAGAGTGCCGCTATTCCTGCAAACTCTGTTGGGTCAGACATCATGGGCCGTTCCTGTCGCGTTAACTCATCAGGACCAGAAGTGGGCTCGATGAATTCAACCATCGTTGCAGAATTTTCTGCATGTTGGACTGATTGAAAGCAGCTTCGCGTCGAATTTTCTCGTGAAATTTTCGCCGCACTTGGATGACCCAATAAAAACAATCGAAAACAGACCTCTCACTCGAAAACTATCTGCAATCGTCGCTCTTTCGGGTGCTGAACGGTTGTGTTGCAAACTTTTAGAACGGCCAGAGTTAACGACATGCTGGACACATTTATCCAGCGATCACACCAAACAACCGAAAGCCCAAAGTTGTAGCGCTAGAGAGCTGCTTCATTCGGATCATATAGACGACTTCAATGCCATCCAAGTTAGCGGACGCAGATGCGAAAGATTTGAACCCACACATGCGCCGAACACGCTGTATTTTGAACTGATGTTCTTGCTCGATCAGTCTATTCAGGAGTTTCGACCTTATTGTCTGTACTTTAACCGGGCAACCAAATCGCCTCAAGTTCCTGTTCACTTCTTGAAATACCTGCTGCGTTGGCTCCGCTCTTATCGATTACGGTTTTGCCAGTGCTTCCGATTGACTACAACGCTTTGGCAAAGAACTTGGTTGCTGCGAGACCGTTCCATCGCTCAGGCAGCACGAAATCATGGGTGTTCCCTGTCACCTGCTTTATCGACAGTTCGATAAAGGCGCATCCAATTGCCGCGAACACGCAGTTAAATCCGGTCCATGCGCCAGGAATTCAGCACAGGGTGCCTTTTCGATTGTGCTCGCGCGGCGATCATCGGCGAGTATTTGGGAACCTACCTATTCAATGTGGCGTTATCTACGCGCACGACCGACCGCTCTGCGGACACTAAGCGGACATAACTTGCTCCTTCAACTTGTGCGATTGCCATGGAGTGTAGTCTAATCGTGGAAGCATTGGAGGACGTCACATTGTGGGTGTCATTGCTTGACCGCCTTTTGACCAAGATCATCCAAGAAGGTGAGCTTGCGGTGACTTGGCCGGATGGGCGTTGCAGCACCTATGGCCGCGGAAAAGGGCCCAGTTCAGCCATAACCCTCCACGACAAAGCGCTTCCGCGCAAATTGGTAATGAACGGCGATCTCGCCTTGGGCGAAGCCTATATGGATGAGACTCTCACAATTTCGCAAAACGATTTACGCGGCTTTGTTTCGCTAATTGTGCGCAATGCGAACAACTATGGTGGTGGGCGTTACGGCACGTCGGTCACAGGGCTGCGCAAGTCACTTAGACGTATCGCACAGTATAATCCCGTTCATATCGCGCGCAGAAATGTCGAACATCATTATGACCTTTCCGCTGATCTCTATGAACTTTTTCTTGACCAAGACCTTCAATATACCTGCGCCTATTTCTCAGATCCGGTGCAAAGCATCGAAGAGGCCCAGGTAGCAAAGAAGGCGCACATAGCCAAGAAGCTCTTAATCGAACCAGGAATGACAGTGATGGATATCGGCTGTGGTTGGGGCGGCATGTCAATTACCATGGCGCGAGACTATGGAGCGAAGGTGGTTGGTGTGACCTTGTCCAAAGTGCAGTTGGAATATGCAAAAAGCAGAGCCGAAGCGGCCGGTGTCGGGAATATGGTCGAATTTCGCCTGATCGACTATCGAGAGGTCGACGAAGAATTTGATCGTATCGTTGTGGTCGGAATGATGGAGCATGTTGGTCGGCCCCAATATCCAACATTTTTTCGCAAACTGCGTGAGAATCTGAAACCGGATGGCGTCGCATTGGTGCATACAATCGGTCGATCCACCGCACCCGGTCGAACGTCGCCATGGATTCACAAATACATTTTTCCCGGCGGATATGCACCATCAATGTCCGAAGCCATGAAGGAGATTGAAAAGCAGGACTTGGTGACCACAGATGTTGAAGTCTGGCGCGGCCACTACGCGCGAACGCTTCAATGTTGGCAGGAAAAGTTCGAGGCCAATCTGGAATCGATCCGCGACCTCTACGATGATCGGTTTCTGCGAATGTGGCGATACTATCTGATCGTATCCGAGATGGCCTTTTCGGAACAGGGCTTGGTTGTATTTCAGTTTCAGCTAAGCCGAGGTCAGATGGTTGTTCCTGTAACCAGAGATTATCTGTGCAAAACGTCTAATCAATCGGGCTGAACTCACGATTTGCGGGCCAATCCGCTATTCGCGGGACAGTCGGTCAAATTCCGCCACAAGGCGCAACGTTTTTCTTTATTGGCCCAACCGACCCGAGCGTGCATATTTGGGCGTCATGAAAAACAAATAGTGAACATGTAAACCAGTTGCCATTCGTTGTGCCCCAAGCGTACCGATAAGACGCGAGGTGATTTCAACGGACAAACTGGACTTTTGCGTTTGCGGCGGATGCACGTGCCGAAAACCCAAAACTTTGAACCTATTAAACGCGGATGGTGTGGATGACGTTTGCTCCCAAACACCGCGTTTGCGGCATCGGGTGTCGGTCGCAATCTGGCGTTCGGCGCTTCGCGTTTCGTCCAAATCCACCGGTTCTTCCGTCATCTCTTTGTCCTCCGATTCATCAGCGTTCGGCCGCAGCCGTCAGGCCGGGAGGGGGAGGAGATGTACTTCCAGACGGCTCTCCGGCCTCCATTCCTCTCAGAAACCTGAAAAGTTCGCTATCGGTTGTCAGGACCAGCGTCGTTCCGCCTGAAATCATGTCCTTGTAGGCCTGCATTGTCCGGGTAAACGCATAGAATTCGGCTGCTTGGGCGTCGATGTTGTAGGCTTTTGCGTAGATCGCAGCCGCCGAGGCGTCAGCCACGCCGCGGATTTCCTCGACGGCGCGATACGCTTCGGATTGTATCTTGTTCAGATCGCGAACCCGGTTGCCGCGAATTCGCGCGGCTTCGCCATTGCCTTCGGAAAGAAAACGTTCAGCGATCTGGCGACGCTCGGAGATCATGCGGTCATAGATCTTCGGACGCACACTCTCATTGTAATTGATCCGCTTGAAACGGATATCGAGAAGCTCGATCCCAAATACACGAACCTTCTCTGAGGCGGCTGCGAAAATCTCCTGTTCTACAAGTGCGCGGCCTTTCTGGATAGGAACCAGAGAACCTATGTCCTGCGCACGCTCCTCATCGGTTAGAAGCGTGTCCCGCAGCGGGATCCGGCCTTTCGTAGTCCGGATAATCTCTATCAACTCGTGTTTGGCGACGGCATTGCGGGTTTCGCTGCCGAGAATATCGTCTAGTCGGGATTGCGCGCTGCGCTCATCGCGCAGCCGCAGGAAATATTGCAACGGGTCGGTGATTTTCCAGCGGGCGAAAAGATCGACGGAAATGTAGAGCTTGTCCTTGGTGGGCATGTCGGACGGATTGCCATCCCACTCAAGAACCCGGCGGTCGATCCGGTTGACTTCCTGAACGATGGGCAGCTTTAGCTTTAAGCCGGCCGTTATAACTGGTTCTCCCACGGGTTTGCCGAATTGGGTGATAATGGCCTGTTCGACTTCGCCAACTGTGTAGAGGGAACCGGAGGCAATCACGCCAACTGCAGCCGCAATCCCTGCAATGAGACCCAGTCTGATGCTCATGACGGGTCCTCCTGAAGCCTGTCCAGGTTCAAAAGCGGCAGGATGCTCGTAGTCGATCCTTCGACAATGATTTTTGACAGGATTGTGGGCAGAACATCCTGGAGGGTTTCTATGTATATCCGCCGCCTCGTGACCTCTGGTGCCTTGACGTATTCGGCCAAAAGCGCGGTGAACCGCGCAGCGTCGCCTTCCGCCTCGTTGATGCGTTTCAGGCGATAACCGTCAGCCTCTCGAATCCGCTGATCTTTCTCGCCCTCGGCCAGCGGAATGACTTTGTTGTACTCGCGGCGCGCCTCGTTGATCAGGCGTTCCTTTTCCTGCTGTGCCTGGTTGACCTCATTGAATGACGCCTGAACAGGCCCCGGCGGGTTGATGTTCTTCAGCTGCACCTGGTCGATACTGATGCCCATGGCGTATTTCGTGGACAGAGCCTGCATCTTAAAAAGTGCCTCGCTCTCGATCTCTTGCCGGCCGATGGTGATGACCTCGTCAACCGTGCGGTCTCCAACGACCTCGCGCATCACCGACTCAGAGACGTAACGCAAAGTCGCGCTTGGCTCGCGTACCTCGAACAGAAACTTCAGGGGATCCGAGATCCGGTATTGCACCACCCATTCCACAAGCGCGGCGTTCAGATCTCCCGTGACCATTTCGGTTTCACGTCGGCCGTCTGACGGGCTTTGGAAGGGATCACTCCTGCCCGGCGTGGTGAATCCGAATTCCTGCTTCAGTTGCCGTTTCACGGGCACCAGTGTGGCAACGTCGATGCCAAACGGGAATTTGAAATGCAGGCCAGGCGAAACCTCAGCAGTGTATTTGCCAAAACGCTGGACAACGGCGACCGAGTCGCTCGGGACTGTGTAATAAGAAGACCAGGCTGCAACCGCCGCCAAGACTATCGCTCCTGCAACCAGTACCCCTCTCAGAGGCGGCCGCCCTTCAGGGAGTAATCCGCTCAGGCGGTCGCGGCCTTGACGAAGAAGATCGTCAATCTCGGGAGGATTGCTCTTCTGTTTGCTTTGCCATGGCCCACGGTCTTCCGGGCCGCCGTTCTGGTCGGGCATATCGTTTTCTCCCTTGCTCGTGCGAACCGGCACCCGGCGCAGACCCTGGCGGTCGGCGGGGTAGATCCACGTGTCTTATTCCCTCTGTGTCGGCATTCCTTCGTTCTCCGCAGCCTGTATTTGTGAGTTTTCTTGTGGCGATGTACCTGTTGTATCCGCATCCCGTGCCTCTTTGTCCGCCTGAGATGCGCGCCCGCCCGCGTAGAGATGCCGAAGCTGCATCTCGGAAACACCGTCGGCCTCCATCACCAGCCGAACCATCGGGTCTGCGAGCATCTCTTCCAGGAAAAGTTCTGCCAGATCTTTTCCGGTCAGCTTGTCCTTTGCCAGGGCGTCATCGAGGTCGGCCAGTGAAACGGTCAAGGTTCTCGCCAGGCCGGGGTGGGATGACCGAGAATGCAGTCTCACCGCTACAGATGCTTTCCAGACTTCCGGGTGCAGATGGTCGGGCGGTGAAGACAGTTCCGTTTCAATATCGTACTCTCCTGCCGGAAGCGTCTCGTCGAAGCCAGGCACACTGAAAGGCCGGGCGAAAACCGCAATTGACTTTCTGACTAGCTCGTTCATAGGAGAAGTCCTCTCATCAAAGCGACAAGCGGGCCAAGGCTGCGGCTGCCAGAGCATTGCCCTTGTCGTGGTAGTCCCCGTGGAATACGCCATCCACCTTGACCTCCCAGATCCCATTCCTCTCTCTGACACGGACACGATCAGCTTGCGCAGTGGGATAATAGGGGTGTGTCGAAGTTTGTCTCTTTTCCGGTTGGTGCAATGGCTTAACGAGTACGCTGGAGCTCGCCGCCTTTGGCAATTGCGTTTCTCCAAGGGCCATCACGGCGCGAATAAACTCCTCCGCGTAATCATCCGCGTTCCGGTGGTCATGCTCGTGCCGCACCATGGCCATCGGCTCAACAAAACGCTTCTTAAGGTGCTCAACAAAACGCGGTTCCGTGTGCGACATGTAAGCAATGAGCGACTGGAGAACCCGTTCATGGGCTAGAACGCGCCGTTCAAGATCGGTTGTTTCAGGCAGAGGTGGTGACATGGCGCTGCTCATCCTTCATTGATCGTGTTTTCCGGACGCTCCGGTGACTTGTTTACGTCAAGGGCTGCAAGGCAGGCTTGCGCGATGTCCCGGTTCGGGGTCTCTGTGCCTGGTACCGTCGCCCAGCCAGCCGTCATGAGGGCCTCTCGCTGCCGGAAGGTAGAGGCTGCCCGGATCGCCGCCATCTTGGCAGCCCGTTCCGGATCGGATCGGGCCATGTCCAGACAGACAGGCACCAATGCGGTGGCAACATGTTCACGGGCCATAGCCACGGACCTGTCGTTCGAGGTTCGGCCGGTTACCCAGCCGCCCCAAGAAAATCCAGCTACACTAACAAGTACCGCGCCGATGACGGCGCCGTAGAGGCCGGGTTTAAGCCATTCGGGAGTGTTCATTGTAGTTCCTCCAGCGGCAAAGCGCCGCCTCGCTATCGTCAGATGTCATATTGAATGCCGCGGCTAAGTGCCGTTTCCAGGTCGGTCCAGGTAATTGGCCGCATTTCTGTTCGGCCCAGCGAACGCCCCTTGCCGTTTATAGTCAGGAAAATCGCTGTTCTGCGGTATTCCGTGAAACTCAGCGTCTCGATAAGTTCTTCCTCAACCAATACTTCGTATTCACCGGCAGGCAGCTCGTCCGAATATCCGGATAGGGTAAACGGGCGCGGGAAGGTCACGGTGGATCTGATTGAACGCAGCGCCATCCCCGGTCTCCGCGATGTATACGTGCCTTCCGCGCTGCAAGGGCTGCCGTATCCTGATTGCAGAGAGGTAGCCTGCATTTGCGGTCATCATACATTATCCCAGAACCGGGCGATGCGCGCTGACCCATGTTAGCGCCGCTGGGACCCGGGCCGTGCCGGCGAACCTTGGAGCTGCCCTGATGCTTGACTTCAGAGGTTTGGACACCGGCTGATCTGCGTCAGCGCGTGCTCCAGACGATGCAGGTATGATCGAAACAATCCGAAACATTTTGATCTTGCCAGAGGAGGCCTCGGTCAGTCGGCACGTTCGCTCCCAAGGTCCGAAAGCACTGAAAAGGAGGAAATGGTGATGCCCGCAGGTGGCATTCTTTACCCGCATAGCCCTGAGTTCGATCGGTTTTTGCTAGCTTTCGTTGGTGAGGATCGGAAGGGCAATGCTGTTACGGTACTTTCGGCCCTTGCAAGGCTAGAACTCGAACCTTGGGAAGAGGCAGATCCCGATTTATTGGATGCTGATTGCACTCATGGGCGCTCTGATGCTTGCGCGGATCTTTTATCTGGCTCAAGCGGGCTAACCTGCGTCAGTACGAAGGCGCTCTGAAATCCGTTAGGTGACATGTGTCCGCTGTGTATTTGGTTGGCATTTTTTTTGAGTACCTGAGGGGCGCGGGGAACATGGAGCTCCCCAAAAGGGCTGTATGAGTCTCGTGCTTCTTATTCTCGGACCGTCCAGGAAAGGACATTCCAATGAATGATGAAGACCAGAGTCTGGAAAACCACACCGTCAAGCACATGGCCTCCGTCAAGGCCGCTTGGGACAAAGCGCCTGAAGGTCCAAAAAGGCGACGACATTGAAACACTATGCCAAGGTATTAGTCTGGTAGCCAACAGGCGTAGCAAAGTTTGTACTCGCCCCAAGTATCACCGCAACAACAAAGGGCCGCAGGTCAATGCCGTACTATTCGGCAGGGCCGATTGCGAACGGGGTCACCACGACGGCAACAGCGTTATTGGTGACTGCTTCGGTCAGCACCAAGGACAATAGGTAGACCGCAGCAAGCGTTACAATTGGAGGCATTCCGTCTAGTGCCGGGGTTACGCTTTTGACGATCAGGCCAACGGCCCCAGAGTTTTGAAGACCTATCCCCACAATCAACATTGAGAAGATCAGGACAAGAACACCTGCGTCGATGGAACTCCAGGCCTCGTTGCTGTCGATGCACCGCAATACGAGGATGGTCGCAATGGCGATGAGAGCAAGCACACTGACCTCGGCTATCCTAGCGGCTGCAAGGACCACGACCACACACCGCGCCAGGAGAGCGAGCGGCGCTTTCTCGCGGCGGAAAGCGCGGCCTCCGGCATCCGTGATCGCTGCGAGATCGCCAGCCTCGGTCATCTGCGCAAAGCCTTCAAGTGTTCCCTCCAAAAGCAGCGTATCAGCCGGACGCAGGAGTGCCGTTGACAAGTCAGGTCCAATTGTTTCCCCGTGCCGGTGGGCGCCAATAACGCGCATGCCATAGCGAGTTGGGCAAATTCGCACACCACGACTTCGACGGGAAAGGGTAACGATAGCCTCAGCGACTATCAGGTCGATGACGGTCTCGGGGACTGGTCCTTGACGCAAACTAACTTCGCTACTTTCGATCCTACGGAGGGTGAGGAGTTCCGATGTCGTCACCTTGGCAATGATCTTGTCACTTGGCTCGAGAACGTGCTCATTCAGGCGATCGCGCTTTACCCCGGATCGCGACCGGACACCAATGATCTCCATGCCTCGCCGGTTCAGGTCAAAAATTCCGCCCATGCGCTGACCCACGCCCAGATAATCCTCCCACGGACGAAGCTCTGTGAAGAAGGCTGTTTCATTGTCTGCGCCCAGTCGTGCAATATCCCCGCGATCGGGCAAAAGAAAAGGCCCGAGCATGAGTAATGCCAAACCGCCCGTGGCTGCCGCAACCAAACCGACCGGAATAATTTCGAAAATTGAAAGGGGCTCGATTCCCGATGCCTGCGGCACACCATCAACCAGCAAATTGGTTGTATTCCCGATAAGTGTGCAAGTTCCTCCAAGAACCGCCATGTATGATTGCGGGATCAGCAGGCGTGTTGCGGCAAAAAATGAGGCTTCGCGCCAATCGAATGGCCACCGGGATTAAGACAATGACGACCGGCGTGTTGTTCATCATCAAATCTGAGGCGATTAGGTACAAAGCCAATATTTGGGCAGCTATCAGAAAGACCGAAAGGAAATCGAGTATCAACATATTGGTTTTTCCTTTCACAATGCGCAGTGGCTGGTGCTTTGGACCCGATGCAAACACACTCCTTCAGGAAAGGAGGAGGACATGCCCGAAATCTGCGAGATCGACGCCCACAGATTGCACTGCGCCGGTGCTCGAACATGACAAGGCATTTAAAACCTGCACAGGTCGTACCAGCAGTTATTTTCTTCATCTCTATCAACTGTCGCCGATCTGCAAACCTTGTTTCAGCCCGCGGATTGGACGGATCAGGACCAAACGAATTTGGTGAGCAATTCAGTCGGGATCACGGGTGTTTGCTGGTGCGAAATCCTAAGCCAATTGTCCTCATCTTGCAAATATGTGGACGCGCAGAGTGCCTCATAGATCGGCACGCCGGCCTTCTCGGCCGAAACGCGATACGCGAGCATTGCAATGCTGCCGCGAAGCGTCGTATTGCGGTCGGTCATCACAACAGATCGCCAGCCTGTATTCCGTTGCAAGTGGTCCCAGACCTGTTCGCCTTGAAGGATGCCGGGCGGAAAGGGAAAGATCATGACGGCGTTCTGTGCAGTCGTCGCGCGCGCGCTATCTAGACCACTAGTCCAGAACCTCTCCTCAAGGCTCCAAAGGAACGCGTCTTCGATCGCCGACGTGACCTCAGGTCTCTCAATCGATCGCCGGTGGTCCACGGGCGCTTGATGGGCAGAGGTCATTCGTCTGATCCTGGCGAATTGATGAACAGCATTTGTATCAGGACGAAGACGATCGCGAGTATCGTCCAGATTGCACCGCTGGACACCAAGCGACCATTGGCAACTGTCGAGCTCACCCGCGTCAGAGGAGTTACTCGTGGGCTTTCCGGAAGCAACAGGCTCAATTCCTGCGCGACGGCATTGTGGTCCTGCTTTAGCTCGGGAACGTCCCTGAATTTCGAAAGGAGGATCTCAAGCCGCGCGCAGGCTTCTTCCCGCCGCAACTTCACGAGTTCGGCGGTTTCGTTCCAGGGATCGAGGCCAAGACGTGCAAGCGCCGAGAGAACCGTCACGACATATCCGTTCCGGTCTTCGCCGACAGGTGCATAGAGAAAGCGTTCGAATTCAGGTGGGCGAGTACCCAGTGCTTTGTTTTCAGCCATCTTTATTCTCCTCTTTTATTGACGGTCAGCTCTTGACCAGTACGCACCGGGCAAAACGAAGTTCTGGACGCACACAGGTGGAGCATTTTCAGATTTAACCAATTTTACGCGATCGCTCGTCGCGGTGCCCTTACACAGGTCAGTCCAGTTGGCGGTCCAGGGGCCTTCGGTAGATTGCATTCCGGTGGCCGAGACTAACATGCGTCAGCGCCCGTCGAATGATCATGAGATACAAGGAGGGAGTTCGTTCGACCATGTAGCCCCTGGAATCTGGTGGTGAGTGACAATGGCGCGGGAAAGACCCGCAGACAGTCTGGAGGTCGGGGATGAGCACGCGATCGTCGAGATCGATGGTGACTTTTGCCAATGCGTTTGTATTGCCGGGCTACTCGGACGAGCTGGCCGCAGGCGAATATGAAATCGTCGTCGAAGAAGAGCTTTTGCAAAGCCTCAGCTTTGAGGCCTTTCGCCGGACTGCGACCTACTCGGTCGTCCATGGGAAAGGGAGCCAGATTGGTCGCACCGAACAGCGTCCAATTACCGAGAAAGACCTAGAAACGGCGCTGCGCCGGGACCGGCGCATTGACCCAGACTGAAAAATGATAGCGAGGCGGCGCTTTCTCCGCTGGAGGATTCGAAATGAACACTCCTGAATGGCTGAAACCTAGCATCTATGGGGCCGTGATCGGTGCGGTCTTTGTCGGTGTGGTTGGATTTTCATGGGGCGGTTGGGTGACTGGCGGAACCGCAGATACCAGAGCGACGGCGATGGCTCGAAACCAAGTCATAGCGGCGATGGTGCCGGTCTGCCTCGATATGGCACGCGTGGATCCGGATCGGGTTGCACATATTGACACTATTCGAAAAGCCACAACCTACAAACGCCGCGATGCCGTCATGGAGACAGGCTGGGCAACCATTCCGGGCACGGATGTTCCGGACCGTGACATCGCTCAAGCTTGTCTTGCCGGCCTTGACGTCGACAAGCCGCCGGAACGCGCGGAAAACACGGTGGAAAAGGGATGAAACATGCCACACCAAAACCGTTGGCTGAAATGGCGCTGCAGAAGCTGTCTTTTGTGATGACGATGGCCGTTCAATCAGCGGAACTGACGGGACACCCTATCCAAACTATCGAGAACGAAGACGTGCCACCACTACGAGACGAACGGCCTGAGTCGTGGCGCACCCAACAGGACCTTAACAGGGCAACTGAAACCCAAGAATAAAAGCCGATGCCATTAGGTCAGAAGGGAGCCAGTTATGACACCTAGAAAATTGCCCAAAAAGAAACCGTCAGAACGGCTTTCGGTAAGAATGTACATTCTGGCTGGTATCTTCGCGTCATTCGCATTCCCTGTGTTCGCACAATCTGCAGACGCCCTCATGCCTGAGAATGCACACTCCAGGAGTTACGGGGACGGATGGGAATGCGACCGATCCTACCGGATCGAAGACGACCTTTGCGTCGCCATTATAGTCCCTCAGAATGCTTACGCAACAAACAGGACCTATGGCAGGGGCTGGGATTGTTTGCATGGATTTCTAGAAGAAAATGGCCTGGCTTGTGTCGAAGTACCCGTACCCGAAGGCGGATATCTCGCCTCTTCAGGAAAAAGTTGGCGGTGCCTGCGCGGCTTCGTGAAAATTGACGAGACTTGCCTGGAAGTTGCAGTACCTGACAACGGGTACCTGTCGGGCGAGTCTTATGGTGATGTTTGGGTTTGCAATCGGGGCTATCGGGCCGAAGGTGAGATTTGTGCCCCAATCATGGTACCAGCCAATGCCTTTCTGAATGGATCGTCTTATGGGCAACCCTGGACATGCGAGCGCGGGTACTTCCAGCGAGTTGGCGCTTGTGAACCGGTTATTGTTCCCGAGAACGCTTACTTTGACGATGCCTCCCATGGACAAGGTTGGAAATGTGACCGCGGGTATGCGGAAACTGCCAGTGGATGCGTTTTCATAGACTTACCGGCCAACGCCCACTTGGACAGGGCCGGAAACCGCTGGGAGTGCCACCGAAATTTCCAGCGATCAAAGGGCGTTTGCGTTCTGAACAACTAACGCGAAGCCTGCTGATCCCAAATCAGGCGTCACTTCGTTGACCCTGGTGGCTTCATTGTCCCGGGTTTGGCTCGACATAGAAAGGAACAGACATGAAAACGGAAGATCATTTAGCGCAAATGAAGAGACCGGTCGCAAGAGCAGCACAGGCGCCGCCGATGGAACTCTCAATTTGTCCAGATAACCCTCCTAAGATAATCTCTTATGACGCTCCAACCGCCACCGTCTATTGTGAAGGGAATTTCGGCAAGACTGACGGCAAGACTGCAAACGGTCTAGTCCGGTTTTCGCAGGTCTTTCGTGTTCTGTCAGTAATTGACAGCACTCTAGAAGGGCGTGACAGCGGCGAGGTTCTCGATGGTATCGACAACGGCATTCCAGTGCATGGCGATCTTAGCGCGGCCATCGCTCACGAAGCGGTAGCCCCAGACACTCTGATCTATGGAATGGCACCGTCCAGTGGTACATTGTCCACGGCAGACAGAGGCGTTGTTCTGGACGCGATTTCGTCAGGCATGAATATCGTCAGTGGGCTACACGAATATCTCGGCGACGATCTCGAAATTGGCTCAGCCGCCCAGTTTGGATGTGTTACCATTCGGGACATTCGGAAGCCGCAACCTAGCAAGAACATGCGTCTGTTTGACGGCTGCGTTGCAGATGTTGAAGCGATCCGTATCGCTGTGTTGGGCACTGATTGCGCAATCGGAAAGCGGACCACGGCAACTTTGCTGGCGAATGCCCTGAATGAACGGGGGATCAAGACGGTTTTGGTCGGAACCGGTCAGACCGGCGTGATGCAGGGAGCCAAGTATGGTATTGCCTTGGATGCAGTGCCGCCTCAGTTCTGCTGTGGCGAGCTTGAGCGTGTCATTGTTGCGGCATCCGAAAAGGAACAACCAGATGTCATCCTAATTGAAGGCCAAGGCGCGCTCAGCCATCCGGCTTTCTGCACATCAGCATTCATTCTTCGCGGTAGCCAGCCACACGCCGTCATTCTGCAACACGCCCCCAAACGGACCCACCGTTGCGATTTTCCCAACATGCCGATGCCCGATCCGCGCCTCGAGATAAAACTTATCGAAGCTTTCGCCAAAACGAAAGTGATTGGTGTCACGCTCAATCATGAAGGAATGACGAACACCGAGGTGGAAACAGCCATCAGGGGCTTTTCACGCAACTTCTGTCTCCCAGTGACTGACGCTCTGCTCCGACCAGCGGCGCACTTGGCAGAGTTGGTTCTTTCTGCCTATCCCCAGTTGCGGCCATTGCCGCGTGTGGTTGCCGAATGACGACGCCGCGGATCGAAATCGACTTGTGCAAGATCCGCCAGAATACGCGCTTTCTGGTGGACCGTCTTGCTTCGCACGGGATCAGTGTGACAGGCGTGACAAAGGCTGTTTGCGGTGACCCAGCCGTCGCCCATGCCATGCTAGAAAGCGGCGTTTCCCAGTTGGCCGATGCCCGGGTCGCGAACGTAAAGCGCATGCGTTGCGCCGGCATCATCTGCCCAATATCCATGATCCGCTCTCCTTTGCTGAGCGAAATCGATCAAATCATCGAGACCTGTGAAACCAGTTACAATACAGAGATTGACGTTATCGCGGAACTTTCCGCAGTCGCGCTACGCAATGGCGAGGTGCATGGCGTTATCTTGATGATTGAGATGGGAGATATGCGCGATGGGATAATGCCAGAAGATCTTGAGCGTATCGCGACATTGGTGATGAAGATGCCTGGCGTAGCTCTCAAAGGTATTGGTGCCAACTTCGCCTGCCTGGGCAACATTGCTCCAAACGCTGATGCAATGGATGTCGTAACGACGCTCGCATACGAAATCGAGGGCGCTTGCGGCCCATTTCTTGAGACCGTATCAGGAGGCAGTTCCGCCAATTTACCTTGGGCTTTGGATCTACCGACAAAGGGGCGTATCAACGAACTGCGCCTGGGCGAGGCGATCCTGTTGGGCACCGATCCCGTTTCCGGCGAGCAGATAGATGGGCTTCATACAGATGCGTTCACTCTTGTGGTCGAGGTGATCGAAACAAAGTTCAAGACAAGGCCCTTTCCCTTGCGTCTGATTGATCCGGCTCTTTTGGCGTTGCGTCTTGTGCAGGATAGTTCCAGCAAGTCCCGTTCGGTTCTTGCTGTCGGGCTGCAGGACACGAATGTTGGCGGGCTGAGCTTTCCTACGGACATCACATTTGTCGGCGCGACGAGTGATCACACTGTCACTGAAACCTCCAAATGCGCTTTGCAGGTTGGGGCCGAAATCAGGTGTCAGTTGAACTACGGTGCGCTCATGAGGGCGATGAACGCGACCGATGTCGAAAAGGTCTTTGTCAGTGAAACAACTTGGAACGGAGCTGTGATAGAACCGGATCGTGTGCATCCAACGGTGATATAGGCCGATGAGCTCAAATTGAGGCAGCATCAAATCACGATAGAGGAACCGATCTCTTGGTAGCCCATAGTAAATCGGGTCTCCAACACCTATATGTGCACTAGCCACAAGTGAATTTTATGTTCCATCGCGAGTTCGAAATACTTGTTGGCAATCAAAGGAAAAAGCGTGTCTTTCAAGGATCTGACGATCAGAGCGGCAGCGTTGCTGAATTCGAAGGCTGCTGAAGACTCAGAAGTCGAACCCAAACTCAAACCTGCCTTCATCGGCCCGGAACAGGTCAAGTCTGACCCCAAGAAATTATGAAAATCCGGTAGGTCTGAACGGTGTCGTCACGTTAACCGTCGTTCGGTTGCCGATGATATGATTTGGACGTAGGTGACATTGATGAATTCAACATCCATCAGCTACAAGCGTCACCGATTTCCCCCTCAGATCATTACCCACGCGGTGTGGCTTTATCCCAAGCTAACCTGCGTCAGTATTGCGGGGCGGAGAAGATGAGTACATGGCTTCGTGCCTGCCGAATCTCCGGCGGCACTCATTTCCGAGCAAAATAGAAGCGCGTGAAGCGTGCGGTTCTTGAAACGAGCCGCATTGCCCAGCGTTTCCTATTCTCGGAATGTCCAGGAAAGGACATTCTAATGACGCCTGAACAAACCAATGTCACCGAGAAGATGACCTCGGTCAAAGCAGCTTGTGACAAAGCACCTGCCGGTCCCAGAAAGGATCGGGCGCTGGAACACTACCAGGCTGCCGAGAAAGCGCACGAGGCGAATAACTACGACGAGACGGACAGGGAACTCAACGCGGCTGCAGAAGAGATTATCTGACTTATCTCGTCTTATTACTGACTTATCTCGTCTTAGAAGAAAATCAGGCCGCCCAAGTTTAGCGAAGGGCGGCCTCCTTCATTTCAAAAGTGAGCCGGTCTGATCCAGATACGCCGTATCGAAACCTGAAATGGCCACCAATCCGTCATAGTCGTCGAACGTCACGCGGCCGTCCTGAAAGGTCAGCAGCCGTTTTTCGCGAAGCTGCCTCAAAACACGGTTCACATGGATGGCGCTTAAGCCGAGTGCATCAGCAAGATGGTACTGCGTCAAAGGGCAAGCGAATCCTTTCTTGCTCCCCATTCCGACCAACCTCAGCCGTTCCGCCAGTTCCAAGAAGAAATGCGCCATGCGCGAATCTGCGGCGCGTCGGCCAACCCCAACGAGGTGTTCGACGACCATGGCTTCGTCCCGTGATGCTGCCCAGAGAACGGCTGCCGCCAGGCGAGGCGTTTTCTCGAATGCTTCCAGAAGGTCGCCCCCCAGAACCTCCACCGCCTGAATGTCCGTGACCGGTTCGAAACTGTGGTCGGAGGTGCGCAGAAGGACGCTGCGCAATCCAAGAAAATCCCCTGGTATCTGGAAGTCTACGATCTGTCGGGTTCCATCCGGCTGAAGCTTGTAGGAACACACCCAACCAGCGGCCAGAATGTAAGCGGCCTGATCCGACTGCCCCTGATGCACAAGATCACGCCCCGCGGTGAAGGAACGGCGGCGCAGATGCAAACGCTTCAAAACGTCCAATTCATCGTCAGACAAGGCGACGAAGACTTGCAGCTTCCGTGTCAGCGGGCTTTCAAAGATATCTGTCATCGGGGCCTCACAAGCCGGAAAAGCTCCAGGCGCAATCGTGCAGAGACTGCTTTCGGTTAGCCCAACATAGCCTTTTTTCTGCGAAGATGCTTGTGATAAGCGAGGCCGCCCGGTCGCGCGTTACTTTAACCGTTACCTGGAAGGAAGTCACAAAATGCGTAGCGAACAGGACTTCTCGGGAATGGCGGCCCTCGCAATCTGCGAGTCGATGCTGCTGGCGATGAACGATCACAAGCTTCTCGCAGAACGTGAGATCATGGGTATCCTTCGCGATGCTGCAAAGACGCATGAAACCGCGGCTGTAACTGATGGAGAGATAGAGGCGCATCGGTCCGTGGCGGTTCTCATCAACCGGATCATTGCTAGCGGGAACTCCGTTCGGAGGCCGCCGGGATGACACATAATTTCAGCGAGATAGATATCGCCCATGCCGTTTTCGTCCAACTCGAATAACGCACGGGGCCAACAGCCCGACCAGCAGGACATGCCGGGTAGCATGGGCCACCAAGACGGTAGCATCCAAACCGACATGCAGACTGCCGGATCTGCCTCGACCGCGCGGCAAGCGCGGGTCCAGCCAGGACCCTTGCCCGTCACGGGCGGGGCACCCAGCGCGGGATACCCCTCCGGTGTAACCGGTCCAAGACAGGAAGAGGCGCGGCTGACCGCATCAGACTGGACACGAACCCTGATGAAGTACCGGCAGCCAATCCCCTCTCGCAGTATTTTCGAACTGACGGTCACGCTCGCGCCTTTCGTGGCAATATGGGCGGTTGCCTGGTGGGTGCTCTCGATCAGCACCGCGTTGGCACTGGCTCTCGCGTTGGCGAATGCAGCCTTCCTGCTCCGGCTGTTCATAATCCAGCACGACTGCGGGCATGGTTCCCTGTTCCGCGACCGGCGTCTGTGCGATTGGATCGGTCGCGTGATCGGCGTTATCACGCTGACACCCTACGACGTCTGGCGCAAGACCCACGCGATCCACCACGCCACGAGCGGAAACCTGGACCGGCGGGGCATCGGAGACCTGCCGGTGCTGACAGTCAGGGAGTACCGCGGGAAGGGATGGCCCGATCGTACGCTTTACCGCCTGTTACGCCATCCGGTTTTCCTGTTCGGGGTGGTGCCGTTCTACACGTTCTTCCTGCACAACCGGCTGCCAGTACACCTGATGCGGTCCGGCTGGCGCTACTGGTTGAGTGCGATGGCGACAAATGTTGCCATAGGCCTCACTCTGACAGTGATTGTCTTGCTGGGCGGTTGGGAGGTAATGCTGTTCGTCTTCCTGCCGACGATGCTTCTGGCCGCAATAGCCGGCATGTGGTTTTTCTACGTGCAGCATCAGTTTGAGGAAACCAGCTGGCGGCACGAGGAAGACTGGAACATCCGGGACGCGTCCCTTCACGGCAGTTCGCACTACGCTCTGCCCGGCATCCTGCGCTGGATCACCGGGAACATCGGAGTCCACCATGTGCATCACCTGGCCAGCCGCATCCCGTTTTACCGTTTACACGACGTGGTCAAGGATCACGACGTCCTGGCACAGACCAGACGCATTACGCTTTGGGAAAGCTTCCGCTGCGCGCGACTGCACCTTTGGGATGAGAAAAGCCGCAGATTGCTGTCGTTTGCAGAGGCCCGGGCACTTCCCACCTGAGCCTTGCGTAATATTGCCACTGGTCAGTGAATTGGTGCGTTGGATAGGAAACTGGGAGCACCTCAATAGGACATTTGTTGCTCCACGGACGGCCACATCTGCGTCAGTAGGGTTTCTTTCTGAGCCAGTATTGTCGGGACAATTGGGCTGATTATTCAGTTGTCGCTCTATTCAGGAAGGTGGATGCTGCGACCGGCATATCGTCAGCGGCAAAGGTATGAATGAAGGAGGGCGGACAGATTGAGCTCATGGCCGACTATGAACCCTATCTTGCGCTCGCAATTGTCATCCTTCTGTTCGCAGCATTTCTTTCCGAGCGCTTCGAACCGGACGTAACCGCTGCGGGGGCCGCCGCGCTGTTTGTCGTATTGGGGTTTGTCCCCACGAATGAAGTTCTGGCAGTGTTTTCGAACCCTGCACCCATAACGATCGCCGCGATGTTCGTAATCAGCGGCGCGCTGGTCCGAACCGGGTTTCTCGACGCACTTGCGAACAAGGTTGTCGCCGCAGGGAGCAAGCGCCCGGTCGCCGGTATAGCGGCGTTTCTCATCGCGACGCTAGTCGCCTCGGGTCTGATTAACAACACGCCGGTCGTCATCGTCCTCATACCGGTGGCCATTCGTTTGGCGCAGAGCCTGGGCTTTGCCGCGACACGCCTGTTGATTCCGCTATCCTACATGTCCGTCCTGGGCGGGACGTGTACTCTGATCGGCACGTCGACCAACCTTCTGGTGGACGGCGTTTCCCAGGCGTCTGGCTTGGAACCGTTTTCAATTTTCGAGATCACACCGGTCGGTCTGGTGGCCGCGGCCACAGGCGGTGTGGCGCTCCTCCTGCTTGGACCTGTCCTACTGCCGGACCGAAAGGATATTGCGGAACAGGGCGGCGACGATAAAGCGACTTTTTTGACCGAGGTACGCCCGCAAGAGGACTACCCGAATATTGGTCGAACGATTCATGAAATCGCCGCCCTCAGCCGAAGAGGTGTTGAAATCGTCGGCATCCGTGCGCGGTCTGGAGTCAAGAGAGAGGGATTGAGTGAACACATACTCGAACCGGGCGACAGGATCATTGCCAAGGTTGCGACATCAGAACTGCTCACCCTCAGGAAACTTGAAGGGATCGAAGTCGGGTTGCGCCAGGGGCCAGAGGCCGAAAACACCTCGGAGCTGATCGTCGCCGAAGCTATCGTGACGCTTTCACGCCGAAGCCGCGGAGTGCGCATTGCCCAGCTTGCCATGGGGCACCGATACGGCATGCGTGTTCTTGGCGCCCACCGACATGGGGAAGTGCTTGGACCCGACCTGTCGACGGCGCTTTTGCGCCCCGCCGATACACTGCTTTTGGAAGGAACGCCTGAAGGCTTTGCCCGAATGACCGAGGCGGGCGATCTTGCCGCGATCACAGATGCCGGGGGGCGCGCCTTCCGCCGCGGGAAAGCGCCGCTAGCTCTGTTCGCGCTTTTCGCGGTTGTGGCGCTCGCCGCAGCCGGGTTCGCCGAGATCAGCGTGCTTGCCCTTGTCGCGGTCGCTGCCATCCTCGTGCTCCGGTGCATCGACAGCGGCGAAGCCTGGGCGTCCATCGACGCCAGCGTCCTTGTGCTGATCTTTTCCATGCTAATCGTCGGAAGCGGTATGCAGAATGCAGGAGCTGTCAACCTGATCGTGGAGACATTGGTGCCGACTCTCGTAGAGTTGCCCCTAATTGTTACGCTCGCTGCGATCTACATACTGTCTTCGGCGCTCACCGAGGCGGTTACCAACAACGCCGTTGCCGTCGTCGTTACACCTCTCGCGATCGGTGTTGCGGAACAACTCGGTGTCGACGCAAAGCCGTTCGTCGTCGCTGTGATGTTTGGCGCAAGTGCAAGTTTCGCCACTCCGGTCGGCTATCAGACCAACACATTGGTATATGGCGCAGGGAACTACAGGTTTTCCGACTTCCTCAGGATCGGCGTTCCGATGAATCTTATCGTCGGCGCAGCCGTGGTCGGGGTGATCCCGGTATTCTTCCCATTCTAGGGTATCCGGTCTTGATCTGCGGTACTTGTAGCGCATTTTGCGCGCGCTGCATGAATTGTCAGCAGGAGCAGCATGAGGATCCCGACCGTTGCGGCAATAGCTGATCCTGAGAGAATTCCAAGCTTTGCGGCATTCAGCGTCGCCGGATCGAAGGCCAAACCCGCTATGAACAGCGACATCGTGAAACCGATACCAGTTAGAAACGAGCCGGCCAGAATTAACGGCCCCGACAGGCCCGGCGCTAACACTGCCAGGCCCAATCGGACAGCTAGCCAGCTGAACCCGAAGACGCCGATCGGTTTTCCTAACACCAGGCCGACAATTATCGCTAAGGAGACCGGTTGTTCGAAATCGGCACCCTGAACCGTGATGCCGGCATTTGCCAGCGCGAAGATCGGCATGATTGCAAAGCCGACCCAAGGGTGCAGCATTGTCTCGAGCCGTTCGACTGGCGAGAGTGCCTCCGTGACCGCTCTGCTTGCTTGACGCAGGTTATGGCGGGTTGCGGTACCTCCCTGCTGCCGATAGCCGGCCGGAACGGCGCGTAGGCGCCCAAGGATTGCATGCAGCCGGGCATCGCTTACCCATATGCGCGTCGGCGTCATAAGGCCCAGAATGACCCCTGCGATGGTCGCGTGAACGCCGGAGGCGTCGATGCATAGCCAGACTGCCGCACCGAGCAGAAAATAAACCGGGACACTTCTGATCCCGACGCGCGAGGCGCCTGCGACGATACCAATTCCCAGCAGACCCAAACCGAGCGCCGACCAGTTCAACGCTTCCCCGTAACCGAAGGCGACTACGAGAATTGCGCCGATATCGTCAAAAATGGCCAGAGAAAGAAGGAACAGACGCAAGGTGGACGGGATCCGCCTTCCGAAAAGCGCCAGGCACCCAATCACGAACGCCGTATCGGTTGCCATCACGGTTCCCCAGCCGTGCGCCCCGGGCTGCCCGGACATCAACAAATGATAGAGCGCGACCGGCACCACCATGCCGCCCAAAGCGCCCGCGAACGGCAGGGCGGCCTGTCGCGGGTTTTGCAATTCGCCCAGTACGATCTCGCGCTTGAGCTCCAGAGAAAGCACGAAAAAGAAGAGGGTCATCAGCCCGTCGTTGATCCAGTGTCGCAGCGAGCGGGTGAAATCGAACGAACCGAATGTCAGGCCAATAGGGGTCTTCCAGAAGCCCAGGAAGCCTTCTTGCCAAGGCGAGTTTGCCAGCGCCAAAGCCAGCAGAACAGCCAGGAACAGGAGCCCACTCGCGGCCGCTTGGATCTCTAGGAAGCGTGCGAAGGGTTTTGTTATTCTATCGGCGGGCTCTTGGGGCAGGCTTTGATGATTGTCTATCATGGGACAACTACGCCAATTCGGGTGAAAAGAGACTACGCCATTGAAGCGTGGACGCAATGACCACGTGGATCAATGTCTGGCTATGCAGGAGCCATCCACGCAGGATATTCACCAGCAGGTTTTTCAGTTTCTGAGAAACAGACAATGCGGAAACGGTTGATTAGGCTTCACAAATTAAGGAACAGGTTAGCATCCGGCATTCATGAAGCCCCGGAGTTGGTTCTTTGTCATTTCCCCGCGAACGGCTCCGAACAATAGCTGGATCGTCACCAGAAGTCGTTTGTCAGACTTCGGTGCTTCGGCTCTTTCCTTGAGCCAGCTGTGACTTTCCAAAGTTCAGTCCGCTTCACTCAGAATTTTGAAACCAGCGGCCAATAGATGCGTGGACATTTCCTCGGGTGTCGCGAGATGACTGATCGAAGGTTCTGAAGCCTAAGGTGCCGGATACAAAACTCACCGCCTTCTCCCTGCAAAATGTCATAAATTCTAAACCTTGCGCCGGATTTGAGAAAACGTCGCGCCTCGGCATAGACCGTAGCCTTTTCCGGGACGTTCATAGCGACGTGAACTGGAACCGCACCATCGAAATGGCTGTCGGGAAAAGAAAGGTCTGTTGAATCACCCTGAAGGAACACGGTTTTGTCGCTCAAGTTGACCCCTTCCGAAATCTCGTTTGCCGCATCGTATAACTCTTGCGTCAAATCCAACTTCCTTGGCCGGTATCTTCGATCCGAAGACTTCCACCGCGCGAAACGCGAAGGGCTGGTTCAGACGTCTGTATCAGCAAGCGCCCGGTATACGGTCATTCTTGAAATCCCTAGTTCACGCGCGATCTGGGCTTTTGCGGTGCCCTCGCTCGCCAATCGCCGGATTTCCTCATCATCTACGGATTTCCGCCGCCCCTTGTAGACACCTTTACCTTTGGCGGTGTCGATCCCAGCACGCTGACGGTCGCGGATAAACTTCAGCTCCATATCGGCGACCATACCGAGAACGGTGATGACCATGCGACCCATATCTCCGGCGGTGGTTACGTCCGGTTCAAGAACACGAAGTGATGCGCCCTTGGCGTCCAGCTCATATACCAAGTTCAGCACGTCACGCGTGGAACGACCGAGGCGATCTAGGCGATGCACAACCAGCTCATCCCCTTCGCGCAGAAATTCTATCACTGTAGCCAATTCAGAACGGTCATCACGGGAAGCACCAGAGACTGTTTCGGATCGAACGATCTCACAGCCTGCTGCTCTCAGCGTGGCTTTCTGGATATCAAGATCCTGGCTTGATGAGCTGACGCGAGCATATCCAATCTTGGGCATAGCAAATTGTCACATTAGGGTGGTTCCCACTCTGATAATGTAACAATATGCTGTTGACTACTCATTTGTGACATCTTGGCGTGCCACATCACCCTGTCTCCTGCGGGTGTACCCTTTTGTGACGCACGGATCAGGCGGCCATTGCTCCGAAGTCGATCCGCTTGTGTAGGTCAACATCGAACCGGCCATAGGGATTGATGTGGGAATAGATCAGTGGCGTGAGACCGTGGTAATCCCGCTCAGACAGGCGGGTTGCCCATCCCGGTTCTGACAACACGGATTGCACCATGCGCGTGTTTACATAGACAAGGGATGCCTGAAGCAGATGCAAAGCATGGGCGGAGATTTCCTGATCGGCAATCCGGTTGCTGGAAATCTCGCCGCCTTTGCCAAAGAACACGAAACCATTGGCGCTGTTCCAGTTCTCCACCACATTCAGCCCTTCATGAATCTCGCGGCGGAAATCCTCGGATCGAAGATAACGACATAGAAAGATGGTCTTGATCGCTCGCCCGAGCTCAGCGAGAGCCTTATAAGTTGGATGCATCACATCAGCGCGGGCGAAACGACGCAGGATAGCTTCCGGATCGGCCGTGCCGTGCTGCATGGCCGAAGCGTATTTGACCATTTCGTCGTACTGTCTTTCGATCTCGGCCCAGTCAACAGTGCCGGACAGGATCGGTAGCAGGTTGGGCAGTTGTCCCCGCATTGCGGAATTCGGTAAGGCCAGCTTTTGTCGGGCGATGGCCTTCAGACGCGGGGCCAGTTCGAAGGATCTGTTGCAAACTTTTGACCATTGACCTTTGTGGTGCTAGCGCCTGGGTAGCGAACGGCATTACCCAGTTGAAG